>CAVDTR010000004.1:0-124251 GCA_963612015.1 Lachnospiraceae bacterium | reverse complement strand
TAGCAAAGACATGATGTCCGTTTTATTACCCATATCATTTGCGATAATCCTTTTCAGAAACAGGAAAGGAGAATACAGAAATGAAGGGATATACGGTAGACAGCGGATATATGGGTTATTTGGACGGTGCATATCTGTTATTTGCGGACGAAAGCGATTATCGTGAGGCATATTTGGAGGGTATCGAAGAATAATATCTCAAGAAACAAAGCCAAAGAGTCTTGGGGTGTTATAGAAAAGCACCTGTCCTTGACACCGGGGAATGTGATGCTATAATAGAATAATAAAATGTGAAATGACAGAGAGGTCAGTTGCTTACAGGAGCCGGCCTCTTTTTTGCTATCTAGAAAGAAAACTAATGGATTGGCGGTTGAAAGAAATATGCAAAAAACAGGAGTCCTTATTGCAGCAGCCGGGATGTCGTCAAGAATGGGAACTTTCAAGCCACTTTTGCCGCTTGGAGACGAAACACTGATTTCCTATCAACTGAATAAATTTGTCGGCATGGGGCTGTCACCTATTGTGATTGTCACAGGAAATGAAGCGGAACGCTTGGAACATTATATCAAGGAATATAAAAAAAACAGGGATCCTGAAGGAAAGATCGTGTGCATAAGAAATGAACAATATCACAGCTCTGAGATGTTCGATACAATCAAGATTGGATTAAAACGGATAAAGGGGCAATGCGACCGCTTTTTTGTTTTGCCGGCTGATATTCCATTGTTTTCGGAAAAAACGTTAAATTTATTATTGAGATCTGAAGGCAAAGTTACTAAGCCTGTCTTCCAGAACCGCGGAGGGCATCCTTTGCTGATAAGCAGCGATATGATCGACCAGCTTATAGCGTATACAGGGGAAATGGGCTTAAAGGGAGCACTTCAGGCGGCAGATATAGAAATACAGAATATAGAAGTCATGGATGAAGGAATTCTAATAGATGCGGATACAGTTGAGGATTATCAAAAAGTAAAAGAGTATGTGAAAAGAAAGGAAGGCTTGGCATATGAAAAAGAATTTTTATCGAAGCCTGCAGGAAAATAAAGATAGACCGGATCTTGTACTTCTTATGATTGTTGAAGGAGCGAACAAAGGCGAAAAAATGCTTTTGTCTGGTGATGCGGTTATTGCAGCAGATGGAATTACAAGAAAGGAGGACTCCTTTTTATATAGAAATAGCAGACTATTTTTGCCGGTTTTGACCAGCAAACTGGTGGAAATGGATGGAAACAAGGTCTATTGCGAAAAAATAGGAAGCCAGCCACATCTGGTAATCTGCGGAGGCGGCCATGTTTCTAATGCAATATTGAAGATTGGCAAAATGGTCGGATTTACAATTACCGTTATAGAGGACAGGCTGTCTTTTGCGAATGAAGCAATGAACAACGGAGCAGATGAGGTAATCTGTGATGAATTTGTACATGCTCTGTCGGAAATGAAGAGTGATTCAAATACATATTTTGTGGTTGTTACGAGAGGACATAAATGGGATGCGGACTGTCTGAGAGAAATACTAAAGAAAGAGTATGCCTATGCCGGCATGATGGGCAGTAAGAGAAGGGTGATTCTGTTAAAGCAGATGCTGGAACAGGAGGGGTATGCTCAAGAAAAGATGGAGGAGCTTCACTCGCCAATCGGAATGACGATAGGAGCGGAAAGCCCGCAGGAGATTGCGGTATCTGTATGGGCAGAGATTATCAAGGAGAGAAGCGGAATAAAAAAAAGCACGGGCTATGATACAAAGTCACTTCACATATTGTCCGGGGAAGAGGAGCCTGCGATTGAGGTTGCTCTGGCAACTATTATTGCGCGGCGGGGATCAGCACCTCGCGAAATCGGAACGAAGATGATTGTCTTTCCGGATGAAAGAATTGTCGGAACGATTGGTGGCGGCTGCATGGAGAGTGAGGTTATCCGTGAGGCAAGACATATGTTGCGAAAGGAAAGCGATGAGACTAAGCTGATCCAGGTGGATATGTCAGGGATCGATGCACAAGAGGAAGGAATGGCATGCGGTGGAACAATCTGGGTGAATCTGGAAAAATTGTCCTGATTGTTTCGAAGTATTTTAGTATTAGCTTAAATCGATAGGAGGAAGATCTGATGTGTGAATCAGATACGGCAGCGTTAAAATATAAGGCAAGGCTTAAGGTTTTTCGGGAGGGAACTTCCTTCGGACCTGGAACAGCAGAGCTTATGGAGCTGATTGACGAGACCGCGTCTTTGGCGGAAGGATGCGCCAGAATGGGAATGGCATATTCCAAAGGCTGGAAAATCTTAAAGCGTGCGGAAAGTGATCTTGGAATACAGTTGATTGTCAGTTGCAGGGGAGGAAGAAGCGGTGGAAGAACGGAGCTTACCGATAAGGGCAGAGAATTCCTTCAGGCATACAGACACATGGAAGAAGAAATGAACCAGACTCTGGAAAAGGCTTTTAAGGTATATTTTGGCAAAATTACTGAATATCAGGGAGAATAAAGATGAATAAGAAGATAAAAGTCATTTATGGTGGTACAGTTGTAACAGAAAATGAAAAGGACGCTTTTATTAGTAATGGCGCAGTAGCATATACGGATACGGAGATTCTGGCTGTGGGGACCAGACCGGAGATTACTGCGGAGTATCCGGATGCCGAGCTTCTGGATGCCGGAGGCGGATATATTACCCCATCCTTTGTCAATCCGCATGAGCATTGCTATTCCGCTATGGTCAGAGGCATGGCAATGACAAAGTATGCCCCATCAAATTTTATGGAGAATCTGACACAAAAGTGGTGGAATCTTGATAAAGCGTTGACCGAAGATCAGATAAGAATCGGAACACAGGCATTCCTGATTGACGCTGCCAAAAACGGGGTTACAACAGAATTTGAGCACAATGCATCCTATGGCTGTATCGAGGGCAGCTTAATGATGATTGCTGAAGCGGCAGAAAATGTCGGGCTTCGCATCTGCCCTTGTTTTGAAGTGTCGGATCGGTGGGGAGAGGAGACCGCCAGACGTGCAGTAGATGAGAATATCCGGTGGATGAAATTCTGTGATGAGAAAAAAACGGATCAATTTGCATCAACGCTTGGATTGCATGCTTCGTTTACGTTGTCAGATCAGACTTTTTCCTATATAAGAGAGAATTACCCGTCAGAAAGAGGCTGCCATATCCATATTGCGGAGGCTTTGTACGATGAAGAAGACTCTCTGGAAAAATATGGTATGCGCATTACACAACGACTGGATGCGATGGGACTTCTGAATGAGAAGACGATTATTGCGCATGGAGTATATTTATCAGAGGATGAGATGACGTTAATTAAAGAGAAGAATGCCATGGTTGTCAATAATCCGGAGTCAAATATGAACAATGCAGTTGGCTGTCCGCCAACGGATAAGCTTATAGAAAAAGCGATTGTAACAGGACTTGGAATGGATGGCTTTACGCACGACATGTTTTTATCCTGGCGTATTGCAAATGCTTTGTATAAGCATCAGAGACAGGATATCAATGCAGCATGGACGGAGCTTCCGCAAATGGTATGGAAGGGAAATCCGGAAATTGGAAGCCGGTATTTTAACCGCAGAATGGGATGCCTTGAAAAAGGGGCAGTACCAGATATGATGGTACTTCATTACGATAGTCCTACCCCGGTTACGAAAGATAATTTTAACAGCCATATGCTTTTTGGAATGAACGGAAGTAATGTTTATATGACAATCTGCAGAGGACAACTAATTGTAAAGGATGGTCACTGCCTCACTATGGATGAAGAAAAGATATTATATGAATCCAGACTACAGGCATCAAGGCTTTGGAAACAGTTTTAGGAGCTAATGCGATATGTGTAAACGAATAGCAGGTTTGATCGTAGCCACAGGCTATGACAGTAAGCGGAAAAGTGTAAACCCGACTTCTATGCTGGGGGATTCCTCCATAATCAGAAGACAGGTGGTCAATATGCAGTTGGCAGGGGTGTCCCCGATTGTGGTGTTAAGCGGCTGGGATAGTCTTAGGGTGGAACATCACCTTGACTATTATGGTGTTATATTTTTTCAAATGAAGGATTTTCAGCAGATTCATCTGGAAGAGGATGTGATGCCTGCGCTGGAATATTTGCGCGGAAAGTGTGACAAGATTGTGTACGCACCGGTGGAATATCCACTTTTGCAGACGAAAACGATAAAAAGGTTGATTGAAACGGAATGTGATGTATGCTATCCGGTTTATCATGGAAGAAGAGGATTTCCAACGATTATAAAGGAGTCGGTGATCAAAAAAATACAGATACCGGAGCTGGAAAAATACGGTATTCTGGAAGAATATCTGGATGAAATGCCCATAAAGAGTACACCGGTCGAGGTGGAAGATGAGGGCGTGATCTGTAATATTGAAGATACAGAGGGCTGTGAACGTATACTGGAAATGCATAGCAGACAGATGCAGCATCCTTATGTGCATGTTGATATTGATTTTGATACAAAGGTATTTGATAGCCGGCTGGGGCTGCTTCTGTTGATGATCCACGAAACAAAGTCGGTTAAACAGGCTTGCATGCGTGTGGCAATATCGATAGGCAAGGCATGGGCATATATTAATCTTCTGGAGGAAAAACTGGAATATCCGGTGGTGGAAAGAAGGCAGGGTGGAAGCAGAGGCGGTGGAACCGATCTGACGGAAAAGGGAATGCAATATCTTGAAAAATACCTGCAATTTGAGAAGAACATGCAGGAATATGCCAGCAAAGAGTTTGCAAGAATATTTAAAGAGGAATCAATATAGCAAGTTCTTCTGAGTAAGCATTTGAAAAAAGCAGGAGCAAAGAATATATTGGAAATGGACAAAGGTGTCGTAGTTGGCAGCTTTGTCCTTTTTTATTTATCTGAAATAACTTATCGGGGAGAGTGAAGATGGAAGAACAGATTAAGAGACAGGCTGAATTTGCGGTTGGCCTGACCTATGAAGATATTCCGCTGGAGGCTCGGCAAAGAGCCAGATGTGTGATCCTTGATTCCCTGGGATGCGTTTATAAGGGATTAGGAAAAGGATATATAGCACCGGACCAGCAGGAAAACCAGATTCTGGATCTGACGCTTGCGATGGTTTCCACAGAATTATATGAAGGAAACCGGAAAGCGATCGGACATCCGGCGTGCCATATCCTGCCGCTTATGTTTACGCAGATAAAAAAAGGGCAGACGCTTGGTACATTTATCAGGAATTTCGTTGCTGCGTACGAGATTGCATCACGATGGGGATCGGCAATCCGGTTTACACATGACATATTGGGACATGGAACGGTGATGACGTCCGGCGCCACAGTGGCGGAAGGCCTTTATCGCGGTGCAGATGCCAATGAGCTGTATGAAGCTTTATTGCTTACAGGTTCTCTGCCGGAGGTGTCGGTATGGCAGTCTGTATGGGATGGATCGCGCCTGCATGATGCGTATGCAGGACTGGCAGCGTGCAAAGCAAAAAAAGTCTATGATCTGCTACCACAGGGTGTAAGAAGCAGCGGAAGGATCATTGAGAGCGTCTACCATGATATCATGGGCGCTTCGATTGTGCCGGAGCAACTGGCAGCAGGGCTGGGCGAAGAATTTTTATTGCTGTCAAATTATTATAAGATACATACGGGATGCCGGTTTGTTCATCCGTTCGCAGATGTTATCCAGAATGAACTTGCAAATGGTCTGGAGAGGGAAAAGATTGCGTCTATTTCAATATATACTTACAAGAAAGCAGCAAGATTAACGGCGCAGCATGTGCCAAATAAACTTGCAGGGCAGTTTTCGATACCGGTATCGATTGCAGTATTGCTGGAAAAAGGCAAGCTGTCTCCGGACACAATTTCTGCCTGCGTGGATGATCCGGCTGTTTTATCTTGGGAAGGACGTATAACGTTATATGAGGATGAAGCATATAACAAGCTGTTGCCGGATACAAGAGGCGGCAGGGTAGAATTACATTTCAAAAATGGAGAAACCAGAAGGATCGAAGTCTATCATGCAAGAGGTGATTTTGATAATCCGGATCCGTTTACACAGGACGATGTCGTGGAGAAATTTAAAAGCAATGCATCGGAAGTTCTGCCAATGCATCAGGCAGACCAGATTGCAGAAACAATTTTGAATGGAGCAGCAGATGTTCCGTTTACAATCAATTTAAAATAAAGGAGGAACTTATATTATGGCAAAAACAGAAATCCTATATTTATCAGAGCCTGATCTGATTCAGGCAGGTGTCCTTGATGCTGCAAAGTGCATCAATGTGTGTGAGGATGTATTTCGGATTCTCCATGAGGGCGATTATCTTATGGGTGGGCCGAATCATAACGAACACGGACTTGTTCTTGTATTTCCAAAGGAGAGCAAATTTCCAAATATGCCGCTCGCCGGACCTGAAAGAAGGTTTATTGCGATGCCTGCATATCTTGGAGGACAGTTTAATGTCTGCGGAGAAAAGTGGTATGGATCGAATGTTAAAAATCCAAAGGAGAGAGGCCTTCCACGTTCTGTCCTGACGGTAACCTTAAATGATCCGGAGACCTGCGAACCGATTGCATATATGTCGGGAAATCTGATCAGTTCTATGCGGACCGGATGTATTCCGGGTGTCGGTGTGCGTTATATGGCAAATAAGGATGCTGAGTCAATCAGTGTTATTGGTGTTGGACCGATCCAGAAGGCAACAATGCTTGCGATGAAGGCGGAGCTGCCAAATCTGAAATATGTATATGCGAAGGCTGCACATCTGGAACGCGCGCAGGGATTTGTGGAATGGTGCAAAGAAGAACTTGGGCTGGATGGAAAAGCATTTGATTCTATGGAAGAGTGTTGCCGAGAAGGAGATATTGTAAGCGTAGCGGCTTCCCCGAAAGAACCATTATATTTTAAGGATGAGTGGTTCAAAGAAGGGGCTACCGTACTTTGTACATCTCCATTTGAAGCGGATGATGATTTCTGGCTGAAGAATAAGATTGTTTTTGATAATACCAAAATGCATGAGGCGTATTATGATGAAGGCGCTGAGCTTGGAGATGTAAAGAAAGCCTGCAATGGATGGGGCAAAATGTATGATTTGATCGCACAGGGGAGACTGGAAGGTTTAGAAAGACAGATCAGCCTGGGTGATGTGGTTGTGGATCCGTCTCTTGGCAGGAGAGATGCGAAAGCAAAAGAAATCTTTGTGACAAGCGGACAGGTGCTGTTTGATGTTGCATGGGGAAAGCAGTTGTACGAAGCTGCGAAGAAACAGGGAATCGGTCAGAATCTGGTTCTATGGGATGACCCATATTGGATTTAATGAAGCGAGTTCTTTTTAAAAAGAATTTGAAAACAAAAAAAGAGTTTGTATAATAAAAAAATAAATAACAGGCAAAACGACAAAGACGTCAAAGCGGTTCTCGCTTTGGCGTTTTTTGTTTAAGAAAATGGAGGATAACGAAAATGGAAAAGAAAAAATTTATTGTAGCAGCAGCAAATATGGATTGCAGATTGGGGGATGTCAAGTATAACCTGAACCACATGAAAGAAATCTGTGAGGAGGCAGCGGGAAAAGGAACCTTGGCGATTGTTTTCCCAGAGCTGGCAACGACAGGATACAGCCCGACAATCCTTGGAGAGAAGTATTATGAGATTTCAGATCCGATTCCGGGACCGCAGACAGATTTCCTCTGCGAGGTAGCAAAGGCAACCGGAATGTATATTATCACAGGTATATCTGAAAAGAGCTCTATTCCTGGAAGATTATATAATTCACAGGTTACAATCTCACCGGAGGGCGAAATTGTAGGTCTTTACAGAAAGATCCATGTATGGGGACTGGAAAAATTAACATGGAAGGAAAGTACTTCCTGTGAGTTCACAACTTTTGAGATGCCAATGTGCAAGGCAGGAACGATGATCTGCTATGATACCTGTTTCCCTGAGACTGCAAGAGTGTTGTCCTTAAAGGGAAGCAATATTATTTTTGATTCTGCAGCATGGAGAATCCAGGAGGCAGATATCTGGGAGCTGGAAACGAGAGTAAGAGCATTGGAAAACCACATCTATATGGTATGTGCAAACCGATGCGGTGTGGAAGGTGATTCTACATTAAATGGTGAGAGCTGTATTGTAGGTCCTAGAGGAAATGTCCTTGCAATGGCAGGACGCGAAGAGGAAACCATTTACGCAGAGGTAGATATTGATGCCTGCATCAAGGACAATGCCATGATGCTTTCATACCTTAAGGACAGAAGACCAGAGGCATATACATTGATTACTGACTGCACGAATTACTAATTTAAAAAATCTGGATTGAGATTGGAGAGAATTATGGATTTAACAACGAGCCTTGCAGATATGATATTACAAACACCTTTACTTCCGGCATCAGGACCATTTGTAGGAACGGCAGAAAAAATGATAGCTCTCTCCAAGTATGATCTTGGTGCAATGGTTACAAAAACTATTTCTGCACGGTTGCCGGAAATTCCAAGACCGTTTATGCAGGGATTTGGCAATTTTATTATGAATTGCGAGCCGTGGTCGGAATATGATGCGGATCAGTGGGAAAAGGAATTTTTGCCACAGATAAAAAAGGAGATCAGACAGCCACTTCTGATCAGTCTCGGATATTCGGACGAGGATATGAAATATCTGATTCCGAAGATGAATCCTTTTGCAGATGGGTATGAGATTTCTACTCATTATGTGGGGAAGAATTTAGAACCAATGAGAAATACGATCTGCATGTTGAAGGAATTGACAGATAAGCCGGTTTATATGAAGGTGAGTCCTCATTTCCCGGATCCGGTAGCTTTTGCACAGATGGTCATGGATTGCAAGGGCGCAGGAATTGTAGCAATCAATTCACTGGGGCCATCCATGAAGATTGATCTGGCAACCAGATCGGTTCCGATCGGCAACAAAGATGGTCAGGTATGGATGTCAGGTCCTGCAATTAAGCCTGTAGCATTGGCTTTTGTGAATAATATTAAACGGCATATTCCGGAATGCGAGATTATAGGCGTAGGTGGTGTTGAAACAGCCGAAGACGTATTGGAATTTTTGCTTGCGGGCGCGAATGCAGTAGAAATGCTTTCGGCAGCACTGCTGAAGGGACGCGACCTATATGGAAAGATTATAAAGGATCTTCCGGCAGCTCTTGAAAAGTATCACTTTTCATCAATAAGGGAAGTGGTGGATACAAAATTACAGATCCCGGCATGCAGATACGATAAGATTACACCGGCTTTTGACTATGAGAAGTGTGTAAGCTGTGGTATTTGCGAAAAGGTTTGCCCATTCTTTGCAATCAGTAAAGGAGCACAGGGTATGCAGGTGGATGAACAGAAATGCATGGGCTGCAGTCTATGTGCGACAAGGTGTCCTCGGAAAGCAATCCGTAAGGTTTTGTAGAGATGGGAATGCTGATATGAAAAAAGGAAAAATGAAAATAGCGCTTGCGCCTATACAAGGCACAAGTGAGAAGCACGGACAGCTTCGCGACATGATTGCAGAGTGCTGCCGGACGGCGGTCAGCCAAAATGCAGATCTTATATGTTTTCCGGAGCTGATTTTAAACGGAACCGATACAGAAGAACTGGGAATGTTAATTTATGACAGAGCTGAGCCGGTAGCGGGAAGCAGCCATAGATGGCTCACAGGGCTTGCAAAGAATATGGGACTTTATATTGCTGCTGGTATGATCCAGAAGAGTCAGGTGCCTGGAAGACTGTATTCTTCCTATTTAATTTGTTGTCCGGACGGACAAACAAAAAACACATATCAGAAACGGTATTTTGATGATCTTGATCAGTTGTATATGGCCGGAAGTGCAAGCAAACAAGTGGTAACAGATGCGTATGCATTCGGAACAGTTGCCTATGCACTTGGCGCTGATATGGATACGAAAGAGTATGCCGATGCGATGGCAAGGAAAAAGCCGGATATGATTATTGCTGCGGCGTACGGAAGAAAGCGTGATGCGGCAATGCTTGCGAAAACGTGTGGATGTTATGTTGCGTATACGTCAAATGGATACGGAGCTGTTTATGACCAGAATGGACAAAGCCTTGTTGCGAAGGAAAACGGTAATATCTTTATATATGAAATTTCGGTTTAGATAAAAGGCAGATACCGAATGGCCAATCATGGAGGCAGCGATGAGTGAGATAAGTAAAGCAGTAAAAAAAGTAGACCACGACGAAAAAGTAAACGGCAGTGCAAGATATGTCTGCGATTACAGTTGTGAAGATATGCTATATGGTGTACTGGTGCGTTCGACGATTCCGCATGGAAAGATTGAGCGTATTATATATCCGGAACTGCCGAAAGGCTATGTGGTTGTGGATGCATCTGATATGCCGAAAGATAATTACCTTCGGGATTCCAATGATGGCCAGCAGATTTTTGCAACCGGTCATGTGAATTATATTGCAGAGGCAATCGCAATGATCTGTGGACCGGATGAGGATGTGGCACGCGAGCTGGCAGCAAATACCGAGGTCAGATACGAACCGCTTCCGGCAGTCTGCACGGTAGAAGAATCGGAAAATGCACTTGTGACATACCATTATACAAAAGCTGATGTGGAACAGGCATTTGAAAATGCGGCAAAAGTATACAAAGAGGATCTGCATACCGGATATCAGGAGCAGATGTATCTGGAACCAAACGGAATGCTTGCTATATGGAATGACAATAAGATGGTCATCTATGGCTCTATGCAGAATCCGTATTATATCAAAAATTCGGTAATGAGTGTTTTGGGACTTGAAAGTAGTCAGGTTCAGGTAAAACATTGTGTAACCGGTGGAGGCTTCGGAGGAAAAGAGGATTATCCATCCCTGCTGGCGGTGCAGGCAGCAGTAGCATCCATGAAGCTTGGAAAGCCGGTAAAGGTAATTTTGAAAAGAAAAGAGGATGTGGCAGATACGCCGAAAAGACATCCGACAAACCTGCATTATGAGGTGGCACTGGATGGTGCAGGACAGATCACAGGAATGAAGATCGAGATCGTCTACGATGGCGGTGCTTATCAGACAGTATCGGCAACGGTCATGCAAAGAAGTATGATCACCTGTATCGGAGTATATAATATTCCGAGCCTTCAGGTCGATGGCAGAGTTATGATGACAAACAAGGTTCCGACCGGAGCATATCGTGGATTTGGTGCACCGCAAACACATTTTGCAGTAGAGACGCTTATGAATCATATTGCTACATATGTTGGGGAAGATCCGCTTATGTTTAAGAAAAGACATCTTGCTAGGCAGGGGGATCTTACTTCTACAAGCGGCATTTTTCATTATCCGATTATATTACCGGATATGATAGAAAAAGCAGTCGAACTTAGCGATTACGAAAATAAAAGAAAAGAATATAAAGCACAGAGCGGACGAATGCGAAAGGGAATCGGAATGGGATTATCCATTCATGGCTGCGGATTTACAGGATCGGCAGAAAAGGATTTCCTGAAATCCGTTGCGAGTCTTCAAAAATATGAAGACGGAAGGGTAGAAATACTGGCAAGCAATTCGGACATGGGGCAGGGTGTAAAGACCACATTCTCGAAGATTGTAGCAAAGGCATTGGATATTCCGCTTTCTAAGGTGGTGATAACCAGTCCGGATACTGACCGGGTACCAAATTCCGGACCGACCGTTGCATCCAGATCAATCATGATTGTTGGCAAGCTTTTGGAGGATGCAGCGAGAGAACTGAAGACAATCTGGGAGGATGGAAAAGCACAAAAAGTGGTTCGCCATTACAAACATCCGGAGAACCTGATTCCCTGGTGTCTGGATGACTTTACCGGTGATCCGTATCCAACATATTCCTGGGGCGTTAATGTAATTGAGGTCGAGCTTGATACGTTGACAGGTGAATCTCATGTGATTGGAGGCTGTGGAGTCTATGATGTCGGGACAGCTATCGATGAGAGAGTCATGAAGGGGCAGATCGAGGGTGGTATGCTTCAGGGAATCGGGTACGCATCCATGGAAAAAATGGAAAGTGTGGATGGAAGAATTGCACAGTGCAGCTTCACAGATTATATGGTCCCTACGTCGATGGATATTGCAGATATAAAAACCTTTATGATGGATAATTTGTATGAAAACGGACCATTTGGAGCAAAAGGCGCAGGAGAACTGACACTCCTTGGCAGCGGACCAGCATTTGTGCAGGCTTTAGAACAGGCAGGCAGTTGCCAGTTTTCGGCAATACCGATCACACCAGAACAGGTTATTAAGAAGCAGATGAGATAAAAAGATAGAAGAGTGAGCATTATGATCAATGTAAAAATCAACCATCAATTATACAAGCTTGAATGTGATCCTACCTTAAGACTTCTGGATGTTTTGCGTAAGCAGCTACATTTTACGGCTGCTAAAGAAGGCTGTGGTGAAGGTGAATGCGGAGCATGCGGTGTCCTGATCAATGGCAAATTATCAAATTCCTGTCTGGTCGCCATCGGAAGTCTGCAGGATGCAGAAGTCCTCACAGTTGAGGGAATTCGCGATACCAGACAGTTTGAAGTGCTAAGTCAGGCGTTTGCGGATGCAGGTGCAGTACAGTGTGGTTATTGTATACCGGCTATGGTTATGGCGGCACATGGATTGCTTTTAAGTAATCCGAATCCAACAGAAGCGGATGTAAGAGTTGCAATTTCCGGAAATATATGTCGTTGTACAGGATATAACATGATAATAGAAGCCGTGCTGATGGCGGCAGAAAGAGGGAAGGGACTATGGTAGGATACTATCCAACAGAACTTTCAGAACTTCTTAAGCTTTTGTCTGAACATAAAACTGCAACGATCTATGCCGGTGGAACAGATCTGATGGTAACCAGAAGATTTCAGGAGGTTGTTCTTTTTATCAATCAGGTAAAGGAATTGCAGAAAATAGAACATAAAGATGGATACCTTGTCCTAGGTGCAGCCCTGACATATGATGTCCTTTTGAACTCCGATGTACCGGAAATGATGAAGCGTGTGTTTGAGTCTGTTGCTTCTCCGGCAATACGAAACAGAGGAACGATCGGAGGAAATATATGCAATGCCTCACCGGCAGGAGATACACTTCCTATGTGGTATGCATTATCAGCGCTGGTGGAATTGCAAAGTCTTAACGAAGACGGAAGCGTCAGTGTCAGAACTATTCCAATCCACGAATTTATCTTGGGAATCCGGAGGCTTGACCGCAGACCGGGGGAGGTTCTTACTGCCGTAAAGGTACCGCTTCAGGCATTTGAAAAAGATACTTTCCATTATCATAAGAAGGTAGGCGCACGACGTGCAGAAGCTATATCAAAGCTTTCTATCTATGGGAGAGCAGAATTTGCTCATGGAAAGATCAAGCAGATGCAGGTAGCCTTCGGGGCTGTTGGTGTCACAGTTGTACAGCCATCGGAAATGCAGATGCTTACAGATGGACTTACCCCCAAAGAACTTATGGATAAACGCAGAGAAATTGTTGATGTCTGTATGGAACATGTGAAACCGATTGATGACCAGAGATCAACGGAAGAATATAGAAAAACAACGGCAAAACGATTGCTTGAGGATTTTATTGACAGGGTGATCGAAGCATAAAGGAGTGAATCATATGGCAGAGCCTTTATTGGAAATGAAAAATATTACAAAAATCTTTGCTGGAATCAGAGCGAATGATGATGTAAACCTGACACTATATCCGGGGGAAATACATGCCCTGTTAGGCGAGAATGGGGCAGGAAAAAGCACACTCATGAATATTCTGACCGGGATATATAAACCAACCTACGGACAAATTATCTATAAAGGTAATAAGGTATCCTTTAAGTCTCCAAAGAAAGCGGTGGAGTTGGGAATCGGTATGGTGCACCAGCACTTCAGATTGATCCCGACGCTGACCGTAACAGAAAACATATTGCTGGGTTCGGAAGACAAAGAGAACCGCTTTTTTGTACATGAAGAAAAGCTAAACAAAAAGGTCGCACAATATTCAGAAGATTTTGGATTGGAGATTAATCCGAAGGCAAAAGTCTGGCAGTTGTCCGTCGGCGAGCAGCAGAGGGTGGAAATTGTAAAGCTTTTATATCGTGGTACGGAACTGATGATCTTAGATGAGCCGAGTGCCGTTCTGACACCGGAGGAATCGGAAAATATGTTTATGGTATTGCGCAGGATGGCTGACCATGGCAAGAGTGTTGTTTTTATTTCCCATAAAATGAATGAAGTTATGTCTCATGCGGATCGAATCACAGTGCTTCGGAATGGAACCTCTATCACAACTGTCATGAAGAAGGATACCACCAAGGAAGAACTGACGGAGCTTATGATGGGGCAGGCGAGACAGTCGCAGCCAGCCAAAGCAAAGAAACCGGTGGGTGAGGAAATACTTACGCTCAGACAGGTATCCGTAAAAAATGATATGGGTATCATTGGTCTTGCTGATGTGGATATTACGTTGCATAAAAGCGAAATCTTTGGTATTGCCGGTGTCGCAGGAAACGGGCAGAACCTTCTGGCAGAAGTGATTACAGGACTTCGGGATGCGGAGGCTGGAAATATCGTGTACAAAGGGCAGGATATCACAAAGGCTTCCGTTAAAAAGCGCATTGACGGAGGAATCGCATTTATACCGGAGGACAGAATCCATACGGGACTTGTGGCTTCCATGGACATGGCAGATAATTTTCTTCTGAAAATGAGCAAGAGTCCGAAATACAGCCGCCATGGCATTCTTCTTTCACAAAAGGTGAGAAAGAGAACGGAAGAGATTGTCAAGGAATTTGCAGTAAAGAATGCCGGTTTAAAGTATCCGGTCAGTATGATGAGCGGTGGCAACCAGCAGAAGCTGATTATCGGAAGAGAGCTGGATAATGATCCGGATTTGATCGTTGCAGCGTATCCGGTCCGTGGACTGGATATTGGTACAACAGATGCAATTCATAATATATTGCTGCAGGCACGTAATGAAGGCAAAGCGGTATTGCTTATATCAGAAGATTTGGATGAGCTGCTGCAGTTGTGCGATACGATCGGGGTTTTGTGTTCTGGGAAATTGCAGGATACGCTAAAGCGAGAGGATGCAACCTACGAAAAGATTGGAAAACTAATGACTGGTGAGGCGGTCTAATAAATTGGAGGCGATCATATGAGAATAATTGCTCAGAAACAGGACAATGTTTCCGTTAAACAGAGAATCCTGAATGTCATTCTATGTATAATTCTGGCAATGGTTTTTTGCGGAATCTTTATATTGGGACACGGTCAGAATCCGTTTGCGGTTTATGCAAAGATGATTAAGACGGGATTTGGCTCTGTGCGGGGAATTACAAACAGTATTGTTAGTGCGATTCCACTGATGTTTTGTTCCCTTGGTGTAGCGGTTGCTTACAAGATGGGAATCAATAATATCGGCGCAGAGGGACAGTATTGTATCGGAGCGATTGCAGCAACCGGTGTTGCGCTGTATTGTCCGTTTATTCCTCAGTCACTCGTCATTCCGGCAATGTTCTTGGCAGCCTTTGCAGGCGGAGCTTTATGGGGGGTTATTTCCATACTTCCGAAGGCTCTTTGGAATGTGAACGATACCATTGTCACACTGATGATGAATTATGTGGCATTGCTGTTTCTTGACTGGCTTTGCTACGGACCATGGATTGATCATAGCATGAACATTGCAGTATCTGAGCCGATACCTGACTATGCGATGCTGAAAAGCTATTTCGGAACAAATTTAAATGTCTGTGTATTGATTGCAATTATTATTGCAATTCTGATTTATGCATTTTTCAAATATACCGTAATGGGATATCAGATTAAAGTAATCAGCAAAAACATCAATGCTGCAAAATATGCAGGAATGACTGTGGCAGCAAAGATTGTTCTTGTTATGCTGATCAGTGCCGGAATTGCAGGACTTGGCGGTTTTGCGCAGGTAAGCGGGCAGGTTCATAAGCTTCAGACAGATTTTGCCAATGGGGCAGGATTTACAGGTATTGTTATTGCGTATCTTAGCAAATTCAACCCATTTATTATCCTGCTTGTTTCGATTTTCTTTGGTGGTCTTACAATCGGCGGTTATTCCATTCAGACGATGAGCGTTCCTTCCCAGATTGTAACCATGCTGCAGGGAACCATTCTTATCTTTGTACTTGGCGGAGAAATATTCACAAGATATAAGTTTACCGTGATCCGCAGTTCGAAAATCAAAAAGGAAATGCAGGAGGAAATGTAATATGGGTACGATGGATATGGCCATTACCATTTTGGCAACAATTCTAACAGGCGCTGTTCCTCTGTTATATGCTTGTATCGGAGAAATTTTTTCACAGCGTGCAGGCATCATGAATCTTGGTTTGGAAGGAATCATGCTGATCGGTGCCGTAATCGGTTATTATACCGGCTATAAGACGGGAAATATGCTTATAGCAGTACTGGTTGTCTGCGGAGTAGGAATTCTCGTAGGTCTGGGTTATGCCTTTTTAACTGTAACACTAAAGGCAAATCAGGCGGTATCCGGTCTTGCACTTGTAACCTTTGGTACGGGTATGAGCGGTTTCCTTGGAAAGTCGCTGACGAGTGTTGCTTCTCAGTATAAAATGTCAGCGGTTGCAATTCCGGGATTATCGAAGATTCCACTGATTGGTCCGGTGCTTTTTGACCAGGCACCTCTTGTATATATATTGTATCTGCTCATTCCGGCAGCAACGATTTTTATGGTAAAAACAAAGCCGGGTATGGTATTAAAGGCACTTGGAGAGAATCCGGGAGCATTGGATGCGGATGGATACAATGTGGTTGCACTGCGCTACCTGTATGTGACATTGGGATGTATGCTTACCGCAGTTGGAGGAGCGTATCTGACACTGGTCAGTACACCTTTCTGGAATGATAGCATGACGGCAGGCAAGGGGTGGATTGCATCAGCTCTGGTTATTTTTTCAACATGGAATCCTGTGATTGCGATTGGAGGAGCACTTTTATTTAGTGGAATCAATGTGCTTACTAACTATATTCCGATGCTGATCCCGAGCGTGCCGACCTTCTTTTTAAAAATGCTTCCTTATATATGTACGATAGTGGTACTGATTTTTTCGACAGGAAATTTCAAAAAGAACAAGCATACGGCACAGCCGGCGATGCTGTGTATTCCGTATGACCGGGAAGAACGGTAACAGGGTAACTGCTGCAGTTATGCAGTTATAGATAAAGTCAATATTTTTTGACAAATCTGCTGAGAAATCAGCATGGCAGAAAAGCCGGAAAGGAGAAAAATTTATGAAGAAGAGATTATTAAGCTTGTTAATGACAGCAGTTCTGGCCGTGTCCATGTTCACAGGATGCGGTTCAGCAGCAGAGGACACAGCAGATGCAGGAGATGGAACACAGGCAGTTTCCGGAGATGTGGATTACAGCAAATTAAAGATTGGTGTTATCATCAACACTTCCAGAACCGACGGAGGCTGGAATGAGGCACAGATAAATGGTCTGGAAGAAACTATTAAGAAACTGGGCTTATCGGATGATCAGTATGAATATATTGAGGGGGTATCTGAGACAGGCTCTGACACACAGAATGCCGTAGAGTCTCTGGTTGCAGATGGCTGTAACTTTATTCTTGCAACTTCTACCGGACATAAGACGGATATGGAAGCCTTAGCACAGAAATATCCAGATCTTTTATTTGCAGAGGCGGATGGAAATACAGTTGGAGACAACCTGATCGGTTATGCCATTCATGGTATTGAAGGAATGTTTTTGATGGGATATCTGTGTGCAAAGCTGTCACCGACCGATGAACTCGGTTATGTAGCAGGTATGCCGGAATCTTCTGTTATCGAGGCGATTGACGGTTTTGCACTTGGTGCAAAGTATGCAAATGAAAATGCAACAGTCAGACCATTGTTTGCTAACAGTTGGTATGATCCGGAGGTTGAGGGACAGTGCGCAAGCTCACTGATCTCACTCGGTATTTCCTACATCGGCATCGGATGCTCTTCACCGGCAGCTGCACAGGCTTGTGCTGAGGCAGGTGTCTTCTGTACCGGATATAATCTTGATACATCCAGCTATGCACCGACTGCAGTTCTTTCTTCCTTCATGTGGAACTGGGAACCAATCTTTGAAGATATTTTAACTTCTTATGCTGAGAACAACTATGTTCCGGCTGCAAAGGATTACCTCTGGGGTGCACAGGAGGGCTGTATTGCGATCGCTCCGTTTGCAGAGGATCTTGTTCCTGAGGACGTACAGAATGAAGTATTAGATGTTCAGGAGAAGATTCAGTCCGGAGAAATCCAGGTTCTTGCCGGAGAAATTAAGGATAACGAGGGCAATGTCATTGTCGAGGAAGGCGCTGTCATGGACGAGGAAAGCTCAAGAAAATTTGACTACTTTGTAGAGAATGTTGATGGACAGCTTCCATAACAGACAGGCTTTAGGAAACATACTCTGTGGGATTTTTCCCACAGAGGTGGTGTCCTGACATATGTGTTTTATGTGGAGGTAACCTATAAGCATAGAACCTATATGTTAAGACGTCACAAACAAAAACAGACAGAAAAGAGGGAAAAGGAATGAAAGCGTATAAGGGTAATATTATTTTTACAAAAACCAAAGAAGAATTTACAACAATGGAAAACAGCTATATTCTGGTGGATGATGATGGAAGGGTAGTTTCCTGCCAGCAGCAGAAGCCAGATGCGGATTATGAGATTATTGATTATGGGGATCGGCTGATCATTCCGGGATTTACGGATTGTCATGTGCATGCCTCCCAAATGCCAACGATCGGAATCGGTTACAATACGGAGCTGATCGAATGGCTGGATACCCTAACGATTCCTCAGGAAATCCGTCTGCATGACACTGAGTATGCAAAAAAGGTATATGCAGATTTTGCGGATCAACTTCTGAAATACGGAATAACACATTCCATCATAATGACTACTATCCATGGAGCTTCTGCAACAATTTTAATTGACGAATTGATTAAAACAGGCTTGAAGGCATATGTCGGAAAGGTATGTGAGGATTGTAATACGCTGCCGGATGCGACGGAGGATACACAACAGTCGATTTACGATTCGGAACAATTTATTCTGGAAAATATCAATAAATCTTCGAAGGTAAAGCCGATTGTAACACCGACACTTGCAATGTTGTGTACAAGACCGCTGATGAAGGAGCTTGCCCGACAGGCAGAACAATATGATCTGCCGGTTCAGATGCATTTGTCGGAAAATAAAAGTGAGATAGATTTTACATTAAAATTTTTCGGTGACTGTCAGGACTTTACCGAGACATATCAGAAGGCAGATCTGATGAACAAACCGCAGACCATGGTGGCACACTCCATTCATTTGTCAGATCGTGAAAAACAGGTGCTGAAGGAGAATCAGATTCTTGTCGGACATTGTCCGCAATCAAACCTGAATCTGCTGAGTGGTGTGATGAAGCTTGCAGAGTATAATGATCTGGGAATTCGTGTCGGACTTGGAAGTGACCTTGCCGGCGGACATACCTTGAACATGTTTTTGAATATGGTGGCAGCGATACAGGAAGGCGGCATGCATTATGTCAATCAGACCTACTATAGACCTGTTACTGCGGCAGAAGCATTTTATTGTGCAACAAAGGCCGGCGGAAGCTTTTTTGGAAAGACGGGCAGCTTTGAGCCGGGATATGCATTTGATGCACTGGTAATTGATGATGAGGATGCTAAAAAATACAATACCTTTACCTTAAAGCAGAGGGCAGAACGCATGATTTATTGTTCGGATGACCGGAATATTGTACATGTGTATGTAGATGGCAAGATGCTAAGATAAAGCGAAAGGTCTGGTGAAATAACGATGAAAACATTGATAAAAAATGCGCTTGCAGTAGTGGAACATATTTCAAATGAAGAATTGTTTCGGACGGATCATAATTCAATACTGATTGAGGATAATCGTATTGTAAAAATCGGAACAGATCTTTTAGATGAAGCGGACGAGGTTATTGATGCGACCGGCATGGTTGTATATCCGGGGCTTGTCAATACACATCATCATCTGATGCAGGCTTTTTCCAGAAATATTCCAAAGGCTCAGAGCATGGAGCTTTTTGAGTGGCTTCATGTGATTTTTGCGGTACTTTCGAAGGTAAATCCTGATTTTTTATATGATACCATGATGATTTCCGGCGGAGAACTGTTGAGGTATGGATGCACAACTGTATTTGATCATCAGTATTCGTATCCGAACGGACAGAATATGGAATTGATTGATGCACAGTATGAGGCTGCACAGAGGCTGGGAATCCGTTATATTTGCGGAAGAGGCGGTATAACAAGAGGAATCAATGATGGTGGATCAGCACCAATGTGTATGGTGGAAAAAACGGATCAGTTTATCCAAAACACACAGAAGCTGATTGAAAAATATAAGGACGATACACCGTTTGCAATGAAAGGAATTGTAGTTGCACCTTGTTCTCCATTTACCGTATATGAGGATACAATGGTGGAATCGGCAAAATTGGCAAGAGCTTACGGCGTCCGGCTGCATACACATCTTTGCGAGACAATGGATGAGGAACGGTTCTGCCTTTCTACCTATGGAATGCGTCCTCTTGCATGGGCACAGAAGACCGGTGTGATAGGAGCCGATACCTGGTATGCACATGGAATTCATTTTAATGATGAAGAACTTGATCTTCTGGCAGAGACAGGAACCGGAATTGCTCATTGTCCAATTTCCAATATGAAGCTGTCTTCCGGTATCTGCCGTGTTCCGGATATGCTGGAGAGAGGGGTACGTCTGAGTCTTGCAGTAGATGGAAGTGGATCGAATGACGGATCGGATATGCTCGAAGAAATGAGAGTCTCCTACCTGCTGCACCGCCTGAATGCAGGACGGCGTGCTCCTTCCGGCAGAAAATTGTTTGAGATTGCAACGCTTGGCGGAGCAGATATTCTTGGAATTGATCATTTTACCGGCTCGTTGGAAGTGGGAAAAGCGGCTGATCTGTTTATGATTGACATGAAGAAGGATGCCGATAATGTTGGCGCATATGATGATCCGGTTGCGATGCTTTCTACGGTTGGATATAAGAAGCCGGTTGATCTTACTATGGTAAATGGAAAAGTTGTTGTAAGAGATGGAAAACTGGTTGGTATAGATGAGAGAAAACTTGAGGAGAAGTGCTATCAGGGATATCGCACCGTGTTAAATAGTTTGTAAAGGAGCTTTTTATGGGAAATTATGTGATTACTGTGGAAAGAGGTTTTGGAAGTGGCGGAAGGACAATCGCATATGAGGTCGCAAAGAAGCTGGGAGTGCCTTGCTATGAACAGGAAATCATAAAAATGGCCTCCGACTGGAGTGGCTTGGAGGCGGAACTGTTCGAGCGGATGAACACCAGACAGCGGGGAAAAAGCGTGTCAAAATATTTAAATAAGATGGATGACGGGCTTCTGGCGTTGCCGGGATATCGCTTTAATGGGACGATAAAGGACGAAAATCTTTTCTTGTATGAAGCACAGATCATCAAGGGGCTCGCACAGACAGAGAGCTGCGTGATTGTTGGCTATGCTGCAAACTACATATTGCGGAAATATCCGAATGTATTGTCAGTAAATATCCAGGCACCACGCCATGTCTGTGTAAAAGAGATTGCGGACAGGTTTGTTTCTAACGAAACAGAGGCTGCAAATCAGGTGGCAGAGATCGACATGCAGCGTTCGGGCTTTTACCACTATTTCACAGGAAAAGACTGGCTTAGCTACAAGGATTATGATCTGATTATCAATTCCCATAGACTGGGCAGGGAAAATTGCGCAGATGAGATTATTGACATGATGCGGGATAAAATGAAGTTTGTCGGGGAAGATTGACGGAGGATAAGAGTTTGAGCAGATTATATGTGAACGGAAAAGAAATAGAGGTGGACGGTTCAAGACGTCTGATGGATATTCTCCGCAAGGATTGTCATTTGAAATCGGTGAAGGATGGCTGTTCGCAGGGAGCATGCGGAACCTGTACGGTTGTGATCGATGGTAAAACAGTAAAGTCCTGCGTGCAGAAAGCTGAAAAATTTGATGGTGCCCATATCATTACGGTTGAGGGCTTAAGTGATTTTGAAAAGAGTGTTTATGTATATGCCTTCAGCACGGCGGGAGCAGTACAATGCGGCTTCTGCACGCCGGGAATGGTTATGTGTGCAAAGGCATTACTGGATAAAAATCCGACTCCGAATAAGGTTGAGATTGCTGCTGCAATCCGGGGAAATTATTGCAGATGTACCGGTTATAAGAAGATTGTGGAAGCAATCGAGATTGCTGCTGAGATCCTGCGCGGAGATAGGGAACTCCCGGATGTAAATACAAAAAATAAAATGGGTGAATGCTATCGGAGAGTCGATGCAGAGGAAAAAATCCTTGGTACCGGACAGTATTGTGATGATGTGGAAATAGACGGAATGGTCTACGCAAGTGCAGTCAGATCAAAATATCCGAGAGCAAAAATTCTTTCTATTGATACATCGGATGCAATGAAGCTGGAAGGTGTGATCGCATGTATTACAGCAGACGATATGCCCAAGGGAGGCCATAAGCAGGTAGGACATATCATCCAGGATTGGGATGTTTTGATGGGAGTGGGTGAAATTACCCATTTCCTTGGAGATGCCATTGTACTTGTTGTTGCTGAGCAGGAAGAGATTCTTGAACAGGCAAAGGCTCTTGTCAAGATCGAATATGAGGAACTACAGCCGGTTACATGCCCGGCAGAAGCTATGGCAGAAGGAGCGCCGCTTTTACATCCGGCAGGAAATATCTGCAACGAGCAGCATCTGAGAAGAGGTAACGTGGATGAAGCATTGGCAGCAGCGGCTTTTGTTGTTTCAGAGCATTTTGAAACACCGGTTCAGGAGCATGCATATCTGGAGCCGGAATGCTCTATTGCAATGCCGCTTGGAGAAGATCATTATTTTGTCTATTCGAGTGATCAGAGCCCGCATTCCGTGCGTGAAGAGCTTTCTTACATGATGGGGCTTCCGAAGGAAAATATCATCGTGGAAAATAAACTGGTAGGAGGTGGCTTTGGAGGGCGTGAAGATGCAGTCTGCCAGCCGCTTGCCCTGCTTGCAGCTTATGTGACAAGACGCGTATGCAAGGTGAAGTTCTCAAGGGATGAGAGCCTGCTTTGTCATCCGAAACGGCATGCATTTTCTATCGACCTTACTCTTGCATGTGATAAGGAAGGCCACATCGTTGCGATGAGAGAAAAAAATATAGCCGATACCGGAGCATACGCATCTCTTTGCGGACCGGTACTGCAGAGAGCCTGCATTCATGCATCGGGACCATATAATTTCCATAATATTGAGATTGACGGTATAGCAACCTATACCAACAATCCACCGGCGGGAGCATACAGGGGATTTGGTGTATTGCAGACCTGTTTTGCTATTGAGACCTGTCTTAATATGCTGGCAAAGAAGGTAGGAATTTCGGAGTGGGAAATCCGATACCGCAATGCGGTAAGACCTGGAGACAGCCTGCCGAACGGACAGATTGCGGATGAATCGACAGGTCTTGTCGAAACACTTTTGGCGGTAAAGGATGAATTTGAATCACATCCGTATGTGGGAATTGCCTGCGCAATTAAGAATGCTGGCGTTGGAATTGGCCTTAAGGATATCGGACGTGTTAAATTAAAAATTCAAAATAATAAGGTACATATTTATTCTGGTGCAACCTGTATCGGGCAGGGGCTTGCAACGGTTCTGGTGCAGATGCTCGGTGAGGCGTCCGGTGTTTTAAGTGAGGATATCGTTTATCACAACCCAAACACGGATGAGGCTCCGGATTCCGGATGTACATCAGGCTCAAGACAGACACTTGTTACCGGTGAGGCAATGAAGAGAGCCGGAGAGCAGTTAAGAGAGGCACTTGAACATGCCCCGCTGTCAAAGCTGAATGGAACTGAATATTACGGAGAATATTACGCTAAGACAGATCCGATGGGAACTCCGGTAGAACATCCGATTTCCCATGTGGCATACAGCTATGCGACGCAGGTATGCATTCTGAATGAAGATGGTACTGTAAAAAAGATGATTGCGGCTCATGAAGTCGGAAAAGCAGTGAATCCGAAGATGGTAGAAGGACAGATTGAAGGCGGCGTCGTTATGTCCTTGGGCTATGCGTTGACGGAGAAGTATGTGGTCGATCACGGATACCTGAAAACGAAGTTTGGCAACTATGGTCTGTTTCGTGCGGATAAAGTTCCGGAAATTGAGAGTATCATCATTGAAAAGGCTGGTGTGGACAAAGCGTATGGTGCAATAGGAATCGGAGAGGTTGTCTCTATTCCAACAGCCCCGGCAATTAGTGCGGCATATCAGAAGTTAGATGGTGAAATCCGTCATAGTCTCCCGTTGGAGCACACTCCATATAGCAGATAGCAAGTTCTTTTGAAAAAGAATTTGAAAAATAAGGGCAGATGGGACACAATGTCATTAGCAAAGGTGCTGACGAGTCAGCACCTTTTTTCTTATTTCACAGGAAAATTCTTTTCAGATGAAGTAAAAATGTTCCGCAGGGATGCGGTGCGTGTTGAGTTGAAGACTTGCGCGCTCGTGTGGGCACGCAGAGAGTCACTAGGTGGCTCTTTGTTTTTACAGGCGATATTCTCACGTGAGAATATAGATGAGGAAGTGGTGGAAGATGAAACTGATTGATACAAGGGATGCGGTAGGACAGGTACTTTGTCATGATATTACACAGATTATCAAAGGAGTCACAAAGGATGCAGTATTTCGTAAGGGGCATATTGTGACACCGGAGGATATTCCTGTTTTGCTAAGCGTTGGAAAAGAACACCTTTATGTCTGGGAGAAGGATGAAAATATGCTTCACGAAAATGAAGCCGCAGAAATTCTCTACGAACTATGCAAAGGTGAATATATGCATGGATCGGAGATAAAGGAAGGAAAAATTGAACTGATTGCAGATCAGGATGGCGTATTGAAGATTGATCGTGCAAAGCTTTTGAAAGTAAATTCGCTCGGTGAAATGATGATTGCCAGCAGACATGGCGATTTTCCGGTGAAAAAAGGTGATAAGCTTGCAGGAACGCGCATCATTCCGCTTGTTATCGAAAAAGAAAAAATGGAGAGGGCGAAAGATGCTGCAAAGGGCAGTCCGATATTTCAGATACTGCCGTACCGACTGAAAACAGTAGGAGTAGTGACAACCGGAAGTGAAGTGGCTAAGGGACGTATCACGGATACGTTTACGCCTGTGATACAGGAGAAATGCCGGGAATACGGAGTGGAGATGACAGAACATGCAGTTTGCTCAGATGATCCCGGGGATATTACAAAGCAGATAAGCAGTATGATAAAAAAGGGCGTGGACATGGTAATCTGCACGGGAGGAATGAGTGTGGATCCGGACGACAGGACACCTCTTGCAATTAAAAACAGCGGTGCCCAAATTGTTAGCTATGGGGCTCCGGTTCTGCCGGGAGCAATGTTTCTTCTTTCCTATATACATCTGTCTGCGGAGGATGGAAATCTAAAAGAGATTCCAGTGCTCGGCTTGCCGGGATGCGTCATGTATGCCAAACGTACGATTTTTGATCTTGTTTTACCGAGGATAGCAGCGGGTGACCGGATTGAAAAGGAGGAACTCGATCGTCTCGGCGAGGGAGGACTTTGCCTGAACTGTAATGTATGTACATATCCGAATTGTGGTTTTGGAAAATAGATAAGAGAAAAGAAGTGATCGGATTATGAAGGAGTTTACACATTTTAACCAACAAGGCGAAGCAATCATGGTGGATGTCAGTGATAAGCAGGACACGGTGAGAGAAGCTGTTGCAACAGGAAAAATAACCATGACAGCCTCCTGCCGGAAAAAGGTAGAAGAAGGACAGATGGGAAAAGGAGATGTACTTTCCTGTGCCAGAATCGCCGGAATCATGGGTGCAAAACGAACCAGTGAAATGATTCCGTTGTGTCATATACTTAATCTGACGAAGGTCGAGATCGCATTTTCCTATGAGGGAGAGAATCAGATCCGTGTGTTTTGCACAGCAAGGACTGTCGGCAAAACAGGTGTGGAGATGGAGGCTTTGACCGGGGTAAATATCGCCTTGCTTACCATCTATGATATGTGTAAGGCGGTAGACAAACGGATGCATATGGAAGATATACATTTATGCACAAAATCCGGTGGGAAAAGCGGTGATTTTTGCTATGAAGGATAAGTTTGGAAGAGAGATTGACTATATGCGCATTTCGGTTACAGATCGGTGCAATCTGCGCTGTAGATACTGTATGCCGGAGGGGATTCAGTCGATCCCTATGGGGCAGCTGCTTACGTATGAGGAAATTCTTCAGATCGTAAAAGCAGCAGCAGGTTTAGGAATTACAAAGATTAAACTGACAGGCGGCGAGCCTTTGGTGCGGAGGGATGTTGCTGTACTTGTTGGAATGCTGCGTGAAGTTCCGGGGATCGAAGAAATAACGATGACGACGAACGGGGTTCTGCTTTTGGACTATCTGGACGAATTAGCTGACAGCGGAATTCATGCAATCAATATCAGCCTCGATACACTAGATGAAAAACGCTACGAGCAGATCACCGGGAAAAATGAACTGTCTAAGATCCTTACAGCACTAAAGGAAGCTATAAGGCGCGGCATAAGGGTAAAAATAAATACGGTGCTTTTGGCAGAAACCTCAGAGGCAGAATTGTTTCAAATATTGCAGTTGACGAAAGAGCAGCCTATCGATGTCAGGTTTATCGAACTGATGCCAATCGGTGAGGGTGGGAAAATGCGTGGCATATCTGGAAATGAACTCCTTTTGCACATACAGGAAAAATACCCGAATTTACAGGAGGATCACCGTGTGCATGGAAACGGACCGGCAAAATATTATCATATTCCGGGCTATGCAGGCAGTATAGGCTTTATTAGTGCCATACATGGAAAATTCTGTAATACCTGCAACCGGATACGCCTAAGTTCCACCGGGCAATTAAAGGCATGCCTTTGCTATAAAGAGACGCGGGATCTGAAAACGATTTTAAGAGAATCAGGATGGAATGCTGGAAAGGAACAGCAGGACAGTCTGAGGGGGAAATTACAGGCTGAAATTGCGGCAATTATTATGGAAAAGCCGTTGGAGCATTGTTTTGAACATCCGGATCACATGACAGAGCATCAGAAAATGGTGGCGATAGGAGGATAAATATGGGCTGTTTAAAGGGTATCTGCGTCAGCAAGCAGAGAGGAACACAAAAAAGTGAGATAGATCAGGCAATACTGCTGGAAGATTGGGGAATTGAAACGGATGCGCACGCAGGTCACTGGCATCGTCAGGTGAGCATTTTGTCTTACGAGATGATAGAAAAATTTCGCGAAAAGGGAGCTGATGTGGATTTTGGAGGCTTTGGTGAAAATCTGATCGTGGAAGGCTTCGGCAGTCTTAAGACAATTCCGGTGGGCAGCCGGTTTCAGATCGGAGAAGTAATTCTGGAGTTGACACAGATCGGAAAGGAATGTCATACACATTGCAATATATATAAGACAATGGGAGATTGCATTATGCCAAGGGAGGGTGTATTTACCAAGGTAATCCGGGGCGGAGAAATCCGACGGGGAGACGAGGTGACATTACTTCCTCCGGCATCTGATCGCAAGATGACAGCAGCAGTTATCACCTTAAGTGATAGTGGTGCCAGAGGCGAACGGATAGATGAAAGTGGACCAATCTTATGTGAACAGCTGAAAAAAGCAGGATATGATGTAGTAGAAACATTACTTTTACCGGATGAAGAAGCCCGCATTAAAGCGGAACTGATCCGGCTATGTGACCAGCGGCAGATTCAGCTTATCATGACAACCGGAGGAACCGGCTTTTCTCCGCGTGACTGTACACCGGAAGCAACGAAGGCAGTTGCTACAAGAGATGTGCCGGGGATAGCAGAGGCAATACGGGAAGGATCCATGAAATATACAAAACGTGCAATGCTTTCAAGGGGCGTGTCGGTTATACGAAATAAGACATTGATCGTGAATCTGCCGGGAAGCCCAAAGGCGGTAAAGGAAAGCACGGATTTGATATTGGATACATTAGCGCATGGAATTCGGGTTTTGATTGGAACAGAATCAAATTGTGCCCGAAATTCATAAATATATTTAACCCAAGGAGGAAATCAAAATGAAGAAGAAATTATTAGCAGGTATGTTGACTATTGCAATGCTGTCAACAGCATTGGCAGGATGCGGAGGCCAGACTGAGGAAAGCACAGATGCGCAGACCTCAGAAAATGCGCAGACAGCAGAAGACACTCAGACCTCAGAAAGTGAGCAGACAGCAGAAGGCACTCAGACAGAAGCGGAGGAGGTTACAATAACGGTTTTTGCAGCAAAAAGCTTAAATACAGTTCTGGATGAGTTGATTGCCGATTATGAAGAATTACATGAAAACGTAACAATCCTCGCCAGCTATGACAGTTCAGGAACACTAATGACACAGATTGAGGAAGGTGCTGCCTGCGATGTATTCTTCTCAGCGGCACAGACTCAGATGAATGAACTGAGCGATAAAAATCTGCTGACAGAGGGAACGCGGCATAATGTTGTAAACAATCAGGTTTGTGTAGTAACCTATGAGGGAAGCGATACGGAGGTTACCGGACTCGCTGATTTGTCGAAAGCGAAAAACATGGCACTTGCTGACGGATCTGTTCCGGTTGGTAAATATACAAGACTGGCACTTGTAAATGCAGGCATACTTCCGGAAACCGATGATGTTGCTGCAATCACAACACAGGAAGTGTCCGAGGCACTCGGGGGATTGGAAATCAATGAATGTGCAAATGTAGGAGCTGTAACAGCGGCAGTTGCAGAAGCTTCAAATGAAGTTGGAACAATCTATTATTCTGATCTGTATGGGCTGGAGGATCAGTTAAAGATTCTGGAGGTTGTACCATACAGTCTGACAGGCAATGTTATTTATCCGGTATCCGGTGTCTTGAATGATGAGGCTACAGATGCAGAAGTTACTGCAGCGAATGATTTTATTAACTATCTGATTTCTGATGATGCAAAGTCTGTTTTTGAGAATTATTATTTTGACATCAATGTTGAGGATTAAATTATGTTGGATATCATTCAAACGCTTGATTTCAGCCCGCTGTGGATTTCATTAAAAACAGGAATTGTCGCAACCTTTTTTTCCTTCTTCTTAGGAATATATGCGGCTTCCGGCGTTGTGAAAACCAATTCGGGAAAGAGAGCAGTTCTGGATGGAATATTGACATTGCCGATGGTGTTGCCACCGACAGTAGCTGGCTTTTTCTTACTTTTATTATTTAGTAAGAAAAGGCCGCTTGGCAATTTTTTGTTCCAGTATCTGCATATAAAGGTAGTCCAGACCTGGCTGGGATGCATTCTGGCAGCTACGGTGATTGCTTTTCCGCTTATGTACCGTAATGCGAGAGCTGCCTTTGAACAGGTTGATCCGAATGTAATCTATGCGGGAAGAACGCTGGGAATGTCTGAACGCAGGATATTCTGGAAAGTAGTTATGCCGGCGGCAGCACCGGGAATCGCGTCAGGGACAATTCTTACCTTTGCAAGGGCACTTGGAGAATATGGCGCAACTTCGATGCTGGCGGGAAATATTCCGGGTAAAACGAGCACAATTTCACAGAAGATTGCGATGGTAATCCAGGATGGCGATTATGAGACTGCCGGCGTATGGGTGGCAATCGTCATGCTGCTATCTTTCGGAATTATTACAGCAATGAATCTTATTGCGGCAAAGCGTAAAAAAGGATAAAACGGAGGAAAGAACATAATATGTCACTTGAGGTAACAATAAAAAAGAAGGTAGGTTCATTTTCTCTTGACATTTCATTTAGGGCAGCAGAAGAAGTATTTGCCCTGTTAGGTGCATCCGGATGCGGAAAAAGTATGACGCTGAAATGTATAGCAGGAATTGAGACTCCGGACGAGGGAAGAATTGTTTTGAATGAAAGAGTACTGTTCGATTCAAGCAAAAAGATCAATCTCCCTCCACAGGAGAGAGGCGTTGGCTATATGTTTCAGGATTATGCATTATTTCAGAATATGACTGTGGAAGAAAACATTATGGCTGGTATGCACGAAAAAAGAAAGCAGACCTGTTTGAAGCAAGTGACGGAATATCTGCAGGCATTTCATCTGGACGGACTGCAGGGACAATATCCAAGACAACTGTCAGGAGGACAAAAGCAGCGCCTTGCGATGGCACGCATGATGGCGTCAAAGCCACAGGTGATTTTGCTGGATGAACCGTTTGCCGCGCTCGACAGCTATTTAAAGCGCCAGATGCTGTCGGAGATGAAACAGGAGCTTGCAAGTAGAAGCTGCCCTGTATTGTTAGTGACACATGACAGGGATGAGGCTTTTGCCTTAGGACAGACAATCTGTGCAATAAAACAGGGCAGTGTCGATTGCGTGCAAAAAAAACGCGATTTTTTTGCAAATCCCAGGACAGTAAATGCTGCTATTCTCTCCGGCTGCAAAAATATTGCGCGGGTTCGCAGAATTGATGAGGAACATATTCTGGCAGAAGAATGGAATATCATTTTAAAGACAAAGCCGGGAAATATATCTTTTTCGCATATTGGAATCAGGGCGCATGATCTCGTTCCAAGCAATGTGTCAGATGGCACTTTTCATTGCGTATCATACAGAATTGAGGAAGCACTGTTTGAATGGAATATTTATGTTACAATGGAGGGCGCACAAAAAGAATTTCTGTGGAAAATAGCCAAGGAACATGCAGATTTGTCAGAGGCACCTCAGGTGCCGTCCTATTTTACTGTTGATGAAGCACATATCTTATTTCTTCAGTAAAAACAGCTTCTTTTGAATAAGGATTATTGAATTGCCAAAAGGGAAGTGATAAAATCCGGTCTTTGACAGTTTTTAATAAAAAAGTCTCGCAGTCGACGTTACAGGCGGCTTGCGGGACTTTTATTATGTTTATGAATACACAAACAATGCCAAGAATCTGCGATTGTTCGTTGAAATCAGAGTGCCATTGTGTAATAATATAATTTGTGTAAAAAGGCGGTTTTTAATCGCAAATGATGGATAAAGGAAGTGGAACACATGATACCTGAAAGATTGGAAAAGCTCAGAGCGGAGATGAAGAAGCGTAACATCTCCATGTACATTGTTCCGACAGCGGATTTTCATGAGTCTGAATATGTCGGCGAACATTTTAAAGCAAGAAAATACATTACCGGATTTACCGGATCTGCCGGTACAGCAATCATTACCCTGACGGAGGCAGGTCTATGGACGGATGCCAGATATTTCGTACAGGCTGCAAAGCAGTTGGATGGAAGCACCGTCACACTGTATCGGATGGGAGAAGAGGGCGTACCGACCGTGGAGCAGTTTGTAACTGACAAGCTTGGCGAGGGCGAATGCTTAGGCTTTGACGGACGCGTGATCAACGGAAAGCTTGGTGCAAGATTTAAGGAGATCACAGAGGAAAAGAACGGCTCCTTGTATGTGGATGAGGACCTGGTTAATCTGATCTGGGAGAATCGCCCGGAGCTTTCCAGGGAACCGGTATGGGTAATGGATGAAAAATATGCCGGGGAGAGTGTTGACTCAAAGCTTGCGGCAATCCGTAAGGAGATGGAAGAAAAGAAAGCAACTCTCCACTTGATGAGTTCTCTTTACAATATTGCCTGGGTGCTTAATGTAAGAGGCAACGACATCAATTATGTTCCGGTCGTGCTGTCTTACCTTGCGATCGCAAAGGATTCCTGCATCTGGTTTGTCCAGGAGGAGGCATTGGACGACGCGGTGCGTGCACATCTTCAGGCGAACGGGATCACGACAAGACCGTATGACAGCTTTTATGAGTATGTAAAGACCATTTCTGCAAGTGAGACGGTTCTTCTCAATAAAGCGGTAGTCAATTACCGCATCATCAACAGCATTCCAAGGGAGGTTCGTCTGGTCGATGAAACCGATCCGGCAGACTTAATGAAAGCAATCAAGAATCCGGTGCAGCTTGAAAATACGAGAAATGCACATATCAAGGATGCGATTGCCATGTGCAAGTTTATGTACTGGTTAAAGACCAATATCGGAAAGTTCCCGATGACGGAGATATCTGTTTCCGACCATCTTGCCGAGCTTCGCGCCGAGCAGGAGGGATTTCTGGATTTAAGCTTTGACACGATCTGCGGTTATGCGGATCACGGCGCGATCGTCCACTATGCTGCAACACCGGAGACAGACAGACCGTTGGAAGCAAAAGGTCTGCTTCTTGTGGATTCCGGCGGACATTATCTGGAGGGCACCACAGACATTACCAGAACCTTTGTGCTCGGACCGGTCACGGACGAGGAGAAGGCTGATTTTACCCGCGTCTGTCGCTCCAACATCAATCTGCAGGCAACCCGTTTCCTGTACGGCTGCAACGGAATGAATCTGGATATTGTTGCAAGAGAGCCATTCTGGGAGGTTGGAAAGGACTATAAGCACGGAACCGGACATGGTGTTGGATATGTGCTGAATGTACACGAAGGTCCGAATGCTTTCCGCTGGCAGAAGACACCGGGACGCAACGAAGCTGCCCGTTTAGAAGAGGGCATGATCACAACAGACGAGCCGGGCATCTATATTGAGGGCAAGTATGGAATCCGTACCGAGAGCGAACTGATCACGAGAAAGGGTGAGAAGAACGAGTTCGGACAGTTCATGTACTTTGAAAATATCACCTATGTGCCGATTGATCTGGATGCGATCGATCCGGAGCAGATGACAACTGTTGAGCGCCAGCGCTTAAACAATTATCACGCAATGGTATACAAGAAGATGGCACCGCTCTTAACCGAGGAGGAGGCAGCCTTCTTAAAGAAATACACCAGAGCAATATAGAAATAGAAACGGAGATCTCATGAGCGAAAAGATCGTACTAATTGATGGACACAGTATATTAAACAGAGCCTTTTTTGGGCTGCCGGATCTGACCAACTCCGAAGGACTGCACACGAATGCAGTCTACGGATTTTTGAACATTCTGTTTAAGATCCTTGAGGAGGAGAAGCCGGATTATCTGACAGTGGCATTCGATGTGCATGCCCCGACTTTTCGCCATAAGATGTTCGAGGGCTATAAAGGCACGCGAAAACCGATGGCGGAGGAACTTCGCCAGCAGGTGCCACTTATGAAGGAAATGCTTCAGGCAATGGGCGTGTATATTGTGGAAAAAGAGGGTTACGAGGCGGATGATGTACTCGGAACCTTGTCGGTGCTTGGAGAGAAAAATGGCATGGAGGTAAAGGTGCTGTCCGGTGACCGCGACCTGCTGCAGCTTGCAACAGATCATGTGCAGATACGGATTCCTAAGACAAAGAGCACCGGAACCGAGATCGAAAACTATTACGCTGCCGATGTCAAGGCACGCTATCTGGTAACGCCGAAGGAATTTATCGATGTCAAGGCACTTATGGGCGATACAGCAGACAATATTCCGGGAGTACCGGCAATCGGAGAAAAGACGGCAACCGCGCTGATCGGGCAGTATGGAAGCATTGAGGAGGTTCATGCACACGCGGAGGAGGTGAAGCCGCCGCGCGCTTCAAAGAATATCGTGGAGTTCTGGGATCAGGCAGTCATGAGCAAGACGCTGGCTACCATTATTACAGATGCGCCGGTTGCGTTTGACTGGGATGCTGCAAGGCTTGCCTCCAACGAAGCATTGTACACGGAGGAGGCTTACCTGCTGTGTAAGCGTCTGGAATTTAAAAATCTGCTGGCACGCTTTCATGTAGATGCGCCGAAGAACCGTGCGGCAGAGTATTTTACCTGCATTGAGTCACAAGAGGCTGCAGCAGCTATCTTTAAAAAGGCAGCGGGCAGACCGCTTGCGTTCTTTCTGGTTGAGAATGACCACACAGACGGCGATCAGGCGTATACGGAGGAGGGCGGACAGCTTTCCTTATTTGCAGCGGAGGAGACGAATACCTTAGCCGGAATGGCGGTCGCGTTTGGTGAGGAGGATATTTATTTCCTGCGCACCGGACAAGAGCTTTCTGCGGCGTATCTGACCGGACAGCTTCAGGCGCTTAGCGAGGGCGCGGCACAGGAGCTGATCACATCCGATCTGAAGCGGGCGCTTGGTTATTTTGACATCCTTGGAAATGCGCATGCGAAGGAATACGCGGATGAGCAGAAAAAGGCTGGACAGCGGGTTGCCCCACAGGAATGGGAGCAGTATAAGAAGGTGCGGCAGTGCTATTTTGATGTGATGGTGGCTGCATATCTTTTAAATCCGCTCAAGGGTGAATATCCGTATGAGGATATCGCAAAGGATTATCTGGGACTTATGGTTCCTTCTAAGCAGGATCTCCTCGGAAAAGCGCACCCGGCTGAGCTTTTAAAAGAAGATGCCCAAAAGGTGACGCAGTGGGCATGCTATGAGGCGTACATTGCATGGAAAGCAAAGGATGTCCTTTTGGAGGAGCTGCGAAAGCATGAGATGGAGGCACTTTTCAGGAATATCGAGATGCCGACCGTATTTGTGCTTTCGGATATGGAGCGCGAGGGAATCTGCATGGATGCCGGTGCGCTGAAGGAATACGGTGAGAAGCTTTCCGTATCCATTTCTGAATTGGAAGCAAAAATCTATGAGCAGGCGGGAGAGGAGTTCAACATCAACTCCCCGAAGCAGCTCGGCGTGATCTTGTTTGACAAGTTAAAGATGCCAAACGGCAAAAAGACAAAGACCGGGTACTCCACCTCGGCGGAGGTACTCGATAAGCTGGCGGTGGACTATCCGATCGTGGCGGACATCTTAGAGTACCGGCAGCTTTCAAAGTTAAAATCCACTTACGCGGACGGATTGGTCAACTATGTGGATGCGTCCGGAAAGATCCATACGACCTTCAACCAGACAATCACCGCGACCGGGCGCTTAAGCAGCACGGAGCCGAATCTGCAGAATATCCCGATCCGGATCGAGCTTGGACGGCTGATCCGAAGGGTATTTCACCCGATGGAGGGGGATCTGTTTGTAGACTCCGACTATTCGCAGATCGAGCTGCGAGTGCTTGCACACATGTCGCAGGATGCGATGCTGATCGAGGCGTTTCGTGAGAACCGCGATATTCACAGAACTACCGCGTCACAGGTGTTCCATGTGCCGTTTAACGAGGTTACGGATCTGCAGCGCCGCAATGCCAAGGCGGTCAACTTTGGAATCGTCTATGGAATCAGCGCCTTCGGACTTGCGCAGGATCTAAACATCGGGCGCAAGGAGGCACAGGACTATATTGACAGCTATTTTGCAACCTACCCGAACATTAAGAAGTTTTTGGATGATACGGTGGAGCATGCAAAGAAAAACGGATATATCCGGACGATGTTCGGACGCATCCGCCCGATCCCGGAGCTTTCCTCCGGCAATTTCATGCAGCGGCAGTTTGGCGAGCGCGTGGCGATGAACTCCCCGATACAGGGAACCGCCGCGGACATTATCAAGATCGCGATGATCCGTGTGCATGACCGTCTCTTGCAGGAGGGAATGCGCTCAAAGCTGATCCTGCAGGTGCACGATGAATTGCTGATTGAGACGGCAAAGGATGAGAAAGAAGAAGTGATCGCTATTTTGGAGGAGGAGATGCAAAAGGCGGCGGATCTGGATGTCGCGCTTGTTGTGTCAACCGAGTTCGGCGATAACTGGTACGACGCACATTAAAACGTGCGCCTGCAATATGCAAAAGAGGAAACAGGATGAAATTTATCGGAATCACAGGCGGTGTCGGAGCCGGAAAAAGTGCGATCTTATCGTATCTGAAACAAAAGAAGGGCGTGCGGGTCATGCTTGCGGACGAGATCGCGCATGAGCTGATGGAGCCGGGAACGGCGTGCTATGAGGCGATCCATGCGGCTTTTGCGAAGGAGGATATCTACGCGAAGGACGGACATTTTGACCGGGCAAAGCTTGCGGGCTGCATATTTTCAGATCCCCAAAAGCGGGAGATGATGAACCAGATCGTCCATCCTGCGGTAAAGGAATATGTGCTGCAGGAGACGCGCCGGGAGCGGCAGGAGAATACAAGGGAGTTCCTTTTCCTTGAGGCGGCACTTCTGATCGAAGAACATTATGATGCAATTTGTGATGAACTTTGGTATATTTATACCAACGAGGAGAATCGGAGAAAGCGCCTGATCGCATCGAGGGGATATTCCGATGCAAAGATCGATGGCATTTTTGCAAGTCAGCTAAGAGAGGAAGAATACCGAAGATACTGCCGGGTGGTCATTGACAACAACGGGACACCGGAACAGGCATACGAACAAATAGAGAAGGCTTTAAGGAGAGACACAGATGAGTAATGTATTTGGATTGGACATTGGTACACGCAATGTAGTCGGAACAGTTGGATACAAGACGCCGGACGATGAATTTATCGTGGTTGCACAGTACATGCGCCAGCATGAGACCAGATCCATGCTCGACGGGCAGATCCATGATATCGGTCGTGTCGCAAAGACGATCGGGATCGTGAAGGAGGAGCTTGAAAGACAGGTTGGGGAAAAATTTACCGATGTCTGTATCGCTGCCGCAGGTCGTGTGCTTAAGACCGTCACCACGCACATTGAGTACGAGTTCCCGGAGGAGACGGTTGTATCCGACGAGGATCTTCATACATTAAATCTGCTTGGAATCGAGAAGGCGCAGGATATTTTAAAAGAGAAGAACGATACGAGTTACAAGTTCTACTGTGTCGGATATTCGGTGGTCAAGTTCTATCTGAACGATGAATTGTTTATCAGCATCGAGGGGCATAAGGCAAACAAGATCGGCGAGGATATCATTGTCACCTTCCTGCCGGAGGATGTCGTGGACGGATTGTATACAGCAGTCGGACAGGCAGGACTTCAGGTTGCAAACATGACTCTTGAGCCAATCGCCGCGATCAATGTGGCGATCCCGGAGAATTACCGTATGTTAAATATCGCACTTGTGGATGTCGGAGCCGGAACATCGGATATTTCCATCACAAAGGACGGAAGCATCATCGCATACGGCATGATCCCATACGCAGGAGATGAGCTTACCGAGCTGATCGTACAGCACTATCTGGTTGATTTTAAGACGGCGGAGGCGATCAAGCTTGCTTCCACCACGGAAAAAGAGATTACATACGAAGATATCATGAGCATTACCCATACGATCCCGGCAGAGGAAGTGTGGGAGCTTGTTGCATCGACGGTGGAGAAGATCACAACGGAGGTTGCCTCAAAGATCCGTGAGCTAAACGGTGACAAGACGGTAAGCGCGTGCTTTGTTGTCGGTGGAGGTGGCAAGATCCACGGATTTACGGAGCTTTTGGCAGAGAAGCTGGAGCTGCCGAAGGAGCGTGTTGCGCTGCGCGGCGAGGAGGTACTCCGCGAGGTGACCTTTGAGCAGGAGGATATCAAGAAAGATCCGCTTTTAGTCACACCAATCGGAATCTGCCTGAATTATTATGACCAGCGCAACAACTTTATCATGGTACGTTTCAATGGAGAGCGCATCAAGCTGTATGACAACAACCGCCTTACGATCGTGGATGCGGCGCTCGCAGCCGGATTCCCGCGCGAGCAGCTATTCCCGAAGCGAGGAACACCGATCAATTTTACGGTAAATGGGGCAGAGAAGATCGTGCGCGGTGAGGCAGGAGAGCCTGCAATCGTAACACTTAATGGTTCACCGGCAAACATCAACACGCCGCTTGAACCAAACAGCGAGATCACGATCGAGCCGTCAACGATGGGAGAGGCGGCATCTTACCGCATCAGCCAGCTTGACGAGTACACATCGGCAACCATGACGTTTGAGGTAAACGGACAGATGATCACCTGCCCGAAATTCGTTGAGGTAAACGGAAGCCTCGAATCGGGATCTTACGAGATCAAGGAAGGCGATGTGATTGAGACAAGGAACTTCTACACGGTCGGACAGGTCGCAGAGTTTATGGATATCCATGTGGATCCGGAACAGGTGATCATGGTCAACAACCGTGAGGCGGATTTCGATACACTGGTGTATGAGAATTTCTCTATTGAGTGGACTCCGAGCGACGAACCATTTGCAGGAAGCTATGAGGAGACAGATGCTTCCGGTTCCGAGGAAGGTGCAGATGTGCCGGATGCAGGGACAGCGGAAGCTGCCGGCACAGAGTATCCGGCAGGCGATACCGCTTCGGCAGCAAAAGAGCAGCCACTGGAAGAGGACGTACATACCACTGCCTGCAACGTTACCGTAAATGGTGAGCTGGTCACCTTATTTGGCAAAGAGCGCTATATCTTTGTGGATATTTTCGAGTGGATCACGTTCGACCTGAATGCAGGCAGAGGAAGAGCCATCATCACGCTGTTAAATGGCAGGGAGGCACAGTATACGGAAGCGCTGCATGAGGGAGACAAAATAGAACTATACTGGGAAGAAAAATAAATGCTGGAATTATATAGTGTTGCCAGCGGAAGCAGTGGCAACTGCATCTGCGTGGGAACAGACAATACACATGTACTGATCGATGCGGGAGTCAGCGGCAAACGGATCGAAAACGGTCTTAACATGGTTGATCTGTGCTGCAAGGATCTGGAGGGAATCCTGATCACACATGAGCACATCGACCATATCGCAGGGCTTGGCGTGCTTGCCAGAAGGTATGGGATACCGATGTATGCAACCGCAGGGACGATCGATGCAATCTTACATACCAAGTCGGTCGGGCAGATCGATTCACAGCTTTTCCGTGCAATCGAGCCGAAGGAGAATTTTATCATCGGGGATATGACATTTCATCCGATTTCAATCTCGCATGATGCGGCTGATCCGGTTGCTTACCGCTTCGAGAGCGGGGAGCATAAGATGGCGGTGATGACTGACCTTGGAAATTATGATCAAAATATAGTTGACGAATTGCAGGGGCTTGATGCATTATTATTAGAAGCAAACCATGACGTAAGGATGCTTCAGATGGGAAGCTATCCGTATCCACTCAAACAGCGTATCTTGGGAGAGCGGGGGCATCTTTCCAACGAGAGAAGCGGGCAGCTTCTCGGAGAGATCCTGCACGATATGTTCGGCACGGTTATGCTAGGACACCTTAGTAAAGAAAATAATTATCCGGATCTGGCGTATGAGACTGTCCGCACGGAGATCACGATGGGAGACAATCCATATACAGCGGAGGATTTCCCAATCTACGTTGCAAAGCGGGATGAGCCGTCACCAATCATCCGGGTACAATAAAAAGGAGAATAAAATGGATAAAGTAATTATTACAGTTGTTGGCAAAGACACGGTAGGAATTATTGCGAAGGTTTGTACCTATCTGGCAGAGGGCGGTATCAACGTGCTTGATATTTCACAGACGATCGTTTCCGGTTATTTTAACATGATGATGATCGCAGACTTTGCTTCTTCAACAAAATCCTTTGCTGAGGTATCTTCTGATCTCGATGCACTCGGTGAGAATATCGGAGTAGCTATCAAGTGTCAGAAAGAAGAAATTTTTGAAAAAATGCACCGCATCTAAAGAGGAGAACTAGACATGATAAATATTGGCGAAGTATTAGAAACAAATGCCATGATCGAAAAGGAGAACCTTGATGTGCGCACCATCACACTTGGTATCAGCCTTTTGGACTGCATCGACTCCGATTTGGATAAAGTCAATGCAAATATTTACAACAAGATCACTACACTGGCAAAGGATCTTGTTGCCGTAGGACAGGACATCGAGAAGAATTACTGTATCCCGATCGTAAACAAGCGTATTTCCGTTACCCCGATCGCGCTGGTCGGTGGGGCAGCCTGCAAGAGCCCGGATGATTTCGTGACGATCGCACAGACGCTCGACCGCGCAGCAAAAGAAGTCGGAGTCAACTTTATCGGTGGATATTCTGCGCTGGTATCAAAGGGAATGACGACCGCGGACGAGAATTTGATCCGCTCTATCCCGAAGGCACTTGCCTCCACGGAGGTTGTGTGCAGCTCCATCAATGTCGGCTCCACCAAGACCGGTATCAATATGGACGCGGTCAAGCTGATGGGCGAGATCGTAAAGGAAACCGCAGAATATACGAAAGAGCAGGATTCCTTGGGCTGCGCAAAGCTTGTGATCTTCTGCAATGCGCCGGATGATAACCCATTCATGGCAGGCGCATTCCACGGCGTAACCGAAGCTGATGCGATCATCAATGTCGGAGTCAGCGGACCGGGCGTTGTAAAGACAGCACTTGAGAAGGTACGCGGAGAGAGCTTTGAGGTTCTTTGCGAGACAATCAAAAAGACCGCATTCAAGGTTACCCGTGTCGGACAGCTTGTGGCAAAAGAGGCTTCCAAGAGACTGAATGTTCCGTTTGGAATCATTGACTTATCCCTTGCACCGACACCGGCAGTCGGAGACAGCGTAGCCGATATTCTTTGTGAGATCGGACTTGAGCATGCAGGCGCACCGGGAACAACCGCAGCACTTGCGCTCCTTAACGATCAGGTAAAGAAGGGCGGCATCATGGCATCCTCCTATGTCGGAGGCTTGAGCGGAGCATTTATTCCGGTCAGCGAAGATCAGGGGATGATCGATGCGGTTGAGGCAGGCGCTCTTACCCTCGAAAAGCTCGAAGCAATGACCTGCGTATGCTCCGTAGGACTTGATATGATCGCAATACCTGGAGACACCAAGGCAACCACGATCTCCGGAATTATCGCAGACGAGATGGCAATCGGAATGATCAACCAGAAGACCACCGCAGTCCGCCTGATCCCAGTAATTGGCAAGGGCGTTGGCGAGACCGTAGAGTTCGGCGGTCTGCTTGGCTATGCACCAATCATGCCGGTCAACCAGTTCTCTTGTGATGCATTCGTAAACCGAGGCGGTAGAATACCAGCCCCGGTACATAGTTTTAAGAATTAACGCGCATAAGCGATGAAAATAAGAAAGGAGACACCGCGTGACAAATTTATTTGTCAAAGTGGTGGCTCCTTTTCTTATTTGAGGAGCAACGCGATTGCGAGAAAATCGGAGATTTTCGAGCGACCGCGGGGCATCGCTTATGCGCGTTATAGGAGGATCAACCGCACATTACGGAAACTCTTTTGTGCATTTGCGGATTGTTGTAGCAGCGTAGATCATAACCAGTAATTCCGTGATTGGCATAGTAAACCACAGGGACTCTGCGCCTGTCAGAACTGGCAGAGCCATGATCAGGATGCCGCTGATGATAAGTCCACGCGCGACCGATACAAGGAATGCTGCCTTTGGTTTCATAATCGCCTGAAAATAATAGGTAGAGAAGATATTAAACGGCAGCAGCAAAAATGACAGTGCGTAGGTTCGGATGATGGCAGGTGCAATAGTTAGTATTTCCGGGGTAGGTGCCATAAAAATGCGGATATAAACGTTCGGACATGCCATGCTGAGTGCCGTCCAGAAAATTCCGAAGAACGCTGTTGTCCACAATGCCAGCCGGAGCGTTTCCTTGATACGCGCGCCTTTTCCCGCACCAAAATTGGTGGAAATGATGGGCTGGGCTGCCTGACCAACGCTGTATGCACAGCACTGTACAAAGGTGCTGATCTGAATGATCGGTCCATAGATCGCCAGTGCGTTTGCACCGAGGTATTTCATGATCTGGCGGTTAAACAGCACCGTCAGGATGCCCATTGCCACATCAATAAAGAATGTGGAAAAACCGGTAACGGAAATCTCCCGGAGCTTTCGGAAGAGTCCTTCCGGTTTCGTCAGCCGGAGTGTATTTTTGCGGCTGAGAAAATGAGTCATCATCACAAGAAACGATATGCCCGAACCGATGGCAGTTGCAAGACCTGCACCATAGATACCCATATCGCAGGAAAATACAAAAAAGTAATCGCCAAAGATATTGAAAAGCCCGCCGGACAGTACGCCGAGGGTAGCAAGCCCCGGATTTTTGTCATTCCGCAGAAAAGCTGCCAGCATTTGGTTGAACAGGAACAGCGGAAACACATATTTAATCGGACGCATATATTGCTGTGCCATTACAAGCAGCGATTCATCTGCGCCGAAAAAGGTAAGGATCGGGCGTTCAAAGCATATAACTCCGATCCATGCCACAACAGATAAAATTACTGCGCCGATTACCGCTGCTGTGAAGTATTGGTTTTCGCTGCCATCACCTTTTTTGCTGCCGCGTTTCATGCTGAAAATTACACTGCCTCCGATACCCATCAGCAGTCCAAGACTGTATATGATATTCCAGACCGGCGCAACGACTGCCAGTGCGGCTGTTCCCTGCGGTCCGTGATACTGTCCGACCATTGCGGTATCCACAATAGAATAAACGGATGTGATCAGCGCACTGCCAAATGCCGCAGACAGGTATTTGAGGTACATTGGTTTGATTTTTCCGTTCAGAAAATCCATTTGATATTCCTCCCTTTGCATAAAAAATAGCCGGATAAGAAACAGATATCTCAATCTGCCTCTTATCCGGCTGTCGCTTCTTTGAACAACTCGCCCTCCGAGCATATCAGTCATTATAGCCATGACCTATCTTTATGTCAAGCCGTTTTGAAGCGGTGGCAGGCTATTATTTCATCGTATAAAGTGCATTTTCATTTAGATATGCCTCCGGAGTTATCATCTGGCGATATTGACATAATATTTTATAGAAGTTAGTATATCTTAAAAGAAGATGTCGAAACGCGCGTGGCTACTCCGTGCGGACACCCAAAGAGTAATTTATAATTCGGAGGAAATAGATATGCCTTGTACAACAGTATTAGTAGGAAAAAAAGCGACCAACGACAACTCAACTATGATCGCAAGAACCGATGACGGATTTTTTGATGTGAAAAAGATGGTGGTCGTGGAATCGAAAAAGCAGCCGAGAAAATACAAAAGTGTGCTGTCACATGTGGAGATCGAGCTGCCGGATAACCCGATGAGCTACACTTCCTGTCCGAGTGTTGACAAAAAGGATGGAATCTGGGCTGCAACCGGAATCAACGAAGCAAACGTCGGAATGACAGCGACGGAGACGATCACAACGAATCCGCGCGTGCTGGCAGCAGATCCGATGGTGACGTATGAAAAAGCCAAGAAGCGGGGCGAAAAGGATAAGATTGGCGGAATCGGTGAGGAGGACATTGTCGTTCTGGTTCTTCCGTATATCCACACTGCAAGAGAAGGTGTCGTCCGTCTTGCATCCCTGTTGGAGCAGTACGGCACATACGAGTCAAACGGTATCGCGTTTAACGATGTCAATGAGGTCTGGTGGCTGGAGACGATCGGAGGTCATCACTGGATGGCAAGAAGGGTAAAAGACGATGAGTGCGTGGTTAATCCGAACCAGTTCGGGATGGACTATTTCGACTTTGAGGATGCTTACGGTGCGCAGAAGGAATATATGTGCTCGAAGGATTTAAAGGAGTTCATGGAAGAGAACGATTTAAATCTCAACAAAGAGGGCAAATTCAATCCTCGCTATGTGTTTGGCTCCCATTCCGATATGGATCACATATACAATACGCCGAGAGCATGGTTCATGGGACGTTATCTTGCTCCGTCACAGTATAAGTGGGAAGGGGAAAATGCCGATTTTACACCGGAAAGTGACAATATCCCTTGGTCTTTTGTTCCGGATAAAAAGGTCACGATCGAGGATGTAAAATACATGCTTTCTTCCTATTATCAGGGGACTGCGTTTAATCCGTACACCAGTCAGGATACCGGAGTGAGGGGAAAATACCGCTCTATTGGAATCAACCGCACAGGTGTTACCTCCATCTGCCAGATCCGCGATAATGTGCCGCAGGCATTGCAGGGATTGGAGTGGATCTGCTATGGTTCCACCGCATTTGGCGCAATTATTCCGGTATACACGAATGTGACAAAGCTTCCAAAATACATAAATGATGTGACACTCGACACATCAACGGAGAACCTGTACTGGGGCAGCCGTCTGATCGGTGCGCTCGCAGACGCAAACTATGCAAGCAGCATCCCGTTTGTGGAGCGGTATCAGAATGCAGTAGCAGCGGAGGGCAGACGACTCGTAAAGGAATACGATAAGAAAATGGCTGAGGCAGGGGACTATACGCTTTCTGCCGAGGCGAATGAGGAGATCTGCAAGATGGCAAAGAAGAAAACCATCGATACCTTAAACAAGGTTCTGCATGACGCAAGCATCCACATGAAAAACGGATACAACCGGGGAGACAATTAAAACACCCCTTGACAAAACTTCCACTTCCGTGGTTAAATTATTTTGTTATATGACTGACGGAAGTGGAATAACCACATGGAGTATAACGAGAGAATGCCGACCGTCTGGGCGATGCCTGGGGGAGTTGGCTTTTTTTGTACCCAGATGTACAAAAAGAGAGCACAGGCAGGTTTTCACAAGGAGGAAAAAACATGAAATTGCAGTCACTTGCAGCAGAGTTGTCAGCTACTACTTATCCGGGCAGAGGAATCGTGATCGGACGTTCCAAGGACGGAAAGAAAGCCGTTACCGCTTATTTTATCATGGGAAGAAGCGAGAACAGCCGCAATCGTGTATTTGTAGAGGATGGAGAGGGAATCCGCACCGAGGCATTTGATCCGTCGAAGCTGGTTGATCCGAGCCTGATCATCTACGCGCCGGTTCGTGTTCTTGGAAATAAAACGATCGTGACCAACGGCGACCAGACCGATACGATCTATGATCTGATGGATCGTCAGATGACCTTCGAGCAGTCTTTGAGAACCCGCGAATTTGAGCCGGATGCTCCGAATTTTACCCCGCGCATCTCGGGAATCATGCACATTGAAGATGGAAAGTACAATTATGCAATGTCCATTTTAAAGAGCAACAATGGCAATCCGGACTCCTGCAACCGTTATACATTTGCTTATGAGAACCCGCTTGCAGGTGAGGGGCGTTTTATCCACACTTACATGGGCGATGGCAACCCGCTTCCAAGCTTTGAAGGAGAGCCGACCTGGGTGGATATTGATGGAGACATCGACAGCTTTACCAAGCTTATATGGGACAATTTGAACGAGGAGAATAAGGTTTCTCTGTTCGTGCGTTTTATTGATATCGAAACCGGAAAATACGAGAGCAGAATTGTAAATAAGAACGTTCGCTAAGTCAGATAAGGAGAGAAGATCATGCAGGAATATGAATTAAAATATGGATGTAACCCAAATCAGAAGCCATCACGCATTTATATGCAGGATGGAGAGCTTCCAATCAAGGTGTTAAACGGCAGAGCCGGATATATCAATTTCTTGGACGCCTTTAACGGCTGGCAGCTTGTGCGCGAGTTGAAGAGAGCGACCGGACTTGCAGCAGCAACCTCATTTAAGCATGTTTCACCGGCTGGTGCAGCAGTGGGACTTCCGCTCAGCAATGTTGAGAAGAAGATTTACTGGGTAGACGATCTGGATATTGAGTTCACTCCGCTGGCAAATGCGTATATCCGTGCAAGAGGCGCAGATCGTATGTCCTCCTTCGGAGATTTTATCTCACTTTCCGATGTGTGCGATGCAAGCACAGCAACCGTTATCAAGCGCGAGGTATCTGACGGAATCATCGCTCCGGGATACACCGATGAGGCACTTGCTATCTTAAAGGAGAAAAAGAAGGGCAATTACTGCATCATTGAGATTGATCCAGACTACGAGCCGGCACCGATCGAGCACAAAGAAGTATTTGGAATCACCTTCGAGCAGGGAAGAAATGAGCTGGTGATCGATGACAAGTTCTTTAGCAATGTTGTGACCAAGAACAAGGATTTGCCGGAGCAAGCGAAGATGGATCTTGCAATCGCAATGATCACCTTAAAGTATACACAGTCCAATTCTGTATGCTTCGTAAAGGGTGGACAGGCAATCGGTATCGGCGCAGGACAGCAGTCCCGTATCCATTGCACCAGACTTGCAGGCTCAAAGGCAGACAACTGGTGGCTGCGTCAGTCTCCGCAGGTGCTTGGACTTCCTTTCGTGGATGACATCAAGCGTGCAGACCGTGACAATACGATTGATCTTTACATGGGTGAGGATTACATGGATGTTCTCGCAGAGGGCGAGTGGCAGAAGTATTTCAAGGTTAAGCCGGATGTGTTTACCGCAGAGGAAAAGCGCGCATGGCTTGACAAGAACACCGATGTTGCACTTGGCTCCGATGCATTTTTCCCATTCGGCGACAACATCGAGCGTGCATTCAAGAGCGGCGTAAAATATGTTGCACAGCCGGGCGGTTCTATCCGCGACGATCAGGTAATCGCTACCTGTGATAAGCACGATATGGTCATGAGCTTTACCGGACTGCGCTTGTTCCATCACTAATTTTTTAATAATTCTTTCATGGAATGTTTATTCTTTTTAAGCTCCAATGATATATAATGGAAGCTATGGAAGAACAAATGAAGATCAACACTGTAATTGAATATCAAAGAACAGAGGATGCGGCACAGGGATCGGAAAACACAGGCAGGTCGACACAGTCCACGACGGAACAACTGGTGCAGGAAGCCACCGAGTTTCAGAGAACGCAGATGTCGCAGGAGAATATAGAACCAGAAAACGAGAATGATGTCTATCTGCCGCAGACGGTTGAATATTTGGATATGGATCTGCAATACCGTAAACTGCTTTATATCCATGAGGCAGCCGTGCAGCAGTTGGTGGCAAAGCTCAATATCCTAAAAGGCGAGTTTCAGTTCAACAATGACCGCAATCCGATTTCAACAATATCCAGCAGAATCAAGTCGAAGGAGAGTATTATATACAAAATGCATAAGAAGGGCGTGCCGATGACGGTCAGCTCGCTTCTTAAAAATGTGCATGATATTGCAGGAGTCCGTGTAGTCTGCCCGTTTATCGAGGATGTGTACTATGTGGCTCGTATGCTTGTGAAGCAGCGCGACATTGAAGTGATTGAAGTTAAGGATTATATCCGTCAGCCAAAGCCGAATGGGTATCGGAGCCTTCATCTGATCGCGGCAGTCCGCGTGGATTTTGCAGAGGCTTCGCGGTCTATTCCGGTAGAGATACAGATTCGGACGATCGCGATGGATTTCTGGGCGAGCACGGAACACCAGTTGCGCTATAAAAAGGATCGGGTATTTTCTGAAGAATTGCAGGACAAGCTGAAAAATTGTGCGGATCTGATGGCACAGGCAGATGCACAGATGCAGGAAATTGCCGGGGACTTTGGATCGGAGCAGTGGTAAGCAGGAATACGAGAATAGAATAGATCTGATAGCGGAAGCAGCCGGCATAGAGAATATGTCGGCTGTTTTTTTAGATATAGCCGTGATACCCCAAGACCGGTGCGTCGGGGCAGAACCAGAAAGAATAAATCACCGAAATCTATTTAAAAAGTAGGAGAGATAAGGTATGATGAAAGATAGAAAATGGGGGAATTATCGTGAAAAAAGGAACATATTTGATCGCGTTTGTGCTTGCGGGGGCTATGTTATCGGGCGGGTGCAGTGTTCTGCCGGAGCAGACGGTCGAACACCCGAATGTCGTAGTCGAAGCTGTGGAGGAGACGAACTATAATCTGGCACAGGTGGAGCGAGGGGATATCTATCTGACGCAGAAGCTTTTCTTTTTGTATGCACAGACCACAGAGGAAGCAATTCATTTTGAGACCGAGGGGCGCAGAGTGGAAAGCGTGTATGTTAAGGTCGGGGATGAAGTGGAAAAAGGGCAGCTTCTTGCGGAGCTTTACAACGAGGATCTGCAGGCAGATCTCGACAATTACAATTATCAAAAGGAATATTACGAACGACTGAATGCACAGGCAGAAGAACTTTATGCGTATGACTATGCAAAGGTTGAAAATCAGGTTGAGAGCGGTGTGCTGACCGAGGATGAGGGGACGAGCCAGAAAGCATTGCTAAAGCAGAGCCTTACGGACACGACCGACGCAAATGATGATGCACTTACGATCATAGAGCTGCGCATTCAGGAACTTGAGACAGAGCTGGCAGGATGTAAGATATATGCCGGGATTGACGGTGTGGTGACATTTATTCTGCCAAGACTGGAAGGAAGCACGTCCGACGAGGATGTTACGGTATACCGCATCATCAATTCTGACGAGTGCCTGTTTCGTCTGGAAAATTCAGAATATGGAAATCAGTTTGAGGTGGGACAGGCGGTACACGTCCAAATCAATGATGAACTGGGATATGATACGACTGTAAAACGTATAGTGGCATCTGATGGAGCGGACACCAACGCGGAGCAGCCAGCAGATACACAGAGTCAGGAAACGGATCAATCTGCATCGGATGATCAAAGCCAGAAGACAGATCAATCTGCATCTGATGATCAGACGCCCGCTACTTACACTATATATCTGGAGCCGGACGAGATCGATACCTCGCTTGAGGTGGGAACCAGAGGCTATGTTACGCTTGTATTGGATGAGCGGCACGATGTTTTGTATCTGCCTAATTCCTGCATTTACACGGCGGATGACCAGACCTATGTGTTTGTCGAGGATGCGGATGGTATGCAGAGCATTCAATATGTGACCGTTGGGATGAAGGGGGATTCCTGCACGGAGATCATTGATGGACTTGGAGAAGGAGATATAGTAATCAGAAAATGAGACGTGACTACTTAAAAAGGAGAATAAAGAGGTTCGGCGGGGGGCTGCTTTGCGCTATGCTTGCCGGGGGCTGCGGGACTGCAGCGGCGGAAGTCCCAACGCTCATAGAACCGGTTTCGCCCGGAATTGAGACCGCACAGGTCACTAGGCAGGATGTATATGAGGTGGCATACTATGAATCCGCTGTGATTCCTGAGCTGACAGAGCTTTCTTTCCCGGAAAGCGGCGTTATCGACGAGCTGGATGCCTACATCGGGATGGAAGTAAAAGCGGATGAAGTCCTTGGAACCTTGGAGGGAACTTCAGCGGCTTACGAGGCGCTGTGCGAGCAGCAGGAGCAGAAGGAAGCAGACAATTCCTACAACAATGAATTGGCGCAGTTAAAGATCGAGCATGCACGGCTGGAAAATGAGCTGTATGGTACGGATAATGATGTTGACAGGCAGCTACTGGTGCAGAGACAGCAGGAAGAATTGCAGCAGTTGGAGAGCGATTATACAAAGAGTGAGATCCGCCGGCTGCAGGAGCATCTGTCGGACGGTTATCTGTGCGCACCGGAGGATGGCGTGATCGCGGCAATGGCAGAACTTCGCAGCGGCAGCTATGTGACGGAGGATACGGTTGTTCTTGCACTTGCAAATCCAAGATCACAATATGTCATGTGTGACTACATTTCTTCACAGACGATCGCAGCCTGTGACCGCATGTATGCGATGATTGGGGATAAGGAATATGAACTGGAATATATCCCGATTGACGACACGGAGCTTAGCGCGATCCGGATGAATGAGGAGGATGCGTACTCGACTTTCCGTGTGATCGATGGGGAGGATGCGCTTGTTGGAAAATACGCTGTGATCTGTCTGATATATAACAAGGTTGAGGATGTGCTCGCAGTTCCGAACACGGCACTGTTTTCGGACGAGGACGGAGAATATGTTTACCGCATGGACGGAGAAAACCGTTCCCGTGTGAATGTCACGATCGGAGTAAAAGGTGCACAGTATGCGCAGATTAAGGAAGGCTTGTCGGAGGGGGATTGCGTGTATGTACAGGAACGTGCAATTTCAAGCAATTACAATACGGTAACACTTGATTATCAGACTTTTTCGGTGAGCGCATCGGTCGGTGTGGACGTGTATTATCCGGTGCAGACTCCGGCTTATTATACCTGTGAGTATGGTGCGGCAGTATATGGTGAATGGCTGGTCGTAAAAGGGGATGAAGTGACCGAGGGGCAGCCGATCATGGAGATCACGATCCCGGTGGACGAGATCGCGCAGAAGGAGCTGGAACTGAAGGAGGAGCGCTTAAAGCGCGAGCAAAAAGAGACAGAGGAAAATGCAAGGTCCGCGGAAAAGGCGAAGAAAGCGGCAATCGCTGCAGCTACTGGCGCCGAGAGGGAGCTTCTGGAGAATGAACTGGAGCAGCTTGAATTGGAGAATGAACGTGCAATTTCTGCCGCAAAGGAAAATCTTGCTGCGGTTTCCGAGCAGTTGGAGCTTGCGGAGGCGGCGAAGGAGCAGACACAGATCCTTGCGCCGTGCGACGGGACGATCATGTATCTGGAGTCCTACCGCAAGGACGATAGGATCAATCCCCAGACAGCGGTTGCATGGATCTACAACACGGATGAGGCGCTGTATGATTTTACTGACAAGGTGGGCGTGACGCGGTACGGACAGAAAGTCACGATCTCCGATATGATGAAGAACACCTACGATGCGGTCATCGTGTCCGGAAGTATACTTGGTATGGACGAAAGCCTCCTGCGGCAGGATGCGGTGCTGACCTGTCTGGATGAGATCGAGGCAGCGAAGCGGTACGGGCTGGAAGTCAGCTATGAGGTGGTCGATCTGGATCATGTGTTAGTGGTTCCGGCGGAGGCTTTATATACGGATCAGTATGGCTCGTATGTCGTCGAAGTGGTGGATGGCGGAACAAGAAGAAGGTATTTTACGGCGGGAAAGACGGTAAACGGTTCCTGCCTGGCGATTGATGGATTGGAAGCAGGCATGACGCTTGCAACGGAGTAGGAACATGTTTCAGTTGATGGTGCAGAAATTATTACATAAAAAGTGGATGCTGCTCAGCCTTTTGGTCGGAATTGTCCTGCTCGTAGCGGTGGCGACAAGTCATGTCATGTATCAGGATGCAGCGCTTTCGTGGATGCTGCATGAAGCATTTGACTCATACGTTGCGGCGCACAACGAAGATCCGGGGCTTCTTACCATAAATGGGCGGATCGCAAAGGATTCCACCGATGGGACAGACTATCTTCGGGCAGAGGCTCTTTCACAGACGATCTGTGAGAATCTGGGGCTTGTGCAGAAGAATAAGATCTGTTTCAAAAGTCTGGAAAAAACGACCGTGATCTCACAGATCTCGAAGGCAAACAAAGACCCGGAAAGCAAGATCTCGATCGCGTCCATGTCAGAGCTTGCGGATCATGTGAAGCTGATCAGTGGAAGAATATACAGTGACGAGCAATCCCAAGACGGCTGTGTGGAGGCAGTTGTGACCTTAAAGGCTGCCATTGAGCGGGATTATCTTGTGGATGAGATCGTCGATTTTAAGTATCTGAAGGATCCGGAGGGGAATCCGCTAAAGGTAAAGATCGTCGGTATCGTAACATGGGCGGACAGCACGGATGATTACTGGATCTATTCTCCGGATGAGTATCAGGAGCAGGTGTTTGTCTCCGACCGGATGTATGACTGGGTGTGCGGGGACAATGTAAAGAAATACGGGCAGAGTACCAAGTGGTATCTGACCTTTGACTATTCCCAGATTGATTACCGGGATACGACGGCGCTGACGCAAAAGACCTATTCCATTCTCAATGCTTACAGCGGCGGCAATGCCATGGTGGAACGTCCGGCATATCTGAAAATACTGGAGAACTTTGCAAAGAGCAGACAAAAAATCGTCACGACGCTTACCATTTTGCAGGTTCCGATGCTGGCGCTTTTGTGTGCGTTCCTATTTATGATATCCAGACAGATGTATGTGGCGGAGCAGGCGGAGATTGCGCTGTTAAGAAGCCGCGGTGCATCCAGACAGCAGGTCTTTTGCCTGTACCTGCTTCAGGCGGTTGTGCTTGGCGTGGCAGGTCTGGTGCTTGGGCTTCCACTCGGCAGTCTGTTTTGCAGGGCAATCGGTTCTGCCGGCGCATTTATGGAATTTACGCAGCGGAGAGCGCTTACGGTGCGGATCACCGGAGAGACGGCGCTATATGCAGGCATCGCAGTTGCGGCTGCCATTGTCATGATGGTGCTTCCGGTGCTTACAGGCAAGAATGCCTCTATCGTGGAACAGAAGCGAAAAAAGGCAAGAAGCAACCGACCAATGTGGCAAAAGTTATGTTTGGATTTAATTATACTTGCAATTTCGCTGTACGGATATTACAGCTTTTCAAGACAGAAGGAGACACTTCAGGCGGCTGTGGTAGCGGGGGAGTCACTAGATCCGCTTTTATATCTGTCCTCCTCCCTGTTTATCTTAGGAGCATCGCTTTTGGTGCTGCGCATCTGGCCGTATCTGGTGAAGCTTGTGTATCTGATCCAGAAGAACCGGTGGAAGCCTGCCGCGTATGCTGCTTTTCTTGAATTGCAGCGAACCGGAACCAGACTGTATTTTATACAAACGTTTCTGATGCTGACGGTTGCGATGGGGTGCTTTAGCACCTGTGTGGCAAGGACGATCGAGACGAACGCGGATACCAACGAAGCCTACCATGTCGGGGCGGACATTGTGATCCGGGAAAAATGGAAGGACAATTCCTCCCAGCGGAGATTTGATGAGACAATCCCGCTTGCATACACGGAGGCGGATTACGGGAAGTACGATCTGATGGAGGGAATCGCTTCGCGGACACAGGTTTATGTGGATCGCAGCGCAGAGCTTTCCGGTAATCATTCCAAGGAATCACTTACCTTGTACGGAATCCACACAAAGACCTTTGGGGAGACGACCACACTTCCGGAGGGCTGTATGGATCAGCATTATTATACTTATCTGAATGAGATGGCGGTAAATGCGGATTACATCCTTTGCAGCTCAACCTTTCGAGATATTCTTGGCTACAAGGTGGGGGATAAGCTTACCTACAAATCGGGGGATAATTCCGCGGTTGTCGGTGTTATCGCAGATTTTGTGGATTATTTTCCGGGCTTTACGCCGCAGTGTGTTGCACTTAACCCGGATGGCTCCTCCTACATACAATACAACTATCTGATCGTAGCCAACCTATCCACGCTGCAACAGGCATGGGGAACGATCCCGTATGAAATCTGGTTCAAGCTTGCGGATGGCGCTAGTACAGAGGGCTTTTACCGGTTTGCGGAGGACTATAATCTCCGGCTGACGAAGTGCGTTGATCTGGCGGAAAATCTGGATGAGATACGGCAGGATACAGTTTTTCAGGGAACCAACGGAATTTTGACCATGAGCTTTATCATCGTGCTGCTTCTCTGTGGCATCGGTTATCTGATTTATTGGATCTTGTCGGTGAAATCGCGCGAATTGCTTTTCGGTGTCCTGCGTGCGATGGGACTTGGAAAGGGAAACGTCGCTTGGATGCTTTGCATCGAGCAGTTTTTTGCAAGCATTCTGCCGGTGCTGTTCGGAGCGGGTATCGGAATGCTGGCTTCAAAACTGTTTGTGCCGCTGATCCAGATCGCTTATTCGGCATCGGATCAGGTTTTGCCGATGGAGCTGGTGCTGAACCGCTCGGATATGGCAGAATTATTTGTAATGATCGGTATTTTGCTGCTGGTGTGCTTTGCACTTTTGGCGCGTCAGGTATTGAAAGCGGGAATCGCACAGGCACTCAAGTTGGGAGAGGATTAGACGATGGAGCATATCATTTGGGCGGAACATGTTTCGCGTGTATTTAAAACAGGAATCGGGGAGAGCTTTGTCGCCCTGCAGGATGCATCTATAGAGGTTCCAAGGGCAAAGCTGTCTATTTTGCGGGGAAAATCCGGCTCTGGTAAGACCACGCTTATCAATCTGCTCGGCGCACTTGATAAGCCGAGCGAGGGAAAAATATATCTGGACGGAGCGGAGATCACCGGGCTGTCGGAGCCGAAGCTTGAAGCGCTTCGCAGGGAAAAAATGGGGTTTGTGTTCCAGTCGGTATCGCTGATCCCGACGATGACGGTGTATGAGAATGTTGAGTTCGCGCTACGGCTCGGAAACTATCAGAAGGATCACAAAAAGCGCGTGGAGGAGGTGCTGTCCTTAGTCGGGCTTTCACAGAGAATCAAGCATCTTCCGGCGGAGCTTTCCGGAGGTGAACAGCAGCGTGTGGCAATCGCAAGAGCGATCGCCCACAGACCGGCTGTTGTATTTGCGGACGAGCCCACTGCCGAACTGGACAGTGCCACCGCTGCAAAGGTTGTCGGATTATTCCGACATCTTGTGGAGGAGGAAGGCTTGACGATCCTGATGACCACGCACGATATGTCGCTTCTTGGGGCAGGAGACCGCACATTTACCTTGGAGTCCGGGAGAATGGAGGACGCAGTATGAGCAACATGGGCGGCGAGAACGCAAAGGACGGCTATATGATCCTTGCGGATAATCTGGTAAAAATATATAAGACATCCGAGCTTGAGGTCATGGCGCTGCAGGGGCTGGATCTGACCGTGAAGGAGGGCGAACTGCTGGCGGTGGTCGGCAACAGCGGAAGCGGAAAATCCACGTTCCTCAATATGCTGGGAGGTCTGGATCAGCCGAGTGCGGGCAAACTCTTCGTCGATGGCAAGAACCTGTTTACCATGACGGAAAAAGAGCTTGTGGAATATAAGCGGGATACGGTTGGCTTTGTATGGCAGAATAATGCAAGAAATCTTCTTCCGTATATGAGTGCGCTTGAAAATGTGATGACACCGATGCGTTTTACCTCGGAGAAAAAACGGAAGGAGCGCGCACTGGAGCTCCTTGACCTGGTCGGGATGAGCGCGAAGAAGAACAGCCGGTTGAGCCAGCTCTCCGGTGGGGAGCAACAGCGTATCGCGATCGCGATCGCACTGGCGAATCATCCGAGGCTGCTGTTGGCGGATGAACCGACAGGCTCCGTGGATCGACAGACTGCAGATTATATCATTGACGTGTTCAACCGGCTAAACCGGGAATGGGGACAGACGATCCTGATCGTTACACATGATGTGGAGCTGGCAAAGCGTGTGCCGCGTGTCGTTGCGATCCGTGATGGAAAGATCAGTACCGAGCGCACCGCGAAGGTGATACCGGATGCGTCAGGCTTTGAGCCGGGAAGCGCGAAAGAACTGGAACAGGAAGAGTTTGCAATCCTCGACCGGCACGGAAGAGTGCAGCTTCCGGAGCATCTGCTCCGTGAGGCACACATTGAGGATCGCAAGGTAAAAATGGAAGTAAAGGATGGTAAGATTGTCATTACTTCCCATGAAGAATAGAAGCGGCTGCTGACAGGAAGCAGCTCCCCAAAAGTGAACAGGCAGGGAGCAACTCCCAAAAAGAGAGCAGGCAGGGAGCAGCTCCCAAAAGAGAACAGACAGAGAACAAGTATAGAACAAATCAGAAACAGGCAGGTAGGAAATAAGCATGGCACTTCAGTTTATACTGGGAAGCTCAGGAAGCGGAAAAACAAAATATATGTTTGAGCAGATTGTCCGGGAGGCGGGGAAGCACCCGACCAAGAATTATCTGGTGATCGTGCCGGAGCAGTTTACCCTTGCTACGCAGCAGACACTTGTGGATCTGGCACCCAATCATGCGATCATGAATATCGATGTGCTCAGCTTCAAGCGGCTGGCATACCGCGTGTTTGACGATATGGGAATCCGAGATCTCAATGTGCTGGAGGAGACCGGAAAGAACCTGATTCTGCGAAAAGTCGCGCAGGAGAAGGAACAGGAGCTGACGGTGCTTCGACCGAATATGAGCCGCATGGGATATATTGAGGAACTGAAATCCTTCATCTCGGAGCTGGCACAGTATAATATCGGCTGGCAGCATCTGGATAAGTTTGCTTCCGGCGAAAATCTTCCACCTGTATTTGCACAAAAGTTAAAAGACGTTGTAACAATGTACCGCGGTTTTGAAGCCTATATGGAGGGAACATATATCACGGCGGAAGATATACTCAATCTGCTGATCTCGGTTGCGGACAGGTCAAGCCTGCTTCGGGACAGCGTGTTGGTGTTCGACGAGTTTACCGGATTTACGCCGATCCAGAACCGGCTATTCTATAAGCTGCTTCCGATCGTCGACCGCATTCATGTTCTTTTGACGATCGATGCGTCCGAGGACTTCTATCAGTGTCAGGGAGAGCACGAGCTGTTCTATCTGTCCAAACGGACGATCCGGACACTTACGGATATGGCGGCGGAGCTTCAGATCGAATGCTTAGATCCGGTGGTGCTTACGGATGCGGGCAGCAAGCGCTTCGTAAATGCTCCGGCGATCGGATTTTTAGAGCAGAATCTTTTCCGGACATGGTATCGGAAAAGCCACGACGGTGTGACGGATATCCACATTGCAAGTCTAAAGGATGCACAGTCAGAGCTGGTCTATGTGGCGCGCCAGATCAACCGGCTTGTGCAAAGTGGCGCATATCGTTACAAGGATATTGCGGTCGTGACAGGGGCGGTGGAGACTTACGGCAACTATGTGGAGGAGATCTTTTCAAAGTACGAGATTCCATATTTTCTGGATCAGACAACAGGAGTATTATATCATCCGTTTATTGAATTTTTGCGTGCTACGCTTGAGATAGTTGAAACTGGATTTAATTATAATTCGATTATGCGTTTCCTGCGATGCGGCTTCTGTCAACTGGAAGAAGCAGAGATTGACTGTCTGGACAATTATCTGCTTGCAACCGGTCTGCACGGACAGCGTGCATGGAGTAGCCGCTGGCTGCGGCAGCCGAAGAATAAACAGCTTTATGACATGGAGCGTCTGGAGGAGATCCGCATATTCCTGTATGACCGGCTGGCTCCGCTTTCAAGCGCTTTCTCTAAAGACAACGGTACAGCAAAGGGAGAGATCGAAGCACTGTATGGACTCTTGTGCTCACTGGATGTGGAGGCACAGCTCTGGAAAAAAGAGCAGGAATATCTGGAGGCAGGCGAACAGGCAAAGGCGAAGGAGTACGGACAGATTTACCGCGTTGTGATGGAACTGCTGGATAAGTTCTATCTTCTGCTGGGGGAGGAGCAGTTATCGATCACGGAATTTACGGAGATCCTCGAAGCCGGTCTGTCGGCATCGCAGGTGGCTGCAATTCCACCGGGGTATGACAATGTGACAATCGGGGATATTGAACGAACGAGACTTAACTATACCAAGATTTTATTTTTTGTTGGCGTAAATGATGGAATCATTCCGAAAAGTGCCAACAGCGGAGGAATCATTTCCGAGTACGAGCGTCAGATGATGCAGGAGTGCCATATAGAGTTGGCTCCGGGAGCACGGGAGAAGGCATTTATCCAGCGGTTTTATCTGTATCGTAATCTGACCAAGCCTTCGGATGCAATCTATATCAGCTATGCAAAGATTGACAGCGAAGGCAAAAAGGTTCGCCCGTCGTATCTGATCGACGTGATCAAAAAGCTGTTCCCAAGGCTGGAGCAGGAGGATATTTTGGATATTTACAGTGTTGCCGATTATTCTACGGCGCAGGCGGCGTGGGACTATCTGATCCACGGCAGCCATGATGAGGCGTGGAACGCTCTGGCCAAGTATTTCTTAGAGCAGAATGCTTCCGTGATCCCAACGGAGGAGCTTTTACGGGCACCGTACCACTCCTATGAGGCGGAGCCGATCAGCAGGGCTGTGGCGAAGGCAATTTACGGTCAGAGTCTGCAGGGAAGTGTTACGCGGCTGGAGCAGTTTGCAGCGTGCGCGTATGCACATTTCCTTAAATACGGTCTGCATCTGCAGCCGAGGGAAGAAAGCGGAATGGAGAATGTAGACATCGGAAATCTGTACCATACCGCGCTGGAAAAGTACAGCAGACACCTGGAGGCATCAAGCTACGACTGGTTCAAAGTCCCGGAAGAAAAGCGGGATGAGCTTGCAACGCTTGCCTTTGATGAAGCACTTGGCGAGTACACGAACCTTTCTGTTTATGACACCGCGGAGAACCGGCATCTGACCGAGAGGATGGCAGATATTTTCCGCCAGACCGTCTGGGCGCTTACGAAGCAGGTGCGGGCAGGGGAGTTTGTGCCGACCGAGTTTGAGCTTACGTTTGCACAGATGGACAATCTGGATTCGCTCAAGATAGCGCTGGACGATCACCGGTATATGCAGTTACAGGGACGCATTGACCGTCTTGACCTTGCAAAGCAGGATGGCAAGACGTTGGTAAAGATCATTGATTACAAATCCGGCTCCACCAAATTTGACCTGATCCGCATTTACCGGGGCTTGTCCTTACAGCTTGTGGTCTACATGAATGCGGCAATGGAGTATACGAAGAATACGCATCCAAACAGCAATGTGCTTCCGGGAGGAATCCTGTATTATCACATTGATGATCCGGTGCTGGAGGAGAAGGACGCGGATCGCAATCCGCAGGAGGCTTTATTGCTTGCGCTAAGACCGGACGGACTTGTCAATTCCGACGAGGAGATCTACCGGGCTATGGACCGGGATTTCGAGAAGAAATCGCTCGTCATTCCGGTGGAAATCAAAAAGAGCGGAGAGCTTGCGGAGCGTGGTTCACACGTTGCAAGCACCGATGAATTTGAAGTGATCGAGCGCTATGTAAAGCGAGAGATCGTGGAGGAAGGTAACCGCATCTATGGCGGGGAGATCGCCGTCAACCCGTACAAGGACGGACAGGAGAGCAGTTGCACGTATTGTCCGTACCGTGCGGTATGTGGAATGGATGAACGCATCCCCGGATATGGATACCGGAGGCTTGAGGCACTCACCAAAGAAGATGTGCTGGAGCGTATGAAACAAGGCGAAAGATCGTAGGAGGCAACAACAGGATGGGACATACATGGACACCGGAACAAAAGCAGGTCATACAGGCGAGGGGCAAGAATATCCTTGTGTCCGCTGCGGCAGGCTCCGGTAAGACAGCGGTGCTTGTAGAGCGTATCATAGAAAAAATTACAGACAGCGAACATCCGATGGATATCGACCGTCTGCTTGTTGTGACTTTTACGAAGGCAGCAGCAGCGGAGATGCGTGAGCGTGTGTCCGCCGCGATCGAGAAGAAGCGGCAGGAGCAGCCGGAGGATCTTAACCTCATCCGGCAGGCATCCCTGATCCACAATGCGATGATCACCACCATTGACAGCTTCTGTCTTTTTGTGGTGCGCAATCACTTCGGTGAGATCAATCTTGATCCGAATTTCAGGATCGCAGATGAGGGTGAGATCCGCCTGCTGAAGGAGGATGTCCTGCAGGCGGTGTTTGAGGCGGAATATGCAAGGGCAAAAGAGGAAAATGCTACCTTTTTTGAACTGGTGGATATCTATTCCGGCAAGCGGAATGACCGCAGCGTGAAGGACATGGTCGCAAAGCTGTATGATCTGTCGGCGAGCAGCCCATGGCAGAGACAGTGGCTTTTAGGACTGACCCAAAATTATGAGGCAGAGACCGTGGAGGAGTTGTTTGCAACACCGATCTTTTCGGAGATCGCAACACATTGCAGGCAGGTGCTGGAGAGCCTCTATGAGCGGGCAAAGCGCCTGTACGATATTGCGCTGCAGCCGGACGGACCGCAGAAGTACGAGGCAATGCTAAAAAGTGATATGGAGCTATTGGAAGCGGCGAAGGGACAGACGGATTATCAGGGCTTGTATGAGGTCTTTGCAAATGCCGAGTTTACCCGCGCACCGGTCATCCGCTCGTTCGATGGCGACATGAAAAAGAAGGAAGCTGTCGCGGATGGAAGAAAGGCGGTCAAGGAAGAATTTGACAAGCTAAGGAGCAACTATTTTTCCAAGCCGGTTGCGGACATTTTGACGCAGACAAAGCAGATCCGCCCGTATGTCCTTGAACTGGTAAGGCTTGCGATCGCATTCATGGATGCGATGGATGTCAAAAAACGTTCCATGCACATCATGGATTTTTCGGATATTGAGCATTTTGCGCTTCAGATCCTTGTGGATGAAAAAACGAAGCAGAGCAGACCGACTGCGGAAGAATTCCGCAGGCATTTTGATGAGATCATGATCGATGAGTATCAGGACAGCAACCAGGTGCAGGAGGCGATTCTAAGCGCGATCTCCGGGAACGAAGATGGCGTGTACAATATGTTTATGGTGGGGGATGTCAAGCAGAGCATCTACCGTTTCCGTCTGGCGTGTCCGGAGCTTTTCATGGAAAAATATAAGTCTTACGAACCGGAAAACGAAGTGCATAAGAGGATCGAGCTGCACAAAAACTTCCGAAGCAGAAGTGAGGTTCTCGATTTCTCCAATGATATCTTCTATAAGATCATGCAGGAGGATCTCGGAGAGGTTATTTATGATGAAGATGCGGCACTGTACTGCGGGGCTGATTTCCAAGAGGAGAGCGGTTTTGCACCGGAGGTGCTTCTGTTAGATGAGAGCGATCCGATGTTTGCGGAGCAGACCGGTGAGGCAGGTGCGGAGGATACGGATAAGAAGCAGCTGGAAGCGCGTATGATCGGAAGCCGCATCAAGAAGCTGATGGAGGAAACACAGATAACCGATAAGGAGACCGGGCTGCCGCGGGCAATGCGGTTTTCGGATATTGTGATCCTCTTGCGGAGCTTAAAGGACTGGGGCAACGTCTTTGCGGATGTATTATCATCGATGGGGATTCCTGCACATGTGGAATCCGCTACCGGATATTTTTCAACGATCGAAGTACAGACGGTGCTCAATATGCTTCGCATTCTGGACAACCCGCTTCAGGATATCCCGATGGCGGCAGTGCTCAAGTCACCGATGGCGGGACTTAGCGACGAGGAGCTGGCGGAGATCGCAGCGGCGCATAAGGAGCTTCCGTTTGCGGCGGCAGCGCTTGAGGAGATGAAGCAGGCAGAGGAAGGAAGCCTGTATGACTTTTACCGGACGTACACTGCACTTCGCAGGAAAACAGGGGAGCTGCCGATCCATGAGCTGATCGTACAGATCCTAAGTGACACCGGATATCTCGACTATGCATCGCTGCTTCCGGCGGGGGAGAAGCGTGCGGCGAATCTTAAGATGCTGGTGGAAAAGGCGATCGCGTATGAGCAGACCAGCTACAAGGGGCTGTTTCACTTTATCCGCTATATCAATCTGCTTGAAAAATACGAGATCGACTTCGGAGAGGCGGATGTGACAGGCGAGAATGCGGACGTTGTACACATTATGACAATCCATAAGAGCAAGGGACTGGAGTTCCCGGTGGTATTCGTGTCGGGGCTTGCAAAGCGCTTTAACATGTCAGACTCCAAGGATAAGATGGTGGTACATGCGGATCTTGGACTGGGACTGGTCGAGATGCGCCAGAAGCCAAAGCGCAGGATACAAAGCCTGCTTCGGACAGAAATCGCAGAGTATCTAAAGCGGGAAGCCTTAGGCGAGGAGCTTCGCGTATTGTATGTTGCCCTTACAAGAGCAAAGGAAAAGCTTATCCTGACCGGAACGGTCAAGCATGAGGAGGATGTCTATACAAAGTATACCGGAAATGTGCTGCCTAAGGTGCCGCTTGCCTATCTCGACCGCGTGAAGGCGGTGTGTTATCTGGACTGGATCATTCCGGCACTTTTATCCTACCCGGATAAGTATGCGGTGACATTCTGCGATCCCGGCGAGCTGGTGTGGGAATCCGTGGAGGATATGGGGCAGAAAAACTTAGATTATGAGACACTGATGCAGCAGATCCGGCAGGCACCGGACGCGCGCGTGGCGGCACTGCGGGATGCATTTTCCTATGAATATCTTTATGCTGCGGACGCAGATCGCAAGATCAAATATTCCGTGTCGGAATTAAAGCATATTTCGATGGTGCAAAAATACGACGAGGAAGCGTCGGAGGCGGAGCGACCGGACTTCCTTCTGGAGGAGAAGGAGCCGTATATACCGGATTTTGCCAAAAAGAAGGATGATTCCGCAGAACCGGAGGGACAGGTATACGGCGTAAGCCGCGGCGCACTTCGCGGAACCGCGGTACACCGCGTGATGGAATGTCTGGATTTCGCGGGAATCCTTGCGATCGATACGGCGGACGATGCAGCAGTGAAAGCGTTTGTAAAGAATGAATTAGAGCGCATGAAAAAGACGGACGAGCTGCCGGATGAGATGCGGCGGCTGGTAAATCCGGCGTTGATCGAGGGCTTTGTAAAGAGCAGCGTGGCGCTTCGGATGGCACGGGCGGACAAGGACGGCGTTCTGTTTCGGGAGAAGCCATTTGTCATGCAGCATCTTGGGGTGCTGGTGCAGGGAATCGTCGATGTGTTCTGGATGGAGGATGGCGATATCGTCCTGTTAGATTATAAGACAGACCGTGTTTCGGAGGCATCGGAGCTTGTTTTAAGGTATCAGACACAGCTTGCGCTGTATGTGGATGCGCTGACACGGATATTTTCAGATGAAAAGCAGCAGATCAAAGCAAAAGAGAGCTTGATCTATGCATTTGCATTGCAGGAGGTTGTAAAGGTATGAGTATGATTATTTTGGCATCGGGTTCCCCGCGCCGCAAGGAACTTTTGGAGCAGATCGGACTGGAATTTGAGATCTGCCCGGCAAAGGGGGAGGAGGTCATCACGACGACCATTCCGCATGAGGCGGTGCTCGAACTGTCTAAGCAAAAGGCGGAGGAGGTCGCAGGTGGGATCGCAGCCTACTTAGAGCACGGTATCCCATCCCGGCTTATGGGCGAGGCAAAAGGGCAGGACATCCTGGTGATCGGAGCAGACACGGTGGTGGCATACGGCGATAAGATCCTCGGAAAGCCGAAGGATGAGGAGAATGCAAGGGAGATGTTATCGCTTCTTTCCGGCAATACGCACAGCGTGTATACCGGGGTGACCTGCGTGTTCATCAGCGCGGACGGAAAGACCGGGGAGCACAGCTTTTACGAGAAAACGGACGTATCCATGTGCCCGATGAGCCCGGAGCAGATCCAGCGCTATATTGCGACCGGAGAGCCGATGGACAAAGCCGGATCGTACGCGATTCAGGGAAAGTGCGCAGTCTACGTCAGAAAGATAGACGGAGATTACAACAATGTGGTCGGACTTCCGGTGGGAAGACTATATCAGGAGCTGCTTGCTCTTGGAATTGATCTGTATTTATGGTAATATAAAAATTACTATTACAAATGATATGTATGGGAGACATGACGATGAACGAATATGATGAGCTTGTATTGGACACTTTTTTAGAAAAACAGGATCAGCTTTTTCCGGAACCGGTCGCAGAGACGAGAGAGGAAGCAGAGTATTTTCTGGAGGACTGCATGGCGGTCGTCTGTAAGAACCTAAAGGAAGTGCGCAAGTATTTTGACGAGATCGCAGATGTAGCAGATATGTCGGATGAGGAACTGCTGGACGCAAGCGAAGTGTTTGCAATCCCGGACGGACGCTATCTGGTTGTTGAAGGATAAATATATGAAGAAAAAATGCAGACGTATTTTGCCGATCCTCGGATTGGCGGTTTGCCTGTTGAGCGGGTGCAGGATCGGTGGGAAGGAATATGTGTTCCGCGCGCCGAAGGTGATGGAGGATACCTCGGTATTCCGTGTCAATAACACCAAGACGAAGCTCCCGGAGGCGATGATCTATCTGTGCAATTATAAGAATCTCTACGGAAGCGAGTATGAGATTGACCTGTGGGGCTATGACTTCGGAGAGGAGTCTCTTGAAGCGTATGTAAAGGACATCACGATCGATGAACTCGTGCGTGTCACCTGCATGGATCTGATCGCAGAGCAGCGGGAAATGACGCTGGATGACACCGAAAAAGAACTTGTAGCAAAGGCGGCGGAGGCTTACTACGCATCGCTTTCCGAGGAGGAAATCGCATTCATGGGAGTGCGGCAGAGCGATGTAGAGAATGCATACGAGCACTACGCACTTGCGCGGAAGCTGTATGGCACGCTCACGACCGGCGTGGAGAAGGAAGTAAGCGATGACGAGGCGCGCGTGATCTGCATCCAGCAAATCTATCTGACGGATAAAGAGAACGCAGATCTTGTGGAGGAAAAGCTGGCGGCAGGCGAGGACTTCCTTGCGGTGGCAGGAACCTATAATGAGGCATCCAATGTGGAGATCACTGTGGCGCGCGGACAGCTGCCGGAGGCGGTGGAACAGATCGCGTTCGACCTTGACAATAACGCAACTTCGGGAAGGATCAAGGTGGATGACAGCTATTATTTTATCCGCTGCCTGAATAAGTTCGATGAGAAGCTGACTGAGGAGAATAAAGAGATCATCCGCCAGAGAAGGGAAAAGCAGCAGTTTGAGGATGCCTATGCCGCATTTACGGAGAACGCTGTATATAAGCTCAATGAGGAATTGTGGGATTCAGTCACGTTAGACGGAATGGAAGATAAGATCTCTACCAACGATTTCTTTGCGCTTTACGATTCATATCTTGAAAGATAAAAGGGGAAGTAAGAGAAACTATGAATGTATTTTATTGGAACTGGGAGTTTGACTGGCTGTATGCGCTGCAGGAGATCCACAATCCCGTGCTGGATGTGGTGATGGCATTCCTTTCGGATATCGGCAATGCCGGAATCCTCTGGATCGCACTTTCGGTGATCCTTATGATACCGAAGAAGTCGCGCACAACCGGATTTCAGATGATGCTGTCGATCATCATTACCTTTGTGATCGGCAATCTTATCCTTAAAAATGTCATCATGCGTGCAAGACCGTGCCAGATCGATGAGACGATAGCGCTGCTGGTGGCGATACCGAGCGACTATTCGTTCCCGTCCGGGCATTCCATGAATGGATTTACGGCGGCGGTGGCGCTGTTCTATAATAATAAGAAGCTTGGTACACTGGCACTCATTCTCGCAGCGCTTATTGCGTTTTCAAGACTTTATAATTTTGTACATTTTCCGACGGATGTGTTTTTCGGCATCATACTCGGAACTGTGGTCGCGATCGCAGTGTGTACGGCATGGAAAAAGGTCGCAAAAAGCAAGAGTTTATGAAAATTTAAGAAAGCCGGAAAGTATTGATTTTGCTGCATATTTTACATAAAAAGCCGGAATTGTTAGCACTCTTTCAAAAAGAGTGCTAATTTTGTATTGACTTTTAACGGATGCGGATTTATCATCATTTCATGAGCAAAAGCATGGCAAAGGTAAGACCGTGCTTGAAAAAAGAAACATGTAAAGATTTGCAGAAAAGGAGATACGACAATGGAAAATAAACATGGAAGTCTTTCAATCGACAGCGATAATCTGTTTCCGATCATCAAGAAATGGTTGTATTCAGATCATGACATTTTTTACAGAGAGCTGATCTCAAACGGATGTGACGCGATCACCAAGTTAAAGAAGCTGGATATGATGGGAGAGTATTCTCTTCCGGCTGACTATAAGGCAAAGATTCAGGTGATCGTAAATCCGGAGGAAAAGACCTTAAAATTCATCGATAACGGTCTTGGAATGACTGCGGAGGAGGTAGAGGAGTACATCAACCAGATCGCCTTTTCCGGTGCAACGGATTTCATCGAGAAATACAAGGACAAGTCCACAGATGATCAGATCATCGGACATTTCGGCTTGGGCTTCTACTCCGCATTCATGGTTGCAGACGAGGTTACGATCGATACACTTTCTTATAAGGAAGGAGCTACCCCGGTACACTGGTCCTGCGATGGCGGAACAGAGTTCGACATGGTAGACGGCGACAAGGACGAGGTCGGAACCGAGATCACCCTGTACTTAAACGAGGATTGTCTGGAGTTTGCAAACGAGTACCGTGCGCGTGAGGTCATCGAGAAGTATTGTTCCTTCATGCCGACCGAGATCTATCTTTCCAAGGCAAATGCGCCGGAGGAGTATGAGACGATCGATGCAGCGGACAAGCGCGACACCGATACGGTCATCGAGGAGATCCACGAGGCTGCAAAGACCGAGGAGAAGGAGAACGAGGATGGCACCAAGGAGACCGTTGAGATTTCTCCTGCCAAGGAAAAGCTAAAGATCGTTAAGAGACCTGTTCCGCTCAATGATCCTAAGCCGCTTTGGACCAAGAACCCGAACGACTGCACCGAGGAAGAATACAAGGCATTTTACCGCAAGGTATTTATGGATTACAAGGAGCCACTGTTCTGGATTCATCTGAACATGGATTATCCGTTCAATTTAAAGGGTATTTTGTACTTCCCGAAGATTAACACCGAGTATGACTCCATCGAGGGAACGATCAAGCTGTACAACAATCAGGTATTTATCGCAGACAATATCAAGGAGGTCATCCCGGAGTTCTTAATGCTCTTAAAGGGTGTGATCGACTGCCCGGATCTGCCGCTTAACGTTTCAAGATCTGCACTGCAGAACGATGGATTTGTCAAGAAGATCGAGGAGTACATCACCAAGAAGGTTGCGGACAAGCTGATCGGCATGTGCAAGACCGAGAAGGAAGCCTACGAGAAATACTGGGACGACATCGCTCCATTTATCAAGTACGGCTGCTTGAAGGATGAGAAGTTCTGCGACAAGATGAACGATTATATCCTCTTTAAGGATATCAATGATAAGTACCAGACACTACCGGAGCTGCTTGCACCGGTAGAAAAGCCGGAGAGCACCGAGGGAGAGACTGTTGTTGAGGAATCCGCAGATGCTGCGGATGCAAAGGATGCTGCTTCTGAGAATGCGACAGAGGAAGAGAAGGAGCCGGAGAAAAAGACGGTATACTATGTAACCGACCGCGTACAGCAGGGACAGTACATCAATCTGTTCAAGGAGCAGGGCATGAATGCCGTTATTCTTGACCATAATATTGATACCTCCTTCATCACACAGCTTGAGCAGAGAAACGAAAATTACCAGTTCATGCGCATTGATGCGGATGTGACCGAGTCCTTAAAGGATGAGTCCGAGGCTGATCTTACCGAGGCTTCCGCAACACTGACTGATATATTCAAGAAGGCGTTAAACAACGACAAGCTGACCATCAAGGTCGAGAACTTAAAGAATGCAGATGTCGCTTCCGTGCTGACACTTTCCGAGCAGGGCAGACGTATGCAGGATATGATGAAGATGTACGCGATGGGCGGCATGGGTGGAATGGATCCGGATATGTTTGCCGCAGACCAGACACTGACCTTGAATGCCAACAACGCATTGGTTCAGTACATCTTGAATAATAAGGACTCTGAGCATGTACCGATGTTTGCAGAGCAGTTGTATGACCTTGCAAAGATCTCCAACCAGCCATTGTCCGTAGATGCGATGACTAAGTTTATCAAGAGAAGCAATGATATTATGCTTCTACTGACCAAATAAGAAAGGAAATAGCAGATGCTAGAAGTAGGAATAAAAGGCAGAAAAGAAATTGTAGTGACCAAGGAAAAGACTGCGAAATCCATGTGCAGTGGTGCGCTTGATGTATTTGCAACTCCGGCGATGATCGCGCTGATGGAGAACACGGCATTTGAGAGCGTGGCAGATCAGCTTGATCCGGGGTGCGGAACCGTCGGAACAGCACTCAATGTCAAGCATGTATCTGCAACACCGGTTGGCATGAAGGTTACCTGCGAGACGGAACTTATCAAGGTGGACGGCAGGGCGCTTACGTTTTCCGTAAAGGCTTATGACGAAGCAGGACTTATCGGAGAGGGCGAGCATGAGCGCTTTATCATCTTCGAGGAGAAGTTCCAAAAAAAAGCAAACGATAAGCTGAATGCGTAATCACATTGCACAGAATGCAGACTGCGAAATGAAATTTTAAAAGAAGTGTCAGATCCGATAAATTATTACGAATCTGACCGCATATCTCCAGACACCGTTGGAACCGGGAAAGACACTGATTCTGTTTGATGAGGTGCAGGAATGTCCGGCTGTACGTTCGGCGATCAAATTTCTTGTGGAGGATGGCAGGTTTGATTATATAGAATCGGGTTCGCTGCTTGGAGTGAGGTATAAGGAAGTGAGATCGTATCCAGTTGGCTTCGAGCAGATTTTACCAATGTATCCGCTTGATTTCGAGGAATATCTGTGGGCAAACGGAGTGCAGGATAAGACAATACAGTATTTAAAAACCTGTTATGACAGGAAGGAAAAGGTTTCTGATTCTGTTCATGAAACGCTCTGCAAATTATTTTACAGTTATCTTGTAGTCGGAGGCATGCCGGAAACAGTTCAGATTTATATAGATACACATGACATTGCAAAAGTTGTGCTGAATCAGAGGAGTATACATTAAAAGTTTTAGAGACAAGAAGAAGCAGCCGCAATTTCAAACCGGATATGATTCCGGAGGAAACACTTGAATAGATTGTAAAAGCCGGAACCTACGCGCCAACCGGAATGGGAAAACAGTCCCCGATCATCCTTGCAGTGACGAATAAGGAACTGCGTGACCAGCTTTCGGAAGAAAACCGTAAGATAATGGGAGCACCGGAAAGCATGGATCCGTTCTATGGAGCACCGGTCATTCTTGTGGTACTTGCCAATAAGGCAGTTCCAACACATATGTACGATGGTTCTCTTGTGATGGGCAACCTGATGAATGCCGCAGAAAGTCTCGGTGTGGCAAGTATCTGGGTTCACAGGGCGAAAGAGGAGTTTGAATCTGATTTCGGCAAAAAATTCTTGCTGATCTTGGCATTCAGGGCGAATACGAAGGAATCGGCCACTGCGCACTCGGATATGCAGTAGAAGCTGCAAAAGAGGCGGATGCAAGAAAAGAGAACTATGTGTATTATGTGAGATAATGGGTGGGTTTGTTATGTTTTTATATTACGACCTCACCACCGGAATCCGTATCACTGCCACTGTCCCGCGCGGTACATTAGGGCAATAAGACAGACCATAATCTGCGCCGTACAAAAGATTTAACCTTGTATATACATTGTAAATTCCATAACCATGGGACTGTCCGTCAGAGATGGCAGCTTTTCCCAATATTTCGTGGAGTGAAAGGGGCATTCCTACGCCATCATCCGAAAGCCGGATCAGGACGCAGGAATGTTCTTCTTTTATTTCGATTGTCAGATGCCCGGATTTTTCCGGGCTTTCCTGTATGCCGTGGAGAATCGCATTTTCGACAAGTGGCTGCAGGATGGTTTTTGGAACCTGGATGTGCAGCAGATTCGTGTCAAAAATTTCCTGATAATGGATGCTGTCCGGGTAGCGGAGCGACTGCAGCCGGATATAGGAACGGACATGCTCCAATTCTTCTGACAACGGAATCAATTCTTTGCCTTTGCTGAGACTGATCCGGTAGAATGTGGCGAGGGAGGAGACCGCTTCTTTTAATTCCGGCAGCATCTGTTCTTCGGCAAACCACTGGATCATATCTAAAACATTGTACAAAAAATGAGGGTTGATCTGTGCCTGTAAGATTTTTAACTCTGCATCTTTTGCTTCCTGTCCAAGACGGTATTCTGTCTTCATATACTCTTGGATCAGAGAGATCATGTAGTTATAAGTCCGTGTCAGCTCGCCAATTTCATCGGAACCGAGTACCATGGAATCAGGAAGAGGAAGGAGTTCCCCGGTTTTTACAAACTTCATGCGCAGGGTAAGCCCGGTGATCCGTCGAGACATTGTTTTGGACAGCACAGTGGACCAGAGCAGACAGAAGAGAAAGAGTAAAAATCCCATAAAAATGGTGAAATTCCGGTATACATAATATTCACTGTATAAATTTTTTGCCGGAAGCAGCGTCGTTAAGACGAGATTGTACTGCGGGATATCCGTGCTTAGGCAGTAGTAGCGGATGCCGTCCGCTGTACATGTTTTCCATCCTGACGAGGTGTTGGTAAGGACATCCCGGCTATCTAAGGAAGCATAGAGGGAAGTCTTGGCTGTCTCAGAGGAAGAAAGAAGCAATCCTGTCTCAGAGGAAGAAAGGAACGTGACTGCACCTTCACAGGCATCAGAATGGATGATGCTGCTAAGAAAAGATTCCGGAAAATCCAGGCGGATAAGGGCTAAGGCAGACGGATAATAGTTCAGATCCGGCAGTACGCGCACGATTGAGAAGGAAGGCGTGCTTCCGGGGAAGTCAAATTCTTCGCCGGAAAGCAGATAGTAAGAGGTACGGTCGGCTTTATATCCGTCCATGACGCGCAGAAACCATGATTCGGACGAGACAGAAGAATAAGTGAAAAAATGGGAGTCATCGTTGAAATATGGAAATGTATCTTGAAAAAAAACACGGATTTCACAGTCAGAGACAGAATTCCGTATCTGCTGTGGGATACAGGTATAGAGTGTTTTTTCAAAAGAAGAGCGGTCTTTCCGAATTTGTGCGTAGTCGTAGTCTGTGCCGGCATGGGAACAGAGTTCTGTCGTGACAGACAGCATGGAAAGACTGTAAGTCATCGTATCATAGCTTCCGAGTGTGCTTTCAAGGGTGAGGATCGTTTTTTCTGAAGTAGATTCTGCGGCATTTAATAACTTTCTGCGCAGAATATTTGAAAAGGATGGATACAGTATACAAAATAAAAAGCACAATGCTAAAACAGAGAGCATCAGATGCGAAAAGAAAAGCTTATGTTCCAGTTTTAAATTGTAAAAATAATGGTATTTTAACCGGTTCCAATATTTTTTCATAAAAGATCCATCCTTTTCTCATTCATGTGCAGTAAATAATTTTTCCTGCGTTTTTACTTATGCGGTCAGTCTATAATATGATATCCGCGGTAATCAGAAGGTGTCAGCCCGGTGTATTTTTTGAAAATTTTTGTAAAATAATTCTGATCCAGAAAACCACAACTCTGTGCGATATCCGCAACTTTTCTATCACTTTTTAAAAGAAGCGAGCATGCCATATCCATGCGGAATGAAATAATAAACTGATTGATGGTGGTGCCTGTCTCCTGCTTAAAAATCTGGCTCAGATAAGACGGAGACAATTTCAGCTGCTCACTTAAAAAAGGAATGCCAAGTTCGGGATTGCTGTAGTTCGTTTCTACCATTTTCCGAATGTTTCCAGAAATAGACAAAGATTTGTTATGCTCTTTCCGATAGGTAAAATAGTTCTCATAAATTTGCCGTGTGAGCTGGTGAAGCTCTGTTAAGGTATTGGCAGAAGAAATCAGATCCCAAAGCTGTCTGTCACCGGTCGGACGGAAATCCGGACAGTGTAAAAGACAGTAGGTGAGCAGTTGGGAAAGGATCTGGTAATAACTTTCACGGACAATGCTGACGAGACTTCCGGGATGCTTTCTATAGTTATTTAAAAGCGAAGTAAGCTGGGCACTACAGCGTTCCGGCTCCTGATATTTCACACTTTCTAACAGTTCGAAGCGGAAGGTATCGTCTGGAATATAGGAATCGGCAGACAATGCGCCAGCGAAGGAAACCGAACCTGTTCCAAGAAAAAAATTCTGCTGGAGAGCGATCACGGCAGATTGATAGGAATAATACAGTGCCTGAATATTTTCTGCAAGAATTCCGACCGCAAAGAAAAACGGAATGGAACCTAACAGATAGCGGAGCCTTGCAGCAAGTGTCTGAAAAAAAGCAGATGGCAGGGAAGATATTAATTGTGTACGCTCTGACAGCAGGTGAATGACAATATAATGATCATGGTAGGTGCTCATTAAAAAAGGAAGACTGCTGTCGGAGAGAAGCTGCTCTAACTGATCGAGAACTGCCTGTGGAATGGTTTCCTGAAATATCTGTAATATAAGGGTTCTTGAGTCACAAAAATCCAGTGCATTTAAGGAATATTCTTTTAAAAATTCCCATACATCGCAATCACAGGGAAGTGGAGAGCACAGTCTGCATGCGAGTTCGGCGCGTTTTAACCTGCCGGAAAAAGCGGCGGAGGAGAGCAGTGATTTCTTATACGAGACTACACCCAGGAGCGCCTGATAGATCTGCTCCGGAGTAAATGGTTTGTCAATGTACTGGAATACGTGGAGTGTGATCGCGGAGCGCAGGTATTCTTTGTCGGAATAACCGCTTAAGAAGAGAACGGAGCAGTCCGGATAGAGCTGTCTTACTTCTTTCGCGAGTGCAATCCCATCCATCCGCGGCATACGGATATCTGTCAGTAAAATATCGATTTTTTCTTTCTGTGCAAGATGTTTTCCTTCCTCTCCGTCTTCGGCTTCTAATATTTTATCAATTCCGAGGGAATCCCAGTCCGTTTTCTGGACAATCTTTTTCCGAACATAAAATTCATCATCTGCTAACAACAATACCATGAAAATACCTCCGTTTATCTCTGATTATTCTAGCATAGGAAAGCTATGTCTGCCATGCTTTCGGACACACAGTGGAGAAATTTACAGATATCGTAAAAATTTACTAAAAAAAGAAAGCGTTTCCCACAGGGAGCATGGGATTTTACGATTGAGAGGAAAGGGACAGATTTTTATAATAAAGCCAGAAACAACGAGGGGAGGAAAAAAGGTGAAAAAACAGCTGAGAAAAAATAAAACGCTCCTGTGGATGCTCTTTCCGGCACTGTGTTACGTCATTATATTCAACTATATCCCAATGTTTGGGATCAGCATTGCGTTTAAGGATTACAACTACAATGACGGGATCTTAGGCAGTCCATGGTGCGGCTTAAAGAATTTTGAGTATCTGAAAATTTCAGGAAAACTTTTGCAATTAACCAGAAATACACTGCTTTATAATTTGGTATTTATTGTGCTTGGAATCGTTTTTGAAGTGGGACTTGCGATCATGTTAAATGAGATTACAGGAAAGAAGCTGAAAAAATTTGCACAGGCAAGCATGATTCTTCCATATTTTATTTCCTGGGTCGTCGTATCAACGATCATGCTGAATATTTTTGGACAGAATGGTGTATTGAGCAATATCCTAATGCATTTTGGAATTGAAGGATTCAGCATTTACAAGCAGGTAAAACTGTGGCCGGTTGTGATAGTGGCGGTGAAAGTATGGAAGCAGACCGGATACGGAACAATCGTTTATCTGGCGGCAATTACAGGAATCAGCCAGGAAATGTTCGAGGCGGCAGCCATCGACGGGGCAAATGTCTGGCAGCGGATACGGTACATCACAATACCAAGCCTAAAACCGACGATTTTTGTCATGTTTCTGTTAGCAGTCGGAAATATTTTCCGTGGTGACTTCGGATTGTTTTATCAGTTAGTCGGGAATAACCAGCTGCTTCTGGAAAGCTCAGATGTTATTGATACTTTTGTGTATCGTTCATTGATCACGACACCGAATATCGGAATGTCGGCGGCAGCAGGCTTTTACCAGTCTGTTTTATGCTTTGTGACAATTGTGACAGTCAACTGGATTGTGAAGAAGATCAATCCGGATTATACATTGTTTTAGAAAAGGGGTGACAAGTTTTGAAAAAGGGACGGGATGAAAAAATATTTGGGCGGCTCTCCCACATCTGTGTGATCTTTTTTGCAGTGATCTGCTTACTGCCATTTTATCTGATTTTAGTTGGTTCTTTTACAAAGGAGGAATCGATTTTAAAAGAAGGATACAGCTTTCTGCTTACCGCACAGAAATTTTCGCTGGAAGCTTATAAGATGGCAATCAAAAATCCGACAACGATGCTTCAGGCTTACGGTATCACAATTTACGTGACAGTGATCGGAACCGTGATCGCGGTATTACTCGTGTGCATGACCGGATATGTGCTTTCAAGACCGGATTTTCCGTGGAGAAATGGTCTTTCCTTCTTTTTCTTCTTTACAACACTATTTAATGGAGGGTTAGTTCCATGGTATCTGATGTGCTCGAAGGTGCTTCATTTTAATAATCACATTTATTCGCTGATCCTGCCATGCTTATTTTCAGTATGGAATATGATCATTGCGAAAAATTATATGAAGGGCATACCATTTGAACTGACGGAGGCAGCCAAAATGGATGGAGCAGGAGATTTCTATATTTTTTGTAAAGTGATCCTTCCGACGGCAAAGCCGCTGATGGCGACGATCGGACTGTTTACGGCATTGACTTACTGGAACGACTGGTATAACTGCATGCTGTTTATGAGTACCAGTGGAAAATGGAATTTACAGTATACATTACAGAATATTTTAAACAGCTCTGAGGCATTGAAAAAGATTGCAGCGATGACCGGAATGCAGGTCGGACAGGTTCCAACGGAGGGATTAAAGCTTGCCATGACTGTGATCGCAACAGGGCCGATCATTCTGTTATATCCATTTTTACAGAAATATTTTGTAAAAGGAATGACAGTTGGAGCAGTAAAGGGTTAGTATTATAATTTTATATAAAGGAGAAGCAGATATGAAAAGAAAATGGAAAGCAGTAACAGTGGGAATGATGGCAGCATCCATGCTGCTTGGCGCATGCGGACAGTCGGCATCCGGGAATGCAGAAGGAACCGTACCGCAGACGGAAAGCGCAGGAGGAGATGGCGCAATCTCGGAAAGCAGCCCATATTATGGGAAAGGCTATGATCTTGGAACGACGGAAAATATCGTCATGTATGTGCTTGGGGATGAACCAACAGACATGCAGAAGGTTTTGGATGAGGTAAATAATAATTATTTGCTTCCAAACCTGAACACCACGTTGGATATAAGATTTTTAAACTGGAGCGATTATCAGACAAAATATTCCCTGATCTTAGCAGGCGGAGAGGATGTAGATCTGATCTATACAGCGCCATGGTGTTATTACAATGAGGAAGCAGCAAAAGGAGCATTCCGTGCACTGGATATGGACTTTATCCAGAAGTATCTTCCATATACTTATGCGGAGCAGCCGGATGTTTCCTGGGAGCAGGCAAAGATAGGAGATACCATTTATGCAGTGCCAAAAGGAAATGCAACCTGGGGTGTCTATGATTTTATTGTGGCAAGACAGGATCTGATCGATGAATATCAGCTTACAGAACCGCATGACTGGGAGGGCTTCAAGGAGTATTTGACAGAACTTGCACAGATACAGGATGAGACCGGCGTTGTACCATTTAATAATAATGCAAACAGAAACCAGACGAAGGAGCTTTATCTCCAGACAAGAGGTTATGACTATTTTACACTGGGCTTTGACTATTTCTATAAGGCAGACGGAGAGGAAGCACTTCCGGATTCCGATAAAATCACCTATTTATATACCTCAGATGTATACAAAGATTATGTGCATGAGATGGTAGAACTCGCAGATCTCGGTGCATGGTCTTCTGATGCGATCAACGATACGAACGATGCAACTGCCTATTTTGAAAACGGAACATCCGGATGCCTTGCATGGAATACAAGTGCAATTGATGCCGGTGAAAAACTGGAAGCAGCCGGACTTGGAACCTTTGGGGTCTATGATCTGTCTCCGGATTTACATATGGCAAGGGGACGTTACAATGGTGATATGACTGCAATCACAACCAATTCAAAAGATCCGGAAAGAGCAGCCTTGGTTCTGGATTACATCAAGAGCGATGTAGACCTGAACCGTACACTGATGGGCGGTATCAAAGGAGAACACTGGGATCTGAACGAGGATGGACAGAGAGTCCAGTTAGACGCTGCGGATCATTATAAATGGAATGGCTGGTCCTGGGCATTAAACCGTGCAGATGAACCGGTACTTGCAGGTACAGACGAGCGTCAGTTAGAGCTTATGGACAGTATTGAATCCAGAGAGCTTCACGCAGAGGTTGCAGGATTCACATTCGATTCTTCAAAAGTAGCAACCGAATTGTCTGTTGTAAACTCGATCGTAGATGAGTATGAATACAGCTTTGCATTAGGCATTTACGGAGATGGTACCGATGCAAAATTAGAGGAGTTTGTCCAGAAGTTAGAGGCAGCAGGACTCGATAAAGTGACAGAAGAATTAAAAAGCCAGTATGAAGCTTATAAGGAAGCACATCAATAAGAGCTGACAGGAGCAAAAAGGCATGAAGAAAACAGATACAGAATTTACCGCGGCATCCTATTACGAAGGAGAAGTACAGCAGATCAACCCGGCACTTTACAGTGCCAGGGAAGGAATTTATCATGGAAAGATCCATCATGCGCTCGTCTGGCCGGAAACAGAGGCGCAGAAAGAAGAAAAACTGATTGACGGACCTGATGTGATGTTTGCAGGACACAGCTTTACCGGGTTATGGGACAGTGCCTATTATTATTTCCGGGAACTTTCGAGAATGGCAGGGATACGTGCCCGTGTTGCATACAGTTACTGGGGCGGAACCGGGATTGCACATTATGCAGGTTTAGTGGAAGGTTTTGAAGAACGCGCGGCACAGGGACAGAAAGTATTAGACGCGAATGAACATTATGATTTCTGTGTATTTGCGGGAAATAGTGATGAAGCAGTATCCACTTATAGTGGAAAAGTCGGTGCAACGGATTATTCCCAGCGGGAGCGTATGTTAAAAGGTGCGAAGATTCTGAATGAAAAAGCAAAAGAAAAGGGTGCAAAGACGATCCTCTGGGTTCCGCAGGCATACAAATATGGATTTTTCCAGGATATGTGCATGAAACCTTTGAAAAAAGGAAAAGTCGGAGAAACTTATGTGCAGGACGGCAGGGAATATCTTCTGACGCTCACGAATTCCCAGATGACGGAAGCCAACATGCAGTGGTACGAATTTATGGCAAAAGAGATCGGTGAAAACTGTAAGATCGCACCGGTGGCGAAAGTCTATGAGCAGATTTTACAGAAATATGGTGATATGGGAGAGTTTGATCCATATCTTCCGATTGGTGTGGAATGTGGCGATATGGGACACCAGAATAATCTTGGGAATTACATTGCAGCCTGCGTGCTGTTTGGCGTGATTTATGAAAAATCCCCGGAAGGGCTTGGCGTACCGGAATCCCACAGTGCCGGCATGGCAGGAAAAGTTTCGGAGAAACAGGCACTCATCGTGCAGAGAGAGGCCTGGGAAGCAGTAAAAAAATATATGTAACAGAGAAGAAGCGTTGATTTCGGCAGATGCCGGGAGCGGCGCTTCTCTATTTTGAGGTGTCGAAGTAAAGATGAGAAGCGTTTGATTTTTTATTCGGCTATAACGGACTCAGCTATAACCGAATAAAAATTGACATTCTGAAAAATAATAATGTTTTCAGAAATATCTCCCGCATGAATATTATGGATCCAGATGTTTTTTATGATAAATATATTGCTGAAGATTTTGAAACAAAATATGTTCCAAAGATATTTGAAGATGTGTGCAGGCAGTACCTTATCAGAAGAAATCGTCAAGGGCTGATGGATGAAATTTTCGTAAAAATAGGAAAGTATTATTATGATGATCCGGTTTCTTATGTCAGGAGAAGGATAATCGGAGCTTGATAACGTTAAGCGAACTTTACGAATTTCCGACACCCGCAGGGGGTGTCAGGCAAGTGTCGCAGTACGGCTTTTGCGGTAATCGTGGATAAACACAATAATATCCAAAAAGGAACAGATTAGCCAGCAAAGAGGCATGGCAATATATAGTGCTTCGATTGTTCCAAACATTCTGGCAATGGTCACGATCCATAGAAGACGGAAGCCTACGGACGAGATCAGCGAAATAATAAGAGGTGACTTTGCGTCACTAAGACCACGGATACAGCCACTCCCAACATTCGTGATTCCGCACAAACCAAAGGAAAGACACATAAAGGAAAGGCGTATCCGGGCGTAGTGCATGACGGATGGTATATTTGTAAAAAGCAGTAGAAGCCGGTCGGCATTAGCATAGATGAAAATTCCGAGAATCTCTCCGATGAAGAAGGAAAGCAGGATCGTGGAGACAAAGCATTTCTTCACACGGCTGTAATTTTTGCTGCCATAGTTTTGCGAAATGAAAACGACACCCGCATTGGCAAAGCCAATAAAGGAAATGACAATCAGGCTTTCTATGGATTGCGCAATGGTGTTTCCACTTATTACGTCCACATCAAAGGAATTGATGTATGCAGAGATGATAACTCCTGTGATATTGAGGATAATTCCCTCAACGGAAGCGGGAATGCCAATTTCCCAGATTTCCTTTGTACCGGCAAAGAACTTTAGTCTCTTGAGAGAAAGATGAAGCTCATTCTGCTGGTGCATCAGATAACTGAGAATGAGAAACATATTGAGGTATTGAGAAATTACCGTTGCTGTGACAACACCGCGTACATTCCATTTTAGAAGAACCAAAAAGAAAAGATTAAGCAGAATATTTGTAATTTGTGAGCAAACTTCAAATAGCAGTGGGTGAAAAGAATCACCCTTTGCTTGGATTACACAGGCTAAGAACTGGAAAACGGTCATAGCCGGTACGGCGAGAAAGTAAATTCGGAAATATAGGAGTGCATCCGGGTAAATTGCAGAAGGACAGTTGAGCCAGCCCATGATCGGGCAGGAAAATACTTCGGCAATTATGCAGACCATTAGTCCAAGGGAAAAAGCTGATAGGGGAAGCACATGGAGAAGCTGACTGATTTTTGATGTATCGCCTTTCCCGTAAAGTTTGCCAATTACCGTGATGACACCGGCAGACAGCCCGGTTACAGAACTGACGAGCAGACCAATGGCGGCGGAAGAAACGCCAATCGCAGAAATTGCATCGGGTTGTCCGAATTGTCCAATCATAACGGTGTCAATGACGGAAAATAGTGTGGTCATCAGGCTGACACCTATGATAGGAAGAGCGAAAATGAACATTCCTTTGACCAGACTTCCGTTTAGCGGATCAACTGTAAATTTCTTCATATAAATATTCCTTTCCTTTTTATGTTTCATTTGTTACTATAAAGTATAACGTAACGGGATAGTCAAGAGGCTTTTATGAATACAAGTACATTTGCAAGATTATGTGGTGTGGAAAAAAGAACACTGTTTTATTATGATGAGATTGGAATCCTTTGTCCTTCCCAGAAGAAGAAAAATGGATATCGGGAATATGAAGTTAATCAGCTTGAACAGATGGATAATATCAAAATACTCCAAAACGCAGGGTATTCTTTGATGGAGATCAAGGAAATTATGGAAGCTGAATGTGAAAAACGAGATCAGATCTTTACAGATGCCGCCGGGAGGCTTGAAGAAAAAATAAGAAAAATGGAGGCAATGAAGGAATATCTGGTAATAAAACAAAGCCTGTATCGTCAGTATGAGAAAATAGGAGAGGACATCATATCGGAGGAGATACTTCTGCCTTCAATGCCGGGAAAAAGGATAGAAGATGTCCATTTCTTTAGCTTCTTGCAGGATGGGATCCATGACATATTTCTGATAAAACAGGATGGCTCATTGTACTCTTGCAATGCCGGGAAAGAGAAAAAGAGCAGATGTATCAGTTTCTTTTTAGAGATTGATTCATCAGGGGAAGATCTGGCGGCATTGGCAAGGGAAAAACTTGGGCAAATGAAGATCAAAGATCCGGAAATTTATTATTTTAGGACAATTCCCCATCTCCTAATTGGAAAAAAAGGAACTGCCATTGTGAAAATTATGATAGAACAGCCGTAAATCTTTATGGCTCTTTTTTGTCGAAATTTCTAATTGTGTCTGATTGATTTCCAACAAAATCCAACTAAATTACAAAAAATTATCTATACATTCCGGTGAGATAGTGCTAAACTATGTTAGCAAAAACTAACCGAAAGAAGGGATCGATTATGACAAATGCAATTATTGTCGGATTACTTATTGTTTGTTTGATTTTTGGAGTGCGTGCGACCATCAAGCACTTTAAGGGAGAGGGCGGCTGCTGCGGCGGAGGCTCGGATGTCAAGATAAAGCCGAAGAAGCTCGATCATGTGATAAAGCAGAGAACGGTCATTGTGGAAGGCATGACCTGTGAGCATTGCAGAAGCCGTGTGGAGAGCTGTCTGAATGAGCTTGCGGGAGTATCTGCAAGGGTAAATCTCAAGAAGAAAACAGCGATCGTTTCCATGGAGACGGAAGTGAGTGATGATGAGATCCGCGCTGCAATCGAGCATGCCGGATATCAGGTAGAGAGTATTTCATAAAGGAACAAAAACAACCATGATGATAAACACAAGACTGATCAAAACAGTAAGCGGGAGCAAAAAGTATATTGCGGGCAATGTCCTGTGCCAGTGGGGAGCGCTGGCTGCAAATATCACAATGATGGCAGCGATCACTTCCCTGCTTGGAAAAACACTGACCAAGGAAATGACACTGCCGTATGCTGCATGGATGCTCCTAGTTTGTGCAGCCGCAGTTTTTGTGCGCTTTTTGTGTACGGTGGGAAGCAGCCGGATGAGCTATCTTTCCTCCAAAGCGGTCAAGCAGACACTCCGGGAGAAAATCTATGACAAGCTGTTACATATCGGAAGCTCCTACAAGGAGCAGATCAATACCTCGGAGATCGTGCAGGTCGCAGTGGAAGGAGTAGAACAGCTGGAAACCTATTTCGGGGCATATCTGCCGCAGTTTTTCTATGCGATGCTTGCACCGCTTACACTGTTTGTCGTGCTGTGCTTTGTAAATGTTCCGTGTGCGCTGGTACTCTTTTTGTGTGTGCCGCTGATCCCGGTAACGATTGTCATGGTTCAGCGCTGGGCGAAGAAGCTCCTGTCAAAATACTGGGGACAGTACACCGCACTCGGCGATACCTTTTTGGAGAATCTGCAGGGACTTACAACGCTAAAGATCTATCAGACGGATGCAAATAAGCATCAGGAGATGAACGAGCAATCGGAGAAGTTCCGCAAGATCACAATGAAGGTACTCACCATGCAGCTTAACTCCATCACGATCATGGATCTGATCGCCTATGGCGGGGCTGCGCTTGGCGTGATCTTGTCAGCAACTCAGTACCGGAGCGGAAACATCACGTTCTCCGAGTGCCTTTTTATCATTCTGCTATCCGCGGATTTCTTCATCCCGATGCGGCTGCTCGGCTCGTACTTTCATATTGCGATGAACGGCATGGCGGCAAGCGATAAGATTTTTGCGCTGCTTGACCTTCCGGAGAAAGAGCAGGGAGAAAAGGAGCTTACCGGTGCGTGTGAGATCCTTTGTAAAGATCTTCACTTTTCGTATGATAAGGAGAGGGAGATCCTACACGGAATCGACATCCGCATTCCGTGCGGCAGCTTTGTCGCGATCGTTGGGGAATCCGGCTGTGGAAAGTCCACCATCGCATCGATCCTTACAGGAAAGAATAAGGACTATACAGGCTCTGTGACGATCGGCGGAATAGAGATTGGACAGATCAAAGAGCAAAGCCTGATGAAAAATATTACCTATGTAAGCCACCAGAATTATCTGTTTAAGGGTACGGTGAGGGATAATCTTTGTATGGGTGATCCGAATGCGACCGACGAACAGATGTGGGAGGCTCTTGAAAAAGTAAAGCTTGCGGACTTCCTGCGGGAGGAGAGCGGGCTTGAAACGGCACTTACAGAGCGTGCATCCAATCTGTCCGGCGGACAGTGCCAGAGACTCTCACTCGCACGGGCGCTGCTGCATGACAGCCCAGTGTATATCTTCGATGAGGCAACCTCCAACATTGATGTGGAGAGCGAGGATGACATCATGGAGCAGATCCGCGCACTTGCAAAGACAAAGACGGTGATACTGATCTCACACCGTCTGGCAAATGTGACCGATGCAGACAGGATCTATGTCATGGACAAAGGAATAGTCGCTGAATGCGGCACGCAGGAGGCACTGTTAGAGCAGAATGGCGTGTACAGACAGCTCTGGGACAAGCAGCAGGCACTTGAGAATTATAAGAGGAAGGAGCAGACAGCATGAAAAAGAGAAGTGGATTTGAGATCGCAGCCCGTCTGATCGTGCTGGTAAAGCCCCTCACGGGATATATGCTGCTTGCGATCCTCATGGGAATCCTTGGCAATCTTGCAGCAGCCTTTATCACGATCTGCGGCGGATATGCCGCGGCAAACGTTGCAGGGATAGCGGATACGCTTCCGCTGTATGCACTGTTTATCATCGTGTGCGTGCTTGCTCTTGTCCGTGGCTTTTTGCGCTATGCGGAGCAGTCCTGTAACCACTTTATCGCGTTCAAGCTATTGGCACTGATCCGCGACAAGGTATTCGGGGCGTTAAGACGGCTCTGCCCGGCAAAGCTGGAGGGCAAGGACAAGGGAGACCTGATCGCTGTGATCACCTCGGACATTGAGCTTTTGGAGGTGTTCTATGCACATACGATCTCGCCGATCGCGATCGCGGCGATCTTTTCCGGGATCATGTGCATCTATATCGGGCATTTTCACTGGATCTTAGGTGTGATCGCACTGGCGGCATACCTTGCGGTCGGTGTCTGCATCCCGCTTTGGATCGCAAGCTGTGGCGGCGATGACGGTATGCGCTTCCGTAAAAAGTCCGGGGAACTTTCCGGCTTTGTGCTCGACAGCCTGCGCGGCTTGGGAGAGATCCTGCAATACGGGCAGGGGGAAAAACGGCTGGCGGCAATGAATGAAAAGACTGCGGCAATGTCAGAGGAAGAGCGGAAGCTGAAATACACGGCAGGCAAAAATCAGGCGGTCACCAACACGACAATTCTGGTGTTTGATCTTGTGATGCTGTTTGTGGCTGCACTGCTAAACAACAGCGGGAAGATCGGATTTCCGGCAATGCTTTTTGCGGTTATCGCACTTATGAGCTCCTACGGACCGGCCGTGGCACTTGCAAACCTTGGAAGTACCTTACAGAATACCTTTGCGGCGGGCAACCGTGTGCTGGATATTTTAGATGAGGAACCGGTTACGGAGGAGATCTCCGGCAATCCGGCAGTTGCCTTTGCGGGAGCACAGGCACAGAATGTGACATTTTCATACGATCAGGAGACGATCCTTCAGGATGTCTCCGTCGATATCCCAAAGGGCGCGGTGATCGGCATCACGGGAAGAAGCGGAAGTGGCAAGTCCACCCTGTTAAAGCTGTTTATGCGGTTCTGGAAGACAGATAAGGGCAGCGTCCGGATCTCCGATACGGATGTCGAGCAGATCAATACCAAAAACCTGCGCGATATGGAGAGCTTTGTGACGCAGGAGACACACCTGTTCCACGACAGCATCCGCAACAACCTGCGCGTAGCAAAGTGGGATGCGACAGAGGATGAGCTTGTGGGTGCCTGCAAAAAGGCATCCATCCACGACTGGATCGAGAGTCTACCAAGCGGATACGACACGCCGGTGGGCGAGCTGGGTGATACCTTATCCGGCGGGGAACGCCAGAGGATCGGATTGGCGAGAGCCTTTTTACACGATGCTGATCTGATGCTGCTGGATGAGCCGACAAGCAATCTGGACAGCCTCAATGAGACAGTGATCTTGAAGTCGCTTCGCGAGGAGAAGGAGAACCGGACGGTAGTTTTGGTTTCCCACAGACTATCCACCATGCGGATCGCAGACAAGATCTATTCCGTAGAACATGGGAGAGTAAGCTGATGAAAAAAGACCTATCGGTAAAGCGCGAAAAGGAAAAAGCGATGGTATCGCAGATGATCGCGCTTTACTGTAAGAAGAAGCACCATACAAAGGGCGGGCTGTGCGGCGAATGCGCGGCGTTAGATGCGTATGCGAGGGAGCGCAGCGACAAATGCCCGTTTATGGAGACAAAGACCTTTTGCTCCAACTGCAGGGTACACTGCTATAAGAAGGATATGAGAGAACAGATCCGGCAGGTGATGCGCTTTTCGGGACCGCGGATGATCTTCCATCACCCGGTGGCGGCAATATCGCACGTTGTGGAGACGAAAAAGGAAAAGCGGCGGCTGGAAAAAGAAGCCGAAAGATGATGGAAAAAATTGAAAAATTATTGATAAAAAGTATTGACAACTGATAAAAGTTATAATAGACTAGGCATGGTTAGAAAAAGCTAACTCAAAAGCTTATTTCTGAAATATATAGAAACGGAAGGTGAAACGTATGAGTTTAGCGGAAGCGACAGCTGGTGTTGAATACATCATCAAAGAGCTCGTTACAGACGATGACGAGATGGAAGCATTCTTATTCTCACTTGGCTGCTATCCGGGAGAACCGATCACGGTTATCTCTCATATCAAGGGCGGTTGCGTAGTTGCAATCAAGGATGCCAGATACAACATTGATACTGAATTAGCGAAAGCTATTTCAATATAAAAAAGTGAGCAATCACTTTTTTTAATGACCGATAGTTAGCATGTACTAACTTCGGTTACCACCAACGAAAACAAATAAAATGAGGAGGATTCGTCATGAGAATTGCATTAACGGGAAATCCGAATAGTGGAAAGACGACCATGTACAATGCACTGACCGGAAGAAACGAAAAGGTTGGAAACTGGGCCGGCGTTACCGTTGAGAAGAAGGAGAGCCTGATCAAGAAGGCTTATTACGATGGAAAGGAAGAACTGATCGCAGTCGATCTGCCGGGAGCATATTCAATGTCTCCGTTTACGTCAGAGGAGAGCATCACCAGCGGATATGTAAAGAATGAAAATCCGGATGCAATCATCAACATCGTAGATGCAACCAACTTAAGCCGAAGCTTATTCTTTACCACACAGCTTCTCGAACTTGAGATCCCTGTTGTTGTAGCTTTGAACAAGAGTGATATCAATGAGAAGAAGGATACCGAGATCAATGTAGAGCTTCTTTCCCAGAAGCTGGGCTGCCCGGTTGTAAAGACCGTATCTACCGCAGCAGGTGGACTTAAGGAGGCTGTTGAGACAGCAGCATCCTTAAAGGGCAAAGGACAGAAAGCTCCATACGTTCAAGGCAATGTCGATTTACATAGCAAGGAAGCCGTAGAAGAGGCTGATAGAAAGCGTTTCGATTTCGTAAAGGGAATCGTAAGCGAGGTTGAAAAGCGTAAAGTTCTTACAAAGGAAAAGAACGGACAGGATAAGATCGATGCAGTTCTTACCAACCCATGGGTAGGTATCCCAATCTTTGCATTGATCATGTTCCTTGTATTCTATATTTCACAGTCAACGGTTGGTACATGGATCGCAGACTGGTTAACAGGCTGGATCGAGACCTTCCAGGAGTGGGTTGCAGGTCTTGTAGAAAATGCAAATCCATTCTTACAGTCACTCCTTGTTGATGGTATCATCGGTGGTGTAGGTGCCGTTGTCGGATTCCTTCCACTGGTTATGGTAATGTACTTCCTGATTGCACTCTTAGAGGATTGCGGATACATGGCAAGAGCTACCGTAGTTCTTGATCCGATCTTCAAACGTGTTGGTCTTTCCGGAAAATCCGTTATCCCTATGATCATCGGAACCGGATGCGGAATCCCTGGTATCATGGCTTGCCGTACCATCCGTAACGAGAGAGAGAAGAGAACCACAGCTATGCTGACCACCTTTATGCCATGCGGTGCAAAGCTCCCGGTTATCGCATTGTTCGTAGGAGCATTCTTCCCGAACGCTTCATGGGTTGGACCTCTTATGTACTTTGTAGGTATTCTTCTTATCTTACTTGGCGCATTAATCATTAAGGCAATTACCGGTTACAAATACAGAAAGTCATTTTTCATCATCGAGCTTCCAGAGTATAAGGCTCCAAGCCTTAAGAGAGCTGCACTTTCCATGTTAGAGCGTGGTAAAGCGTACATCATCAAGGCTGGTACTATCATCCTTGTATGTAACACCATCGTACAGATCATGCAGTCCTTCAACTGGCAGTTCCAGGTTGTCGAGGAAGGTATGGAGGGAACATCCATCCTTGCAAGCATCGCTCACCCGGTTGCTTACCTGTTATTCCCGATCTGCGGTATTGTAGCTTGGCAGCTTGCTGCAGCAGCAGTTACCGGATTTATCGCAAAAGAGAACGTAGTAGGTACTCTTGCAGTGTGTTATGGGCTTAGCGCATTCATCGATACCGATGAGCTTGCACTTGTCGGAGATGGAAACGTTGTTGCTAACGCAATGGCACTTACCAAGGTTGCAGCACTTGCATACCTGATGTTCAACCTTTATACACCACCTTGCTTCGCAGCACTTGGTGCTATGAACTCCGAGATGCAGAGCAAGAAATGGCTGTGGGCAGGAATTGCACTTCAGCTTTGCACAGGATATACCGTAGGATTTTTGGTATACCAGATTGGTACATTGATCACTACCGGATCTGTTGGTAATGGATTTGTACCTGGACTTATCGCAGTACTTGCAATGGTTGCAGTGCTTGTAGTTCTTATTGTAAGATCTAACCGCAAGTTTGCTGATGAGTACGCATTAAAGTAAGAGTCAATTATCATTAACAACGGAACTGGTCAGCTACTGGCCAGTTCCAATAAATTGACTGGGAAGGAGACTATATGGAAAATCTGATTGTAGTGTTGGTTGTGCTTGCTATTTTGGGAGCAGCGATTGTATACATACGAAAGGAAAAGAAAAAGGGCATAAGATGCATCGGGTGTCCTTCCGCAGGTCAGTGTCAGAAGTACAAAAAAGGTCATTCAGGCGGCGGCTGCGGCGGTTGCTAAGAGGTGCAGAAATATGAATAATCAGTTGCGGGAACAACAGAATAAATCGGTCACCGATTACCACAGAACTACGATGCAGAAGACGATAGTGCTTCAGTTGTTGCGGGAAAAGGGCTATCGGATCACAAAGCAGCGTCAGTTGCTTTTGGATATTATCCTGCAGGAGCAATGCGCAAGTTGTAAAGAGATTTACTACAAGGCATCTGCTTTAGACCCTTCTCTTGGAGCTGCAACTGTCTATCGCATGATCAATCTGCTTGAGGAGATCGGTGCTATCCGACGCAACAATCTCTACCGCGTATCCTGCGGGGAGAATTGTAAGGCGAACGGAACATGTGAGATCGTACTTGACGATCACACGATACGCAGATTGTCAGCAGGAGAATGGCATAAGGTCATCTCCGAAGGACTGAAAAACTGCGGATATCTTAATACACAAAAGGTTGTTAGTGTCTCTATGGATTCTTAATTCCTAAATACAAAAGCGCGAATGGTTGAATTGCCATTCGCGCTTTTGTTATGCTTATAATTATTACCTTAATGGATATTACTGGTTTGCTTCCTTTTTCAGATTCTTCTGAGCTGTGGAGAGCATCAGCTTGATACGGTTTAACTGGTTGACCTCGGATGCACCCGGATCATAATCGATCGCTACGATATTGGCAGCCGGGAACTCATGACGGATCTTCTTGATAACACCCTTTCCGACAATGTGGTTCGGCAGGCAGGCAAACGGCTGCGCACAGACGATGTTGGAAGCACCCTGATGGATCAGCTCCAACATCTCTCCGGTTAAGAACCATCCTTCACCGGTCTGGTTACCGCAGGAAACGATCGGCTCTGCCAATTTGGCAAGATCCTGTATGTAAGCAGTCGGCTCAAAGTGCTTGCTCTTTTTCAACTCATCTCTTGCAGCGCTTCTCATCCACTCAAAGAACTTGATCGCAAGATTGTTTACCTTGCGTGATTTCTCGGATTCTCCAAGATAATCCGCCTTGAAATTCGTGTTGTAACAGCAGTACAGCAAAAAGTCTGTCAGATCCGGCACAACAGCCTCAGCACCCTCGGATTCAAGCAGATCAACGATATAGTTGTTGGCTGCCGGGAGGAACTTGACGAGGATCTCACCGACAACGCCGACACGCGGCTTTTTCTCATCGGTGATCGGAAGATTGTCAAAGTCGCGGATGATCCCGCGGCACATCTTCTTGTACTGGCGGTGGGAGAGGAACTTATCCTGCGTGATAAAATCAATGCAGCGTTTCTTCCACTTCTCATGCAGCGCATTGGCGCTTCCCGGCACCTTCTCGTATGGACGCATACGGTAGAGGCAGCGCATAAAGATATCGCCAAATTCAAGCGCATACAGACCATGCTGGATCAACTTCGGTGTGAAGGTGAAGCCAGGGTTCTTCTCAAGACCTACCATGTTGATGGAGATAACCGGAACATCCGGATATCCCGCTTTGATGAGCGCACGGCGGATAAATCCGATATAGTTGGTCGCACGGCAGCCACCTCCGGTCTGTGAGATTAGGATCGCGGTCCTTGTCATATCGTAGTTTCCGGACATGACGGCGCTCATGATCTGTCCGACAACAATCAGGGATGGATAGCAGGCGTCATTATTTACAAATTTAAGTCCGACATCCACACACTCGCGCGCAGGAACATCCGGGATGACCAGATTGTATCCGGCTGCTCGGAATGCAGGCACAAGCAGATCAAAGTGGATCGGTGACATCTGCGGACAGATGATGGTGTAAGAATCCCGCATTTCCTCCGTGAAGATGACACGCTCGTAATTGGACGGATGGATGGTGCGCTTCTCATGCTGCTTCTCCTTAACGCGGAGCGCAGACAGAAGAGAGCGGATACGGATTCTCGCTGCACCGAGGTTGTTTACCTCGTCGATCTTCAAACAGGTATAGATCTTGCCGGAGCCGGTCAGAATGTCGCTGACACAGTCTGTGGTTACGGCATCCAGTCCGCAGCCGAATGAGTTGAGCTGGATGAGATCCAGATCATCGCGCGTCTTGACATAGTTGGCGGCAGCGTACAGTCTGGAGTGGTACATCCACTGATCCATGACGATGAGCGGGCGCTCTAAGTTGCCAAGGTGTGAAACGGAATCCTCGGTCAATACGCAGATGCCGTAGCTGTTGATCAGTTCCGGGATACCGTGGTTGATCTCTGGGTCTACATGGTACGGACGACCGGCAAGGACGATACCTCTGCGTCCGGTCTCTTCCATATAATGAAGGACTTCCTCGCCTTTTTTCTGCATCTCAAGGTGTGTAACCTCAAGCTCCTTCCATGCCTCGCTTACCGCATCGCGGATCTCTGCCTCCGGAATTGCAAATTCCGGTGCGCCAAAGCAGGCAACAAGCTGCTTGGACATGGTCGCCTCGCTGGTAAATGCCATAAATGGGTTATAGAACCGTACATTGCCGTTTGTAATCTCATCAACGTTATTCTTGATGTTCTCCGAGTAGGAGGTGACGATCGGGCAGTTGTAGTGATTGTTGGCATCCGGGAACTCCTTGCGCTCATACGGGATTGCCGGGTAGAAAATAAAGTCTACATTCTGGTGGACAAGCCATGCAATATGACCGTGTGCGAGCTTCGCCGGATAGCACTCGGACTCACTTGGGATGGAATCGATACCAAGCTCATAGATCTTGCGGGTTGACTGCGGTGAGAGCACCACAGAGAATCCGAGCTTCGTAAAGAAGGTCGCCCAGAACGGGTAGTTTTCGTACATATTGAGCACGCGCGGAATACCTACGGTGCCGCGGGTTGCCTCCTCGGCAGAAAGCGGCGTATAGTCAAAAATACGCTTGTTCTTATATTCAAAAAGGTTCGGGATATTCTCTTTGTTCTTTTCCTTGCCAAGTCCGCGCTCGCAACGGTTGCCGGTAATGTACTGGCGGTTGTCGGAGAACTTGTTGATCGTAAGCAGACAGTGGTTCGTACATCCCTGACAGCGCGCAAGCTTCGTGGTGTAGGAGAGCGCGTTGATCTGCTCGATGGTGAGCATACTTGTCTGATAGTCCGCCTCATGGCGTTCCCTTGCGATCAGGGCAGCACCAAAAGCACCCATGATTCCGGCAATATCCGGACGGGTGGCGTGTACGCCCGCAATCTTCTCAAAGCTGCGCAGAACGGCATCATTGTAGAATGTACCACCCTGTACAACGATATTCTCTCCAAGGTCTTTGGCATCGGAGAGCTTGATAACCTTAAACAGCGCATTCTTGATGACGGAGTAGGCAAGTCCGGCAGAAATATCTGCAACGCTTGCCCCCTCCTTCTGCGCCTGTTTTACTTTTGAGTTCATAAATACGGTACAGCGTGTTCCAAGATCGATCGGGTGCTTGGCAAAAAGAGCTTCCTTTGCAAAATCCTGAACAGAGTAGTTAAGGGATTTCGCAAATGTCTCGATGAAGGAACCGCAGCCGGAGGAACATGCCTCGTTAAGCTGCACGGAATCAACGGTTTGGTTCTTGATCTTGATGCACTTCATATCCTGACCGCCGATGTCGAGGATGCAGTCAACCTTCGGATCGAAAAATGCGGCAGCATAGTAGTGTGCAACGGTCTCGACCTCGCCGTCATCCAACATGAGGGCTGCCTTTAACAGCGCCTCACCGTAGCCAGTGGAGCAGGAGTGGACGATATGTGCATCCGCAGGAAGCTGCTCGTAGATCTCCTGAATGGAACGGATCGCAGTGGCAAGCGGGCTTCCGTTGTTGTTGCTGTAAAAAGAATATAAAAGCTTGCCATCCTCGGATACCAGCGCGATCTTGGTTGTGGTGGAGCCGGCATCGATACCGAGGTAGCAGTTGCCCTTGTAGGTGGACAGATCGGCGGTCTCTACATGGTTGTTGCCGTGGCGCTCAGTGAAGGCATCGTATGCTGCATGGTCTGCAAAAAGCGGCTCTAAGCGCGCAACCTCAAAGTCCATCTTGATCCCGGCAGAAAGCCGCTTGATCATATCGGTAAGGGATGCAGTCACATCCTCTTTATAATTCAGTGCGGAACCGATCGCTGCAAACAGATGGGAGTTGTCCGGCGTGATCGCGTGTTCATTGTCAAGATTTAACGTGCGGATGAATGCAGCCTTAAGCTCGGACAAAAAGTGGAGCGGTCCACCGAGGAATGCAACATGACCGCGGATCGGCTTACCACAGGCAAGACCACTGATCGTCTGGTTGACGACCGCCTGAAAAATGGAGGCGGAAAGATCCTCGCGGGTAGCACCCTCGTTGATGAGCGGCTGGATATCTGTCTTTGCAAATACACCACAGCGCGCTGCGATCGGATAGATTGCCTTGTAATTCTTGGCGTACTCATTCAGACCGGATGCATCCGTCTGGATGAGCGCTGCCATCTGATCGATAAAGGAACCGGTACCGCCGGCACAGATTCCGTTCATACGCTGTTCCACATTGCCGCCCTCGAAGTAGATGATCTTGGCATCCTCACCGCCAAGCTCGATGGCTACATCGGTCTGCGGGGCATAAAAAGAAAGCGCAGTCGATACAGAGATAACCTCCTGCACAAAAGGAACGTCAAGATGCTTTGCAAGCGTAAGTCCGCCGGAACCGGTGATCATCGGGGTGACGGTGCAGTCGCCTACGATGTCATGCGCCTTTTGAAGAAGCGCGGACAAGGTCTCCTGAATGTTGGCATAATGGCGTTCATAATCGGAAAAGATCAACTGGTCATCCATGTCAAGCAAGGCTACCTTGACCGTGGTAGATCCAATGTCGATTCCCAATTTGTATAGGTTTTGATTTTGCATGTATGCGATCCTCCATAGATGAAAAAGGATTTTTCTTCCTATTAAAATGTTTATCCAAACAGTACATAACATTATACGACACGATCCGACAAAAAACAACGCTGATATTTCTAAAGTTTTTATGAACTATGGGATGGATTCGTTGCAAAATCCGCAAAGAGTCCGTATAATGAACACTGTGCAAAGAGTCGGCGGATGGATCGGCGGACGGCACAAATACAAAGTAAATCGGAGAGTGAACCTATGAACTGGATGGACAAACTGGAACGCAGATTTGGACGATATGCGATCCCGAATATTACACGATATATGATCTTTGCAAACCTGATCGGCTACATTCTTGAAGCCGCCGGGCTGTCAACGGTGATGAGCTACCTGGATTTCTCGGCAGCGCACATTTTCCACGGACAGATCTGGAGGCTGGTCACCTGGGTGTTTGTCCCGACAAGCGGACTTAGCTTCTGGTCACTTCTGTTTATTCTATGCTTGCTGATGCTTGGACAGAATCTCGAATATGCACTTGGCTCTTTCCGCATGAATGTGTATTTCTGGGGAGGAATCCTGATTAGTGATATAGGCGGACTGTTGATTGGCGGAATCTCATATCTGAGCGGAGTGCGCGTGATGTATGACGGAATGGTGTCAGGACTTCCAATCTACCTGACGATGTACTATATTCTGTTTTCCCTGTATCTGCTGCTCGGACTTTTGATGCCGGAGGCGGAGGTGCGGCTGTATTTTGTACTTCCGATACGAATGAAGTGGCTGACGATCCTCTATGTGATCGAGCTGGCATACGAAGTATATTCTTACTTTAAGATGGGATGGATGTACGGCATCATGTTCAGTACCGAGATTGTGCTGGCGTTTGTGAACCTTATCGTGTTTGTGCATGCCTGCAAGCACCATGTTTCTGTGAAGCAGAAGCGCAGACAGAAGCAGTTCCAAGCACAGTTCTCGCAGCCGAGACCGGGTTCGGGGATCGCAAAGCATAAATGTGCGATCTGCGGAAGAACGGAGTTAGACGATCCGACACTTACATTCCGTTACTGCTCAAAATGCGCGGGTAACTATGAATACTGTCAGGATCATCTGTTTACCCATACGCATGTGCAGCCGAGATAAAAATCATGGCGTTATTCTTTCTTTGTTTTTGAATGAAATTTATCACCGTAGACACTTTTCAAAGATATACGTATTATGGTATAATTTGTAAAAGAATTAGTTACGGAGGAAATGGGGAGAGAACTATGGAGAAAGTACATAAGGCAAATTTGTGGGTGGTACTTGGCTGTGTACTGGCACTTACCGCAACAACAGTATGGTCATACGGCGCATCAGCAAGGATGGTTGCGTGCTGCGCGGTATTATGGGTGACGCTTTTGATCGTTGCGGCCACAATCTTTCTGAAGATCAGCGATTTTGTGAAGGCAATGATAACCGTCTTGATCCCTTCCTACGCGATGCTTTTGTATTCAGCATTGTGCGGAGGCAATTCGGTTACGTTCGTTGCTAGCTTTGTTACGCTCGGTATGTCCGTGCGGTATTTTGACAAAAAGATCGTTAAATATTATGCGATCGCATTCATGATTCCGGTTATCGCGGTAATGTTCATCTATCCGGATACAATCGATACGAATGTGATTGCGGCAACCTCAAAGATCGTGCTGTGGATCGCAACGGCAGTTCTATTGTATCTGGGAACGCAGACCGGGCAGGACAAGCACACGCAGGCACAGACAGCGCTGGATGCGGTGAAGAATAACGGGATCGTTGCCAACCAGATCGCAGAGCGGTTAAATGAGGACATCATCGCCTGCGGACAGTCGGTGGATGCGGTAACTGCACATGCCGAGGTGGTAAAGACATCGGCAGAGCAGATGGAGCAGGTCGTTGACGAGTCGAGCCATGCGATCCAGAAGGTCAGCGAGAAGCTGGATATGTCACGGCAGTACATCGACAAGAATTCCGATTATGCGAAGCAGATTGAGGAGAGCTTTGGCGTGGTTACAGAAGCCGTGGAAGAGGGCAACAAAGAGGCGAGAACCGTTAAGGAATCCATGCTTGAGATGTCCGGTACCGTCAGTGATGCGAGCGATGCGACCGCAGGACTGCTCGGACAGATGGAGGAGATCACAGGTATCTTAAACGATATCAATGCGATCGCAGGTCAGACAAACCTTCTATCTTTGAATGCGTCCATCGAGGCGGCGAGAGCGGGAGAACATGGCAAGGGCTTTGCGGTCGTTGCAGAGCAGATCCGCTTGCTTTCTGAGGATAGCCGCAAGTCTGCGGAGAGCATCAAGAAGATCATCGAGACACTTACCGATACGGTAAACGGTGTCGCAGCGAAAATCATGGCGGGTGCGGAGGCAGCGCGGGTAAGCTCCGAGCAGATGGATCAGTTGATCGGACAGTTTGAGGTGGTCAACAGCTCTGCGGACGAAGCTACGGCAATCGTCAGGGAGGAGTACGAGATCATCCGCAAGGTGCAGAACGAGTTTGATGACATCCAGCGGGAGTTAAATACAGTTGCCGCTACCTCCGAGGAAAATGCGGCGATGGCATCTGAGATCGGCACGAATATCGTAAACCAGACCGAAAACGTGTTCCGGCTGTCCGATGAGATCAATCACCTCCGGACTTCCTCACAGGAGCTTGAGGAGCATTTCTTAGACAAAGTGGAGGAAGCATAAAAAGCATAAAAAGCAAAATCCGGTATTACCGGGATTTTTCGTTTCAGCCGTAATCAGAGTTGACAAGGACTGTGTTGGATTTTATAATGGAAATATCGCAGAAACGAGGTTGTTGCATGCGTGCATCAGCCTCGTTTTGCACTATGATGGCTCCGGCGAGGAATCGGAGCGGTGGAGGAAAAGCAATGGAAAATGAAGTAGTATCCAAGAATTTTATCGAGCAGATCATCGAGAAGGACTTAGCGGAGGGACATTGTACAACAGTCAAGACACGTTTCCCACCGGAGCCGAACGGTTATCTGCATATTGGACATGCCAAGTCAATCTTACTTAATTACGGTTTGGCAAAGAAATATAATGGACAGTTTAACTTCCGGTTTGATGATACCAATCCGACCAAGGAAAAGACCGAGTTCGTAGAGTCGATCCAGGCAGATGTAAAGTGGCTGGGCGCAGATTTCGGGGACAATCTGTTCTATGCATCCAACTATTTTGACCAGATGTACGAAGCCGCGATTAAGCTTATCAAGAAGGGCAAGGCGTATGTATCCGACCTGTCCGCAGATGAGATCCGCGAGTACCGCGGCACGCTCACCGAGCCGGGTAAGGAGGATCCGTATGCGACCAGAAGCGTGGAGGAGAACCTTGCACTGTTTGAGGGCATGAAGAACGGCGAGTTCGCAGACGGCAGCAAGGTGCTGCGCGCCAGAATCGATATGGCATCTTCCAACATTAACATGCGTGACCCGATCCTTTACCGTGTCGCACACATGACACACCACAATACCGGGGACAAGTGGTGCATCTATCCGATGTATGATTTTGCACATCCGATCGAGGATGCGATCGAGGGAATCACTCATTCCATCTGTACTTTGGAGTTTGAGGATCACAGACCGTTATATGACTGGGTTGTCATGGAGCTTGGCTACAAGAACTCTCCGGAGGAGACTCCGAAGCAGATCGAGTTCGCAAAGATGTATCTGACCAATGTGGTTACCGGAAAGCGTTATATCAAGAAGCTGGTTGAGGACAAGATCGTTGACGGATGGGATGATCCGCGTCTTGTCAGCATCGCAGCGCTCCGCCGCCGCGGCTACACACCGGAATCCATCCAGAGGTTTGTAGATCTCTGTGGTATCTCCAAGGCAAACAGCTCCGTGGATTATGCGATGCTTGAGTATTGCATCCGCGAGGACTTAAAGATGAAGCGCTCCCGCATGATGGCTGTCCTTGATCCGATCAAGGTCGTGATCGACAACTATCCGGAGGGGGAGACCGAGTACCTTACCGTGGAGAACAATCTGGAGAATCCGGAGCTTGGCAGTCGTCAGGTTCCGTTCACACGCGAGCTTTATATTGAGCGCGACGACTTTATGGAGGAGCCTCCGAAGAAGTATTTCCGTATGTTCCCAGGCAATGAAGTGCGCCTGATGAACGCTTATTTCGTAAAGTGCGAGAGCTTTGAGAAGGACGAAAACGGCAATATCACCCTGATCCACTGCACCTACGATCCGGCATCCAAGGGTGGCAACAGTCCGGACGGAAGAAAGGTAAAGGGAACGATCCACTGGGTATCAGCGTCACATGCAAAGCAGGTTACCGTTCGTCTTTATGAGAATATCGTCAACGAGGAGCTTGGCGTATACAATGAGGATGGCAGCTTAAATCTCAATCCAAATTCACTGACCATTCTGGATCACTGCATGGTAGAGCCTGCACTTGCAGAGGCAGAGCCTTATGAGAGCTTCCAGTTTGTCCGTCAGGGATTTTTCTGCGCAGATGCAAAGGATTCTGTGCCGGGACAGCCGGTATTTAACCGTATCGTGTCCTTAAAGAGTTCATTTAAGCTATAAGATAAGGAGAAAATATGAATATTTTTGATGGGTTAGAGAAGTTCGGACTGGATGTGTCGGGTCAGTTTGATTTGTATGGCGACGACAAGAAGGTTGCAAAGGCTTCCGACGCGGGAAATGCACCGAAGGAAGCGGAGCCGGACGAGAGGGATTTTTTGCTGGAGCGCAACATCTGCTGTACGGTCTGTGACCGCAACTTCAAGACACGTTCCGTAAAGTCCTCCAAGCTGCGCAGACTTGAGCCGGATAAGGATCTTCGCCCACGCTTTATGTACATTGATACATTAAAATATGACGTAATATCCTGTCCGTACTGCGGTTATACCGCGATGAGCCGTTATTTTGAGCATCTGTCCTCATTACAGATCAAGCTCATCCGGGAGGGTGTTGCCTCCAAGTTTAACGCGACAACCGTTGACCTGCCGGAGACCTTCGATTATGAGTATGCGATCGAGCGCCACAAGCTGTCTCTTTTTAACTCCATCGTCAAAAAGGGATCTACCAGTGAGAAGGCGTATACCTGCTTAAAGCTCGCATGGCTTTGCAGAGGAAGGGCGGAGGAACTTGCAAAGAAGGGTGAGGCTGCCGACTCTGAGACGATGAAGAAGTGCAAGGCGGATGAGATGACCTACTACGCACAGGCGTATGACGGCCTGATCAAGGCAATCGCCAGCGAGACGTTCCCAATCTGCGGAATGGATCAGAACACGATGGATCTGCTTCTTGCGGAGATGGCATTTGCACTTGGCAAATACGAGGAGTCCTACCGGTTCCTCTCAAGACTTCTTACTTCAAGAAGCGCTGGAAGCAACATCAAGAACCGCGGGCTTGACTTAAAGGAAGAGATCGTTGCAAAGCTAAGAAGCAAGCAGTAGGCTGCATATAAGAAGCAGATAGATAGTACAAAGATAGTAATAGAAAATGATCTTTTGGATACAAAAAACGGATGCCTAGTGGCATCCGTTTTTATATGTCAGAAAGGACTATTTCTGGTTATTCTTTACTTCCTGAAGCTTCATTGCACGAACCTTAAGCGGCAGACCAAATAAGGTGATGAAGCCGTCTGCATCGTGATGATCGTAGAGATCTCCGGTGGTGAAGCTTGCAAGTGACTCGCTGTAAAGTGAGTACGGAGAAGTGGTTCCGGCTTTGATGATGTTGCCCTTGTAGAGCTTGAACTTAACCTCGCCGGTTACATATTCCTGTGTGGACTCTACAAATGCCTGGATCGCTTCACGAAGTGGGGTGAACCACTTGCCTTCGTAAACGACCTGAGCGAGCTTGTTGCCCATATCTTTTTTCACTTCCATTGTAGCACGGTCAAGGCACAGCTCCTCAAGCTGGTCGTGTGCTTCCATGAGAATTGTTCCGCCCGGTGTCTCGTATACGCCACGGGACTTCATTCCAACGACACGGTTCTCAACGATGTCTACGATACCGATACCATGCTTGCCACCGAGACGGTTCAATTCACGAATGATGTCGGAAACCTTCATCTCCTTGCCGTTTACGGAAGTCGGAACACCTTTTTCAAAGGTCATGGTAACATATTCAGCCTCATCCGGAGCTTTTTCCGGCGGGCAGGTAAGAACGAGCAGATGCTCATAGTTTGGCTCAAGGGAAGGATCTTCAAGCTCAAGACCTTCATGGCTGATATGCCATAAGTTACGATCGCGGCTGTAACTGCTGTCGGTTGAGAATGGAAGATCGATGCCATGTGCCTTGCAGTATTCGATCTCTGCCTCTCTTGAATCCATCTGCCAGTTGTCCTGTCTCCAAGGTGCGATCACCTTGATATCCGGAGCTAAAGCCTTGATACCAAGCTCAAAACGGATCTGGTCATTTCCCTTGCCGGTAGCGCCGTGGCAGATTGCAACTGCATTTTCTTTTCTTGCAATCTCAACTAACTTCTTTGCGATGCCCGGACGAGCCATTGAGGTTCCGAGCAGATATTTGTGCTCGTATACAGCACCTGCCTGCACGCAAGGGACGATATAATCATCGCAGAACTCATCGGTGATGTCTTCGATATATAATTTGGCAGCGCCGGAGAGCTTTGCACGCTCCTCAAGACCATCCAGTTCCTCTCCCTGTCCGCAGTTGATGCAGCAGCAGATTACCTCGTAATCATACTGTTCTTTCAGCCAAGGAATGATTGCGGTGGTGTCAAGACCACCGGAGTAAGCCAAAACAACTTTTTCCTTCATAGTAACACCCTTTCTTGTATAATTCTTAATCAAGTTTTTTGTTCTTTAAGTCACGATAACTATACATCAAATCATATCGGAGCGCAAGTGAAAAAATATACAAAATAATGTATAAATATACAAAAGTTTGTGCATTTTTTCTCTTTACGAGACAAGGAAGGTATACTATATTATTAAGCAGAGTAATTATCAGGCTTTTTCTTTGGTGGATGAAGCCGGATAGAGGAACAGGATAAAGGGGATTTCGAGTATGATAAAAGCAGGAATAATTGGCGCTACCGGATATGCGGGTGCAGAGCTGGTGCGCATTTTAATGAACCATAAGGAAGTGGAGATCTCATGGTACGGTTCAAGAAGCTATGTGGATCAGGACTATGCGGATGTGTATGGCAATCTGTTTCAGATCGTAGATGCAAAGTGCATGGACGACAACATGGAAGAACTGGCAGAGCAGGTGGATGTCATCTTCACCGCAACTCCGCAGGGCTTTCTGGCAGGCGTGCTTACCGAGGATATTTTAAATAAGGTAAAGATCATTGATCTGAGTGCGGATTTCCGTATCAAGGACGTTGCGGTATATGAGAAATGGTACAAGATCGAGCATAAGAGTCCGCAGTTTATTGATGAGGCGGTATACGGTCTCTGCGAGATCAACCGCGGCAAGATCACAAAGGACACCAGACTGGTAGCAAATCCGGGTTGTTATACGACCTGTTCCATTCTGACGGCATATCCGTTAGTAAAGGAAGGTCTGATCGATCCGGACACACTCATCATCGATGCAAAGTCCGGTACATCTGGCGCAGGGCGCGGCGCAAAGGTTGCCAATCTCTTCTGCGAGGTCAATGAGAGCATGAAGGCATACGGCGTGGCAACACACCGCCACACACCGGAGATTGAAGAGCAGCTTGGCTATGCTGCCGGAAAAGAGATCACCATCAGCTTTACCCCGCATCTTGTTCCGATGAACCGCGGCATTCTTGCAACCGAGTATGCAACGCTTAATAAGAAGCCGGACGGAACCTATCCGACCTACGAGGAGATCAAAGCGGTATATGACAAATACTACGCCAATGAGCGCTTTGTCCGCGTGTTGAAAAAGGGCGTATGTCCGGAGACAAAATGGGTGGAAGGTAGCAATTATGTGGATGTCAATTTCGTAATCGACGAGCGCACCGGCAGGATCATCATGATGGGCGCGCTGGACAATCTCGTCAAGGGCGCTGCAGGACAGGCGGTTCAGAACATGAACCTTCTGTTTGGATTCGCAGAGGAGGAAGGACTTCGGATGGTTCCGATGTTCCCGTAGAAAGAGGTGCAGAGCATGGCGGATTTTTTATATGAGATTCGGACGATGACCATAGAGGACTATGATGCGGTATATGAGCTTTGGATGAGCATTCATGGGTTTGGTATCCGCTCCATCGATGATTCAAGGGAAGGCGTGGCACGTTTTCTTGCGAGAAACCCTTCCACAAGCGTGGTTGCGATCGCGGCCGGCAAGGTGGTAGGAGCCATTTTGTGCGGGCATGATGGACGCAGAGGCTGTCTGTACCATGTGTGTGTGCATGAGAATTACCGCAAGCACGGCATCGGAAAAGCGATGGCGGTCGCTTGTATGCGTGCGCTTCAGGCGGAGCATATCAACAAGGTCAATCTGATCGCGTTTAAGTCCAACGAGATCGGAAACCAGTTCTGGAAGGATGAGGAATGGACGTTCCGCGATGACCTGAACTATTACGATTTCACATTAAACGAACAGAACATAACAAAGTTTAACCGATAGAAAAGAGGATAACAAAATGGCAGAGCAGAATATGGACGAACTTTTGGCAAAGGCACAGGTGCTGATCGAGGCACTTCCGTATATCCAGCGGTTCAACCGCAAGATCATCGTTGTCAAGTACGGTGGATCTGCGATGGTGGATGAAAAGTTAAAAAAACAGGTCATTCAGGATGTCACCCTGTTAAAGCTGGTTGGATTTAAGCCGATCATCGTTCACGGCGGCGGCAAGGAGATCAGCCGCTGGGTGGAGAAGGTCGGAATGGAGCCGGAGTTCGTAAACGGGCTGAGAAAGACGGACGAGGCGACGATGGAAATCGCGGAGATGGTGCTTAACAAGGTCAACAAATCGCTGGTAAAGCTGGTTGAGGAGCTTGGAGTGCGTTCTGTCGGTATCAGCGGCAAGGACGGTGGACTGCTCAAGGTCAAGAAAAAGCTTTCTGGCGGACAGGATATCGGCTTCGTCGGTGAGATCACAGAGGTTGATCCGAAGATCCTGCACGACCTTTTGGAGAAGGATTTTCTTCCGATCGTCTGCCCGATCGGTATGGATGAAAACTACCAGACCTACAACATCAACGCGGATGATGCCGCCTGCGCGATCGCGAGAGCAGTCGAGGCAGAAAAGCTCGCGTTTTTGACCGATATCGAGGGTGTTTACAAGGATCCGGATGACAAGAGTACCCTGATCTCTGAGCTTACGGTCTCTGAGGCGAAGGAGCTGATCGGGGACGGTTTTATCGGCGGTGGCATGCTGCCGAAGCTTAATAACTGTATCGATGCGATCGAGAACGGTGTTTCGAGAGTGCATATCCTTGACGGAAGAATTGCACACTGCCTGCTTCTTGAGATCTTTACCAACAAGGGAATCGGAACTGCTATCTTAGGAGATCAGGAGGATAAATTCTACAATGAATAAAAGTGATTACATAAATGCTGCCGAGGGCAGCCTGCTGCATACCTACAACCGTTTCCCGCTGGTGCTTGACCACGGCGAGGGCGTGTACCTGTATGACACGGACGGAAAGAAATACCTTGATTTTGCTGCGGGTATCGCGGTGTGCGCACTCGGATACAGCAACGAGGCACACAAGACGGCTTTGAAGAATCAGGTGGATGCGCTGCTGCATACCTCAAACCTCTACTACAACGAGCCGACGATCGCCGCTGCACAGAAGGTACTTGCAGCAAGCGGTATGGATCGTGTATTCTTTACGAACAGCGGAACCGAGGCAATCGAGGGCGCGATTAAGGCTGCCAAAAAATATGCATACACAAGAGACGGACATGCGGGACATGAGATCATCGCAATGCAGCATTCCTTCCACGGACGCAGCATCGGAGCGCTGTCCGTAACCGGAAATGCACATTATCAGGAACCGTTTGAACCGCTGCTTCCGGGCGTTAAGTTTGCAGAATTTAATAATTTAGACAGTGTAAAAGCGCTTGTTACCGACAAGACCTGTGCGATCATCATGGAGACCGTGCAGGGCGAGGGCGGTATCTACCCGGCGGACGAGGCATTTTTATCCGGTGTCCGCGCACTTTGTGACGAGCACGATATCTTATTGATCCTTGACGAGATCCAGTGCGGCATGGGACGTACCGGAAAGATGTTTGCATGGCAGAACTACGATGTCAAGCCGGACATTATGACGGTTGCCAAGGCGCTTGGCTGTGGTGTTCCGGTCGGCGCATTTCTGATGACACAGAAGGTAGCTGATAAATCGCTTGCACCGGGAGACCACGGAACGACCTACGGCGGTAATCCATTTGTCGGGGCGGCTGTGTCAGCAGTGTTTGACCAGTTCAAGGAGCTTTCAATCGTGGATCACGTCAACGAGGTTGCACCGTATCTGGCAAAGCGTCTGGATGAACTGGTGGAGAAGTACGACTGCCTGACCGCACACCGCGGCATGGGACTGATGCGTGGATTGGTATGTACGCTTCCGGTCGGAAAGGTATCTGCCAAGGCACTTGAAAACGGTCTGATCGTGATCACCGCAGGCAGTGATGTGCTGCGCTTTGTGCCCCCGCTTGTCATCGAGAAAGAACATGTGGATGAAATGATCGAAAAACTTGCCAAGACGCTCGATGAACTGCAATAGAGGCTTTTTATAAAATGAATATCTAACTTTGGGATCGCCCGGACTTTGTTGTCCGGGCGATTTTTTTGGTGATATATATGGATGGAGGGTGGCTTTGGACATCCGGGTATGCCTTTTATCCGGTCAGGTAACATTGAAAAAATTGAAATAATAATGAAACACACTTGTAATAGCTGTAAAAAGTCGTTAAAATAAACAAAGACACTAATCCTTCTTCCGATTGGAAGGAGACTATATGACAAACAGAATAAAAATAACCTTGATTGCTGCTGCAATCTGTTTTTTGTGCGGATGTGGCAGACGAAACGAAGCGATCCTGATCGAAGCAGTCCAGGGAAGCGGGACGGAGGAAGTCTCGCAGGCGCAGCAGGGAATGGCGGAAGATTCCGGTGCCGAGGTGCCGGGGCAGGCAGATACCATTCATTCTTTGGGTGGCTCGGCTGCCGGGAATATGGCAGCGCAGGAGGCGGATAGCACTTCTGTCACTGGCGAAGGAAATGCGGCGGCTTTTGACACCGTGGCGGGATATGGAGACAACACTTCTGCTGCGGGGAAAGGGAATACTGCTTACACCGAGGAGAATGTGATCGTGGTGCATGTGTGCGGCGCGGTAAATGATCCGGGTGTGTATACACTCGCGGCAGAATGCCGGGTATGGGATGCCATCGATGCCGCAGGTGGTTTTTCTGAGGATGCCGATACGGATTACTTAAACCTTGCAGGCACGATCGGCGACGGTCAGAAGGTGTACGTTCCGACCAACGGGGAAGTCGATTCGCTTGCAGAGAATGGCTGGAATGCACTGGAGGCAGCACAGTCGGAAGCCAAGCGGAATGCATCGAACCCGGCAACATCAGACGATCAGAGTGCGCTAAATCCGGATCATGAGACGGCGAAAACTGGGAACAGCCAGCGCGTCAATATCAACACGGCGGATCAGGCGGCGCTTACCGGGCTTCCGGGGATCGGCGAGGCAAAAGCCAGGAGCATTATCGCGTACCGGACGGAGCATGGACATTTTTCTTCCATCGAGGAGATCATGGAGATATCGGGGATCAAGGAAGCTGTTTTTTCAAAAATAAAAGACTATATTACTGTTGATTGAGGTGCAAAATGGCAAAAAAAGTTCTTGTTGTTGACGATGAAAAGTTGATCGTAAAGGGTATCCGTTTTAGCTTGGAGCAGGACGGAATGGAAGTGGACTGCGCGTATGACGGGGAAGAAGCTCTGTCCATGGCAAAGGCAAACCATTACGACATGATCCTATTGGATATCATGCTGCCGAAGATGGACGGCTTTGAGGTATGTCAGGCAATCCGCGAGTTTTCCGATATGCCGATCGTCATGCTCACGGCAAAAGGCGATGACATGGATAAGATCTTAGGTCTGGAGTATGGCGCGGATGACTATATCACCAAGCCGTTTAATATCCTTGAGGTCAAGGCAAGAATCAAAGCCATCATGCGTCGTACCTCGGCGCAGCCGAAGAAAGAGGAGAATCCGTCCGTCATCGAAAAAGGTGATCTGCGCCTTGACACGGACAGCCGCCGGTTGTTTATCCTTGGAAGAGAGGTCAACCTTACGGCAAAAGAGTTCGACCTGATGGAGCTTTTTATCAAGAATGAGAATAAAGTGTACAGCAGGGAGGTACTTCTTACGATTGTCTGGGGCAATGATTTCCCGGGTGATGAGAGAACCGTGGATGTGCATGTCAGACGTCTGCGCGAGAAGGTGGAGAGCAATCCGAGCGAGCCGAAGTACATCCATACCAAGTGGGGTGTGGGATACTACTATTACCAGAAGTAGCGGATGGAGAGAAGCATGAAGAAGAAGTCGCGCTTATGGGCGTTTGTAAAAAGTATGAAGTTTCGTCTGATCCTTCTGATCATCATCCTGACGGTGGTGCCGAGTGTTATTTTGTGTACCGGGGTTTTAAACTCTTATGAGTCCCGCGCGGTGTCTATCCGCGAGAGTGAGGTGCTGCGGCAGACAACGATCCTTGCAAATCAGGTGGCGACAAGCCAGTTTTTGACAGACTCGACAGACAGCACGGCGAATATACAGGCACAGATCGATATGCTTACGACCATCTATGACGGTCGTGCGATTATCGTGAATGACACATTTAAGATTGTCTATGATACTTATAATCTTGACCGCAACCGGACGATCATTTCGGAGGAGGTCATCAAGAGCTTTTCCGGCGAGTCGATCGTCAATTATGATTCCGTCAACCATTACATTGAGATGACGACTCCGATCATCAACCCGGGTGATGCGGAGGGCAGGGTTTTAGGCGTTATGCTCGTCAGTGTGTCGACGGACAATATCATTTTGAATGAGAGCTACCTGCGACAGAATGCGATGACACTTTTGATGGTGCTTGTATCGCTGTTTATATTCTTTGGAATCCTCTATGTCATCTATCTGGTGCGTCCGCTGCACAAGGTATCGCAGGGAATCGATGAGATTCAAAAGGGGTATGGTGCGGACAAGCTGGAAGTGACGGATTACACCGAGACGATACAGATCTGCACGAAGTTCAATGAGATGCTTTCGAGCATGCGGGTGATGGACGAGTCCCGGCAGGAGTTCGTATCGAATGTCTCTCATGAGCTTAAGACACCGCTCACCTCCATGAAGGTGCTTGCGGATTCCATCAACAGTATGCCGGATGCGCCGCTTGAGATGTATCAGGAATTTATGGGTGACATCACCAACGAGATCGACCGCGAGACAAAGATCATCAACGATCTGCTGTCTCTGGTCAAGATGGACAAGTCAGCGGCGGATATGAACATTACGACCGTAAATATCAATGAGCTGTTGGAGCAGATACTAAAGCGGCTTCAGCCAATCGCGGACAAGCAGAAGGTGGAGCTGGTGCTTGAGAGCTTCCGCCCGATCACAGCTGACGTTGACGAGGTTAAGCTGACGCTTGCGATCACAAACCTTGTGGAGAATGGAATCAAGTACAACCGGGATGACGGCGAAGGCTGGGTACATGTGTCCTTGAACGCGGATCACCAGTATTTCTATTTGAAGGTGGAGGACTCCGGAATGGGAATCCCGGAGGAGTCCCTGGATCTGATTTATGAGCGATTCTACCGGGTGGATAAATCCCATTCGAGGGAGATCGGCGGAACCGGACTGGGACTTGCCATCACGCGAAGCAGTGTCCTGATGCACAGAGGCGCGATCAAGGCTTACAGCGTGGTTGGAGAGGGAACAACGTTTGATGTTCGTATTCCATTAAAATATATTGTTTAGGAGCACTATGAGAAAGAAAGTTATTTTGACTGTGCTGGCTCTTTTTATGATTTTCATGCTTGGGGCGTGCAAGGATGAGAAGGATCAGGGCAGTTATCAATTATTTTATCTGAATATTGACGGAACAAAGCTGGAGACGGCTTACTGTGATCCGGCGGGCGGGGAGACAATCCAGATCGCCGAGGATCTTCTGGCACGTTTGAAACAGGATCCGGAGCAATCCGACCTGCGCCAGACGATCCCGGACAACGTGAATATCGAGTCGGTTGTTTTTACCGGATATTCACTTGCGGTCGATTTTGACCAGGGACTCTATACGTTAGAGCCGGCAAGCGAGGTGCTGCTTCGTGCTGCGGTGGTAAAGACACTGGTTCAGATCAAGGGCGTATCCTATGTCAATTTTACGGTGGAGGGCGAACCTTACAAGGATCGCAACGGCAATCTGGTCGGAAGCATGAATGCGGACAGCTTTGTGGAAAATCCGGGAGAGCAGATCAACTCTAGTGTGGAGACGACGCTCACCCTGTATTTTGCGAACGAGGATGGAACGAAGCTGGTTCCGGAGAAGCGTAACGTTTATTACAGTTCCAATATTTCTTTGGAGAAGCTGGTGATTGAAAAGCTGACGAGCGGTCCAAAGACAGCAGGGCTTCAGGCTACGATACCTACCGGTACCAAGCTGATCACGCTTACGGTGATGGACGGAGTGTGCTATGTCAATCTCGATGAGACTTTCCGCAATCAGAACGAAGAAATCAGCGAACAGGTGGTGCTGTATTCGATCGTTAACTCCTTGTCAGAGCTTGAGAGCGTGGACAAGGTTCAGATATCCGTCAACGGAGACACCTCCGGAAAATGCCGTTACAATTATGATCTGTCTGCCATGTACGAGGCGGATTACAGCATTGTTGCGGAAGCCGGGGCAGAGGAGGAAACAGAGACGGAAACCGAAACACAGACACAGGAATCAACAGAAACGGAGACAACTGATTGAGAAAAAGACCATTGCTTTTATGGGCGTGCGTCTTTGTACTGGGATTGCTTATCGGCTGGCTGATGGAGGGAGATCTTCCAGCGTCAGCTTATATAATTATGACAGTGGCTGCCGCGGCGGCACTTGCCTGCTATGCAGCACTGCCATATCTGGTGCAGCATAGGTATAAGCGTTTTTTGCTTCGCATCTGCGGCTTGGCACTGATATTGATCTGCGGCATTCTGCACATGCAGTCCCAGATCCAGTTCCGGGAGCGGGAACTGGAACAAATACGCGAGGGAGCGGACATCTCCCTCTGCGGAGAGATTTACAAAAAAGAATATCGCAAGGAACAGTTGCGGATTTATCTGAAAAACTGCTATGCAGTATCTGATCAAACGAGCGTTGCATGCAATCAGGTGATGCTCGATCTACCATCCGATGATTATCTTATCGGAGAACTCCTATTAGTAAACGGAAAAGTTCATACATTTTCTTTGGTAACAAACGAGGGCGGCTTTGACGAAAGGAATTTTTATTTCAGCCAGAAGATTGACTTCGCAGTAAAAGATCCAAAAATCGAACGCGCTGCGGAAGAAAATAGCGGGATGGCTGGGCTGCGCGTTTCGACGTCGGAACGATTGTGGCGGCTTCGGCAGAGAATTTCGGAGGTTTACCGGAATACAATGGAGCAAACGCTTGCCGGAGTCTTGTCAGTCATGCTGGTGGGAGATAAGAGCCGGATCGACACAGAAACAAAAAGCCTTTATCAGAAAGCGGGAATATCACATATTCTGGCAATTTCCGGTCTACATGTTTCGCTGGTCGGCATGGGGCTTTACCGTTTTTTCAGGAGAAGGGGATTAAAATATGGCACAGCGTTTGGCGCAGCCTTCGCAGTGATCCTGTCCTATGCGTTTATGAGCGGCAACGGTGTATCAACGCAGCGGGCAGTCGGGATGATGCTTTTGTGTATGCTGGCGGATGTGCTGGGGCGTGGGTACGACCTTCTGAATGCGTTAGGCGGAGTCGTGCTCCTGCTTTTGTGGAAGAATCCATTTCTGATCGGCTATTCCGGCTTTCAATTATCTGTGACGGCAATTCTTGTTATCGGAACCGCAGGGGCTTGCATTCCGGTGGAGGCGAAAAACGGGGATGAATATAAGAAGGCAGGGAGAGGTGCTGAAAGAAAGGTGGATGAGAAAGAGGGCGCTTCGGTAGCGATGGCTGGGAGGTCGAGGTGTATAAGCATGCTTCAATGTATGAATAAATTATATGGGGCATTTGCGGTGTGGCTTGGAACATTGCCGCTTGTCGCACTCTACTATTATGAGATACCAACGTATGCGGCATTTTTAAATATGCTTGTGTTGCCGCTTATGCCGATCCTTTTTCTCTGCGGGCTGACAGGCGGACTTGTCGGGTGCGTGAATCTTCCTATCGCTAAAATCCTGCTGATTCCCTGTACGGTCATTTTACAAATTTATGAGAAATTGGCAGAGACATTTCTGCATTTCCCACAGTCAAATCTGATTGTCGGAAAACCGGAAGTTTTCCGGATATTTCTCTTTTATGGATTTTTCCTAATAATTGCTGCGCTCTGGAAGATGAAGCGTACTTCACATGGACTTCGGATAATTGGAATGGCGGTACTTTTTCTGCTTTTGGTATTTCCACAAAAGCAGCCGCAGGAGATTGTTGTACTGGATGTGGGACAGGGCGACGGAACTTTCCTGCGGACAAAGGAGAAGGCTGCTGTTTTTGTGGATGGAGGAAGTTCTAATGTAAAAAGTGTCGGAACGTATCGGATTTTACCTTTCCTGAAGGCAAAGGGCGTGCGGCAAATCAATTATTGGTTGGTGTCGCATGGAGATCTTGATCATATCAGTGGGCTGCTGGAGGTGTTGGAGAGCGGGTATCCGGTCGAACATCTTGTTGTATCGGAATGGGCATTCTTAAATGAGGCAGAAACGGAGAATATGCAAAAGCTTCTGGAACTTGCGAAACAGACGGATACACCTGTCCTTACGGTAGAGGCGGGGGATTTACTTTGGATGGAGGAAACCAAGATTTCTTTTTTGTGGCCGCAAAGGGAGAATGAAGGAACAACAGATACCAATGATAATAGTCTTGTGTTTCTCTATGAGGATGAGACCTTTCGAGGAATTTTTGCAGGGGATATTTCATCTGAGACGGAGAAAGCGCTGGTCAAAACCTATGTGGAGTGCAATAGCGAAACAGCCGGAAACGAGGTGCGCTGGGGACAGATGATGCAAGGAGCAGGGGAAGAATGCATGGAGTATGTGATACAGGGAGCAGGAGAAGAATGTATGGAAAAGGATGTACAAGGCGAAAAAGAGGGATGTGCGGAAATGGTGATGCAGAGGACAGGAGAAAACTGCACAAGAAAGGTGATACAAGGCACAGAGGAATGTGTGGAACAGGTGAGTGCAGTGACGGAATACCTAAAAGATAGGAAAAATTTGCTTGATGTGGATTTTTACAAGGTAAATCATCATGGATCAAAGTATTCAAGCTGTGAGGAATGGCTTGCAGCATTATCACCCAAGGTCGCAACAATATCGTGTAGCCGGAAAAACAGCTACGGGCATCCGCATGAGGAGACGTTAGAACGCTTGCAGGAGGTGGAAACTATCGTATATAGAACCGATGAAGTGGGCGCTATAACAATCCGATTTGAACGTGCGGAACAGGCAGTTGGGACAGATGAAAAGGTGTTGAAGGTTAAAGGATATTTAGAGTGATTGGGTATGGCGGGGGAAGCATGGGGGCTATGCCCCGGCGCGTAAGAGAATGGGGTATGGCAAGCAAAAAGCAAGCCATCATGCCCCGACGTGTGTGAGAATGGGGGCAAGATAGACAAAAAACAAGCACCATGCCCCGGTGCGAGAAAAAATGGGGGCAAGGCAGACAAAAAACAAGCGCTATGCCACAGCAGGCAAAAACATGGGGTACAGCAGGCACGGAACGAGCCATCGTGCCCCAGCGAGAAAAAATGAAGAAAGTGAGAGAAAATATGTTTGTAAATTATGAAGGAATAAGAAAACGGATTGAATTTTTGGAGAATGAAATAAAAAGAGTATCGCTTATCTGCCAAAGAAAGAACATAATGAGTATGTGAGGCTTATCGGAAATCAGATTATTCCGATGGAGCAGGAACTGAAAGAGTGGGCGGAGTCGGACTATGAGAGGAATGGTAAATATCCGGAGAACTTGGTGGTAAAGGGTGTTGGCGGAAAATACTTAAGGTCAAAGGCGGAGGCATTTATTGATAAATTGTTGTTTCTGCACGGAATCCCATTTCATTATGAAGAAAAAATAATATTAGGTGGAATTGCGTTATATCCGGATTTTACAATTCGCCATCCAAGGACGGGAGAATATTTTTATTGGGAGCATTTTGGAATGATGGATAGCCCGGAGTATGTCAATAAAGTGTGTAAGAAATTGAAACTATATTGTGATGGTGGAATTTATCCGTCAATCAATTTGATTACGACGTATGAAACGAGGGATCATCCCTTGGGGGTGGAGTGTATAGAAAATGTCATAAAGGAATATTTTCTGCAATGAAGTGGGTGCTATAACAATTCGGCTTGAACGTGCGGAACAGGCAGTGGGGACAGATGAAAAGGAGTTGAATGCTAAAGTGCAAATCCGATTAAAACTGTGAAAAGTCGACAAGAACTGAGAAAAGGAACTAGAGAATTGATAGCTGGTATGGTACAATAATAAGAAAGTGTCGACTGGAAGTTGGCAGATGTGAACTTAATGGAAACACAGATAGGGGAAGTGGGCATGAAGCTGAAAAGTCGCTTGCTTTGCAAAAGTGGTAAGGAGGCATGGTTTGACAAAGATTTTGATTACCAATGATGACGGTATCAATTACGGCTATAATCTTGCAACGGATATCCAGTATTCGGCTACGGCGGGAGCAGCGTTTGAAGCAGCATTTCAGAAGATACATACGATCGCATTTTCGGAGGAAGCGTGTGCAAATCATGAGGTGACCGATCAGTATTTGGAGGAGATCATCGCAGAGCTGTTGGAAAAGCCGTTGGAGGAAAATCAGATATGGAATGTGAATTTTCCGGGATGCGGACGGATGGCGTGCAAGGGGATTCTTCGGGATCGCAGTGTGTCAACGGATGTCTTTTATGCGGATCATTATATTGAGACGAGGCTTTCGGGTGATCGCATTTCATATATGGTGGAAGGCGTACGCAATTATTCCACAAGTGGTGAGACCGACCTGAAGGCAATATTTGATAACTATATATCGATCGGTCGGGTGACGAATATTTCGTGAGGCACTATATGTGCTTGAACAGTTAGAACTGCGAACTACACGAGAGAGTAGGAAGATCAAGACTCGATACATCATAGTAAAGTGAATCACATAGCATAGAACAAATAATAATATATACCAGCATGGAGGAAGAAAATGTCAGCAAAAGAGATAACAAGAATGCTTTACGGTGGAGATTATAATCCAAATCAGTGGCCGAGAGAAATCTGGGATGAGGATATGCGCTTTTTTAAGGATGCGCACATTAACAGCGCTACAATCAATGTCTTTTCATGGGCAAAGATCCAACCGACAGAGGATAGGTATGATTTTTCGGAGCTGGATGAGATTGTCGAGATGCTTAGCAAGGAAGATTACGATATCGTGCTTGCAACGTCAACCGGAGCGCTCCCGGCATGGATGGCGCATAAATATCCGGAGGTAGAACGCACAGACTATGATGGTGTGCATCACAAGTACGGACACCGCCACAATGCCTGTCCAAATTCACCGGTATTTCGCAAATATTCCAAAGCGCTTGCGGCAAAGCTTGCAGAGCGCTACGGCGACAATCCGCATGTGAAGTGCTGGCATATCAGCAATGAATATGGCGGAACCTGCTACTGTGAGAATTGCGAGAAGGCATTCCGTGTATGGCTGCAGAAAAAGTACGGCACGATTGAAGCAGTAAATAAGGCATGGAACACAGAATTTTGGGGACATACATTCTATGACTGGGATGAGATAGTTGCACCAAATGCTTTGGGAGAAGGCATGTGGGACGGAAGAAGTGCGTTTGCGGGAACTGCGCTCGATTACAGACGATTCAATTCCGACAGCCTGCTTCAGAACTATAAGGATGAGCGCGATGCGATCCGTGAGTATGACAAGGATGCCGTTATCACGACCAATCTTATGGGAACCTATAAGGAGCTTGACTACTTTAAGTGGGCGAAGGAGATGGATGTGATCTCATGGGATAATTATCCTTCCTATAATACCCCGTGGAGCTGCACTGCAATGACACATGATCTGATGCGCGGCTTGAAGGATCAGCCGTTTATGCTGATGGAACAGACTCCGAGCCAGCAGAACTGGCAGCCATATAATTCGTTAAAGCGTCCGGGACAGATGCGTGCGCAGAGCTATCAGACGATCGCACACGGAGCGGATACGATACAGTTTTTCCAGCTTAGAAGAAGCGTGGGAGGCTGCGAAAAGTTCCACGGAGCGGTCATCAGCCATGCGGGAACCGAGGACACCAGAGTCTTTCGCGAGGTGACGCAGTTGGGAGCGGAGCTGGAAAAGCTGGGGGACACTGTGCTAAAGAGCAGAAACGAAGCACAGGTTGGAATCATGTTTGATTGGGACAACTACTGGGGTCTTGAATACACCAGCGGCCCGTCCATCGACTTAAAGTATGTCGACCAGATCCATTCCTATTATGAATATTTCTATCATCACAACATCCCGGTGAATATGATTCCGGTTGATGCGGATCTGAGCCGTTATAAGGTGGTGGTTGCACCGGTTCTTTACATGGTAAAAGACGGAATGAAAGAGGCTTTGGAGCATTTCGTCCAAAATGGAGGAATCCTTATCACAACCTACATGAGCGGCATTGTCGGGGAGTCCGACAATGTTTATCTTGGCGGATACCCTGGACCGCTTCGCGCATTGGCAGGAATCTGGGTGGAGGAAATTGATGCACTTGCACCGGAGCAGTACAACGAGGTCGTAACCGGGGAAGGAAACAAGTGCCGCTGCAATCTTGTATGCGAGCGTATTCACTTGGAGGGTGCTACGGCACTTGCCAGCTATACGGAAGATTTTTATGCGGGAGAGCCGGCGGTCACTAAGAACAGCTTCGGAAACGGAACTGTATACTATATCGGAACACAGCTTGACCGCGAAGGAAAAGACGATATTCTTACAAGAGCATGTAAGGAGGCTGATGTTGTAAGCCTTGTAGAAGGTGCGGAAGGACTTGAAATCGTAAAGCGCACAAAGAATGGAAAAGAGCTTTACTTTATCATGAACTTTGAGCAGGAGGACAAGAAACTTCCGGCTGTATTTGATGGCTGCACCGATCTTTTGACCGGAAAAATTCTTGAAAAAGAGATGCCGATACACAAATACGACACTTATTTAATTGAAAAATAAGTAAGTCTGCAAGAAAGCATAGAGCGGCTGCTGTATCTTGGCAGGCTGGGAATCTAAACTGGGAGAATCCGAAGGTCAGACGTGCCATTTACGATATGATCCTGTGGTGGATGGATCGGCGCGTTGGCGGATTCCGTCTGGATGTGATCGACCAGATCGCAAAAGAGCCGGATCGCAAAATCACCCAGAACGGTCCGAGACTTCATGAGTTTATCCGGGAGATGAGCAGGGAACACCATACATTTATCAGGGCAAAGAACTCCGATGCAGTGGGATGATACAAAAAATGCCGGATTCTCCGATGGAACGCCGTGAATCCGCGTAAATGACAACTACAAGAAAATCAACGCAAAGAATCAGGTGGATGATCCGGATTCTGTATTTGCCTGCTACCGTAAGCTGATCGCTTTGCGCAAGGAGTATCCAGTGTTTGTAGATGGACAATTTCATCTGCTGATGGAGGAGGATGACAACATCTTTGCGTATGAGAGAAATAATGGGAAGCAGCAGTTGATCGTGGTATGCAATTCCTTTGACAAGACCGTTTCCTTGCCGATCTGGGATATGTGCAACGGAAAAGAGCTGCTTCTTTGCAACTATGGAACTGTGGAAGAAAACGAGATCCTCCGTCCGTATGAAACGCGGATGTATTTAAAATAGAAAGAGATTTTTTTTGTTGCTTAATGGTCGCAAAAAGATGATCTTGGGGGACGATTAACAGTTTGGGAAAGGGTTTTATACAACATGCGAATACAGGATTTGCCACTACAATGTGACATTATTCTTGAAGTTGATAGAGGGGATTCTTCGTTTTGCGTGTGTTCCAAGGTGCTTGAGTATTTTTCGGATGGGATCGCGATCGCTCCGATCTATGTCAAGGGGACGGTGCTTAATATAGGAGTCCGACCGTTTTCCACATGGAAATATCATGTGTATGCCTGTGTAGGCAAGGAAAAACGCCGGATTTCCTGGAAGAATGTGCAGACCGAAATGATGCACACTGCAAGCGCCGGGGATGTGTATTATCTGCGGACGTATGTGTTTGCCAAGGAGAGCGTATCGAGTGAGCGGCGGACGGACACAAGGTATCCGGTGGATGTGCAGGGACTTGTGCGCTCCGGGGATACGGAATTTGCGGTAAAAATAAATGATGTTTCATCGATGGGCGTGTCCTTCTGGATGGAGGAGGGGCAAGTCCTTTCGGAACCAAATCTGACGCTCCGCTTTAGCGATGACGTACATGGCAACCTGGGCGCAATGGAATTATTTTGTCAGGTGGCAAGACGGGTAGGCAGGGATGACAGGACACTTGTGGGCTGCCGCATCAGCAAATACAACAACGCTTATGTGTCGTATATCCGCTATCTGAACCGCCTTACCTGTGAGGAAAAAAATGAGGCAAATTGACAACGATATCAAGACAGGACAATTTAAAAATGCGTATCTTATCTACGGGCAGGAGACCTATCTGATCCGCCAGTATCGCGATAAGCTAAAGCGTGCACTTGTGTCGGAGGACGATACAATGAATTTCTCCTCGTATGAAGGCAAGGATGTCAGCCAGACGGAGATCATCGACCTCGCGGAGACTCTGCCGTTTTTTGCGGATCGCAGACTGATCCTGATCGAGGGCAGCGGCTGGTTTGAGGGCGCGGGAGAGGAAATCGCTGCGTATCTTCCGACAGCGCCGGAGAGCACGTTTTTCGTTTTCGTAGAGGAGAAGGCGGACAAGAGATCCAAGCTGTACAAGGCGGTTGCCAAGAACGGATACATTGCGGAGATCGGCGCACAGAACGAGGAGACGCTGCAACGCTGGGTGCTTGGACGCCTGAAAAAGGAAGGCAAGGGGATCACACAGCAGGCGTATCGTCTTTTCATCGAGAAAACTGGAACCGATATGGAGAATATCGACCGGGAGATGGAGAAGCTGATCTGCTACACGCTTGAGAAGGACACCATTGAGCCGGAGGACGTGGAAGCGATCACGACGGAGCAGACACAGAACAAGATATTTGATATGGTGGATGCGATTTCCTCGCATCAGCAGAAGCGGGCATTGGATCTGTATTACGATCTGCTTTCGCTTCGGGAGCCATCCATGCGTATTTTGTATCTGATCACACGCCAGTTTCACATACTTGCGATCGTAAAGGCAATGAGCAATCAGGGCTTTGGCAACAAGGATATCGCGTCCAAAGCGGGATGTCCGGAGTGGGCGGTGCGAAAGTATGCGGTGCAGTGCAAGGGATATTCGCTCGACCAGATCAAGCAGGCAGTCAAGGACGGCACCGAGCTTGAGGAAGCGGTAAAGACGGGGCAGCTGAATGACCAGCTCGCAGTAGAACTTTTTATCATACAGTATAGTGCAAAAAAGAATGCGGATCAAAGAGGCGCGTTGTGACTCTCTGCGCGCCCGTATGACACGCAAATTCTTTTCCTATAACGTAAAAAAGCCCCATCGACATGACGGTATCGATGGGGTTTATTTATAATCGAGGGTTAATTATTTTGCCGATTAGGCAATTCCGTTTACGAGCTTAGCTAAACGGGAAACTTTTCTAGCGGCATTGTTCTTGTGGTAAACACCCTTTGAAGAAGCAGCTTCGATAACGGAAGTAGCGTTCTTAAGCTCAGCCTCTGCAGCAGTCTTATCGCCTGCAACAACAGCAGCCTCTACTTTCTTAATAGATGTCTTAACCTCAGATCTGATTGCTTTGTTGCGAGCAGCCTTAATCTCGGTAACTAAAATTCTTTTCTTAGCAGATTTAATGTTAGCCAATCCGGTACACCTCCATTTTAATTCATTTCATTCAATGTTTTATCTTCCGTCAAAGCCGGACACGGACGTTTCAACGGAAACATACTAGAGTATAATATTCCAAGCACCGGGCGTTTGTCAATACATAAATTTCGTTTTTTAGGAAAAAATAGAAGAAAAACAACGGCATATCGGAACAGTAGGAAAAAAGACGCTTATTATAAATAAGAATAGGCGGAAAATGCAGGTAAGGAGGCGACTGTTTATGTTGGAGGAAAACTATCCGATCCGTACGGACCTTGCCCTTGAAACGCAGGAGCGTATCGGGCATGGAAATGGGGCAATCAAGGGAGTGGATTTCTCGGAAAATAAACTGGAAAACGGAATTACCATCAGCACGGTGCATATTTTGACGCGCAATGCGGAAAAGACCATGGGACGTCCGAGAGGGTATTACATTACGATCGAGGCGCCGGATATGATCGACAATGATGAGGGATACCATAGGGAAATCTCTGTGGAGCTTGCCAAGATCATACGCAAGCTGCTTCCGGACATCAAAAAGGAACCGGAGGAGGAGATTTCAGCGCTTGTTGTCGGGCTTGGAAACCGGGCGGTAACGCCGGATGCGCTTGGACCGCGTGTGATCGACAACATGTTCATTACCCGACATATCATCAAGGAATACGGAAAGTATGCATTTGGAGATGAGCATGTAAACAAGATCAGCGGGATCGTTCCGGGAGTTATGGCGCAGACCGGAATGGAGTGTCTGGAGATCGTAAGGGGCATTGTGAAGGAGACACACCCAGACTTTGTGATCACCGTAGATGCGCTCGCTGCAAGAAATGCGAAACGCCTTTGCCGCACCATCCAGCTTACGGATACGGGGATTACGCCGGGAAGCGGGATCGGAAATCACAGACATGCACTCAATCAGGAAAGCGTCGGTGTTCCGGTAATCTCACTCGGTGTCCCGACGGTGGTGGATGCTGCGACCATCGTAAATGACACCATGTACAACCTGATCGCTGCGATGAACCAGAGCAAGGCGCTCGGCACACTTACGGATTCTTTGGAGAGCCTTGACGAGGCGGAAAAGTATGAGCTGATCCGGGAACTGCTCTCTCCGAACTTAAATGCGATGTTTGTGACACCGAAGGATATTGACGAGTCGATCAAGCGGCTTAGCTTTACGATCTCGGAGGGGATCAATATCGCTTTTTCACATCAGGAATAGGCGAAGCACTGCTGACATATAATGTGTTACAAAAGGTGGTGAGTGTTTGATCAGACGACTGATTTCGCTTTTTATGGCATGTGTAATGAGTTTTTTTCTGCCACAGGTTTCAACGAACGGGACACACGGCGTTTCCTTTCTGTCACGGGAGCTTATAACGTCAGTTGTCCCGGTTCTTTCATATAATGAAGAAGATATTGCAAAAAAGGAACAGCTGGCAGCCGGGGCAGAGTACGAGAACCGGCGGGCGTTAGGACAAAGTGGTCTTGAAAGCGGGCAGATGCAGTCCGGACAAACGCAGGGTGAGATCACCGTCCTGACCGGACAGACGGGAGGACAGTCGGGAACCAGCCAGGACGGCGAACAGCCGGAGAGTGGACAAAACGGGCAACAGGAAAATACAGCGCCGGACGGCACAGAACAAAACAATACCGTAGCACCAGATGATACGAAGCAGAACAGCACGGCTCAGGGAACGGGTCAGAACAATGAGGCGGAAGGAACGGTGAAGGACGGTGCCGCGGAGGGCGCGGACAGTGACGGTAGGACAGAGGATACAGAGGAGTCCGCGGAGACATTTCAGATCCTGTGGCCGCAGAATGTGCTGTCGGAGAGCGGGAGCCGTGCAGATACGAAGCTGACGGATGCAAAGCTGCTGGAAAAGCTAAATGATTTCGACTATCTCATCCAGAATTATTACGTTGTGGACAGCAGTACGACGATCCGAAGCTCTGACATCAGCGCGGCGGAGCTTCTGGCAAAGGATCTCACAGTCGCAAAGGACGTGAATGGACCGCAGATCCTGATCTATCATACCCATTCCCAGGAGACTTACGGCGGTGCGCCGGAGGGGGATAATGAAAATTCCGTTGTGGCGGTTGGTGAGTATCTGACCAGGCTGTTGACGGAGCAGTATGGATTTTCGGTCCTGCACCACACCGGAGAGTACGATGTGAATGACCGCGACCATGCATATTCCAACGCTGCGCCGGCGCTAAAAGAAATACTGGCAGCAAATCCGACCATTGAGGTGGTCATAGATTTACATAGAGACAGTGTCCCGGAGAAAAATCATCTTGTGACGCAGATCAATGGAAAAGACTGTGCCAAGATCATGTTTTTTAACGGCTTGTGCAGGACAACGGCAAGAGGTGACCTGACCAAGATGCCAAATCCGTATCTGCAGGATAATCTTGCTTTTTCCTTACAGATGCAGCTTGCCGCAGCAGACCAGTATCCGGATTTTACAAGGAGAATTTATCTGAAGGGCTACCGCTACAACATGCATTTTTGCCCGAAAACACTTCTGGTCGAGGTGGGAGCGCAGAACAATTCGCTGGAGGAGGCAATGAATGCGATGGAGCCGCTTGCAAGCCTGCTCTCGGAGGTGCTGCAAAATTAGGTGGCGCGGATATGTGGGGCGTGGTATACTAATTATATAATAGGACGTAAGAGGAGGAATACGATGATTGATTATACAGAAGGTTCAGGAAAGCAGTATCACACAGGTGTCGGAAAGGGGGATGTCGGAGAGTATGTGATTCTTCCGGGAGATCCGAAGCGCTGTGCCAAGATCGCGGCTCATTTTGATGATCCGGTACTGGTGGCAGACAGCAGGGAATATGTTACATATACCGGAACGATCGACGGCGTGAAGGTAAGCGTTACCTCAACCGGCATCGGCGGACCATCCGCAGCGATCGCGATTGATGAGCTGACAAAGTGCGGGGCTAATACCTTTATCCGTGTTGGAACCTGCGGAGGAATGCAGGAAGAGATCATGGGCGGCGATATTGTGATCGCCAACGGCGCAATCCGCATGGAGGGGACAAGCCGTGAATTTGCACCGATCGAGTATCCGGCAGTACCGGATGTCAATGTCATGAATGCATTGATCGATGCGGCAAAGAAGCAGAATATCCGCCACCATGTAGGCGTTGTACAGTGCAAGGATTCGTTTTTCGGTCAGCACGAGCCGCAGATCATGCCGGTCAGCTACGAGCTTGAACAGAAGTGGGAGGCGTGGAAGCGCATGGGATGCTTAGCGTCCGAGATGGAGTCTGCAGCTTTGTTTATTGCGGGCAGCTTTCTGCGCGTGCGCGTGGGTTCCTGCTTCTTGGTAGTTGCCAATCAGGAGCGTGCAAAGCTCGGACTTGACAATCCGCAGGCACATGATACGGAGCTTGCGATCCGCACCGCGATCGAAGCGATCCGCATATTGATCCACCAGAATGATAAGTAAAAAAGGAGGCTGTTGCGCCGGGGGCGTGACAGCCTCTTTGGCATTTTAACGCGGCAAACACAGAGAGTACAAGGATTTAGGATTGTAAAATCAAAATATCCGTGTTAGAATGGTAAATACTTCATAAAAACATTCATTAAGAAAAAGAGGAGGAATTAAGATGAAGAAGATTATTTCTTTGTTGCTTACAGCCGGACTTATGATCGGTTGTTTAGCAGGATGTGGAAGCAACGGTACTGATTCTAGCGATTCAGCAGACAACTCCACATCAGGCGCTGAAACTTCTGAGTACAGCGTTGCAATGATCACAGACTACGGTGATATCACCGACCAGTCATTCAACCAGACTACTTATGAAGCATGTAAGGCATTCTGTGAGGCACAGGGTATCCAGTTCAACTACTATAAGCCATCCGGAGATTCAACCGCTGAGCGAGTTGCTTCCGTTGAGAAGGCAATCGATGACGGATACAATGTAATCGTTATGCCGGGTTATGCATTCGGTGGAACATTAGTTGAAGTATCTGAGTCTTACAAGGACGTTAAGTTCATCGCCCTTGACGTTGCAGCAGGAGATATCCTTGAGGCAGGCGTTGCAAAGGCAGGCGAGACTTACGATTACAATCCAGCAAACTGGAATGTAAATGACTACTGCTACATGGACAATGTATACTGCGCAATCTATCAGGAAGAGCTTTCTGGATACATGGCAGGATACGCAGCAGTTAAGCTTGGCTACACAGATCTTGGATTCTTAGGCGGAATGGCAGTTCCAGCAGTTATCCGTTTTGGTTTCGGATTTGTACAGGGCGCTGATGCGGCAGCAGCAGAGCTTGGAATCACTGTCAACTTAAAGTACGCATACGGCAACCAGTTCTATGGTGACGGCGATATCACCGCTGCTATGGATACCTGGTATGGCGACGGAACACAGGTTGTATTTGCTTGTGGTGGTGGAATCTACACCTCTGCAGCAGAGGCAGCAGCTAAGGTTGGCGGCAAGGTAATCGGCGTTGACAGCGACCAGTCTCCGATCATCGATGGCGGATACGGCGAGGGAATGACCGTTACTTCTGCAATGAAGGGACTTTACCCAACCACCTACGATACACTTACCGATGTTATCGTAAACGGCAACTGGTCTAACTACGCAGGCAAGATCACCACACTTGGTCTTGTATCTGACGAACCGACCGAGAACTATGTACAGCTTCCAATGGATACCACTCAGTGGAGCGATTCCTTCACACAGGATGATTACAAGGCTCTTGTAGCAGCTATGCATGCCGGAGACATCACTGTTTCCAACGATACAACTGCTATGCCGGCTACCACGAATGTAAACGTTAGCGATCTTGGTAACTTAAAGTAATCCGTGTTGGTTAGCGAATTAAACTGCATAAGATTATATGCATGACAAAAGGCTGTCACGCCGGGAACTCACTGTGAGCGATCCGGTGTGGCAGCTTTTGTATTTCTTCCTTTTTTTTTCGGAAATGTCATGGTATAATAATGAGTATGTTTAACACCAATCATGTTTGGGAGAGAGGAGTAGGACTGTGGAACAACCTTATGCTATTGAAATGCTTAACATTACCAAAAGGTTCCCGGGTATAGTTGCCAACGATAACATATCCCTCCAGTTGAAAAAGGGAGAGATTCATGCCCTTCTTGGCGAGAATGGTGCAGGTAAATCTACACTGATGAGTGTATTATTCGGATTGTATCAGCCGGAAGAGGGAATTATCAAAAAGGATGGAAAGGAAGTCAAGATCCAGAATCCAAATGATGCCAATGACCTTGGAATCGGAATGGTACACCAGCACTTTAAGCTGGTTGAGTGCTTTACGGTACTCGACAACATTATTCTTGGCGTGGAGCCAAACAAAGCAGGATTTTTAAAGAAAAACGAGGCGCGTAAGAAGGTGCTTGAGCTGTCCGAGAAGTACGGACTTGCCATTGATCCGGACGCACTGATCGAGGACATCACGGTAGGTATGCAGCAGCGTACCGAGATCTTAAAGATGCTCTACCGTGACAATGAGATCCTGATCTTTGACGAGCCGACCGCGGTGCTCACACCGCAGGAGATCTCCGAGCTGATGCAGATCATGAAGAGCCTTGCGGCGGAGGGAAAGAGCATCCTCTTTATCTCCCACAAGCTTGCTGAAATCATGGAGGTTGCCGACCGGTGCAGCGTTATCCGAAAGGGCAAGTACATCGGAACGGTTGAGACCTCCAAGACAACGATGGAAGAGCTGTCCGCAATGATGGTTGGGCGTAACGTCAACTTCCATGTAGAAAAGGGCGAGGAGAAGCTCGGCGATGAGGTGCTTTCCATCGAGAATATGACGGTTGCTTCCAAGGTTCATAAGAACAATGCGGTCAAGAATGTATCACTGAAGATCCGCGCGGGCGAGATTGTATGTATCGCCGGAATCGACGGCAACGGTCAGACGGAGTTCGTACACGGACTTACCGGACTTGAACCGCTCGTAAGCGGCAAGATCACGATGTGCGGCAAGGATATTACCAAGGCTTCCATCCGTGAGAGAAGCGTCTTAGGAATGAGCCATATCCCGGAGGACAGACACAAGCATGGTCTTGTTTTAGACTATACACTTGAGGATAATCTGGTGCTCCAGAGATATTTTGAGCCGGAATTTACCAACAAGGCAGGCTTTTTAAAGAGAAAGAACATCCGACAGTATGCAACCAAGTTGATCGATCAGTACGATGTGCGTTCCGGACAGGGACCGGTCACGATCGCAAGAAGCATGTCCGGTGGCAACCAGCAGAAAGCGATCATCGCGCGCGAAGTAGACCGCAATCCGGAGCTTTTGGTTGCAGTACAGCCGACAAGAGGACTGGATGTCGGTGCGATCGAGTACATTCACAAGCAGCTTATTGCGCAGCGTGATGCAGGAAAGGCTGTTTTGCTTGTGTCCTTAGAACTGGATGAGGTTATGGATGTGCCGGATCGTATCTTAGTCATGTACGAGGGCGAGATCGTCGGAGAGTTTGATCCGAAAAAGACCACGCAGGAAGAGCTTGGTCTGTACATGTCCGGAGCAAAGAGAAGTGAGGTGACTGTATCATGAAAAAATTATTGAAAAATAGTGGCGTACAGTCATTTATTGCATCCTTGATCTGTATCGTCATCGGTATGTTTGTCGGATTTTTGTTTTTGCTTGCGATTGAGCCGAGCGGAGCAGGCGAGGCAATTCTTGCCGTGGCAAAGAACTTCTTTGCGTACAGCAGAAAGGCTACGCAGCTTAAATATTTAGGAAGCACGCTTGTCAAGACAGCACCGCTTCTGATGTGCTCCCTTTCCGTTTTGTTTTCTTACAAGGTAGGTCTTTTCAACATCGGAGCAGCCGGACAGTATGTTATGGGCGCATGTGCGTGCCTGTATGCGGCGATCGTGCTTGGATGGGGATGGCTACCATGCATGATCTTAGCTGCTGTTGCAGGTGGCGTATACGGAGCAATCACCGGTCTGCTCAAGGCGTATGCCAACGTCAACGAGGTAATTTCCGGTATCATGCTCAACTGGATCGGACTTTATTTTACGAACATGGTTTTAAGTCAGGCAAAGGATGCCAGCAGCGCATATACATATCCGCTGCAGAACAAGGGACCGAAGGCAATCCTTCCGTCGCTTGGAATGACCTCTGTATTTGGTGATAACAAGTATGTGGGAATCGCGATCCCGCTCGCTGTTATCTTTGCGATTCTGGTATGGGTTCTTCTGGAAAAGACGAAGCTTGGCTATGAGTTAAAGGCAACCGGATTTAACAAGAATGCAGCAAAATACTGCGGAATGGCAGAAAAACGCAATGTGATCCTTTCACTGGTGATCAGCGGTGTGCTTGCCGGACTTGCAGGCTCCTTTATGTATCAGACGGATATGGAACAGTGGCAGGTAACGATCGCTTCCGTTCCGGGCATGGGCTTTAACGGTATCGCGGCAGCCTTCCTCGGAGGCCTAAACCCGATCGGTGCCATCTTCTCCTCCTTCTTTATCCAGCATATTACGGATGGCGGCTCCAATGTAGATCTTAGCGTTTACTGCTCACAGATCTCAGACCTGATCTCTTCGCTGATCATTTATCTGTGCGGTTTTGTGGCATTTATCAAGTATGCGATGAATGCGGGCATTGCAAAGTCAGAAGAGAAAAAGGCTGCCAAAGCGGCAGCTGAGAAAGGAGGAGACAAGTAATGGCATTATTGATTCAGTACACACTTTTATTTGCTTGTATTCTTTCTTTGGTAGCACTTGGCGGATGCTTCTCCGAGCACTCCGGTGTCATCAACTTAGGACTGGAAGGAATCATGGTCATGGGCGCTATGGGTGGTGCGCTCACAATGAAATACCTCCCAGGCGGAACTCCTGCATTTGTGATCGTAGTTGTGACAATCTTAGCAAGCATTTTGCTGGGACTTGCATATTCTGCGTTGCTTGCGGTTGCGGCAATCCATTTTAAGGCGGATCAGACGATCGTTGGAACTGCACTTAACATGCTTGGTGCAGCACTTGCAACCGTTATCGTAAAGTCTATCAATACCATCAGCAATCCGGACGACCATTCTTCCATCGTGCAGTACATCGAACAGAAGAAGGCGTTTATCATCAATATCAACGGATTTGAGTTCAGTTGGTTTATGCTGATCACGGTGATCGTTATCATCGTGTCTTATATCGTATTGTACAAGACCAAATTCGGACTCCGCCTTATGGCGTGTGGTGAGCACCCGCAGGCGGCTGACTCCGTTGGTATCAACGTATACAAGATGCGCTGGGCGGGCGTGCTGATCTCCGGCGTGCTCGGAGGACTCGGCGGTATCTGCTATATTACGACAGGTGTTTCCGAGTGGAAGTTTGAGTATGGTGTGGCAGGATTCGGATTTCTTGCACTTGCCGTTATGATCTTTGGTAAGTGGAAGCCGCAGAACATTGCGCTTGCAGCGCTGTTGTTCGGATTCTTCCGCGCATTGTCCAACGTATACTTTGGATTTGATTTCCTTGTGAACTTAAATATCCCAAGTGGTATTTACAACATGCTGCCGTATGTGATCTCGCTGATCGTGCTTGCATTTACTTCCAAGCAGTCACGCGCACCGAAGGCAGAAGGTATTCCATACGATAAGGGAAGCCGTTAGAAAATGGCAGATAAGGCAGTATCAAGTCTCCTTTGACTTATGACCGAGACGGATGCTGCCTTTTTGTTCCGCGGCAGAGAATAAGTATAGATTGCGGAGGAAATATTATGCAGATAAGTGAATTGATCGAACTGGCATTAAAAGCAAGAGAAAGCGCCTACATCCCGTATTCCGGGTGGGCGGTCGGTGCCGCGCTCCTCACGGCGGACGGCAGGGTATATCAGGGCTGCAACATCGAAAATGCGTCCTACACACCGACGAACTGCGCAGAGCGTACCGCCTTTTTCAAGGCAGTCAGTGAGGGCGAGCGGGAGTTTACCGCGATTGCCATTGTCGGCGGCAGGACGGGAGAGCTTCCGTCTACCTACTGTGGACCATGCGGCGTGTGCAGACAGGTCATGATGGAGTTCTGTGATCCAAAGACGTTTCATGTCTATGTGGCAAAGAACCCGGATGATTACAAGGAGTACACACTCGAAGAGATGCTGCCGCTCGGCTTTGGACCGGCAGATCTTGGGAAAAAGTAGCAGATTGAAAACAACAGATATTTAATTAGAATAATAAGAAT
>CAVDTR010000003.1:0-136831 GCA_963612015.1 Lachnospiraceae bacterium | reverse complement strand
TGCTTGCATTTCAACTAAGCCCTTTTCATCAAACTATCCGTAGATATAATCCGTTTTCAATCATTATCGCTTCAAATACAATATTATAGTTAACATCTACTTCTTAGGCATTTCCTAATGATTATGTAGAAAAATTTTTATCTATTTTCATGTCTTAAGATTTTCCATCCTTTTTCTTGATATGATTTATAGTTTGCTAATCTAAATTTCTTAATACTAAATAGCCAAATCATTTGAATCCAGAATAATTGTAAATGGTCCGTCATTATGGATCTCCAACTTCATATCGGCGCCGAATATACCGGTTTGGACGTTTGGAATCTGTTTTTTGCATTCGGAGATGATGTATTCGTACATCTCGTTTGCCATATCCGGCTTACCGGCGTCGGTAAAGGATGGGCGGTTGCCCTTGCGGCAATTCGCATATAACGTAAATTGCGATATTAAAAGCAGGCTTCCGTTGATATCGTGCAGGGACAGATTGATCTTGTCGTTTTCATCGCTGAAGATACGCATTCCGATGAGCTTTTGGATCATTTTGTCGGCGATCTGCTTGGTGTCGGTTTCTGCCACACCGATGAAGACACAAAAGCCGTCCTTGATTGCGCCGGTTACGGTTCCGTCGACGGTACAGCTTGCTGCGGTAACTCGTTGGATTACAAATTTCATGATATATAAGTTCCTTTCTTTTGTTACATTTATATAGATTATACCAATCTATCAGGAGAAAACAATGAAAATCCAAAAATTGTACAGTTATGTGCGGCAGGCACTTGACGATTATAAAATGATTGATCCGGATGATGTGATCGCCGTTGGCTTGTCCGGTGGTAAGGACTCGATTGCTTTATTATATGCGTTTGCGGGACTTAGAAATTTTTATTCGGTTCCTTTTTCGATAAAAGCAATTACGGTTGATCTGGGCTATGAAAATTTTGATATTGCGCCGCTTAAGGCGTTGTGTGAGCAGCTGGATGTTGAATATCACGTTGTTCATACACAGATCGGCGAAATCGTAGGGCGGAATCAGTCCAATAAGTCCTACTGCTCTCTCTGCGCAAGGCTCCGAAAGGGTGCTTTAAATGATGCGGCTTTACAATTTGGATGCAATAAGGTTGCATACGCACACCACATGGATGATATGATCGAGACTATGCTGATGTCGCTGATCTATGAGGGCAAATTCTCCGCATTTCCTCCGGTCACGAAGCTTGACCGGACAGGGCTTACCGTGATACGTCCGCTTATGTATGCGCCGGAATGCGATGTCATAGGCTTTATGCACCGGATGCAGTTTACCATAGTTAAGAATCCATGCCCATACGACGGACACACCAAGCGTGAATACATAAAATCGCTTGTCCGGCAACTGAACAAGGAAAATCCAGGCGTGAAAAAACGACTGTTTCACGCAATCAAAGAAGGAAAAATCGAGGATTGGAATTTATGAAAGATAAAGCATATTACGAGACACAAAACATAAAGAATGAGCTTAAGCTGCGCGAAATATTGTCTACGCTTCCACCGTACTGTACGCAGTTTTTTATGTCGCTTGAGGCAACTACATCTTCTAGGACTCGATTGGCGTATGCATACGATCTATCTGTTTTCTTTGATTATATGCATAAGAATAATCCAATCTGTGCAAAGATGGAGATCCGGGAGCTTCCAATCTCAATCCTAGATCAGATCCGCCCGGTAGATATTGAGGAGTACATCTATCATCTTCGTGTTTACGAAAAGGACGGCGAGGCTCACACAAATGAAGAACGCGGGTTAAAACGGAAACTATCTTCTCTCCGCACCTTCTATAATTATTTCTTTAAAAACGAAATGATCGATACAAACCCTGCCTGCAAGGTTGATATGCCTAAAATTCATGATAAGGCGATCGTGCGTCTGGACGTAGACGAAATGGTTGAGATGTTAGACAAGGTAGAATCCGGCGAGGATCTTACAAAAAGGCAGGGAAGCTACCATGAGAAAACAAAAAACCGTGATCTTGCTATCGTGACTTTGCTCCTTGGAACCGGTATCCGTGTTTCAGAGTGTGTGGGAATCGATATGGCAGATATTGATTGGAACAACTTCGGGGTAAAGGTTCATAGGAAAGGTGGGGCTGAGGTTGTTGTTTACTTTGGAGACGAGGTCGCTATTGCCCTTCATGACTATTTGGAGGAGCGGAAAGGCATTACCGCTATGCCGGGGAGCGAGGAAGCATTCTTTTTGTCTATGCAACGCAAGCGGATCGGGGTTCGTGCAGTAGAAAATCTCGTGAAGAAATATTCAAGACTTGTCACCAGTGTAAAAAATATCACACCGCATAAACTTAGAAGTACATACGGAACAAATCTTTACAAGGAAACCGGAGATATCTATCTTGTTGCAGATGTGCTTGGACATAAGGATGTAAATACGACGCGGAAGCACTACGCTGCCCTTGAGGATGAACGTCGCAGAGAGGCTGCAAAGCATGTACATTTAAGGGAAGAATGATACTAAGGAAAACAAAGTATCATTTCGTTTTCTTTGATTAGAGGTGAAATAAAAATTGCCTCACGACTAATGCCCTGTCTCTTTCAACTTCTCCTCAATTCGTGATTTGACAAGTGCGGCAATCTCCTGCGTCCGCATATCCTTGTATTCCTCGTATGTGATCGGCTCCAGATAATAGATGTAGGTTGTTATCGGTCCTAAATGAAAACTGTTAAAGACCTTGTAAGAATCAATCAGTGCGATCGGTACGAGCGGCATGTGGGATTTCAGCGCGATCTTAAAACTGCCCGCCTTGAAATTACAGATCTTATTGCGGTTGTTAAAATTATAACCGCCCTCCGGAAAGAGGACATACCGTTTGCCGTTTTTGACTTCCTCTGCAACATCATTGATGATATTGATGCCCTGTCTTGGATTGTTCTTCTCCAGACGCTTACCCTGAACAAGATCAACGACCTCACGCACCAGAATGGTATGTGATTTTCGTTTGTCAATGACGAAAGAACACGGTTCCTTATGCGTGTAGATGATCCCCAATACGTCATATTTGCCCTGATGGTTTGGATACATCATATATCCACCCTCTTTTGGAAGGTTCTCCAGACCGTAAGCCTTTGTGGTGATCTTTCCGGTGCGGTTCATAAGATAGATGGCATGCTGCACAAGTGCATAGCGCTTCTCCTCGGAATACTTATCCGGATGGTCTGCGTATTTGCGCATCTTTGGGATCATGTATGGCGCACGGAACAGATTCATGAAAATAACGTAAAATAACTTAAACATAGCAATTCCCTTTTATAGAATCTAAAACTTAAACTTCTTAAATGATAATTAAGTCGGTTTAATATTTAAACTTCATATAAATTATATATGAAATTTTTTTACTTTTCAAGCGAGGGAATCTCATAAAAACATGGATGAAAGAAGTAAAAAAGCAGAATCAAAAATTGTCGAATGATTTCTGACTCTGCTTTCCTTAAAGTGCAGTCTATTAGCCCTTATTTGATCTCCGTCGAATAGTATGCGACAACAATGTGCTGTCCGGCGTGAATCTGGCCATCCTGAAGCTGGTTGAGGCTGCATACCTCATCGATGTAATCACTTTTGTCGACGTTGTACTGGTCGATGTAGGTATCGGCAAGTGACCATAAGGTGTCGCCACTTTGCACCTGAATGCTGGTGTAATATTTATATACAGGCTTCTTCTCGTTGTGGGAACTTGCAAAAGCGCGGATGCTTGTGCCAAGTATGATAACAAGAGAAACGATAAGAATGCCTGCGATTGCAAGGAAGCGCTTCTGGAAACGGACAGTACGCTCTCTCTTTGCTAACTGTGAATTAACTCTCTCGGATAATTTGTCATTGTATGCTCTCATAATACACATCTCCTCTGCGAACGAACATTTGTTTGTATAGCCATACTATAATACACGAACAAACGTTTGTCAATAGAAAAATCGAACAAACATTCGCGAATATATGTTTGCTTTTTCCGGAGAGATATGTTACTATCAATACAGACAACGAACGTTGCATATATGAAGGAGGAGATTTATGTCATACGGTAAAATTACAGATAAACAGCAGCAGATCCTTGATTATATTAAGCAGGAAATCCTTAATAAGGGCTATCCTCCTACCGTTCGCGATATCTGTGAGGCTGTCAAGCTCAAGTCCACCTCATCGGTACACTCCCATCTGGAGTCACTTGAGAAGAACGGTTATATCCGCCGCGATCCAACCAAGCCGCGCGCGATCGAGATCATAGACGATAATTTTAACCTTACCCGCCGCGAGGTGGTGAATGTTCCTATGGTAGGGCGTGTCGCTGCAGGCGAGCCGATCCTTGCAGTTGAGAATATCGACAGCTACTTCCCTATTCCGGCAGAGTTCATGCCGAATGCAGAATCTTTCATGCTCAAGGTTAAGGGTGAGAGCATGATCAACGCGGGAATCATGGATGGAGACCAGATCCTTGTCGAGCGGTGCAATTCCGCGCGCAACGGAGATATGGTCGTAGCACTTGTCGATGATTCTGCCACAGTCAAGACCTTCTACAAAGAGGCTGACCATATCCGCCTCCAGCCGGAGAATGACACGATGGACCCGATCATTGTCCCGGACTGCGAGATCCTCGGCAAGGTGTTCGGCGTGTTCCGTTTCTTTTAAGATAAGGGGCAGCTGCTGACAGGACTGCTATGATAACAACAGAAAAGGCAGGCACTTTTGTATAGAATGATCTATCACAAAGTGTCTGCCTTATTTTTATAATAAGCCAACGTCATCAACGCCGGAGGCTTAATTCTTTCTCTATAACTCTTACAACTCTTCCAGCGCTACTCTCTTTCCATCCTTCCAGATCTTCTCAAGATCATAGAACAGGCGGTCTTCCTTGGAAAACAGATGCACGATGACATCCTGATAATCCATAAGGATCCAGGTGGAACTGCGGTTTCCCTCGATCTGCTTTGCGTGAACGCCGGATTTGTACATTGCTTCATCGACGGCATCCTGCATTGCACCGAGCTGGTTCACGTTGGAACCGTTTGCAATGATAAAATAATCTGCGATCGTTGACACATTGTGGATGTCAATAACTGAGATATCCTCGGCTTTCTTGTCCGAAAGCGCATCTACTGCTTTTTTAACTAATTCTAATGTCTCCATGGCTGCTCCTTTTGATATGGTTTATAAAATTCATAAGTAATTTCGGTTGCCGGATCGATCGAACCCTTGCGTCCCTGCAAAAAATGCAGGGTATCGTACAGGATCTCCGCGGTGCAGGCATCCAGATCCTGAAATGCCAATGCACGAAGCTCCTTCAAGTGCGGAGCCTTGTCTCTGCGCGGCTCGATATAATCTGCGATATAGATGATCTTATCAAGCGTGCTCATATTTGGCTCGCCGGTCGTATGCACCGAGATCGCATGCAGGATCTGCGGGTCTGTGACCTCGTATTTGGTCTCTGCAAGGATCGCGCCTGCCTTTGCGTGTAACAGCGTAGGATTGGCAAATTCGGCTTCGGAGATGAGCACATGATACTTTTCACATAGAGCGATCTTCTCCTCGTCCTCAAGGCATTTGGCGCAGTCATGCAACAGTCCGGCAAGCATTGCCTTGTCGATGTCGTATTCATGTGCCATTGCCAGACAGCCGGCGGTGTACATCACGCCCTTGGTGTGTTCGTACCGGTCTTTGTCCAACTCTTTTTTCAGCTTTTTGCGTATCTCAATAATATCCATGATCTTACACTTCCAATACTATATGATTTGGTAAAGTCCGTTTTGCCGGATATATGCAAGCACTTCCGGAGGGAGTTCCTTTTGGACGTTGATGCCGTCCCCGATTGCCTTTCGGATATTCCGCGAGGAAATGTTATATTTCGGGCATTCCAAGAAACGGATATCCGCCGGAAACTGCTCTTTTATGTCATCTGCCATCGCCGTAAGCTCCGGCTTGGAATACACGCCCCGGTTTACAATGAGTAAAACGGCAAGACTGCTTATGATCTCTGGATGCACCCAGTGCTTAAAATAGGCAAGCGAATCGGCACCCATGATAAAGTAAAAGGTATCGTCCGGATGGCAGGCGTGAAGCTTTTGCAGTGTCCGGTAGGTGTAACTCGTCTCGTCGGAGTCCACCTCGACGGAACAGACCTTGATGTGGTCGCTGCATCCGCTGGCAAGCTCACACATCGCAAGCCGCATCGCAGCCGGTGTCATAGCGCTCTCCTTCTTGTTTGGAGAATGTCCTGCCGGCATCAGCCACACTTCATCTAAGCCACATTCTTCGAGCGCCTTTTGCGCCATATACAGATGACCGTTGTGTATCGGATCGAACGATCCGCCCAGGATACCGATCTGCATAGCTTATTCCGGAAGATTGATCTTAGCGTTTTTCTTCGGCTTGCGGTAAAAGATCATCTTTTTTCCGATCACCTTTACCACGGTGGAATGCGTGCGCTCCGCGATCGCGTTTGCGATCTCCTTCGGATCATCAAGACAGTTCTTTAAGACACCAACCTTGATCAGCTCACGCTTTTCGAGGGCGGCATCGAGCGCTTCGACGATCTCCGGTGTCAGGGAAGCCTTGCCGATATGGAAGATCGGATCCATAGTGCTGGCTAATGAGCCAAGATAAGCTCTTTGTTTGCTTGAAAGATTCATAGTAATCTCCTATTTATAATAATCAAATTCATGTCCGTACATACGAACGGTGTCACCGTCTACGATACCTCTCTCCTCAAGGTCTTTTAAGATGCCCTGCTCCTTTAAGAACTTCTGGAAGAACAAAAAGCCCTTCTCGGACTCGATGTTCGTGTAACCGAGCATCTTGTCGATCTTCGGTCCCTCAACGACAAACGCTCCGTCGTCCGCGCGCGTTACGGTGTATGGCTCGTCCTTAAAGAAGTTGAGTGCTGGATCGAACTCAGGCTCATAGACAAATGTTTCCTTCGGGCATTTTGCCAAAAGGTCGCGGATCTCAAACAGTAACTCACGAAGTCCCTGTCCGCTGACCGCTGAAATCGGATATACCTTGATTCCATCCTTCTCAAACTCGTCGCGAAGCTTCTGGATGATCTCATTCTCATCCCCGTAAACGGCATCCATCTTGTTGGCTGCAATGACCTGCGGCTTCTTTAAAAGCTCAGGATTGTATGCGGCAAGCTCCTTGTTGATCGCCTTGATATCTGCGATCGGATCGCGTCCCTCGGTGCCTGCGGCATCCACAATATGCACCATGACCTTTGTACGGTCAATATGACGCAAAAATTCGTGACCGAGTCCAACACCCTCCGATGCACCCTCGATCAGTCCCGGAATATCTGCGATGACGAAGCCGTTGCCATCTTCCATATCCACGACACCGAGATTCGGCTGCAAGGTGGTAAAGTGATAGTTGGCGATCTTCGGCTGTGCGTTGGTCACGCGCGATAAAAAGGTCGATTTGCCGACATTTGGGAAGCCGACAAGTCCAACATCCGCGATAACCTTAAGCTCAAGCTGAACTTCAATCTCGATCGCTTCCTGTCCCGGCTGTGCGTACTTCGGTGCCTGCATGGTGGAGGTCGCAAAATGCTGGTTGCCAAGTCCGCCTCTGCCACCACGCAGAACGGTCACACGGCGGTTGGCGCCGGACATATCCGCGATGACTTTGCCGGACTCTGCATCCTTTATGATGGTTCCCTCCGGAACCTTTAAGATGAGATCCTCACCATTCCTGCCGTGGCAGTTGCGCTTGCCGCCCTGCTCACCCGGAGTCGCTGCGAATTTTCTTCTGTGGCGGTAGTCGGTCAAGGTGTTGAGCCCCTCGTCGACCTCAAAGATCACGTCGCCGCCCTTGCCACCGTCGCCGCCATCCGGACCACCGTCCGGAACGTATTTTTCACGGCGGAAGGATACATGTCCGTCGCCGCCTTTTCCTGATTTTATAATGATTTTTGCACGATCTGCAAACATAATTTTCTACCTCAAAACAAACAGACCCGGCTAATGTATAGCCGGGTCCACATTGAATCTTACTCGTTAACTACTGGATAAACAGAAGCCTGCTTCTTGTCTCTTCCAACTCTCTCGAATCTTAATACACCATCTACCTTTGCAAATAATGTATCGTCTCCGCCGATGCCAACATTAACACCTGGGCGAATCTTCGTTCCACGCTGTCTGTAAAGAATGTTTCCAGCTTTTACGAATTGTCCGTCTGCTCTCTTTGCTCCTAATCTCTTAGACTCGGAATCACGGCCGTTCTTTGTAGAACCAACTCCCTTTTTATGAGCAAAAAACTGAAGGTTCATATTCAACATGTCTTACACCTCCTTGAATTCTAACATGAGGAACTCGTCCCCATAATCATTTTGTATTCCTTGTAAGCCCAGAATCATGGAATCCATAAGAAGCTTCGCACCCGAAGATAAATTCTTTGAAAATGTAACATCGATCAGACCACTGTCGGTCTCATCATCCGTCACAAGCGAGAACTTCGTCCCAGTCAGCTTCTCCAAGGAATTGATCGCATTGATGACCAGAGCGGAAACTCCGGCACACACAATATCCGATCCTGCCTCAGCATACTCAGCATGTCCAATGCAGTTAAACTCGCGGATCTCTCCCTGATTCTGAAAAATCGTTATATAAATCATAACAATTCCTATCGATTACGCGTTGATCTTTTCAATCTTAACCTGGGTGAACGCCTGTCTGTGGCCGTTCTTCTTGTGGTAACCGGTTTTTCTCTTATACTTGTAAACGATAACCTTCTTGCCTCTGCCTTCTTTAACTACAGAAGCCTCAACGGATGCTCCGTCAACGGTTGGAGCTCCAACCTTAAGATCATCTCCGCCTACAACTAAGACCTGATCGAAAGTAACTTTCTCACCAGCCTCCACACCAAGCTTTTCAATGGTAATGATATCGCCTTCGGATACTTTGTACTGTTTACCACCTGTTGCTATGATTGCGTACATAATGGCACCTCCTATTTATCATTACTCGCCAGTTTCGGTGCTGCCTAAAAATGGACAGACTTTAAACCACACTGTGCGGCATACTCATGTATAATAGCATAAGTCCTATTGGACGTCAACTATTTCTTTCAAAGATTTATTGTTTTTTTTGCGTGTAAGCTCGACCAGCCCAAGCCTTGTAATATCGATGAACTGGCAGGGAACAACATCCTTTTTCAACTCCTCTTTCAGGCAGGCGATCAGCGTACTCTCCTGCTCCTTGTCATCCATATTGATAAAGTCGATCAGGATCATGCCACTGATGTTGCGGAGTCTTAACTGGCGTGCCGCTTCCACAGCGGCTTCCTTATTGACGGCAAGTGCTTTTTTGTCCTTCTTCATGTTCTTAGCGGAGTTAACATCGATAAAGGTCAGTGTCTCAAGCTGCTCAAGGATGATGTTTGCGCCGGATTTCAGCCATATTTTGTTGGATAAGAGCTTCTCGATATTGCCGGGAACGTTGTAGAGCGTGCCAAGTGACAGATCCGGATCGTTATACAGGACAAGCCGCGAAGCAGCGATATAGGGCAAAAAAGCCCGGATCTGCTCATACACCTGTGGGATATCCGTATAGATGTCATCGTATTCTACACTGTCTGTACCGGAGGATGCACCGGTGACCACCGCCCGATCAAAGTCGCGCAGCGTCTGCAGCCGGCGCAGATAATCCGGAATCGGGGTGTACAGCCTTGTGTACGCCGAAAGGTGCGTACAGGTATCTAACATACCTCGGTAGGTATCGGTAAGCTCCGTCAGATCGGAAACGATCGCCTCGTCCGCAACCTTGGAAGCGTTGGTGCGAAGAACGATACCATAGTTATAATCGATATTATCGGTCACTGCCCCTGTAAGCAGTCCGGTAAGCTCCTGACGCTTTAACGCCTCGATCTTTTTGGAGACGCCGAGCGTGGTATTTCCGCGGGTAAGGATCGCATATCGCCCGGTGAGGGTAAGTTTTGTGGTAAGAACCGGTGCCTTCGTCTTGACAGCATCCTTCTCGATCTGGACAAGCAGCTCGTCCCCCTCGCTGATCGGCGCGGTTTTGGATTGTTTTCTGGTAAAAACAGCGTTTGAAAGCTCAGAAAGCGGCAGATAGCCGGTGATCTCCGGTGTGATGCGGACAAACGCGGCAGAGATATTTGTGACAACATGATCCACACGTCCGATCACGATGCTTCCGGTCAGGGAAACACCATCGGAAGGATACAGCTGGAAGTCCACAAAATCCCGCCGCTCATTCAGTGCGATATATGCAAGATAGTTTTTCTCTTTGATCGTAACATTTGTTATGGCAAGTCGTTTCATGTTTCTTTCTTCTTACGATATACGGTATGGCGGTTATTCAATCGGAGTGCCGAGATCCAAAAGCGATACCAGTGCTCCGGCATCGTCTCTTGTGTAGACCTCAAGACGGTGGATCTGGATCGCACGCTCATCATAGGTGTAGCCGAGCTTTTCATATAAGGATGCAAGCACCAGTTCCGGCTTGATGTTGTCGATACTTCCGGTGGACACCTGAAGGAAAAATGCAGGCTTTCCATTTTCGTCCCCGTCAACCGAAAACTTGTATACAAGCGGCTTTAAGTCAACCTCACGCTCGCTCTTTTTTGTTTTCTTTAAAATGGTAAAGGAATCCTGCTCTGCAAACAGTGTGCGGATGTGCTCCTGCCACTCTAACGTGCTGCAAGGACTCTCATAGCCTTCCTTAAAGGTCAACCGGTAATCTGCTGCGGCAACGATCGCCATCGCCGTTTTGGCATTGTCGGGAAGTGCCACATATCCGGTGACTTCAATCCCTTCAACCATCGTTGCGTTAAGTGCTTCAAGTGCCTGCTTCGTGTTCATCGTGCTTTTTACTTCAATATCAAAATACTCTCCGTCGCTTGTGATCCCAACGCCGAGAGGTGCGGCGAAGGACATAATCTGGTGCGGGGAATAGCCCTCCGAATAGCAGATGTCGATCTGCGCGCGGCGGACTGCCTTTTGGAAATAGCGCATAAGATCCAAGTGTCCGAGGAACTTCATCGTGCCGAACCGGCGGAATTTAATTCTTATCTTCATAGCAGACACCTCCGTGAAATTCTTTTGCACCGCAGCCGGAACAGCGCATGCGGCAGTTCGGGGTAACGGTCTCCTTGTGAGCCTGATTCCATTCACGGATCATAAATTCCTTGTTTACGCCGATATCAATAAAATCCCATGGCAGAACCTCGTCGAGCGGACGTTCGCGCAAAGCGTAGAAATCAATGGAGATCCCGCACGCTTCAAACGCTTCCAGCCAGCGGCTATAATCGAAAAATTCGCGCCACGCATCAAAAAATCCGCCGTGCTCATATACATACAGGATCGCTTTAGCAACGCGGCGGTCACCTCTTGCGAGAAGTCCTTCCAAAACGGTAACGTCAGCCTCATGCCAGTTGTAGCGGATGCTCTTGTGGTTTAGCTGCTCCTTCAAATGATCGTTTACGATCTTCGCACGTCCGAGATAATCCTCCGGTGTGAACATGCCTGCCCACTGGAACGGGGTAAACGGCTTCGGTACGAAGAACGAGGTGCTGATCGTAACCTGACACTTGCCGTTGCGCTGCTCCTTCGGAACCGTGTCATAGTACAAAGCTGCAATATCGTTGGCAAGCTCCGGAATCGCACGCATATCCTCCTCGGTCTCGGTCGGAAGTCCGAGCATAAAGTACAGCTTTACCTTGTTCCAGCCGCCCTTAAACGCTTCCTCGGCACCTCCTAGGATATTTTCAACGGTAAGTCCCTTGTTGATGACATTTCGCATTCGCTGGGAACCAGCCTCCGGTGCGAATGTAAGACTGCTCTTCTTCACATCCTGTACCTTGCTCATGACATCGAGTGAAAATGCGTCAATACGCAGGGACGGAAGGGAAATATTGATATGCTGATCCTTGCATTCATCGATTAAAAAGTCCAAAAGCTCCGGCAATTCCTTGTAGTCGGAGGAGCTTAATGAGCTGAGCGAAATCTCCTCGTATCCGGTGTTTCGGATCATCTGGCGAGCCTTCTCTTTCAGGTCGCTGACGCGCTTTTCGCGGTTCGGGCGGTAGATCATTCCCGCCTGACAGAAACGGCAGCCGCGGATGCAGCCGCGCTGGATCTCAAGGACGATACGATCCTGTGTCGCCTTGATAAACGGAACGACAGGCTTCTCCGGATAGACAGCCTCGGAAAGCTGCATCTCCACCTGTTTCTTGATCGTGCGCGGGATATCGTCATAGACCGGTGTAAAGGAGGCAATGGTATTGTCCTCCTTGTAGGTCACCTCATACAGAGAAGGAATATAAAGACCCGGAATCTTTGCAGCTTCATGTAAAAAAGCAGCCCGGTCATAATTGCCCTTTTTGTGCTCCTTGTAAAGCTCTAACAGCTTATCGTATACAACCTCACCCTCCCCGATGTAGAAGATGTCAAAGAAATCTGCGATCGGTTCCGGATTGTAGGAGCATGGACCGCCGCCGATGACGATCGGATCTTTCTCGGTGCGCGCCTTGGATAAAAGCGGGATCTGGGACAGGTCAAGGATCTGTAAAATATTGGTATAACACATCTCATACTGTAGTGTGATCCCGATAAAATCAAAGTCCTTTAACGGCTCCTGTGATTCAAGCCCGAACAGTGGGATATTCTGCTCCTTTAAAATGGCATGCAGATCCGGCCACGGGGAATAGACTCTCTCACACCAGGTATCGCTTCGTTTGTTGAACATATCGTACAGGATCTGGATTCCTAAATGCGACATACCGATCTCATAAACATCCGGGAAACACATAGCAAAGCGGATGTCAACATCCGCTTTGTCCTTTTTTACCGCATTCAGTTCATTGCCGATATAGCGCGCAGGCTTATCGATCTGCATCAATATTTCATCGCTTAATGCTAATTTTGTCATGTCTGTTTTCCTAACTTGTATATATTATCGTTGTGCAAGCTCGTTTGTGATGTCCTCCCAGGTAACGCCCTTTTCAACCATCAGCACCATCAGGTGGTACATATAGTCGGAAATCTCGTATTTGATCTCATTCTCTCCCGGATTCTTGGCAGCAATCACAATCTCGGTGCACTCTTCGCCCAATTTCTTTAGGATATTGTCAATTCCCTGCTCAAACAGGTGGTTGGTGTACGAACCGTCGCGAGGTGTCTCCTTGCGGTCAGCGATCGTTGCGTAGACCTCCTCGAAGATCTTGAGCGGATTCTTCTCAATGCACTCCTTCTTGACAATATTGTTAAAGAAGCAGGAACGGTTTCCGGTATGGCATGCTGCGCCTACCTGTGAAACCTTCGCAAGAATGGTATCAAAATCACAGTCTGCCGTCAATGATTTTACGAATTGAATATGTCCGGAGGTCAGTCCCTTTGTCCAAAGCTCCTTGCGGCTTCTGCTGTAATAGGTCATCTTGCCGATATTGATGGTGGTGTTGAATGCCTCCTCGTTCATGTAGGCTAACATTAAGACCTCGTCGGTGCGGTAGTCCTGAACGATAACCGGAACCATCCCGTCGGAGTTTAACTTTAAGTCAGACCACTTGAGATCCGGGGCAAAATTGTCCATCTTTATGCCGTCGCCAGACAGGCGCGACTTTAACTTCATAATGTCTGTGGTCGGATCATTGATAAAATTGCCGGCAATGCCGCGGATGGTGCTGCGCTTTAACATCTGCACGATCGTGTCATAGTTAAATTCCGGCATATTTACAACGTAAGGAACCGATGTGATATTTTCAATGGCATCCATGATGTCCATATTTAATACTAGAAGCTCATGGATGACATCCTCAAGTCCTTTTTGATGCTTATATAAAAAGTCAACGGTGGACACCGATACTAGGATGCGGTCCTTGCCGAAACGTTCACTTGCCTCATCCGCAAGCTCCACACTTCCCGGCTTGGAGCCGTTAATGATGACCTGAAGGCATCCTGCATAAAGTAATTTCTTAACATCCTCGATCCGGTTAATGTTACCTCCTGCACATACCTTAATGCTGATGTTGCGGTTGATGATCTTGATGGTATTGATATTATTGGCATGCTCGTCATCATCGGTGGAAAGGTCAAAAATGATGATCTTGTCAATTCCGCTGTCGTTGTACAGGCGGCAGAGATCATAGACATTTTCAATCTCGGTAAAATCGTCAAAGGATCGCACTGCCTTTCCGTTTTTTAAGTACAAGGTCGCCACAATATTTTTCTGTTCCATATCTATGATAAGCTTCCTTTCGTTGATAAAATATCGGTGATGCGCGGATCGATGGTCGTTGCCTCATCCAGTGCGCGCGCGAAGGTTTTAAACATAGCCTCGATCATGTGATGGTTGTTGCCGCCGTTTAATACCTTGATGTGCAGATTCATTCCTGCAGCGTAAGAAATCGCATAGAAGAACTCCTTTACCATCTCGGTATCCATGTATCCGACCTTCTCGACGGTAAACTCTGCCTCAAAATTCAGATATGGTCTGCCGGACAGGTCGATCGCGCACAGAACAAGCGTCTCATCCATCGGCAGGATGCAGCTTCCGTAGCGCTTGATGCCCTTTTTGTCGCCGAGCGCATTCTTTATCGCATTTCCGAGAACGATACCGCAGTCCTCGATGGTGTGATGGCAATCCACCGCAAGGTCTCCCTCACAGTTTACGTCCAGATCAAAAAAGCCGTGTCTGGCAAAGCCGTCTAACATGTGATTAAAGAAGCCGATACCGGTGCTGATCTGGCTCTTTCCGCTCCCATCGATGGAAAAAGAGATTGCGATGTCGGTTTCTTTTGTCTTTCGTGTCAATTTTGAAATTCGTTCTGACATAATAATACCTCGCTTACAAGTTTATCTCGGTCTATTCAAAACGCACGCGGATCGAGTTCGCGTGGGCGGTCAGATGCTCACACTCTGCGAAGGTTTCGATGTCCTTGTGGATCGGTTCGAGCGCTTCTCTTGAATAAGAAATAATGCTTGATTTCTTGATAAAGTCGTCAACGGACAGTGCAGAGAAAAATTTGGCGGTGCCGTTTGTCGGAAGTACATGGTTCGGTCCTGCAAAATAGTCGCCAAGCGGCTCGGAAGAATATTCCCCGATAAAGATCGCGCCGGCATTCTTGATGCGTGTCATTACATGGAACGGATCTTTGGTAACGATCTCCATGTGCTCGGAAGCAATCTCGTTGGTTGCGTCGATCGCATCTTCCATCGTCGGAGCAACCAGAATATACCCGTAGTTGTCGAGGGATTTCTGGATAATCTCTTTTCTTGAAAGCATGGCAACGAACTGATCTACTTCCTTTGATACTTCCTCGGCAAGCTTCTTGCTTGTGGTGATGAGGATCGCAGATGCCATCTCATCATGCTCTGCCTGAGACAACAGATCTGCGGCAACATAGCGCGCGTTTGCAGTCTCGTCTGCAAGTACAAGGATCTCACTCGGTCCGGCGATGGAATCGATGCTGACGTAGCCGAACACAGCCTTTTTTGCAAGTGCAACATAGATGTTGCCCGGTCCGACGATCTTGTCAACCTTCGGCACACTCTCGGTTCCAAACGCCATCGCAGCGATCGCCTGTGCGCCGCCGACCTTGTAGATCTCGTCAACACCTGCCTCTTTTGCTGCAACGAGGGTGGATGGATATACCTTTCCATCCTTTCCCGGAGGGGTACACATGACAATGCGCGGAACGCCTGCAACCTTTGCCGGGAGGACATTCATAAGAACGGAGGAAGGATATACGGCTTTGCCGCCCGGCACATATACACCGGCGATGTTAAGCGGGATAACCTTCTGTCCCAAAATGATGCCGCCCTCGCAGGTGAACCAAGAGTTTTGCATCTGCTTTTCGTGATACTTTCTGATATTGACAAGTGCCTTTCTGATAACGCCAAGCAGCTTCTCGTCCACCTGTGCGTACGCTTCCCTGATCTCCTCCTCTGTTACCAGAATATTGCCGGAATTGATATCTGCTCCATCAAAGCGCTTCGTATAGTCAAAAATCGCTTCGTCCTTCTTCTCTCTGACGTTTTGGATGATATCGTTGACACGGCCTTCAAATTCGCCGTAATTGTTCGGGCTTCTCTTTAACAGGTTTTCTAACAGATCCTTCTTGGACTCGGCATTTAACTCTACAATTCTCATTTTCGACCTCTCCTTTTCTGATTAAATAACTGTTTTAAGATCGCGGATCAGCTTGGTGATGCGCTCGTTTTCCATCTTCATGCTGACCTGATTGACCACAACGCGCGCGGACAGCGGACATACCTCCTCAAGAACCATCAGTCCGTTTTCCTTTAACGTTGTTCCTGTCTCTACAATATCACATATCACCTCAGAAAGTCCAACGATCGGAGCAAGTTCTATCGAACCGTTTAACTTGATGATCTCGACGGTCTGGTGTTTTTTGTTGTAGAAGTAATCTTTGGCGATATTTGGGTATTTGGTTGCCACCCGGATCTGCTCATGGTGCTGCAAAAGCTCTCTGGCACTCTCCGGTCCACAGATGCACATGCGGCACTTGCCGTAGCCGAGGTCGAGGACTTCATATATGTTGCGCCCCTCCTCAAGGATCGTGTCTTTTCCGACGATTCCGATGTCTGCCGCACCGTATTCAACGTAGGTTGGCACATCGGGACCTTTCGCAAGGAAAAATTTAAGCTTCAGCTCCTCATTGACAAAAATAAGCTTTCTGGTGTCCTTGTCCCGGATCTCCTCGCAGGTGATTCCGATCTTTTCAAACAGATCCATGGTCTTATTTGCAAGTCGCCCCTTTCCGAGGGCAAATGTTAAATAACGCTTTTCATCCATTTTCGTTTCCTCCCTGATGCTGTCCTACATAAACTCTACGCGGCTGATATGCTGCTTGACGGCATACCGGAAATAATCGTCTTTGGATTTCTTGTCATCAAACTGTGTCGTCTGGACAAGCATACCCTGCATACGAAGTACCATCGCCTTGCGGATCGCTTCCGCAGAATTCTCCGGATGGAATACCAAAAGAGCGGAATTATTTGTAGTGTCGATCTCAATCTTTTGACGGGTGATCGCTGCCATAAGCTGATCGACCACAATGGCAAATCCGATCGCCGGTGTGTTCTTTCCGAAGTAGCTGAGCAGCTTATCGTATCTTCCGCCCTTTACGATTGGCTCTCCGGTTCCGTAGGTATACCCGGAGAAAATGATGCCGGTATAATACTGGTAGTCGCTTAGGATACCAAGCTCAAAGGAAACATATTTTTCGATTCCGTATATCTGTAAAAAGGAATAAAGCTCGATCAGATGGTCGATGGCTTCGGCGATCTGCGGATAGTCTGCCGCGTAGCACTTGGCAGCGGCAAGCTCGTCCGGGGAAATGTTAAAGTTTCCAAGAAGCGCAAACAATTCCTTTAAATTATCGCAAATAGAAAGGGGCTGGATGTATTCCTCCACGCCTAAAAAGTTCTTATTAAAAAGAAGCTCGCGGATCTCCTTGATACTGTCCTCGTCAAGTCCGGCAGCATTTAACAGTCCGTTTAAAAACTGTGTATGTCCGACCGAGATCTGGAACTCCTTCAAGCCGCAGGCACGCAGGCACTCTACCACCATCGCAAGGATCTCTGCGTCGGAAGAGGTCGCAGACTCGCCCATCAGCTCGGCACCGCACTGTGTCGTCTCCTTCAAGCGTCCCTTATAATCGGAATGGTTGACAAAGGTATTGCCCATATAGCACAGCTTGATCGGCATATCCTCGTCCACATAGTATTTGGCTGCACTTCGCGCGATGGAAGGTGTGAAATCCGGGCGCAGCACAAGTGTGTTTCCTTCCTTGTCAAAGAACTTATACAGATTCTTGGAAGGTGTTGTACCGATCTTGCTTCCGAAAATATCAAAGAACTCAAACGTTGGTGTCTGGATATCGTGATATCCGTACCGCAGCAGTACCTGATGCAGCTTTTCCTGAATGATCAGCTTTTTGGTGCATTCGCCGTTGTAGATGTCACGGACGCCATCGGGGGTGTGTAATAATTCGTCTCTCATAAATACTCCTACTGTGTGATGTGTTTAATAATGATCTTGTCAAACTTTAATATGGTGCAGTGATAATATGCTACCATGTGAAACAAAACCAATTATATGAAAAGAACTATTATTTGTCAACCTGTTATCTTGTTTCTAAGTCCTTCTGTATCCCATTGAGATACGGAACCAGTATTCCCGGTATCTCCGGAAGGAAAAACCCTTCGTCCAGCTCATCGTAGCGGAAGCTCTTGCGCCCGCCGTTTTGTCCCCGCTCCCAGAAGCGGATCATATCTCGGAAACGCAGATAATAGAACTCATTGCGCGCGGAAAAATAGATCAGGATAAAGGCGATGCCATCCTGCCGCTCAAACGCTTCCATGAAACGAACCTGATGTTCGTGGATGTTCTGAAGCGGAAATGTATCGGTATTGCATTCCTTGGCATCGAAGCATACCGGAACGCCCTGCACAACGCCGATGTAGTCTACCGTACTCTTCTGGTCAAAGTATGCGAGTGTGATGTGTCTTGTCTCTTTGTCGATGTTGATCGGAGTGATCGGTGTCGGGATCTTCTGAATCAGCCCCAGATGATTCTCCAGATATTTTTCATTTGTCATGTTTAACAGATCTTCGAGCGTTGAACCGCGAAGACCGCGTGAGTTCCATGTCGGCATTGGTTTCCCCTAAATCTTATAACCTATATCTTATAATCTGGTGAGATGCGTAAAAATTCCTTCGGTGTCTCAGAGGTAAAGCTGCGTCCATCCGGAAACGTGATCCGGTACGCATGCAATAGCTGTGCTTTGATCCTGTAATCCTGCGAAAACTTTCGGTTGACGATCGGATCGCCATACTTTGGATCTCCGATGATCGGGTGTCCGATGGACGCAAGCTGCGCACGGATCTGGTGCGTCTTGCCGGTGATCAGGTGAACCTCCAGAAGCGTTGTGTCATTTGCACTGCAAAGCGGGCGGTACGCCGTCTCAATCGGCTTTGCATCCGGCTGGTCTGCTGTGGCAGCGATCTTTACGCGGTTGCTCTTGGCATCCTTGACAAGGTAGCCCTTTTGCCGCGCAGATTCTGTGAGCGTTCCGCTTACGACCGCAAGATAATATTTTCCGATGGTGCGCTCGCGAAGCATTGCCGAAAGCTTCTGTGAGCCTTTTAAGGACACTCCCATAAGGATCAGTCCTGTCGTATTGCGGTCAAGGCGGTTGCAGACCGACGGGCGGAAGGTTGCAAAAGCCTCCCGTGTGAGCGTTCCTGAGCGGATCAGGTAGCCGAGCAGATATTCATTTGCAGAAATATCGGCTGGTGTAGCTTTCTGGGAAAGCATGTTAAACGGCTTATCCGCGATCAGGATGTCATCATCCTCGTAGATGATGCGGATGCCCTTTAGTGGAAGCTCTGACAGCCTGGAAAACTCATCGTCTGTCTGTGTGGCGCTTCCGGCGAATTTGTCGAACGTCTCGTCAGAGAAAAAGAGCCGGACGACATCCCCGCTTTGCAGGATCTCATTTCCCTCCGTCTTTTTGCCGTTTAAGGTTATATTCTTTTTGCGCATCATCTTATAGAGAAAGCTCGTGGCGGCATTCGGCAAAAGCTTCTTTAGGTATTTGTCAAAGCGCTGGTTCTCCTCGTTGCGTTTAATGGTAAATTCTTTCATATTATTATATCCGGTCTTCTATCTGCCTGATTTTTTCTTGTGGATGTTTCGTATTGTCTTTTTATGTGTTGCATGGCTTGCCGCAGCACTGTTCTGTCTTGAATTGTTTGCAGCCGGAGCATTTTGTCTTGAAGTCCCCGTCAAGGTGTTCTTGTTCTGTTTAGAAGCGCCTGCCGTTTTTGGCTTGCCGGAATATGGTTTATCCGTAAGCTTTCTGCCTGAATTTTTGCCAGCTTGCGCTTTTCCTTTGGAATATGTCTCGTTGCCCATCTTCCTAGGTCGGATCAGACACTTCTTATCGAAACCGATCAGATCCTCGCGTCCCGCCTTGATCAGTGCCTCCTTGACTAACTCGTAATTCTTTGGATTCTTGTACTGGATCAGTGCGCGCTGCATCGCTTTTTCATGCGGGTTGGTCGCCACATATACCGGCTCCATCGTCCGTGGATCGAGTCCCGTGTAATACATACAGGTCGAGATGGTGGATGGTGTCGGGTAAAAGTCCTGTACCTGCTCCGGGGAGAGGTTGTGATCGCGCAGGTATTCTGCAAGCTCTACGGCTTCCTTTAAGGTGGAACCCGGATGGGATGACATCAGATACGGAACAAGATACTGCTCTTTTCCGAGCTTCTGGTTCATCCTCTTATATGCCTCGACAAAGCGGTTGTAGACCTCTACGCGCGGCTTGCCGAGCTTTTCAAGGACGGCATTGGAAATATGCTCCGGTGCTACCTTAAGCTGCCCACTGATGTGATACTCGCACAGCTCGCGAAGGAAGGTCTGATCCTCGTCATAGATCAGATAATCGAAGCGGATGCCGGAACGCACAAATACCTTCTTGACCTTCGGGAGCGCGCGCAGCTTTCGAAGCAGTGCAACATAATCGGAATGGTCAACGATCAAATTCTTGCAAGGTGTCGGAAACAGGCACTGCCGGTTGGTGCAGGCACCCTTGGTCAGCTGCTTCTTGCAGGCAGGCGCACGGAAATTGGCGGTCGGTCCGCCGACATCGTGGATGTAGCCCTTGAAATCCTTCTCCTGTGTGATTTTCTTTGCCTCTTCTATGATCGATTCATGGCTTCTGCACTGGATGATTCGCCCCTGATGGAAGGTCAGCGCACAGAAATTACAGCCGCCGTAGCAGCCGCGGTTACTGATTAGGGAGAATTTTACCTCGTTGATGGCAGGGATTCCGCCAAGCGGTTCGTAGGACGGATGATAGGTGCGCATATACGGAAGTGCGTACACGGCATCCATCTCCTCAACGGTAAGCGGCTTGGAAGGCGGATTCTGCACGACATATACATGGTCGTACGGCTCACACAGCCGCTTTGCGGTGAAGGCATCCGTGTTCTGGTACTGCGTATAAAAGCTCTGTGCAAACACGCGCTTGTCTGACTTGATCTCGTCGTAAGAAGGCAGCATGATCGCATCGTAGATGAGATCCTTGTCCTTGGTCTTAAATACGGTTCCGTCGATAAAGGTGATATCCTTGACCGCGATTCCTGCCCTTAAGGCATCCGCAATCTCAACAATGCTGTGCTCTCCCATTCCATAAGAGATCAGATCCGCCCCGGAATCGAGAAGCAGGGAACGCTTTACTTTGTTGGACCAGTAATCGTAATGTGCCAGACGGCGAAGGCTCGCCTCAATGCCGCCGACGACAATCGGAATATCCTTGTAGGTGTGGCGGATCAGGTTGCAGTAGACGATTGTGGCGTAATCCGGACGTTTTCCGGTCACTCCGCCCGGCGTGTAGGCATCCATAGTTCTTGGCTTCTTGGAAACGGTATAGTGATTGACCATGGAATCCATGTTGCCACCGCAAACCAGAAAGGCAAGCTTCGGCGTGCCGAGGATTGTGATGGACGCATCATCCTTCCAGTCCGGCTGTGCGATGATCCCGACGGTGTAACCGTGGGCTTCAAGCATTCGCGAAATAATCGCATATCCAAAGGACGGATGATCGACATAGGCATCCCCGATAACGAATACGAAATCGAGCTGCTCGATCCCCTGAGCCTTCATATCTTCTCTTGAAATTGGCATAAATCCTGCATTCATAGGCATCTCCTGCAACTTTAGTGTCAAATTTTGTCAAGATATGGTATATCAAAAACAGACTATACTATATCTATGCAAATATAAAATCATTATAAACATGGTATTGCATTTTCAAACTTTTTTAAAGCTCCTTCAAATCGGCAAGCTCCTGCTCGGTAAGCCGCCGGAAATCGCCTAATCCAAGACCGTCTAAGGTCAGATTTCCGATGGAAAGCCGTTTCAAATACAACACCTTACAGCCAACGGCATGAAACATCCGCTTGACCTGATGGTAACGTCCCTCATGGATCGTCACAAGTGCCCGGTGACGGACGTATCCGTTCTCATGGACGTACGGCTCTAACACCTCAAGCTCCGCCGGAAGCGTCAGCTCCTCGTCCCCGATGTCAAGCCCCTCCTTAAACCGTGTGGCGGCATCCTCCGGCAGGGCATAATCCAGCTCGGCAAGATATGTCTTTGGAATATGGTGGCTTGGACTTAAAATGTGATGGGTAAATTCCCCATCGTTTGTGATAAGAAGCAACCCTTCCGTGTCGCGGTCAAGACGCCCCACCGGGGACATTCCTCCACGGATGTTGGCAGGAAACAGATCCATGACCGTCTGATGGGTGGCATCCGTCACAGCGGTAACACAGCCCGCCGGCTTGTGCAGCAGATAATAACGGTACTGCTCATACTGTAACGGCTTGCCGCGAAAACAGATAATGTCACTGCTCTCATCTACCTTGTCCTCCGGCTTGGCGGCGGTCTTTCCGTTTACCGTCACAAGGCTCTGCTTGATATATTTTTTGACCTCTGAGCGCGTGCCAACGCGGCATGCGCATAAAAATTTGTCAAGTCGCATCATAACATTCTACCGCTTAAGCGCGCTTTAAGAACTCTAAGATGAGTTTCCACATACGCTCGGTGGAGGAGATGCTTAAGCGCTCCTTCGGGGTATGGATGTCGTAGTTGTTCGGACCGAAGGATACACAGTCAAGATCCTTGATCTTCTCGGAAAAGATACCGCACTCCAAGCCTGCATGGATCGCCTCAAAAACAGGCTCCTCACCGAACAGATCCTTGTAGACAGCGGCGATCTCTGTGCGCACATCGGACTTGTCCTTATACTCCCATGCCGGGTAATCGCCCTCGACGGTGATCTCACCGCCAAGCAGCTCTACCACCATTGCGACACGGTTCTTTACATCCTCCTTGCGGGAAGAAACGCTGCTTCGAATGGAGGTAACGGTATGCAGTGCCTCATCGGTAAGCTCTAAGATTCCAAGGTTTAAGGAGGTCTCTACCAGCCCCGGCATAACCTGGCTCATGTGCAGGATACCGTTTGGAACCATGCGAAGGTAGCACAGCACACGGTTGGCAGACGCATAATCCAGAATATCAGCCTTCTGGATACCCATCGGCTGCACAAGGATCTGGATGCCTGCATCGGATTTGATATATTCATTCTTTAAGGTAGCCTCCAGTGCCTTTACCGCATCGCAAGCTGTGGCAAGACTCTCCTCAGGAAGCAAAATGGTTGCCTTACATTCACGCGGGATCGCATTGTCCTTCAAGCCGCCAGCCATTGTGATGACACCAAACGGGGTAACGTCCGCAAGTGCGGAGAAAACACGTCCCATCAGAATGTCCGCGTTGCCGTGCTCCTTATCAATCTCGCTGCCGGAATGACCGCCAACAAGACCTGTGAGGACGATCTCTGCGGCAAGTCCGACCTGTGTGGTTCTCTTTACCGGAATATCTGCGATAAGGCTCATGCCGCCTGCGCAGCTGGTAAGAAAATGTCCCTCAACATCGCTGTCGATGTTTAACATCTTATGTCCCTTTAACATGGAAAGATCCATATCGAAGGCTCCGAGCATTCCAATCTCCTCGTCTACCGTAATGACAACTTCGAGCGCCGGATGCGGGATGTCATCGGAATCCAATATCGCAAGTGCGTATGCAACCGCGATCCCATCGTCACCGCCTAGAGTCGTGCCGTCCGCTGTGACAAAATCGCCATCGATCATCAGACGGATTCCGTCCTTCTCAAAGTCGATATCGCAGTCATTTTCCTTTTCGCAGACCATATCCATGTGTCCCTGGATGATGATCGGCTCTGACGCTTCGTAGCCTGCGGTAGCATCCTTTTTGATGATGACGTTGTTTAACTCATCCTGATAGTAGGTCAGATTGCGGTCTTTTGCGAACTGTACCAGATAATCGCTGATCTGTTTGGTGTTGCGGGAACCGTGCGGGATATTGCAGATCTCCTCAAAATAGTGAAATACCTTCTGTGGCTGTAAATTTTCTAAAACGCTCATAGTATCCTCCTTGTATTCATAAATTGTAATATGAAAAAAATATTTTATATATTTGCCTGCTGTATGTTTTTTTATTTTATCGCATATCCGTTCAAAGCATTCTATGCATCCTCCAATGGGATTTTGCTCTGGTTCAACCAGATACTGCCGACACTTCTGCCCTTTTCCATTCTGTCGAATGTGATGCTTGCCGTCTGCAGCGCATCTTCGCAGGATACGCAAAGAAGCTTTGCGAGGATCACCGGCTGGGAATGGTTCGTGATCGCCTGCGGGATGTTTTTCGGTTTCCCGATCGGAAGCAAGCTGACCGCCGACATTTATAAGAGCGGGGCGATCTCCACGGAGCGCGCACGCATTCTGTGCGCCTTTACCAACAACATGAGCCCTGCATTTGTAAGCAGCTTCGTCTGCTGCAACATATTAAAGGACAGCTCCCTTGTCGTTCCGATGTTTCTAGCGTTGTATATGCCGCCGTTTCTCATCGGCTGCTTTTTGCTGTCAAGACAGCCGCTTACGGTATCTGTTCATAAAAAAACGGCATCAAGATTTCAAATAGACATGCAAATCATTGACGCCGGAATTGTAAGCAGCTTTGTTACGCTTATTAAATTGTGCGGATATATTGTCATGTTCTCGATCACCGCAGATTTGTTTATGCATATCCATTTCCTGCCGGAGCAGATACGCTACCTGATGGTCGGGATCACCGAAGTCACAAACGGCACAGCGCAGCTTGCGTATATCCCCTGTTCCAATGGAGTAAAAATGCTCATGGCGGTACTGTTTCTGGCACTTGGCGGGCTGTCGGGGCTTGCACAGACAAACTCCATGCTGTCGCAGACCGATCTTCCCATCACCAGTTATATTCGATTCAAACTGCTTTATGCAGCCTGTTCCGTGCTCGTATGCCTATGTATGTTACTCTTCGGCAGCATCACCTGACGCGCCAAGTCCGGAAAGATCGACGGTCTCCACAGAGCTGGATGCAGGCTCGGACGGCTGCTCCAAATCGGTCTCAGGCTCTGCCGGGAATAACTGTGCGCGGTTGGTAGAAACCACATCCAAAAATCCCTGAAGGGATGAGATCAGATTGTCATAGCGCATGCGTGAGGTATCGATGGCGTTGGAGAGAATATCCTCCACACCCTTCAACTGGCTGTCGGTATATGCCATTGCACCCATGCGGATGTTGTTTGCCTCGTTGGTGGCATTGTCAAGGATCTCCTGCGCCTGCTTGGTCGCGATCATGACAACCTCATTCGCCTGTGCGTATGCCTGCTGCATGATCTGATGCTCGGATACCAGCTCGTTGGTCTGAATCTGTGCCTGCGCAATGATTTCATCCGCCTTCGCCTGTGCATCCGCAAGGATAGCATCCTTGTTGCTGATGATCTTCTGGTAACGCTTGATCTCCTCCGGAGTCTTGGAACGAAGCTCCGCGATCAGCTCCTCAAGCTCCTCACGGTCTACAACGATCTTGGTGCTTGAAAGGATCTGAGGTTTGCATTTTTCAATATAGTCTTCAATCTCGTCAATGATCTGTTCGATTCTGCTGCTCATAAGAAATGCTCCTTATCTTTTTCATACTTTTCATAGATCCGGTCGACAAACTGTGCCGGAACAAACTTGGATATATCGCCCTTGTACGAGGCAAATTCTTTAACGATTGTAGAACTCAAGTACGAATATTGCAGGTTGGTCGTAAGAAAGACGGTCTCAATATTAGGATCCTGCACATGGTTGGACTGGGCGATCTGAAGCTCGTACTCAAAATCCGTGACGGCGCGAAGCCCACGGATGATGATCGTGGCACCGATCTGCCTCATATAGTCAACAAGCAGACCATCAAACGAACCTACCGTAACATTCGGCAAATCTTTTGTCATCTCTTTAATCATACTAACACGTTCGTCTAAAGAAAACAACGAATTTTTTGCACTGTTATTCAGCACACCGATCACCAGCTCATCCACGATTTTTGAGGAGCGCTCGATGATGTCAAGATGACCGAAAGTCAGCGGATCAAAACTTCCGGGGTATATGGCCTTTTTCATAATGCCTCATTTCCTGCGCAGGAAAACATGCGCATTGGTTTTGTATTTTTTATATTTCGTGATCTCATATCCAAGAGCATCCACATCGGAAAAATCAGTCTGCAGGGATGCCTCCGTGATGATGATCGTATCCTCTTTTACAAGGCTTGAACCGGCAAGATAAGCAAGCACTTCCTTCTCAAGTCCGTGGTTGTACGGCGGATCCATGAAAATGATGTCGAACCGGTATTTGCCCTCCATCATGGAAAGCGCACTCCTTACATCTGCCTGATAAAGCTTGGATACCTTGTCAAATCTGGTAAATGAAATATTGTCCTCAATGCATTTGGCAGCCTTTTTGGAATTTTCAACAAACACTGCGTACTCCGCACCTCTGCTTAACGCTTCTAGTCCGATCTGTCCGCTTCCCGCAAAAAGATCAAGGAAATAGCATCCCGGCAGCTCCGGTTGTAACATATTAAATAAGGTCTCTTTGATCTTGTCCGAGGTCGGACGTGTCTCTAAGCCCTCGATGGTCTTAAGCGGAAGGCTTCTGGCTGTTCCGGCAATAATGCGCATAATGTACCTCCGTTATTTCTGCTCTTTTAAGACACTCTTGTTCTTCCAGATGTAATCCACCAGAGAAATAACCGTGAGTGTGGTTGCAACAACGATCAGAATAATGCCGATGACGTTGAGTACCGGATTGCGCAGGTACTGGTTGAACATCAGCACGATCACCATGACCATCTGGAAAACAGTCTTGAATTTGCCCCAGTAGCTTGCGGCGATCACGATGCCGTTGTCCGATGCGACAAGGCGGAAACCGCTGATGATGAACTCTCTTGCAATGATGATAAGTACGACCCATGCCGGCAGAAGTCTAAGCTCGATAAAGCAGATCAGTGCCGAGCAGACAAGCAGCTTGTCCGCAAGCGGATCCATAAATTTGCCAAAGTCGGTGATAAGGTTGTACTTGCGGGCGATCTTGCCGTCAAACAGGTCGGTCAGACTGGCAATGATAAAAATAACCAGCGCAATGTAGTTTCCGTATCCTTCAAAATACGGAGCCATCAGAAAGAATACAAAAAACGGAATTAAGATCACACGAAAAATCGTTAATTTATTCGGCAGGTTCATGGTAAAATCTCTCCTATCAAATCATATTCATAAGCACCGGTGACACGGACCTTTACGACATCTCCAGTCATCAGCTCTTCTTCAGTATTCACAAAGATATATCCGTCCACATTCGGGGCGTCGCGGTAGGTTCGTCCGATGTAGACATTCTCATCTGCAACCTTTCCCTCGATAAAGGCATAGAGTTCGGTTCCCTCCATGCTTTCGTTCTTGTCGAAGATGACCTCCTCCTGCAGTTCCATGACGGCATCCTTCCAGTCAAGCATCTGTTCCTCGTCCACCTGATCCGGAAACTCCGCTGCCGGAGTACCCTCCTCCGCGGAATAGGTAAATGCGCCGAGACGGTCAAACTCCATGTCATTGACAAACTGCATCAGCTCCTCATGCATCTCCTCCGTTTCACCCGGAAAACCGCAGATGAGGGTTGTCCGAAGTGCAATATCCGGGATGCGGCTGCGCAGATAAGCGATACGCTCGGTAAGCTCCGCCTTGTTGGTCTTTCGACCCATCCGGCGCAGGATCTCATCATTGCAATGCTGGATCGGCATATCCAGATAGTGACAGACCTTCTTGTCGCGGATCATGGCTTCGATCAGCTCCTCGTAGATCTCCTCCGGATAGCAATACAAAATGCGGATCCAGAAAAGCCCCGGAATCTCATTTAACGCATCTAACAGCTTGTGCAGGGACTTCTCACCGTAGAGGTCGACACCATAAAGCGTGGTCTCCTGTGCGACAAGCACAAGCTCCTTCACACCATCGTTGACCAGCGATGCTGCCTGCGCAATCAGCTCTTCCATCGGGACACTGCGGTAACGTCCGCGGACAGATGGAATGACACAATAGGTGCAGTTTTTGTTGCAGCCCTCCGCGATTTTAAGGTATGCAAAATGTCCACCGGTGGTCAGCGCACGTTTGACCAGAATCTGCGGCAGACCGACAAGCGGCTGCATACTCTTGAAAAACTGATGATCCAGCGCCTGATCGACCGCTTCCATGATCGCGTCGTAGGAATTGGTTCCGATAATCGCATCGACCTCCGGAATCTCCGTGCGGATCTCATCCTGATAGCGCTGTGCAAGGCATCCTGTGACGATGAGTGCCTTACAGCTGCCGGACTTTTTGTATTCCGCCATCTCCAATATGTTATTGATGCTTTCTTCCTTCGCATCTCCGATAAAACAGCAGCTATTGACAACGATGATATCCGCCTCTGCTTCATCATCGGTCATCTCGATGCCTGCCGCTGTCATCATTCCGATCATATTCTCGGAATCAACAAGATTCTTGTCGCAGCCGAGAGAGATAAATAATAATTTCATAAGTATTCCACTTGTAAAAAAGGAATGACTTGTCGCCTCGTCATTCCTTTCTCCTTCTAGTTATTTTCTTCGTCTGAAAGAATCTTGACCTTGCCCTTATATAATTCCTGAACAGCGATGGATAAAGGCTTGTTGCAAGGCGCATCTGCAAGCGGCTCTGCTCCATCGATCAACTGGCGCGCACGCTTAGAGGTTGCGAGAACGATGGAATAACGGCTGTTTACAACCGGCTCCTCACCAATTTCAACAGATGCGTCATTAACGACTTTCATAAGTTCAACATAAGATGGATGTATCATTTTTATTCTCCTTTCGAAAAGCTTTTCAGCTCTTTTCGCATATTATCAACAAACGGGATATGATTGCACATCCGATATGGTTCGTTCTTTGTGCCGTCATGATTCTTTTCGTTTGTAATGATTTCGTGTAATAAGGCGACGCTCGCATCGAGATCGTCATTGATAAGCAGATAATCGTACTGCTCAACACCCTGTGCTTCCTCACAGGCGCGCTGCATACGCTTGGCGATTACATCCGCCTCCTCGGTGCCGCGTCCGGTAAGTCTGTGGTGCAGTTCAACTGCGCCGGGAGCGCTCACAAAGATAAGCGTTGTGTCCGGGAAATTCTTCTTGACCTGCATCGCACCCTGCATCTCGATCTCAAGAAGGACGTTCTTGCCTTCGCTGATACGGTCGAGAACATACTGCTTCGGTGTGCCGTAGTAGTTGTTGACATACTGGGCATATTCCAGAAAATCCCCGTGGGTGATCATCGCCTCAAATTCTTCTTTGGACTTGTAAAAATAGTGGACGCCCTCCTGCTCTCCGACTCTCGGCGTGCGCGTGGTGGCTGAGATGGAAAGCGCATATTCATTCTGGTAGCGGGTCATAAGCTCGTGGACGAGCGTTCCCTTCCCGGCTCCCGAAAAACCTGAAACAATAACTAATATTCCTTTGTTATTTGTGTTCATTCCTTTACCTCTTGTATTCCGCTTGGATTATGGAAACGGCCGGCTAAGGTCTCCGGCTGCAGGGCAGATAAGATCAGCTTATCGTTGGTGGTAAAGATCACACTCTTGGTCTTGCGCCCCTGTGTCGCGTCGATCAGCGTCCGGCTCTCCTTTGCCTGAATGATCATCCGCTTGATCGGTGCAGACTCCGGCGAGATGATCGAGATCACCTTATCGCTGCTTACCATGTTGCCAAACCCGATATTGATAAGTTGTGCCATAGTCTTTCCTACCTGCTGTTATTCGATGTTCTGGATCTGCTCGCGCACCTTCTCGATATCTGTCTTAAGGCTGATTCCGATGTCAGAAAGCTCAAGGTTGTTCGCCTTTGACAGTATGGTGTTGGCTTCACGGTTCATCTCCTGCGCGATAAAATCAAGCTTGCGTCCGATGCCGCCTCCGGCGATCAGCGTGTCCCTAGTGGACTGGATATGGCTGCGCAGACGCACGGTCTCCTCATCCACACACACCTTGTCGGCATAGATGACAGCCTCTGTGACGATGCGGCTCTCATCGATCTGACGGTCCGCAAGGATATCCTTTAGCTTCTCCTCTAAACGGGTGCGGTAATCCTTCATGATCTCCGGTGAACGCTCCTCAATATAATCCACATAAGTGAGCATATTGTCAAGCTTTCCAATCAGATCATCCCTAAGGCGCTCGCCCTCCTTGATGCGGCTGTCCACAAACTGGCTGCAGGCATCGCGGAGCGCGGACTCAAGTCCACTCCAAAGCTCTTTTTCATCGATATTCTGCTCTTCCATCACAAATACATCCGGGTAGCGGGACAATGTGCTTACGCGGATATCGTCCTCAAGCCCGAAGGTCTGTGCCATCTGACGCAGATATTTCAAATATTCCCCTGCGAGTGCTTCATTATACTGTAAGGAAAAATTATCCTCCGAATAATCCTCGTAAGTTATGTAGAGATCTACCTTGCCGCGCTCCATGTATTCCTTTAACAGATTGCGGATCGTACTCTCGAAGAAATTAAGTTTTTTCGGCATCTTGATATTGACATCTAAATACCTGTGATTTACAGATTTGATCTCAACGGTGAACTTGCGCTTCTCATCTGCGTACTCACCGCGTCCAAATCCGGTCATGCTTTTGATCATTGGATTGTACCTCTTCGCATAGATGCAAATATTATAATGCTAAAATATGGTTTCGTCAATTTTTTTATCTACATTCTGCACAAAAAGAGCTGCGGTAAATACCGCAGCCCTTCGGGCGGAAACTATTTACTTGCCCGCCATCTGTTTCTCCTGTGCCTCGATCATTTTCTTGACCATGTAGCCACCGACAGAACCATTCTGCTTAGAGGTAAGATCCCCGTTGTAACCGTCCTTAAGTGGTACGCCAAGCTCACTTGCTACTTCATACTTAAAACGATTTAATGCACTTTTTGTACTTTTATTGTTCATGACAATTTCCTCCTTGTTGTAGGTTTGATAACCTTCGTATAGTGTTTTGTAACCTCGTCTGGTTACAATCTTAGTATGACCAAGGGGAAAAAGTCTATGCTGGTAACTTAAGGAAGTTCGTTTCCTACTCTTCCACCAGCGTAAGATCCCGGATATCCGGATGGATCGTCAGCGAATAATTGGTATAGTACACGACAAATCCCGGCGCGCTTCCGTTCGGTTTTTTGACGTTTTTCTTTTGCAGATAATCGATCTCGATCTTGTCGCTGTCGCGCCCTTTGGAATAATATCCCGCAAGCTTTCCGGCTTCCTCAAATACGCGGTTCGGAAGCTCCTCGTTATTTGATTTTACGATGACGTGCGATCCCGGCATTCCCTTCGCGTGGAACCACCAGTCATTGCCGGTCGCGAATTTAAAGGTCAGCTCATCGTTCTGATAATTGTTCTTTCCGACATAGATATCGTATCCGTCGGTTGAACGGTAATGGAACGGCTTACTCTTTATTTTTTCCTTTTTGGCGGAGCGGTTCTTTTTGATAAATCCGTACTCTGCCAGCTCCTGCTTGATCTGCACAAGGTCATCGGCAGAGGTTGCGATATCAAGCGCGTTCTGGATGGATTCGAGATGATCGATCTGTGCCTTTGTCTGGAGGATCAGCTCGTTTAACGCCTCCGCAGTCCTTTTCAGCTTTCCGTACTTGTCAAAGTATTTCTTGGAATTGTCCATCGCCGACAGCGTAGGATCAAGCGGCACTTTGACGATATTATTGTTGTCATAATAGTTCTCGGCAAGCAGCTCCTTTGCGCCTTCCGGCAGTCCGTAGCCATACGCCTGGATCATCTCGCCGTACAGCTTGTACTTTTCCTTCTTCTCGGAATCCTTAAGCTGCTTGAGCTGGAGATCGTACTTCTTGACGTTGCGTTCAAGTGCGGTCGTCACGATTTTGCGCAGGTCGACGGACTTCTGGCGGATGCGGGTGTAGCTGCTGCGCTCCGCGTAAAAGACTTCGAGGACATGCGAGATCGAATCGCAATGCTCCACATCATAATCTGCATATTCTTTTAATTCCATGCAGGAAAATTCTACCGGTTCGCGGTCTTTTCGGATGATGACAGGTGCAAAGTGATGCTCCCTCACCTCATCCATGAACCAGCAGAAATGATTGGCAAGATGCAAAAGCTGATCCTCGCTTAAGCTTGCGACCGGCGCATCCGCATCGATCCCCGCGCGGAACGCGATCTCTGTGGCAAGCAGTGGGCTGATGCCGGTAAAGGAACCATAGATCGCCTTGGTGACGGTTGACGGCTTCTGGCTCAGCGTGTCCGCAACCATAGCGGCATCCACGTCAAGCGGGGAAAGCTTGTCATCCTGCGTTGCCGCGATAAAATATTGCCTTCCCGGAAGTACCTCGCGCACGGAGCTCATCGCGGAGGATACATGCTTGATGCTGTCGATGATCATTCCGTCCTCATTGCAGAAAATGATGTTGGAATGTTTTCCCATAAGCTCGATGATCAGTTCTTTTTTGCACAGGTCACCCAGTTCGTTTAAATGCTCGATCTCGAAATGGATAATGCGCTCAAGCCCCGGCTGGTAAATGCGGGTGATCTTGCCGTTGGCAATGTGCTTGCGCAGCACCATGCAGAATGTCGGCGCGGTAAGAGGTGCCGTCTTATTGGTGTCGGTTAAGTACGCAAACGGAAGTGACGCGCTTACAGAAAGGCATAAGCGGTGCTGCGTGCTGTTGCCCTTTATGGTAAGTAACAGCTCGTCCGCCTCCGGCTGTGCGATCTTGCTGATTTTTAGTCCGAGAATGGTTGTGTTCAACTCATGAACCAGACTCGATATTACAATTCCATCTAATGCCATAGTGTCTCCTTGGAGTTAGCTATAAATTCATTTTCTTGATCTGTTCGTCCATAAAATGCTGCATCTGGATATACAGTCCACGGTGCTCTTCTTTTTCGAGAAGCGGATCATCGTCAAGCACCTCGCACACAGCCTCCGATGCGCTTTTTAACATATCGGCATCCTGATAAATGTCCGCAAGCTGGAATGCGAGATCCCCGCTCTGGCGGATGCCGAAGAAGTCTCCGGGACCACGCAGCTTTAGATCCTGGCTTGCGATATAAAATCCGTCATTTGAGTGGTTTAATATCTCAAGCCGCTTCTTTGCGGTCTGCGACCGGGAGGTGTTGATCATGATGCAATATGACTGTGCATCGCCGCGCCCAACACGCCCGCGAAGCTGATGGAGCTGTGCAAGCCCGAATCGGTCGGCGTTCTCAATCATCATGACCGTCGCATTCGGGACATTGACTCCGACCTCGACGACCGTGGTGGAGACCAGTACCGATATCTCATTCCTTGCAAACTGCTCCATGATCTCGTTTTTCTTTTCGTTTTTCATCTTGCCGTGAAGCAGCCCGACCGATATGCGCCTGCCGTAATATTCCCGCAGCATTTTTGCGTAGTCGGTTGCGTTTTCGGCATCGGCATTTTCGGATTCCTCCACAAGCGGACAGATGATATACGCCTGATGCCCTGCCTTTACCTGCTCCTCGATGAAGGAATACGCCTTCGGTCGGTATGCGGTATTTACCACACAGTTCTTGTTCGGAAGCCGTTTTGCGGGCACCTCATCGATGACCGAGATGTCCAGATCCCCATAGAGGATGATGGCGAGGGTACGCGGGATCGGGGTGGCGCTCATGACAAGGATATGTGTGGCGCGTCCCTTCTCGGAAAACGTCTCCCTCTGCCGCACGCCGAACCGGTGCTGCTCATCGGTGATGACAAGCGCAAGGTTACTGTACACTGCCTTCTCCTGAATGAGTGCGTGTGTTCCGATAATGATTGCATTTGGACTCGCAAGGATCTGTGCATACGTTTTCTTCTTCTGTGAGGCGGTCAGCGAACCGGTAAGCAGAATGACCGGAATATCAAGCCCGAATGTCTCACACATGGAAACAAACGACGCATAGTGCTGTCTTGCAAGCACCTCGGTCGGTGCCATGATTGCAGACTGATACCCGTTCCTAGAAGTCCATGCCATCGCAAGAAAGGCGATGATCGTCTTGCCGGAGCCGACATCTCCCTGAATCAGACGCTGCATCACATAAGGGCTTTGCATATCATAAAGGATCTCCTGTATCGTCCGTTGCTGCGCGCCTGTAAGAGAATACGGAAGCTTCTTCATAAGCTCCCACACGAAAGCATCATCCGAGAAGGTGTAGGAGTTGGCTTCCTTCTGCTGTTTTTCCTTCTGGTACTGCATCCCCATGATAAAAAGGAAAAATTCGTCAAATACAAGCCGTTTTCTGGCGACAATCAGGCTGTCCATCTCATCCGGGAAATGAATCTGCTTGATCGCATAGTTGTACTCACACAAGCCATTTTCCTGACGGAGCTTTGTAGGAAGGTAATCGCTAAAAAGCTCCTCGGTATTTAGCGCAGTCCTTATCGTCTTGATCATCAGATTGTTGGTAATCCCTGCAGTCAGCGCATATACGGGAACAAGCGAAAGCTCCATCACTGCATACTGCTCCGCCGTGTAGATCACCGGCTGCTCCATGACCATAAGAGCGCATTTTTTACGAATCTTTCCATAAAAAACATATTGCTTTCCGGGCTGGATCTGGCTCTTGATATAGGGCATACGATACCAGATGAGCTGTAAGCTCGTCTCGCCGCGCTCCAGCATAAGAATGGTGATCGGCATACTCGCGGTTTTCTTTACGACCGGCGCGTGCGTTGCCGCAGCCCGGATCGCGCAGAAGCCCTCCTCCGCATGATATTCGTCCGGAAATTGAAGTGCTTTCGGATACTGCACATAATCCCTGGGAAAACGAAGGAGTATATCACCAACGGTGTATACTCCCATCTTTTCAAAAGATTCACTTGTTTTGGTGCCGATACCCTTAAGCTCCTGAATCGGTGAGCTGTTGTTCATATAGACTCCTTAAACGGTTACTCCACAGAAATTACATAATAGTAGATCGGCTGACCGCCATTGTTGATCTCTACCTCTACGTCCGGATGCTTCTCCTGAATCAAGGAAGCAATCTCCTCGGCTGCCTCCTCGGAAGAATCAGAACCGTAGTAAATACTTACGATCGCAGAATCCTCATCGACAAGCTGATCGACCATATCCAAAGTGGTCTTTTTTAAATCGATTCCGACAGAAAGGATCGACTTGTCGCCGATTCCCATAAAGTCATCCTGCTTGATGGTCTTGCCATCGATCTCGGTATCGCGGACAGCGTAGGTCACCTGACCGGTCTTTACAACCGCGATCTCAGCGTTCATCGCCTCGGTGTTCTCCTCAACAGAGTAATCCGGGATGAAGTTGACGAGCGCAGTGATTCCCTGCGGGATCGTCTTGGTCGGGATAACGATGATCTCCTTGTCCTCAACCAGTGAAGCTGCCTGATTTGCAGCCATGATAATATTCTTATTGTTCGGAAGGATGAAGATATGGTCTGCGTTTACATGCTCAATCGCATTTAACATATCCTCGGTGCTTGGGTTCATGGTCTGTCCGCCCTCGATGATGTAGTCAACACCGAGTCCACGGAAGATCTCGTTCATTCCCTCTCCGATGGAGACAGAAATAAATCCCATATCCTTATGCGGAAACTCTTCTGCCGGAGCATTTGCCTGCTCTGCCTCTAAGGCAGCCTGCTTCTCGGCATCTTTGATCAGCTTCTCCTGATGCTCTTCACGCATGTTGTCGATCTTGATGCGTGACAATGCGCCGTGTGTGAGCGCAGTCTGGATTGCAAGACCCGGGTCATTGGTATGTACATGGGTCTTTACGATCTCGTCATCGGCAACGACAACGATCGAATCACCGATGGACTCTAAATACGCCTTGTACTCTGCAACGGCCTTGTCTGACATTGGATGATCGAGCAGGATGATAAACTCGGTACAATATCCAAACTTGATGTCGACCGGAGCAGCGTCCTCGCTTACAGCCGGAGCTTCGCCTGTTGGAGCGCACTCGATCGTGTAGTCAACTTCCTTGCCCATAAGCGCATCAAAAGCACCTTTTAACACCTGCACAAGCCCCTGTCCGCCGGAATCTACAACACCTGCCTGCTTTAAGACAGGAAGCATCTCCGGAGTCTGGCTGAGCACATACTCTGCCTCCTTGATGACCTCATCACAGAAAAATACAAGATCATCTGTCTCATCTGCAAGGGTAAGAGCCTTGTCTGCTGCGCCCTTTGCAACGGTAAGGATCGTTCCCTCCTTCGGCTTCATAACTGCCTTGTAGGCGGTCTCAACTGCCTTCTGGCACGCCTCGCTGATGATCATGACATCGAGCTCGTCGTGTGTCTTGATCACTTTGCAGAAACCACGGAAAAGCTGGGAAAGAATTACACCCGAATTTCCTCTTGCACCGCGCAGGGAGCCGGAAGAAATTGCCTTTGCAAGCTGTTCCATCGACGGATTCTCAAGTGCGTATACCTCTTTTGCTGCTGACATGATCGTCATAGACATATTGGTACCGGTATCTCCGTCCGGAACCGGGAATACATTCAATTCGTTGATCCATTCTTTCTTAGATTCGAGGTTCTTTGCACCTGCGAGGAACATCTTTGAAAGAGTCTGTGCGTTTATCGTTGTAATTTCCAATGTAATAGTCCTCCTTAATCAATTACCCGTACGCCTTCGACGTATATATTGATTTTTTTGATCTGCATACCAGTAAATGACTCCACTTTGTACTTTACAGTGGAAATCAGATTGTCCGTAACCGTGTTGATGCTCACACCGTAGGAAACAATCACATGGAAATCGATCGTGATCCCATTGTCCTCATCTACATCAACATTGATACCATGTGTCAGATAATCACGCTTAAGTAATTTAACAAGACCATCCTTAACATTGACAGCGGCCATTCCAACAATTCCGAAGCACTCAACTGCAACAGAACCAGCGTAAGTTGCGATAACATCTTTATCAATTACGATCTTGCCAAACTTGGTGTCCATTTGTCCCTTCATACTAATACCTCCATGAAATACTGACATAGCTACTGTTATTATACCCATTTTCATAAAAAAAGCAAACATGTATTGTAATTTCTTTATTTTTTTGAAAATTATTCTTGCATTGGGAAATATAATCTGTTAAAATGTTCATGTTGTGAGCGCGGAGATACTATATTCCGGGCTTAAGAATTGGCAAGGAGGTGCGAATCATGGCAAAATGCGCAGTTTGTGAAAAAGGTGTACATTACGGAAATAATGTAAGCCATTCTCATAGAAGATCCAATCATGTATGGAAGTCTAACATCAAACGTGTTAGCTGTAAAGTAAACGGAGTACCACAGAAGTTATATGTATGTACTTCCTGCTTAAGATCTGGAAAAGTTGAGAGAGCTTAAGAATAAGCATTGAAATCACTCGTCTTCGGACGGGTGATTTTTTTACTGTATAGGAAATTCCTTTTCTATACAAAATCAGCAGCCGGATATATAGTAGCTTAGGCACAGACAGACTGCGATGATCAGTATTCCGACAAAGTCGTTGGACAATACAAGCATCACAAGCATTCCCATCGCAAACCAGAACAACGTATAACCAAGCACTCGTTTCATAGAAGCTCCAAAAAGGGCGGCATATATCATAATCAGTATATGCCGCCCTCTTTCTATGGTTCGTAAATATTTAATTATTCTTCTGCCGCATCCTCAACCGTCACGTCATCTGCACCGGTCTTTGCCCCGCCGGAAAACTTATTTACAAAATCCGGCACCATGTCAAGCACCTTGGTCAGTCCATCCTGATTTTTGATGTTGACAAGCTTTGTTGTTCCGTTGGAAATGACAAGCACTGCACTCGGTGTGATCTTACCGCCGAGACCGCCGGCACCTGTGTTTTTCTTCTCCTGCATGAATGCGCCTGCCGCCACGCCAAAAGATACATCTACAAGCGGAAGGATGATTTTGTCCTCGATGTGGATTGCATCACCGACAACGGTCTTGGTGGTGATGAAACTGTCCATTCCCTTAAACAATGATTCCACGGTTTCTTTGAAGTTATTCTCTGCCATCTTGCGCTCCTCCAGTTCTATGATTTGATCTTGGTAAATTGTCTGTATAGTCTTCTGCAATTCTTATCTATTATCAGCCGGAAAAAAATCCCGACCAGTTGTACCATATAAATATGTCCTTTGGTATCGGTACTGCCCTCGATGTATGCTGCATCCGCCTCAAAGTCAGGAAGTATATGCCAGCGGTTCTGATACCCGATCGGAAACAATGCCAAAATTCCAAAGACCTGTGCCGTGGTATCCGGCGAGCCTGTGGAATAGCTCATATCCAAAAACAGTCTGCCCGGCAGGATACATTTGAGCAGGCGAAACACTTCCTTTTTCAGATGAGATACCGCTGCGCGGTTTCTGGTATCGTCTGCCATCTGCCTGAACCGATCCGCCGTGCGCCGGATATCCGACAGTTTCCTGAGAAAACGCTTCCATTTTTGCCGGATTCTCTCAAATAGTGTGTCCTTCTTAGGCTCAGATGATACATGCTCCTTTGCTGTCTCCTTGGTATCTGCCTCCGAGATCGTCTGCTCCTGCGGCAGCGCCTCTTCCTCTTTCTCCACCACAGAATCCGCTTCCGATGGCTTCGCACCGCCTTTTACTTCTATCTCGGACGACAACTTCTTTTTAAAGCCAAACAGCCGCACATACATGCTGCTTTTGCCCCCGGTGTAGGTCAAGCAAAAGGAAAACAGATGAAACAGCCAGTAAACACGAATGCTTCCGTCGACCTCCTTCTGACGGATACTGCCCTTGACGTGGTATCCGACCGGATAAAACAGGATTAGAAGCACAACTGCGACCAAAAGCAGAAGCAATATCAAAAGCAGCCATCCGATTATCTTTAGAATCGTAAGGATAACTGTCATTTGCCGTTCCCCCGATTTTCTTTTAAGTAGGTGTAGATATCCGTATCCCCGGTACTCTGGTATGCCTCATCGATGATCTGCGTGATAAGCCCGACACCCTCGTCGTACCCGCCCGCAAGTCCGATGATACGCAGATGCTCCTTCGGGTAGCCCCGCTGCAAAAGTTCCTTCGCAGGGATCATATCAAGAAGGTTGTCCGGATTGGACGCAAGCGCGATCACATAGACAGAAAGCGTTCCGGTATTATGTTCGATCTTCCATCTGATGCGTTTTTCTTTTCCTTGTAAGGATTCTCCGATGTACAGCTTGTCATACCATTTCATAAAAGCTTCACTCTAATAATATTTATGTGTGCCCCAAAGATTGCTCTTTTTCAGATCCAGATACTCATTGTAGGCTTTTTCAAGAATCTGTTTCTCATTGGAAAACTTGAGAAGATGATACGCCTCGTGATATTTATAAAAGCCGGAATCCACAAAAAACTCCTCACGCTGGGGCTTGCTGTAATAGCTCTCCCCCATCATAAGATACCAGTGTACTTCCTTCTCAACGGTATCTTCCGGAACGGTAAACGTATACTGGCTCTTGCCGACGTATTGTATGATTGTTGCGTTTGCTCCGGTCTCCTCTTTCACCTCACGGATTGCGGTATCCTTGTACTCTTCTCCCGGTTCAACAGTGCCCTTCGGAAGAACCCAACCTTCGTATTTATTCTTATAATTCTTATATAAGAGTAAAATCTTTCCACGAAAAATTACCACACCGCCACAACTCGTTGCCTCTATCATTGCACTACCTCCTAATGTGTGGTGTTAATGCCAAAAGATAGTATACCCTAATTCGGGTGGTTATGCAACTATTCAAAATAAGCATCGAAGATCTTTTTTGCAACCGGCACCGCATATTTGCTTCCGGAGCCGGAATCTTCAACGATCACGGCGACCGCGATATCCTCCTTGCCATCACCTTTTGCATAGCCTGCAAACCAGGCGTTGGTCTGGTCTGTTGTGTCCGATACCTGCGCGGTTCCGGTCTTGCCATACGCGGTGTATTCTTCGCAGTCTAACTTGCTTCCGGTTCCGTCCGTGACGACCGCACGCATATAGTCCTCCAGGAAGGAGGCTTCCTGTGCGGTGAGCAGATCTCCCCAGACAGTCGGACTGTAAGTCTTTACCACCTCACCGTCGGTATTTTTCACGGAATCGATCAGATACGGTGTCATCAGGCTTCCGTTGTTGTCGATCGCGCTCGCAAGAAGCAATATGTGAAGCGGTGACATGAGCGTCTTTCCCTGTCCGATCCCCGTCTCCATCACAAGGGAGCTACTATCTTCCGAAGAAATCTGGAAGCGGCTCTGCCCCGATTCAAACGCGACCGGAAGATCACGGTTGAACAGCAGATCGTCACAGGTCTTTTGGAGCTTTGTCCGGTCAAGTGCAAGGGACACGGAGGCAAACGCACTGTTGCAGGAGTTCGCAAACGCCTGCTTTAGATTCTCGGTGCCGTGTGACTTATCCGAAGCACAGTGGATCGTTTTCCCATCGTATGTAAAGTAGCTCTCACAATCGAAGGAAAAATCCGCCACATCGCTCTCCTGCTCCCGGTAATATTCCAGCAAGGTAAGGATCTTAAACACCGATCCGGGTGCATATTTTCCCTGGGTTGCCCGGTTGACTAAAAGCGCATCATCCCCGGAGACGATATCATCCCAGTCCTCCGCGATCTTGTTCGGATCAAACGCAGGCTTTGAGACCATCGCAAGGATCTTTCCGGTGGACGGTTCCATGACGATCACAGCACCGTCATGCGAGCCGAGCGCGTCATAAGCCGTCTGCTGCAACTTGTAATTTAAGGTGGTGACCACCGTATCACCCGGATTTTTCTCGCCCTTTATATCATTGAGAAGCTGGTTCGCATACATCGAATGGGAACGGAGCAACAAAAAATTCGCCTGATTTTCAAGCCCGAACTTTCCGTGACCGGTATAACCGACCGCATGAGCAAACAGATCCTTGTACGGGTACGAACGTGTCTCGTTCCCCTCCGCATCGGTCTTTGTTGTCGCGAGCGTATACCCGTCCGCAGATTCGATGTCGCCTCGGACAACGTACTCCGAGAACAGATTCTGCAGCGTGTTGTAAGGATTGTTGATAAAGCTTTCACTCTGGAAAACCATAAAATAGATAAAATATCCAATCAGCGCGATAAACAGCGCCAGAAACAGATAGGTTACAACGACATACTCATGGTTCTTGGATTTTGCCATTTTCCTCTCCTTCCTCCCTCGGTCTGTCGGCCGGCTTTGCGGCTGCCGTGCGTGGGCGCATATACAGCCCTTGGATCACGCCGAATATGATCATAGTCGAGAGCAACGAGCTTCCACCGTAGCTGATCAGCGGAAGTGTCACACCGGTGGACGGGATCAGCTTGATCACACCTCCGATCGTGAGGAACACCTGACCGGCGTAAACCGTCGCAAGTCCGAGCGCTACCAGCTTATAGTAGGAATCCCGCATCTGCATTGCAATATTCATAAACATGATAAAACAGCTTGCACACACCAGAATAAGGCAGATCGCAAACACGCCGCCAAGCTCCTCCGAGATCGCGGAAAAGATAAAATCATTCTCAACGACCGGGATCTTTTTCGGCATTCCCTGATTCAGCCCAAGCCCGAACCAGCCTCCGGTTCCAATCCCGAAGAGCGACTGGCTGACCTGATAGCCCTCATTGTCGATCACGGAAAGCGGATCTTTCCACGCGAGAATACGAGTCTGGACATGTGGGAATAGCTTTGCTCCGGCAGCCGCCGCGATCCCCATAAGCGCAAATCCGCCAAGAAAATACCCAAGCTTCTGTGTTGCAACATAGATCATGACCAGATAGGCCACAAAGTACAAGAGCGCCCCTCCAAGATCCTTGGAGATCACAAGTGCAAGCACAAAAAGCGCCGATATCACGCTGGTGAGCAGCACCTGTTTTAAGTCATGCTTCTGATAAAGCATGGACGCGATGAAAAATACGAACAGAATCTTGACGAACTCCGACGGCTGGATCGAGATGCCGGCGATGGAGATGGAAAGCTTTGCCCCGTAGCTGGTCGTTCCTGCAACCGCGACTGCCATCAGCGCAAGGATTCCGACCACCGCGTACACCCATGTGAGCTTACGGAAAACAGACAGCTTTTGCAAGAATACCGGAATGAGCATGGCGATCGCCGCCCCCGCAGCCAGAAACAGATACTGCCGATACGCCTTGTCGATGGACAGGCGCGTCAGCATGATAAGCCCGATCGTAAACAGCATACACATATTGTTTAGTACCAGCCGCGATGCCTTCTTATAAAAAATATGATAAAAGATAAAGATCAGCGAAACCAAAAGTACCTGTAAAAGGTAAAACACAAGGATCTGCGTATTTTTGCTCGTCAGATACAGCACACCGTTTCCGATGAACTGGATTAGGTATAAAAGTGCCTTCTGCAGATGAAAAATGTAGGATTGCTCTGATGCGTCCTTGCGGTAGCGAAACACCCAGAAGCAGGCGAAGGTATAGAACAAAAAGCAAAAAATCAGCAGATATTTGGCTAGCTGTACCAGTAAATGAACCATATTACTCTACTCCTCTTTTATAGTGGCCATTGGTATATGGGAAAGCCCCCTCACCGAAATGCTTCATCGGCTGTTTGATAAGTGCACGTCCGTAATCTTCGAGCACACGGTAAGCCTCCTGCTCTGACTCCACGGAAAAATGAAGCCGGAACTTGCAAATGCCGTAGGAACGCAGCTCATCCATCGCCGTGGTCAGCATCGTCGGTAAGGAATTGTATATGATATTGTAGCAATCCGAGCAGCAATTTCTGACCGGGAAATCCTTCTTGTAGCGGTCGCGAAGGTAAAGCACCTGCGGTGTGTGACAGCAACCGCAGGTATTCTTACAGACACACTGCGCGGTCGTCATCAGCGGGTAATACCCGTACACCCACATCACACTGCTTTCGTTTGCACGCGCTGCGATCTCCTTGCGGTTAAGCTCAAGCGGAACCGTAAGTGTATCCGCGCCTGCCTGCAAAAACGCCCGGACAGCGTCATTGTTAAAGGTATACAGATTGTGGTCACACACAAGCTCACAATCCGGGAAATTGGTTTTTACAAAGAAAAAGCTCTCATAGTTTTTAACCACGAAGCCGTCAAGCCCGCAGGCGCTAAGTCCCTCCAGATTGCTATGATAAAACTCCATCGTCGCAGCACGGCAGATCGCAGGCAGGATAAAAAATACCCGCTTGCCCTTCTCTTTACAGCGCCTGCAGTCCTCTAAAAGTGCTTTGCAAAAGCCCTGCCTGTCGTAGGCACTTGCATCCAGATAGACCGTGCTTACCCAGTCAAAGGACAATACCGCAGAAAGAAGCCTGCGGTTCTCCAAAGAGACGATCTGCTCCTCCCTTACGCCCTGTCCGGTATAAAATCTGGCATCCTCTTTTGATGATTCAAGCGCAGCGGCATCCGGTGTTTCTCTGTGGTAGGTCAGCAGAATCTTCTCCTGCAGCTGCTCGATCGCGTCACGCTTTAACTGGTTTAATATCCCGTTTGGAACAAACAGTCTCTCGTCCAGCTCTACCTCAAGAAGATCGAAGGCGAACGCGGTATCCTTCGTCTTTTGCATACGCGCCTTCACGTCATCGGCTGTGACCGGGAGCTTCTGCGCAAGATCCGGCTCCTGCCCCGATACCGTCACTCTGCAATCGGTTGAAAGATCCCAGACCATAAAGGTCATCGGTTCCTTGTGACGGATTGTAAGATGACCGCCGATCTTCCGGTAGGTTTTCCCGCGGCTGTCATATTCACTCTCCTGCGTAAAGGAAGGCTTCTCAAAGGTCATCATATCCGTTCCGTTGTGTCTTGTCAGATAGCCGTCGGTAAAGCCGCAGCGGTTTCCATAGGAGGAAAGCGTCGCATAATCCTCTTTTGAGAGGCTTCCGTCACTGCCGGCTAATACCGCATCTAAATACTTGCGGTACATGGCGACAACACCCGCAGCATAGGATGTCTTTTTCATTCTTCCCTCGATCTTTAAGGAATAGACACCCGCTTCTGACATTTCCTTCAAATGTCCGGCACAGCAGAAATCCTTTAAGCTAAGAACATAGGACTCGCCTTTGCGCGGACTTTTATCTTCATTATAGACACTATATGGCAGACGGCACGGCTGCGCGCATCTGCCGCGGTTGCCGCTTCTTCCGCCGAGCAGGCTGCTAAACAGGCACTGACCGGAATAGGAATAACACAAGGCACCATGTACGAATGCCTCCAGCTCCATGCCAGTCTCCTCGGTGATCTTTTTCATCTCGGCAAGTGACACTTCCCTTGCCATCACCACGCGCGTCACCCCGTATTGCCGCAGAAAACGCACGCCCTCCACACCGGTTGCGGTCATCTGCGTGCTCGTATGGATCGGAAGCTCCGGAAACCACTCATGTATCTGCACAAGTGCTCCGAAGTCCTGCACCAGAACTGCATCCAGCCCCCGCTCATAAAAAGGCAGCAGATAGTCGTACAACTGTCTGATCTCACGGTTTTTAAGCAGGGTATTTACGGTCAGATATATTTTTTTACCGCGAAGATGCGCATAATCGAGCGCTTCGAGCAGGTCATCCTTCGAAAAATTATTTGCGTATGCGCGCGCTCCAAAGCGGTCTCCGCCGAGATATACCGCATCTGCTCCGGCATCGATCACCGCCCGGAGCGTCTCCGGCGATCCGGCAGGCGCAAGCAATTCCATTACAGGTTCCATTGATTTCTCCCATCTGTCATGTATAGTCGTCTGAAAAACAAAACGGAGCAGAAGTCTCATGCTCTGCCCCGCTTATATGTTATTGTGCTTTCTTTGTCTTGTTCTTGTCCTTATCCAAAAGCGAATCCTCAAGGGTTGCTTCCAGTCTCGCTTTATTTAAAAGCAGCTCGCGATTTTCAGCTTCCAGCTGCTTTACGGACGCTTCCGCAGTCTCTGTCTTTACCTGATTGGTGATCAGATCATGCTTAAGATCATAGATTTCTTTGTCCCTAAGCTCGATATCCCGTTCCAACTTCTCTACCTGAGACTTCGCCTTAAAGTAGTCATCTGCAATATTGAGCTGGATCAAGGTGCTCTTCATATTGAGCGGGAGATGACGATAATCTTCAATGGCATCGAACTCGCTGATCTTGTTGTTGATGTATGCAGCTACCTTCTGTAAATACTCTTCTCCTTCGTAGCCGCTTAATGTATATACTTTACCATCTATTACCACTTCGGCACTTGTCTTGGCTGACATAATTTATCCTCCGGACTTTTTCGTTTTCATAACTTATCCTTACATATTGTATCATTGTCGCAGAAAGAACACAATAGCTTAATGGATTCCAAAATGCTCATACGCGAATGCGGTTGCGACACGCCCTTTTGGCGTGCGGTTGATAAAACCATTCTTGACCAGATACGGCTCGTAGACATCCTCGATCGTTCCGGCATCCTCTCCAAGTGCCGCCGCAAGGGTGTCAAGTCCGACCGGACCGCCCTGGAACTTCTCGATGATCGTAAGCAGAATGTTCCTGTCGTTCTGATCAAGTCCGAGCTTATCTACCTCAAGCAGATCAAGTGCAAACGCCGCCACCTCGTAGGTGATCCTTCCATCATACTTGACCTCCGCAAAATCGCGCACACGCTTTAAAAGGCGGTTGGCAAGACGTGGCGTACCGCGCGAACGCCGTGCAAGCTCGTATGCACCCTGCTCGTCGATCTCCACGCCAAGCTTGGCAGCGGAATGCAGGACGATCGTTTTCAACTCCTCCACCGTGTAATATTCCATGTGGCATACAACTCCGAAACGATCACGGAGCGGTGCGGAAAGCATTCCGGCGCGCGTCGTAGCGCCGACCAGAGTAAATTTCGGAAGATTTAATCGGATGGAACGTGCAGTCTCTCCCTTGCCGATCATGACATCGATCATGAAATCCTCCATCGCCGGGTACAGATACTCCTCCACCTGACGGTTTAAGCGATGGATCTCATCGACAAACAGAACATCACCCTCGGCGAGGTTGTTAAGGATCGCTGCCATCTCTCCCGGCTTTGCGATTGCCGGACCGGACGTGATCTTAAGGTGTGTCCCCATCTCGTTTGCGATAATACCCGCAAGCGTTGTCTTTCCAAGTCCCGGCGGTCCGTAAAACAGAACGTGATCCAAGGATTCCGAACGCTGCTTTGCCGCCTCTATGTAGACTTTTAAATTTTCTTTGATCTTTTCCTGACCAATGTATTCCGTCAGTAACTGCGGGCGGAGATTTGTCTCGATGGAGATATCTTCCTCCTGCATCCGCGTGGATATGACTCTGCGCTCCATAATTCTACTATTCTTCCCTCTTAATGATTCTGTACTGATGGATCAGCGGATGTGGCTTTTTTACAGGTGCTTAAGTGCCGCCCGCAAAATATCCTCCACATCCATCTCCTCGGTGATCTCTACCTTGGAGACCGCCTTTAAGCTCTCCGCAGAGGAATATCCGAGTGCGGAAAGTGCAAGCACCGCGTCGTTCTTGACCGTGGAGGCAGCACCTCTTACGACGGCATTCTGCGTATTTGACAGTTTCTGTTCAAATGCATCCTCCAGCGAGATCTTGTCCTTAAGTTCAAGCACGATGCGCGAAGCAGTTTTGGCACCGATTCCCGGAGCCTTTGCGATTGCCTTGGCATCCCCCGACAGTACGGCAAATCTTAAATCATCCGTAGAGAGCGCAGATAAGATCGCGATTGCTCCCTTCGGTCCGATTCCGCTAACCGCAAGAAGCTGCTTGAACATCTCCATCTCGTCCCTCTCCAAAAAGCCGTACAGCATCAGGATATCCTCACGGATATACAGATAGGTATGGACTTTTATAATGTCGCCGATGGGCGGCAGATCGTTCATCGCCTGCCCGGAAATGATGACCATATAGCCGATCCCGCCAACGTCAATGACGATGTGGTCAATATTTACTTCAACAAGTTCTCCTCGGATATAAGAAAACATATACGCTCCTTTTTAACGAAACCGGAATTTGACACGCAGGATAAGCTCCTGTGAGATCACGCCGATCACAAGTCCTGTGACCGTGCCGGAGATAAACAATATCGGAATATAATAGAATACGGAAAGGTTCTGGACAATCGCGGCAGCCACAAGCAGCTGTCCGATATTATGAAAGATACCGCCTGCGATGCTGACCGATATGCACTTAAATTTGCCGGTCTTTTTCAGCGGAAACATCACGATAAAGCTGAGCAGACCGCCTGCAAGCGAGTATGCGATGCTGAATGCGTTTCCGAACATCATACCGCTTAGAACGATACGCATAACAGAAATCGCAAGCGCCTCCTTTGTCCCCAGCAAATAAAGCGCCCACACGATAACGATATTGGTAAGTCCAAGCTTCACACCCGGAATACCGATATGAAACGGGATCAGCGTCTCGATATAACTGCAGATCAGTGCAAGTGCCAGAAATATTCCCATATATGCTGTTTTTTTCATGGAATTACCTCTATCAATTACCGAAAGATCTTATTTGGAAAAAGCATCGATCGTGTCATCATCCTGCTCGCCGGTTACTGTGACAACCACCTTGTTCGGCAGGCAGATAATGCTCTCGCCGCTTTTGGATATCGCATTCTGATATTCACAAAGCTTATCCGGACAGTTGGCTTCGATCATTTTTGCCTTTCCATCCTTGATCGACAGGACGTTCGTGGTAGCACCGGAAGCGTCCGGGATCTGTATCTCCTGCTCCTTACTAAGGGAATACGTTCCGTAAACCGTTCCGTCGATCGTGATCTGAACCTGATCACCCTGCGGACGGTTCTGGAAATAGAAAAAATAAAATCCCAAAGCGGCAACTGCCAGAAGAACGAGCAGCAAAATAAGATCATTCTTTCCAAAACGTTTATTCATTTACTACTTCACCTAAATAATAAAAGCCTTTGCATTCCTTCAATCTGACATTATAGATCTTGCCGATCATGTCAGAAGTTCCCGGAAGATGGACAACCGAATTGTTGTCAAGCCGTCCGGTCACAAGCGCGGTATCCTGCTCGTTTGGCTCCTCGATAAGAACCGGAAGTGTCCTGCCCTCCAGCTCCATCGCCTTCTCATTTGAGATTGACTGTACCAGAGCTAAAAGCTCATCAAAACGGCGCTTTACCACATCCTGCGGCACCTGATCCTCCATCGCAGCAGCCGGGGTTCCGGTTCGCTTGGAGTAGATAAACGTAAATGCGCTGTCATAACGCACCCGCTTTACCACATCGATCGTCTCCGCAAAATCCTCGTCCGTCTCACCCGGAAAACCGACAATGATATCGGTTGTGATCGCAATATCCGGCACCTTCTCGCGGAGCTTATCTACAAGCGCAAGGTAATGCTCCTTGTCATAGTGGCGGTTCATGATCTTAAGCAGTCTTGAGCTTCCGGACTGAAGCGGCAGATGCATGTGACGGCACACCTTGTCGCAGTCCCGGATCGCATCGATCAGGTCATCGGAGAGATCCTTCGGATGGGAGGTCATGAAGCGGATGCGCTTTAAGCCCTCGATATTGTTGACCTCGCGGAGCAGCTCTGCAAAGGTGACCGGCTGCTCTAAGTTCTTGCCATAGGAGTTGACATTCTGCCCCAACAGCATGATCTCGGATACGCCGTCCTTTACAAGACCTTCGATCTCGCGGATGATGTCTTGCGGCTCGCGGCTTCTCTCGCGCCCTCTTACATACGGCACAATGCAGTAGCTACAGAAATTGTTGCAGCCGAACATGATATTGACGCCGGATTTGAATGAGAACTTGCGCTTGATCGGAAGCTCCTCAACAATCTTATCCGTATCCTTCCAGATATCGATGATCATGGAGTTGGATTCGTACATGCGGCAGAGAAACTCCGCAAACTTATAGATATTATGTGTTCCAAAGATCAGATCTACACAGCGGTAGCTCTTTTTGATCTTCTCAACAACCGTATTCTCCTGCATCATGCAGCCGCACAATGCGATCTTCATGACCGGATTCTTCTTTTTGTAGTTGGAAAGATAGCCGAGTCTGCCGTACACCTTGTTGTTGGCGTTTTCACGCACGGTACAGGTGTTGTAGATCACAAAATCGGCATGCTCATCCTCGCCCTCCACATAGCCGACCTGCTCTAACACTCCGACAAGCTTCTCGGAGTCTCTGGCATTCATCTGGCAGCCGAAGGTGTGGACACAGTAAGTAAGCGGACGTCCAATCTCCTCAGACTCCTTCTTTACATACGCTTTTGCCTTCTCGATATAGTCATATTGTAAACGTGTTTCTTCTAAATCTCTCATATTTTTTCCTGTTATTCTCTAATTTGTCCGTTTCCGTAAATGATATATTTGTAGCTTGTGAGTGCTTCAAGTCCCATCGGTCCGCGGGCATGCAGCTTCTGCGTGCTGATACCGATCTCCGCGCCGAAACCAAACTCGTTGCCGTCCGAAAAACGTGTGGAGGCATTGACATAGACACAGGCAGAATCGATTGCATCCAGAAAGTGCTGCGCCCTGTCGTAATTGTTCGTGATGATTGCCTCGGAATGGTGGGTGGTATAACGATTGATGTGCGCGATCGCCTCATCAATGTTCTCGACCGTCTTTACGGAAAGAATATAGTCGAGATATTCAGTTCCCCAGTCCTCCTCGCTTGCCTCTTTGACAAGCGGCTGGTCTGCGCCGAGACATGCAAGTGCGCTTGCGTCCGTCCGAAGTTCAACCTTCTTCGGCGCAAGTGCCTCATAGAGCATCGGAAGGAACTCCTTCTCCACACTCTTGTGAACAACGATGGACTCGCAGGCGTTGCACACGCCGATCCGCTGCGTCTTGGCATTCTTTATAATGCGGACTGCCATCGGAAGATCCGCCTCGGCATCCACATAGATATGACAGTTGCCGGTTCCGGTCTCAATGACCGGGATCGTTGCATTCTTTACAACATTCTGGATCAGCCCGTGTCCGCCTCTAGGGATCAGAAGATCCACATACTCATCCATCTTCATAAATTCCATCGTCGTGCTGCGGTCGGTTGAGGTGATCAGATTCAGTGCATATTCCGTGACATTGTTCTTTGTCAATGCCGTCTTTAGCGTGTCAACGATCGCAATATTGGAGTTGATTGCATCACTTCCGCCCTTTAAGATCACGCAGTTTCCAGTCTTAAAACAGAGTGCGAACGCATCCGCAGTCACATTTGGTCTCGCTTCGTATATGATGCCTATCACGCCGAGCGGCACACGGCGTTTGCCGATGATCAGACCGTTCGGACGTTTTTTCATGGAAAGAACTTCCCCGATCGGGTCATCAAGCGCTGCGACCTGGCGCAGACCATCCGCCATTCCGGCAATCCGGTCGTGGTTTAACGTGAGACGGTCAAGCAGACCATCCGGCATATTGTTTGCCTTTGCGCGCTCAATATCCTTCTTGTTTTCCTGCAAGATCGTATCCGCATTGGCAAGAAGTGCATCCGCGGCGTCCGTAAGGACTCTGTCTTTGGTATCGGAATCAAGCATCCCAACGGCGATTTTTACGTCAGACGCATTTTTGCAAAGCTCTCTAAGTTCTTCCATGAAAGATCCTCCTGTCTAAATATGATCCAACGGATTTGGCTGTATGGCATCTGTGACAACGGCACGCATCGGATAATCGTGCGGATCTGTTTCAAAAGCCTCCACCACCTGAAACGAGTAGGCAATTCCCATCGGGATCAGCCGTTTATTCTTCTGGTTCGCAGTCAGATACCGGTCGTAGTAGCCTTTTCCGTAGCCAATCCGGTAGCCGTCCGTGGAAAACGCGACACCCGGAACAAGCATCGGTGTCCGGTCGACGATCATCCGCTCCAGCGGCTCGGTCGAATTTGGCTCCGCGATCCCGTATGCACCGGATACAAAATCCTCCATGCAGTATGCCGGATAGAACTCCATCTCGTTGCCGCACACCTTCGGGAAATACAGCTTCTTCTTATCCGTCCACGCCCGCTCGATGAACGCAGTCAGATCTACCTCGTTCTGCGTTGCCATATATAAAAGTATCTGCTCGCTTTTTTCGTACCAGTCAAAAGCCAATAGCTTCTTACAGATCTCATAGCTGGCATACTGGCGGTACATAAAAGAAATGTCATTGCGAAGCAGACGGCATTTCTTACGAACCTGATCTTTTGTTTCCATATTTCTCACCAAGGTTCTCGATAGAACCATCCGGGTTGACAATGTCGATCGCGTTTAACTGGCTGCGGAAATTATTGCGGACACTCGCAATATACTCCTGCCGGAGAATGGACTGCTCCATCTTCTCGGCATCCGTCAGCCCTTCCGCCTTGGCTTTGTGGTATAACTCATTGATTCGTTTTATCTTTTCCTCGGTCATTAACCTATACTCTCCATTATAAAATTCTCAAGATGAAAACTTGGGTTTGGATCTGCGTGGAAGGTCGTTCCGACAAAATCCCCTGCAAAAATATCATGGATAACCCCAAGATTGGCGGCGTTTGCGATGATCATATCCGCGCCGGAATACGTCGCGATCTTTGCCGCAGTCAGCTTCGTTGCCATTCCACCAGTGCCGACATTGCTTCCTGAGCTCTCCTTTGCCATGGAAAGGATCGAGGAATCGATCTTCTCGACATCGCGGATCAGCTTGGCATCTGGATTGGTGTTCGGATCGTCGGTGTACAAGCCGTCAATATCCGAAAGCAGGATCAGCTTGTCCGCATGTACGAGTGACGCAACCAGTGCAGACAGTGTATCATTATCGCCAAACTGCATCTCGTAGGTGCTTACCGTGTCGTTCTCATTGACAACTGGGATCACGCCGAGACGGAACAGCTCCTCAAATGTGTTCTGCGCGTTGCTTCTGGATACCGGATTAATCATGGTATTCTTCGTCATAAGTACCTGTCCTGCCGTCTGGTTGTACTCGCCGAAGATCTTCTGGTAAGTCATCATCAGCTTTGCCTGACCGACCGCAGCACACGCCTGCTTTGTCGAGATGTCCTTCGGGCGTTCGGATAATCCGATCGCATCGCGTCCGACCGCAATCGCACCGGAGCTGACTAAACAGACATCTATCGCCTGATTGCGAAGATCGCACAGTGAGCGAACCAGAAGCTCGATCTTGTACAAATTGATACTTCCTGTCTCCTTGTGGGTAAGCGAAGACGAACCGATTTTAATAACCACTCTCATACTTTTATCCTCAAATAATTTTGGCAACAAATTTTACCCAAACTACTCTACCATACCTTTGCATAAATTACAAAATAATATTCTTACTTTTCATCATTTTGAAGATGATAACGCTTTTTATCTTCATACATAATGAAATCAGCCTGTATTAACATCTGTTCGAGATTGTCAACTGTAGGCTTCCATAGCATACCAAATGATACACTAACATCTTTTTCTTTCATATTATGCTTTAATTGTTCGATCAGCTTGACAAAACTCTCCTCCGTCCAGTCTTGCACAACAATGACAAACTCATCACCACCGATACGGTAAACATGATCCTCAAACAACTCTGTCATAAGAAGAGCTGCGGTCTTGATCAGCCTATCTCCCGCTTCGTGTCCGAATTGATCATTCGTTTTCTTCAAACCGTTTATGTCAATATAACATGCACCGACATTATGCAGCTGTTTGGCGCAATACGATTCAACAACCTTGATATACTTGTTACGGTTATACAACCCGGTTAGCATATCGCGATAGCTTAAATATTGCAGCTCCTCCTGATGCGTCTTGGTCTTTATTCTGTCAATAATGAAATACTGGATGGAGGATAACAGTGTCGCATCATCATAATGCTCTCTTGGATTGTCAACACCGAGAAAACCGATAAATTTTCCTTTATCCTTTATCGGAACTGTAAGAAGCCGGTCAATTTCCTGATCCTGCAATACCTCATAGGAGCCATACCCTTTTTCCTGTTCCAGCTTTGCCATATAATAAGGCTTGTCCTTTTCAAAATACTCCATCCAGCCATCGATCGCAGATAAATCGACTCCCTGCAGATTCTGTATCTGCGGAGTAACACCAGCCTTGACATATTCGTAGGTATTGTCGAGCTTTTTTCCATCTTTTGAAATCTCAAACAGATAGGTGCGGTCTCCATCAAAATACTGATTGATAATTCCAAATAGATTTTGAATGGATGTATCAATATCGTTGTCCGACAGTAACACCTTAGTACACTGATTTAAGGTTGCAGCAATCTCAAGTCGTTCCTCGACCTTAGATTTTTTCTTGAAAAGCTGATACATCTCATAGTTCTGTTCTACGTTCGATGCAATAAACATCACCCACATGGATAACGAGATAGACAAGTTGATTAGGGAAATTCCATAATATCTTGTCTGGATAACTGCAGCTATCAGTGGAAATGAGATATACGAGGTCATTGACCAGAAAATCCTGCTGCGTATCCGCTTGCGATATTGCAGGAGCAGTGACAGATCAATAAGCATTCCTGCAATCGGAAGCAATAATGAAAGCAGATACCAGTTACTGCGATGATAGTAATTGTTTGCGTCAAAATAATAATATAAGTTTGTAAACTGTGAAATGATCACAAGAAGCAGTGTGACCGCAAATAGTATATATGCAAATTTTACACGGTACAGCCGCAGAGCTTCCGTTCTATCGAACAGGTAGCTGTAAACATAAGAATGAAATAAGCAAAGAATTACAACGCTTAACCCAAACACACAAAAATTAGTGGTCCGAACAAGCACTCTGCCAAGTTCCCCGGGATACCCACGAAAGATATAAGCACATGCGTCATTTGCCAGCAGCAATGCCGTAGCGATCTGCATGAGCATAAGCCACTTTCGCTTTACCCTATCAAAATGATTGCTTATATACATACATAATGCCGCAGTCAGGCAGAAAAAACATCCACAGAAAAGCAATACAATCTGGATTGACTGTTCCTTCAACATTTTATTATCCTCTCATCTATTACATTTATTTATAAGATCATGTGCAGCTTATCGGTTTCGCAGGTAAACACTGCTTGCGTTACCTCACCGCAATATTCTCCGTCAGCGTGAAGTACGAACGGCTTGGAAATGGAGACCTTCGTAACCCGGCTGTCCATCACATGAAAGCCCTTGATCCGCCCATGCTTGGCAGCAACCAGAACCGGCAGGCAGAAAAATGTACACCACTTCGGTATCCCGGATGCACTGCTTAAGGAAAGCACACCGTCAAATGGTGTCGCCTTCGGTGCCATCGGAACTCCGCCGCCCTCAGCGCGCAGGTTCATCGCCGCCATGAAGATCAGTCGGTCAAAATGCTTCGTTTCCTTGTCAAACTCCACATCAACCGTTCCGGTATCCATCGAAAAAAGCGTCTGTATCGTGAGCAGAATGTATGTCAGCTTTCCGAGGTGGATCTTATTCAAAAAAGTCTTTATGCCGGAATGCAGCGCCTTTTTGCACACGATCGCATCCATGCCGACACCGCTGCTGATCCCGAAAAGCCGTGATTTTGTGCCGTTCTCCCAGCTTACCCTGCCAAGATCCATCGGCTGAAAGCACGCGCTTCCAAGCTGGTATGCCCGGATGATACGGTTGACGTTTTCCACCGTATCTTTGCCGATGCCAAGCCCTCTGCCGAAATCATTGCCGGAACCAGCCGGAATAATTCCAAAGCGCACGCGCTCAAAATCCGTGATGCCATTTATGACCTCATTCATCGTTCCGTCTCCGCCCACAACAACAAGGCAGATGTCCGGATCATCCTTTTCGCTTATCATCTTTGCAAGCTCGGTGGCGTGGTTTTCATATTCCGTCTCGAACGCTTCATAAGGAATATCTTTCGCCTTTAAGAGCGTTTGTGCCTTCTCCCAGACCTTCGAGCTCTTTCCTGTCCTCGCGGTCTGATTTACAATAAAGTATAGCATTCCGATTTTATCCTTTCACAATCACAAGGGGCGAATCCGAAGATTGCCCCTTTGGTATGTTTGTTCTACTCGTTATGTGCACTAGCGTTTCGCTTTTAGCATAAGCTGCAAAATATGCTCAACATAGCGGCGAAGCATGATGTCCGATGTGCAAAAATCATCGGTGATCTCAAAATAAGATACCTTATCCTTATAGTCCTTGCGAAACTCCGGACTCATGATAGTGTCATACTGCGGAAGGAACTCCCCTTCCTTTCTGGTATAACAGTTGCAGGCTCTCGCATTCTCCCGATACCCCTTGTCGACATAAGCGGCAACGCTCTTGTGTACTGCCATATCCTCCTGCGGAAGGTAATAATAGTCCTTATAATTGGCATAAAAGAAATGAAGCTCCCCGCAGAATATCGGAATCCGCAGTGTCGAGGTATCCCCGTTGCTGATAAAGTAATAATCCCGGAACTGGTAGGATACGCGCCTCGGCACAGGATAATCATTCTTTAAGGTGATCAGAAGCTCCTTCTGCTGTGTCCCGTCAACCGAGCGGTATGTTCCGATCTTCGTCTCGGTGATCGCATACTGTCCATGAAAGATCTCATTGTATGTAAGCACTGGAAGAAGGTCGAGCATCCCGACAACATCCTCAAAATTATGTAACAGAAGCAACTCTTCCTTTGCATCATCCGGTTCCTTGCAATATTCATGGTAGACATTGATCAGGTCGCCGCCGGAATAAAGGTCGTCCCGCGACAGATTCAAAAAGCCCTCAAGCGTCTTCTGCTTGTAATTTGGAAGCTTTAAGAGGAATTTTAACTCCGATACCGACTTAAAAATATCCAGATAATTGAGGGTTTTAAACGGCTCCTCCAGCTGATAGGTATCACATTTGGCTTTCAAAAAGGGCACATCAAAGCCGACACCGTTAAATGAGATAAGGGTGGAATAACTTTTCAGGATCTCCAAAAAGGAAACGATCACATCCCGCTCATCCGATGGTGTCTCCGCAAAAAACTGATCAATATGTACTTTTTCATCGATATGTCTGGCGCATCCGATCAGGTAGATCGTGGAATGTGCCGGCGAAAATCCGGTCGTCTCAATATCAAAGAAAACAGCATTTTCATCAAACAGTTGATCCTGCAGTTGACTTTGGCGGATATACAGTTGCTCTTTGTGGATGTGCTTCATACCTAAAATCCTCTTTGCTTAACCCTCGGCTTTCTCAAAGTAAAAAGAACTCAGTCTCGAAAATCCAACTTCCTTGTAATTGATAATCTGCTCCGTGCTTCCGATAAACAGCACGCCATGATTGCCTAACGTCTGGTAAAACTTCTTGTAGATCTCGTCCTTCGCCTCGTCCGTAAAATAGATCACGACGTTTCTGCAAAGGATCATGTCATAGTCGCGCGGATATGGGTCCTTCAGCAGATTATGCTGCTTGAAGGTGACGCACTTCTTTAATTCGTCCGAAATCTTATAGGAATTGCCGACCTGCGTAAAATACTTGCGTTTTAAGTCAGCCGGAACTCCCGCGATACTCTTCTCGTTGTACAGACCAGCCTGTGCCTGCTCCAACACCTGCTTGTCAATATCGGTCGCAAGAATCTGGATACTTGACAGCGGGACATGCTTGGAAAATGCCATCGCGATCGAATACGGCTCGTCACCGGTCGAACATGCGGCACTCCAGATCCGAAGCGGGCGCTTATGCTCCTTTAACAGCTTCGGGATTACCGTCTCGTCCATCAGCTTCCACTGATCCGGATTGCGGTAGAACTCCGATACATTGATCGTAAGGAAATTGATAAACTGTTCAAACAGCTTCTTGTCGCTCTTTAAAAGCTGCACATACGCCTCATAAGAATCGGTCTTATTTTTCTTGGCGAGCGTATCGATACGCCGGCGCATCTGTTTTTCTTTATAAAAATTCAAGTCAATACCGGTAAGCTTGTATACTTCTTTCTTAAACCACTCGTAATTATCCAGCATTTCCTTTCCTCCAGCCAAAACTTTAATTTTTTCGATAAAAAATTCCCGATAAATCGAAAAAAGGGAGCTGACCAAGCAGGCAGCCCCCTAATAATCGTATCTTACTCTTCTGTCTCAGAAGCTGCTTCTTCAATATTTACATCTGCAACTTCTTCATCCTCGTTCTCTTCCGGAGCAAGTAAAGCCTTGATACTCAAGCTGATCTTCTTCTCGTCTTCGTTGAAGTCAACAATCTTAGCTTCTACTACCTGTCCTACCTTAAGAACATCGGATGGTTTCTCAATGTGCTCTTTTGAGATCTGTGATACATGAAGAAGTGCATCAACTCCCTGAGCAAGCTCAACAAAAGCACCAAAATCAGTCATGCGGGCAACCTTACCGGTTACTACATTGCCAACTGCATACTTTTCAGCAGCGCCATTCCATGGGTTCTCCTCCGGGAACTTTCTGGAAAGAGCAATCTTAGAATCGTTGATGCTCTTGATAAATACCTTAACAGTCTCGCCAACGGTAAATACCTTCTTCGGACTCTCAACACGTCCCCAGGACATCTCAGAGATATGAAGAAGTCCATCTACACCGCCAAGATCGATGAATGCACCAAAATCGGTAACGTTCTTAACGGTTCCTTCGATAACATCGCCGACAGCGATTTTGCTGAGAAGTTCCTTCTGAGCCTCAGCCTTCTTAGCAACAAGAAGAGTCTTTCTGTTGCCGATGATACGTCTCTTCTTCGGATCAAACTCAGTGATAACGAACTCGATCTCCTGATCCTTGAACTTGCTCAGATCCTTCTCAAAAGTATCGGATACAAGGCTTGCAGGGATAAATACTCTTGTCTCGTCCACATTGACGCATACACCGCCGTCAAGTACCTGTGAAACCTTTGCGGTAAGCACTTCCTGATTGTTGAAGGCTTCCTCTAATCTCTTGCTTCCCTTCTCGGCAGCAAGTCTCTTGTAAGAAAGAACAACCTGTCCTTCGCCGTCGTTTACTTTAACGACTTTTGCTTCCATGGTATCGCCAACTGATACAACAGTTGTAAGATCAACGTTAGGTTCGTTTGTATATTCGTTACGAGTGATGATTCCATCTGATTTGTATCCGATATTAAGTACGATCTCGTCCGGCTTAACATCAATAACGGTACCTTCAACCACTTCTCCATTTCTTATTGTTTTTAAAGATTCTTCCAGCATTTGTTCAAAGCTCATTTCTGACATTCTTTGAAACCTCCTCAATGATATTGTTTGGGGTTGACGCCCCTGCGGTAATACCTACGTTATTGATTGACTTAAGCTTGCTATAATCCATATCGCTGCTTGTTTGAATATAGTAAGTATTTTCACATTCATTTTTACATATTTCAAATAGCTTCTGCGTGTTGGAACTCTTCCTGTCACCGATGACGATCATCGCCTCAGATGCGGACGCGATCTGCCGCGCCTCACTCTGTCGTTCCTCTGTTGCATTGCAGATAGTATTTAAAACAACTATATCATACCCTTTTTGTTTGATAATTTCAACTAATTCTTGAAATTTATTGTAGTTAAATGTCGTTTGCGAAACAATACACACCTTTTCTTTGCCGAAATTTGGCAAAAGTGCGGCTTCCTCTGCGCTTTTTACCACATAAACCAGGGCATTTTCCTTAACCCAGCCACGGATTCCCTGCACCTCCGGATGCTCCGGATTCCCGATGATTATGATGCTGTCCCTGTTTTCGCTGTGCTCTTTTACCAGCTTGTGGATCTTAAGGACAAACGGACAGGTGGCATCAACGATCTCAAAGCCTGCCTGCTCAATCACCTCGTACTCTGCGGCGCTGATCCCGTGGGAACGGATGATGACGGTTCCGCATGGCAGCTTGGAAAGCTCCGAAAGCTCATTGATGACGCGGACACCCTTTGCTTCGAGATCCTTTACGACCTCCTCGTTGTGGATAATCGGTCCATAGGTGTAGATCGGCTTTTCCTTCTTCCCGATCTCGCGGTACACGACACTTACCGCCCGCTTGACACCAAAGCAAAAGCCCGCACTCTTTGCAAGTGTTACTTTCATACTAGCATCCTGCCTCTTTGATGATTTCTTTCATTTTATTGACCACACCGTCGATGTCAAGGTCGGAAGAATCCAAAAGGATCGCATCGTCCGCCTGCTTTAACGGGGAAGTCTCGCGGTGCATATCCTGATAATCGCGGTCGATGATGTCCTTTTCGATCACGGCAAGATCACACGACTGCCCTTTTTCGGTAAGCTCATCAAAACGGCGCTTTGCGCGGACTGCGGAGGAAGCGGTCAGATATATCTTGACGTTGGCATTCGGAAGCACGACCGTTCCGATATCTCTTCCGTCCATGATCACGTCCTCCTTTGCGGCGAGCTGCTGCTGGAGTGCAACAAGCTTTGTGCGCACGACCGGATATTTGCTGGTCGCGCTTGCCATCTTGCCGACCTCTTCCTTGCGGATAACCGGGTTTACGTTCTCACCGTTTAAAAGCACACACTGTTCACCGTTCTGGTATGCGATGGAAATGTCCACCTGATCGGTTGCGGCTGCGATCGCTGCCTCATCGTCAGCGGCGATGCCGTTCTGTAAAAAATAGTATGCCATCGCGCGGTACATGGCTCCCGTATCCACATAAATGTAACCAAGCTGCTTTGCAAGCTGCTTGGCGATGGTGCTCTTTCCCGCACCTGCCGGTCCGTCGATCGCGATATTGTTGCTCATAGCTGTTCCTCGTTCTTTCTATATTTTAATAATCTTTTTTATGCTTCAATGCTACATCCGGCAAGGAAGCCGGTCGACCATGCGATCTGCAGATTGTATCCGCCGGTCATCGCATCCACATCGAGTACCTCTCCGCAGAAGTACAGATCCTTCACCCGCTTGGACTGCATCGTGGACGGATCAACGTCCTTCACCGACACGCCACCCCGCGTGATGATCGCCTCATTCCAGCCCCGCGTACCCGCGATGGTCAGCGGCAGCTTCTTGATGAGCTGTGCAAAGGTTCTTCGTTCTTCCTTTGAAATCTCGTTTACCTTCTTCTCCGGATCGATCCCCGAAAGTGTGATCATCACCGGGATCAGCTTCGCCGGAAACAGATGTCCGAGCGCATTTTTAAACTGCTTGTTCTTCTGCTCATCGAAATCCCGCAGCAGGCGCTTGTCAAGCTCCTCAAGATCGAGCGCAGGCTTTAAGTCGATATAAAGCACCGGCTCCTTGTTCCACATCTCGCTCTTTACCGCAGAGCTTGCGGAAAGGATCACCGGACCGCTCACGCCAAAATGCGTAAACAATAGCTCGCCGAAATCCTGATACAATTCCTTTTTTCCATTGCAGATGCGGATGGATATATTGCGAAGGGATAAGCCCTGTAATTCCCTGCACCATTCTTCCTTGATATTAAACGGGACAAGCGCCGGTGTCGACGGGGTTATCTTATGCCCGGTCTTTTCAGCAAACAGGTATCCGTCGCCCGTAGCTCCGGTGGACGGATAAGAGACACCTCCGGTTGCAAGGATCACCGCATCTGCGGATAAGACCTTGCCGCCTGTCAACCGAACTCCGGTCACTCTCTGCGTCGGGAGCTTTTTCTGCTCCACTTCCGATAAGGATGGATCATGCGGCAGTTCTTCTGTTAAAAGCTCCTGCACCTTTGTATTCAGGCAGATCTGTACATGCTTGTCCTTTAATGCCCTCGTCAGCGCCGCGATGACATCGGATGAGTGATCCGATACCGGGAATACGCGGTTGCCACGTTCAATTTTTGTGGCAAGCCCGTAGCTTGCAAAGAAATCGAGCACGCTGTCGTTCGTACATGCGTAGAATGCGCTGTATAAAAACTTCCGGTTGCTCATCACATTTGCAAAGATCGTCTCCATATCGCTGGCATTGGTCAGATTACAGCGGCCTTTTCCAGTAATATAGATCTTCTTGCCGAGCTTCTCGTTCTGTTCGAGCAGGCATACACGATGCCCGCAATTTGCTGCTTGATATGCGGCGAACATTCCGGCGGCACCGCCGCCGATTACGATCACGCTACTCATTTTTCTGTCCATCCAGCTTCGCGTAATGGATCTTGACGGAATCATTGATATAATTGATCTCGTCATTCTCATATACCTGATACTCGCCCCAGATGTCCTCCAAGGTGGTAAGTGTTCCCGCAACCTCCTTCTGCTTTTTCATACAGAGTGCGACGATCAGGGCGTTGATAACGCTGAGCGGTGCGACGAGTGAGTCGACAATCGATGCCATATCGCTGTCCGCAATCAGATTGCAGGAAGAATACAGATTCATCGGGGAATGCACGCTGTCGGTAATCGTGATCACCTTGGCGCTGCGGTTGTTGGCAAATTCCAATGCCTTTAAGGTACGCATGGAATATCTCGGAAAGCTGATTCCGATGATTGCATCCTCCTCGTTGATCCGGAGCATCTGCTCAAACAATTCGCTGGAACTGTTTGTCGTAAGCAGATGCACATTTTCAAACATCAGATTGCAGTAAAATGCAAGAAAACTTGCAAGCGGTGCGCAGCTTCGGATTCCGATAATATAGAGATGCTTTGCGCCGAGGATCGTGTCAACGGCAGACTCAAATGCCGCGTGGTCGATCTTCTCCAGCGTCGACTTGATCTTGTCCGCATCGGATGCGAGTACCGTCTGTAAAATCTCCGACTGTGAGATCCGCCCGTAGGTCACTTCCATTCGCTGTACGGAATTGAGCTTTGTGCGCACCATCTCCTCAAGCGCGCTCTGAAACTCCGGATAGCCCTTGTATCCAAGACAGGTGGCAAAGCGCACAACCGTTGATTCGCTCACACCGACGGTCTCTCCCATCTTTGCCGCGGTCAGAAATACTGCCTTGTCATAGTTATCGGTAATATAGGTAGCAATCAGCTTCTGTCCCTTGCTCATGGAGCTGTATCTGCTATTGATCCTATTCAGCAATTCGTTTGTATTTGACATACAATTCCCTCAATTTCTTTTCCAATTTCCTTATGGTCATATAAACCCACTGTCTACTATCGTATCACTTTGAGGGTAAAATGCAAGAAATAAGTTATAATTCTTTGATCTGTCCGATCATCTTTTCATAAGATCTTACTTCCAGATCATATCCAAGATACGCGATCCCGCGGTAGATCAGTTCCGGAATCGCACTGCTTTTGCCCCTGTTCTTTAGAAAAGAGACGATCGTATCAAAAAGCTTATCCTTTTCTGCCTGAACATCCGCATCACATTCCTCGAATTTAGCAACCTCATAATCGGAGGTATTCCCGCACGGGTTCTCACAGGTGGCGCAGTTTGGCGAAATCCGGAATTTCTCTTCATGGATCAGCTCTACCAGCTTCTGCTCGTCATCCTCACTTAGGAGCGCCTGTTCAATCACCGCATCCGTATTTTCTGTTGTTCCGTTATTTGATACCGCGCCTGCCAGTCCAATCAGCGCGCTTACGATCTTAGCTTTTTTCATTTTGATACTACACTCCCGTCTCTTGAAATGATCACTGTCCTCATGGAAATATCCTTCCCGCTCTCCGCCAGCGCATCTTTTACTGCCACTTCCAGTCCGCCACAGCACGGAACCTCCATCCGCACCAGAAGAATAGATGCGATCCGGTTATTGCTGATGATCTCGGACAGCTTCTCCTTATAGCTTACGGCATCGAGCTTCGGACATCCGATCAAAGCTACGCGGTTCCTGATAAAATCCCTGTGGAAATTGGCATAGGCATACGCGGTGCAGTCCGCCGCGATCAAAAGGTCAGCCCCTGCAAAATACGGTGCCTGTATCGGTGCAAGCTTGATCTGCACCGGCCAGTTGGTAAGCGCAGATTGAAATGTCTCGCCCGCTTCCTGTCCCGGTATGTCTGCTGCCTGTGATTGTACGTCTGCGTCAACACCCATCCCTCTGCCGGAAACAGTCAGGCTCTGTTTTGCCTGCTTTACCGCTTTTTCGTCATACGCGGGTGCCTCGCGCTCTTCAAAAGAGATTGCGCCCGCCGGGCAGCCCGGAAGGCAGTCACCAAAGCCGTCACAGAAATTCTCTCTGACAAGCTTTGCCTTGTTATCTATGATCTCGATCGCGCCCTCATGACAGGCGGCTGCGCAGATACCGCAGCCGTTGCATTTTTGTTCGTCGATCTTAATAATTGTTCGTATCATTTTTTACCCCCATGCTTCATCATTACTTTATTTGATCTATAAATTTGAATTAACGCAAGCATGAAAACGCTTACGTTAAATTTGCCGTCATGATTATAGCATCGAGCCGATAATTATGTAAATACAATGTTTATGGGGAAATTATAGAATGGCTAAAAGTTTGCGGTAAATCGCATAATCTATGTCTTTAAACACATTAAATACGACCTTCATCCGGCTGTTGGTTTCGGCAAGCTCTAAACAGGAACGATAGCAGGATGCCAGCAGCTCTTCATGCTCCTTTTGCAGACGGCCGGATACAATCGGTCCTACGGTATGGATCACATATTTATAAGGCAGATTGAATGCCGGAGTGAGCTTCGCCTGCCCGGTCGGCTCCACACATCCCCCTGTGCCTGCATAAACGCCTCATACCGGTCAGCAGCCGCCTGCCAGCCCGCATCCTCGACAAAGGTATCGTCGGCTCTTAGGTTCATGCTCATTGGTCTGCCGCATCTATCTTTTCCCTGATCCTAGAAATATCACTCATACAAAATCCCTTCTTTCGACTGCATGTACCGGGCAATGCTCATAGCAGGCGCCACAGTGCAGACAGTGATTTTGCCCGATCTCAAACGGTGTGCCCTCTGTGATGCATCTTTGCGGACAGTTTGCCACACAGGTGCCGCACCCGATGCAAGCATCCGTTATATAATAGCCATGCTCTTTTATTGTAATATTTCCGAGGTGATATGTATCGCGGGAAATCGGATTGACACCAAGATTAAAATACTCCACCTGTGCGTTGTCAATGCAAAAGACGATACCGATGCTTCTGGTATCACCCGGATACACATTGGCAAGATACGGCTGCTCCTCAAAGATCCGATCCATCCATTTATCCTGTTCCTCAGGTGCAACCGCATACGCGCGCCCGGACAGCCGGATCATCTCCTTGTATCTGGTATAGCATAAAATCTGTACCCTGCCATCCCTTTGCAGCTCGCGGCAGAAGTTCTTTCCTCTCGCCGTAAAAAAGTAAAGTGCATCCGGCTCATAATGAATGGCGCTGATATTTCGTATCTGCGGCGCGCCATCCTCATCCACGGTTGCAAACGCAAGCACACCGACAAGCTGCATTTTCTTTAAACATGTCTGTAAATCCATCTTCTACCTCACAATCTTCACTCTGCCCGGTTTTCTCGACTTGCCCTGCGGCTGCTTGCCGTCGATATAGCCTAATATCACAAAGCCCTGGCAGGAATATTCCTCCGGCACGCCCCACTCCCGCATCAGCTGACTTCCTTCCTCGCAGTCAAACGTCTCATATCCTCTTGAGATGATGCAGGAGGCAATCCCAAGCTCCGTCGCCTGCAGGATCATATTTTCCATCATGCAGAACGCATCTGCCGTCTTAAATAAGAAATTATCCTGACAGAACACGCACACCACCGTCGGCGCACCGTAAAATCCGTTTGTGATCGTCGGATCGTCGATCGTGGACGGCTGCTCCTTTGACACATAATTTCCCGCAAGATGTGACCGGTCAAAATGCGCCATATTCATCCTTCCGATATGTGCGGCAAGCTCCCGGTTGTATACGGCAGCCATCATGCTGCGCTGTCCGCCGCCTGCATTCGGCGCATAGATCCCGGCTTCGAGGATTTTGTCCAAAGCCTCTTCGCTTATCTGTTCCTCTGTGTATTTACGGATGGAATGTCTGTTTTTAATGATGTCCATTAGTGCCATAATTTCACAGCACCTCCCATGTGATCTCATTTTTGGTTTTCCAACACTGCGGATCAGCGCAGTAAAAATCGCCGCCTGTTCCATTTGCCACAGCCGGGCAGCCTCTGCACCACGCTTTTAACTCGCACTTGCTGCATTTTACGAACTTATCATAATCCCGGTATCGCTCCATCTGGCAGATCCACACATCCGCCAGACGATCCTCAAAGATATTGGCAACCTTGCTGTTTGTGACTCTTCTGCACGCCATCACATCCCCGTTCGAGGAGATCGTGATATGACAGTTGCCACAGTTGCAGCCGCCGTATATCATGCCCGCCTTGGCATCGGCAGGCAATGTGAACTCGCCGTTTTCATATTCATATAACGTCCAAAGGTGATCCTTTTTATTAAAAAATGTCTTGCAGCCCGCCGCTTCATAGGCTTTGTACTTTGCGTCACATACGCTTAAAAGCTCTCTGTATTCCTCCGGTGTCATGCTCGTATCGACCTCTCCGCCGGTCGAAACATAGCGGGAAAATGCAAAGACATTGACATTCGCTTTTACAACTGCATCAATAATATCCGGTATCTCATTCATGTTTGTTTTCGATACCGTGCTCATGATCACACTCTTAATCCCTGCCCGGTTGATGCAGCCGATCTTTTCGATCGTAAGGTCAAAGCTACCGAGCTTTCGGAACCAGTCGTGTGTTTTTCTCATGCCATCCAGTGACATCTGATATTTCTCACATCCGCAGACCTTAAGCATCCTGCAGATCTCGTCATCTAAGTGAAACGGATTTCCCATGATCGTAAATGGGATATCATTGCTCTTTAAGAGCACCATCAGCTTCCAGAAGTCCGGATGCAGGATAGGATCTCCGCCGGTAATATAGAAATACGGAATGCGGTGATAGACCCTGCAGAAATCCTCGCAGCCTGCAACGACCTCCTGCATCTGCTCCCAGCTCATGCTCTTTAGCGTCTTGCAGCCTTCGCCGGAAAATATGTAGCAGTGCTTGCAGCGCTGGTCGCACTCATCCGTAATATGCCATTGAAATGAAAAATACTGACTCATATCCTATCCCTCTCCTTCCTTACCTCTTACTTATCTGCCGCACCACAAGCTGTGCCGCACGCTGCCGGCTTCTCGCTCGGCTGGTCTGCCGCTCCGCAGGCTGTGCCACATGCTGCCGGCTTCTCGCTTGGCTGATTCGCTGCTCCACATGCTGTGCCACATGCTGCCGGCTTCTCGCTTGGCTGATCCGCTGCTCCGCAGGCTGTGCCGCACGCTGCGCTCGTCTGCTGCTTGTCCTCTTTGTTCCATCCGAAAATGTTTGATAATGCCATTTTTGTTACCTCCTGTAATAAAATGTGTTAGGCATCTGCCTTGTTGCAGCTTTAAGATACCAAGACCGAAGCAAGAAAAAAAGTACGCACTTTTTTATTACATGGACACCAAAAAGTGACCTAAGTTACCTTTTTGTAACTCATTGACACAAAGCTGAGTGTTACATTATAATTTGATGTAACATCACAAATAACTCCATTATACGAGGGGGGAATCTTATGATGACGAAAGAAGAATTACCGGAGTGCCCGGTGGCGACCACGGTTTCTCTGATCGGAAGCAAATGGAAGCTTCTTATCATCCGAAATCTTCTGGTACGCCCTTGGCGTTTTAATGAATTGAAAAGGGATCTGGAGGGGATCAGCCAGAAGGTGCTCACCGACAGTCTCCGCTCGATGGAGGAGGACGGACTGATCATCCGAACCGTCTACCCGGAGATGCCGCCGAGAGTCGAATATGCGTTAAGTGACCTTGGCAAATCCCTAAAGCCGATCCTTGATTCTATGGTTGAATGGGGAAATGCATATAAGAATATGTAAAAATCCGGTGCCGGAATGCAGTTTTAATAGTGGATGATAACATTTAACGCTTCGTCCACCTTAGCTGCTTTCTCGATTGCTTCCGGCAGCTGCTCCCACGGATACTCATCCGTGATTATGCGCTCGATCTCCCACTTCTTACTTTCCATGATTGCAAAGACATCCTTCACATCCTCCGGCATATATCCGCCGGAGCCGATGATCGCATGCTGTCCGTAGGTCATTGCAAGCACATCGATCGGGCGGAGTCCCGCCTTTACCGCAACCACAACCAGACGGGAATCCACCTTACCCATGCCCTGATATGTTTCGATAATTCCATCTGCGCCCGCCGCATCAATGTAAATATCCACGTCACAAGTCGTTCCGAGTGCAGACATCGCTGTGCCAAATTCCTGCAAGGCACGTTCCTTTAAATCTTCCCTGTCGTTATTGCAGACAAGAAATCCGAGTTCCTCTGCGATATGCAACCGGAAATCCGAATGGTCGCAGATCATAACCTTATCACAGCCGAAATATTTTAATGCGATCGCCGCCGCAATTCCGATCGTTCCCGCGCCAAAGACGATCGCGTTTTCGTCTGCTCTTGGGAAAGAACGTCTTGCCGCCCGGCAGCCAACCGTAAACGGTTCCGTCAGGCAGGCGGTTTTGGTGGAAATTGCATTTGGCACGGCATATACGCCTTTTCCAAGCTCTGCATTCGGAATCAGCACATACTCCGAAAAGCCGCCGGTCGTTCCGGCACGTCTCGGATCGCCCTTCGCCAGACGCGGATATGGATATACACGGTCGCCAACTTTAATGTCTTTTACGCCGGTGCCAACTGCAACGACCTCTGACACCATCTCATGTCCAAATTCACTGCCAAGCGTGATCCTATGTCCGGTGTTCGGTCCGTGCTCGTAGACTGCAACGTCCGTGCCGCAGATGCTCGCGTAGATATTTTTGATAACAATATCATGCTCGCCTGCCGTTGGTGTCTCAAGCTCCGCCAGCAGGATATTTTTCTGTCCGTTGTATAAAGCTGCTCTCATAATAAGGAATGTCCTTTCTCACAAATCTCATATATTTCCTCATACTTTTCGTCAATATAAGGTGTAACGGCTTTTGTCTTGTCATCCTTCACCCGCTTGTATGCCAAATATGGCAATGTCCATCCTATAAAAGCCGGGATTGCGAGAAGAACGCACAGCCAGATGATCGGCGGCTCTGCCGTCACCGCAAACACGGAGCCAGCCATAAACGCCGTTCCGATCAGACCGATCGCGATCGATACGATCGTAGCCTTGGAGGTCTTTGACCGCTCCAAAGAGAAGATCTCCTCCATATCCGCCTCAAAATGACGTTGTAAACGGGTAAGCTCGACCTTGTTGACAATCTTTCGATTCCTCTTTAGCCGCAGCACCACGGTGTCGTCTTTCTCCTGTGGCTGGAAATTATCATCTGTCTGCCAGCCAAAGTTCTCGTAGCAATCCATGTAAAAAGATGCAAGATCACTTTTTATCGTCAATTCTTTATATTCATACGAAGTATATTCGTTCTGTTTTACTGCACGTTCGTTTTCCATGCGAATCGCCTCACTTTAACATAATTTTTCTCGCAAAAGTCACTCGTTCTTCTTTGTCTGCTCGTCCTTGGCAGCCTGCAAGCTCACGGTAAAAACGGAGCCTGCCCCCGGTGTGCTCTGCACCGTGATCGACGCATCCGAAAGCTCCAAGATACGCTTTACCAGCGCAAGTCCCAGACCATTGCCAAAGGTTGCATGGCTGGTATCTCCCTGATAGAACTTGTCAAAAATATGCGAGATCACCTCGGAGCTCATTCCACAGCCGGTATCAGCAACCGAGATTTTGACAAGGTCATCTTCCCTCGTCTGGGATATCGTGATCGTGCCGCCCTCCGGCGTAAACTTTATCGCATTGGAAAGCAGATTGTTCCAGACAAGCTCAAGCAGTCCCGGATCAGCCGATACATACGCGCTGTCCTCCAGCTCTACATTGAGCGTAATGTCTTTTTGCTCCCAGCTCTCCTCAAACGTCACCGCACATTCGCAGATCTGTGCGCATACATCATAGTTCTCCGGTGCGGCGCCGATCGTCTGTTTTTCCAGTTTGTTCAGCTTCAACATATTCTGGATCAGATCCGACATCCGCCTGCTGGAATTAAGAATATTCTCCACGCATTCTTCCTGTTCCTTTTCAAGCGGCTGATGCTGTAAGATCTGCGCATTGCTGTAAATAACGGCAAGCGGCGCCTTAAACTCGTGGGAGACATTGGAAAAGAAATCCGTCTTTAATGTCTCAATGCTTCCAAGCTCCTCCACCATCTTGTTGAAGTCCTGTACCAGAACATCCAGACAATCCGCCTTATCCTGCGTATGCTTCGGACGCAGATATACCGAAAAATCGCCCTCTGCCACCTTTCTTGCAGCATCCGACACCCGCTCTAAGGGTTCCTTGTAGCATTTGCGGATCTGCCAGCTAATGAAAAGGGTAAATCCGACTGCGCCTAAGAGCCAGAAGGCAAAGATACCAATCTGGCTCGCGCGGGCAATGCTCTTGTAATCAATGTAATTTCCGATGATCTTCATCTGGATTGTGGTGACAACTGCAAAAAACAGTAGCGTAATGATAAAGGTTGTAACCGGAAAAATCTCTTTTTTTATGCGCTGATCCTTCTGTTCCTCGTTCTTCTTATCTGCTCTCATAGCACCACCGCCTTGTATCCAAGCCCGCGCACCGTCTTGATCTCAAAACCGTCGCACGCGGAAAATTTGTCGCGCAGCTTTGTGATATACACGTCCACCGCCCGAAGGCTGGTGTCGCTTTCAAGCCCCCAGAACTCGTCCATAAGCTGGGCTCTGGTAAAGGTCTTTTTCGGGTAGGAAAGCAATTTATACAAAATATTAAATTCTCTGGTCGCAACCGGGACCTCCTCGCCATCGATCTCGGCGGTCATGGCATCCGCATCCAGCACAAGATTTCCGACGGTAAGCCGCCGCTCCATCTCAATGTTCGCACGCCGCAGCAATGCCCGCACGCGCATTTCAAGTTCTGCAAGCTCGATCGGCTTTACCATGTAATCATCGATTCCGAGCAAAAATCCCTTCTGCTTAGATGGCAGATCGTCCTTTGCGGACATAAAGAGGATCGGTATATGTTTGTTGATCTCCCGCACTCTGCGCGCAAGCTCAAAACCGTCCACCTCCGGCATCATGATGTCCGAAATGATCAGTTCATACAGACTGTTGTACAGCTCCTCGAACGCATCCTCGGCACGCAGTACGCCTTTTGCCTCAAAACCGCAGTCATTCAGCCAGGTGCATACTGTTCTGTTTAACTTTTCGTCATCGTCGACCACCAAAATATGGATCATACGCCATCCTCCTTTTTTGCCAATCGTGAAAACATTCATTCACAGTGCTCATTGCTACGCTCATTATATCATGACACGCGCCTTCTGTGCTTTCCGCTGCTTCGCAGCTGTCATGATCAAATTCGCCGTTCGCCAATCATGCAAGCATGTTGGCTCACTTGCGCTCATTATATCATATCCACTCTATGTTTGACTTTTGTTTCTGTTTTGTTTCAGAATTGTTAATTCGTTAGTCGTGTAATCCTTTTACAAAAGGGATCAGCATGAGAAGCACAACGATACCGATGACGCCGATCACAATGCCGAGAACCATCTGCTCAAATACCATGGAAAGGCACATTCCGACTCCAAGCAGCAGTGCGCCGAATACTCCAAGCAGCGTTGCACCGATCGTCTTGCCGTTTAGCTTTATCGGAGCTTTTTTCTCCATTCTGCGCCATACGATGACGGTGACAAGCATCTGGAGCAGTCCGATTACTCCGCTGACGATGCCCTGTGTTCTCATTTCCCATTCCGGTAAAAGTGCCATGCACATTCCAAGTGCAAAAAACACTCCGCTTAATGTTCCCAAAACCAATGCTGCAAAACTACTCTTCTTCATGATGATATCCTCACTTTCTTAATGTTGTGTTATTGTGTACGTTTTTTGTTTTCTGTGTTATCTGCCTGTGCCTATCTGCCTTTGTTCTGCTTCAGGCGCTTCTTGGTATCTTCAACCGATTCGTCATCGTGTGTCAGATACCGGTCAACAAAAGCATCTTCGACTTTCTTGTAGCCGTTTACAACAATTTCTTCGATTTTCTTGTAACCGCTGACCGTTGCATTTTCCACTTTTTTGTAACCGCCGACAACACCATCTGCGATCCGGTTGTTGATCGCTACCAATTTTGATTTTGCCATTTCTTGTTCCTCGCTTTCTTTGTTTGATGTTGACTGTATCTTACCCTCTGTTTATTTTGGAATCGTTTAAGAATTGTTTCCGGAATGTTAATTTGACAAAATTTATTAGAACATAAAAAAGGGGCACAGATATTGTCTGTGTCCCTTGCATATACGATTAGTAATTTTCTTCATGTACTTCAAAATAGCTCTGTGGATGGTTACATACCGGGCACACCTCCGGAGCCTTTGTTCCTACCACAATATGTCCACAGTTGCGGCATTCCCAAACCTTGACCTCACTCTTTTCAAATACCTGCGCAGTTTCAATATTTTTAAGAAGTGCACGGTATCTCTCCTCGTGATGCTTCTCAATCTCTCCTACTGCCCTGAATTTTGCTGCAAGCTCTGGGAAACCTTCTTCCTCAGCTGTTTTTGCGAAGCCCTCGTACATATCCGTCCACTCGTAATTCTCGCCTTCTGCAGCTGCCGCTAAATTTGCTTTTGTATCACCGATTCCTGCTAATTCCTTGAACCACATCTTAGCATGCTCTTTCTCGTTATCTGCGGTCTTTAAAAATAACGCCGACATCTGCTCATAGCCTTCCTTTTTTGCCACAGAAGCAAAATAGGTATACTTATTTCTTGCCTGTGATTCTCCTGCAAATGCCTCCTGTAAATTTTTCTCCGTCTGTGTTCCTGCGTATTTGTTTGCTGCCATTTCCTTTACCTCCGTGTCCTTTACTGTTCTTTACTATTTTCCCTGCATTTTGGGCAAATTCCTTTAAATGAAATATCATAATCCAGAAATTCGATTCCGTGAGTGTCATGAATTCTTTCCAGCAAGTCCGGTATTTCATTCATATCCACATCTGATACCTCGCCGCATTTTACGCATCTGACATGATAATGATTTTTCAACGTAAAATCGAACCGGTTCGGTCCATCCGGAACTTCAACCTTTCTTAGGGCACCTTCTTCTGCCAATATGTCAAGATTTCTGTATACAGTTCCTCTTCCGATGGTAGGATATGCTTCCTTTATAAAATCATACACCTCATTTGCTGTAACATGTCTTTTCATCTCATATACAGCGTTCCTTACCAAATCTTTCTGAATGGTATTTCGTCTACTCGTCATTTGCCCTCCTTGTTAGGATTCGTTCTCAATAAGGATTATATATCGTATTTGATCTGTTGTCAAGATTTCCATCAAAAAACGATACTGTACAGATTTTCCATCTATACAATATCGTCTTTTTACCTGCAATTATATTTTTATTCTATCACTTTTTCATAAAAATTACAGCCTTCCACCGTATACCGGGAAGCCGCTGCTGTTGCCGTAGCTTTCGATCTTTTTAAAGCGCTTGAGTGCTTCCATATCCTCAGCGCTGATCTCAAAATCAACCTCGGCATTTGTCTGCATGTGTGCCGGGTTGCCGGTCTTTGGAAGAGAGATCAGTCCAAGCTGCAGGGTGTAGCGGATGCAAAGCTGTGGAACGCTCACACCGTACTTATCCGCCATCGCGATAATTTCCGGCTGATGCAGGATCTCGCCGTGCGCGATCGGGGAATATGCCTCAACCGCGATATTGCTCTTCTGGCAGAACTCGATCAGTTCAAGCGGCGTGTTGCTGATATGGCAGAGAATCTGGTTTACCATCGGCTTTACCTTTGCTGTCTCCATAAGGCTTTCCAAGTCCTCGATCTGAAAATTGGATACACCGATCGCTTTTAACTTGCCCTCGTTATAAGCCTCCTCAAGTGCTCTCCATGCCTGACGGTTGCCCTCCTTGTAGCGGTTCTCGCTCTGGTTTACCTCAACCCAAGGCTGTGGGGAATGAATGATCATCATGTCCAGATAATCCAGTCCCATCTTGCGAAGCGTCTCATCGATGCCAGCCTTTGCCTCCTCGTAGGTCTTGTGCTCGGCAGCTACCTTTGACACGACAAAAAGCTCCTCTCTCGGTATTCCGCAGGTGCGGATGCCCTCGCCAACTCCGCGCTCATTGCCGTATGCCTGCGCGGTATCAATGTGGCGGTATCCAAGCTGTGTAGCAGCTTTTACCACGTCTGCCACCTTATCATCATCGATAAACCAGGTTCCCAGACCAAGCTGTGGAATCTTTACACTGTTATTTAATGTCAAATAATTGTTATACATCTGTATCTCTCCAATGTTCTATTTTTTCTCGTCCAAAAGTACAACGCCCTGTTTCGGATTGTGGTCGATCGCGCCAACGATCGGATGTGGCACATACATTTCTTCCAGATAAGCAACGTCCTCCGGTGTCAGCTTTTGCTGCAGCGCCTGCGCGGCATCATCCAGATAGCTTTCCTTGGTTGCGCCGATGATCGGTGCAGTAATGCCCTTTGCCCACTGCCATGCAAGCGCTATCTGCGACATCTTGCAGTCGTATTTTTCGGCAAGCTCGTTTACCCGCGCAACGACCTTCATATCCTGCTCCTCCATCCGGTCGTATTTTCCCATTGCCACACGATCGGTCCTGCTGCGAAGCGAGTCGGTATTCCATGTCGGTCTTGACAGATGCCCCGCCGCAAGCGGACTGTACGGCATCAAAGCCACATTCATCTGTTTGCAGATCGGGATCAGCTCGCGCTCATCCTCGCGGTAGAGCAGATTGTAGTGATTTTCCATTGTTGCGAACTGCGTAAATCCATGCTCCTTTGCGGCAAGCTGCATATTGTAAAATTGGTAGCCGTACATGGCAGATGCGCCGATCGCCCGAACCTTACCGGCCTTTACCAGCCCGTCAAGTGCTTCCATCGTCTCCTCGACCGGGGTATCAAAATCAAACCGGTGAATGATATAAAGATCCAGATAATCAGTTCCAAGCCTCTTTAGTGTTCCCTCAATCTCGCGGTTAATGGCAGCCTTCGACAGCCGTCCCTCATTGAAATATACCTTGGAAGCGATCACCACTTTATCTCTTTGGGTATTCTTTCGGATCGCTTTGCCGAGATATTCCTCGCTTGTCCCGGCAGAATAGCAATTTGCCGTATCGAAGAAATTGATCCCAAGATCCAATGCGTGACGGATCACCTGCTCGCTCTTTTCCTCGTCAAGCGTCCAGTCGTGCATGATGCCTGCCATTCCGAAGCTCATGCAGCCGATGCACAGCTTTGACACTGTGATATCCGTATTTCCCAATCTTGCGTATTCCATATCCACCTTCGCCTTTCTGCCGGTAAACGGCGTTTTTGAAAAACTGTCGTTTTTGCTTACTTTAATTTGCTGTACTCTTCGTCCGTTACCGGTTCGCACCATTCGTTGGATGTCTCCTCGCCGGATACCTCGACCGCAAGATGACTGAACCAACTATCCGGTGCAGCTCCATGCCAGTGCTTTACCTCTGCCGGGATATTGATGCAGTCGCCCGGATTCAGCTCGATCGGCTCTTTTCCCTCTTCCTGATAATAGCCGCGTCCGGCAACACATACCAGGATCTGTCCGCCACCGCTCTTTGCGTGATGGATATGCCAGTTGTTGCGGCAGCCCGGCTCAAATGTCACGTTAAAGATTCCGACCTGGCTTGTGGACACCGGGGCAAGATAGCTCTGTCCGATAAAGTATTTCGCAAACGCATCGTTCGGATTTCCGATCGGGAATACCATCTTCTTTGCATGTGCGCGCATAGCCTCATCCTCATAAGGAAGGTCGCCCTCATTTACGCTCCAGATCTCCTTTGCCAGATTAAATACCGCCCAAGCTTTCGGCCAGCCTGCATAGAAGCCCACATGTGTGATGATCGCAGCGATCTCCTTCTGGGACACACCGTGATTCTTTGCGTTCTGTAAATGGAACTTTAAGGAGGAATCGGTAATGCCGGAAGCCATGAGCGCAACCACCGTGATGATACTTCTCGTCTTTACGTCAATGTCCTCGTTGTTCCAGTTCTCTCCAAACAGAACGTCATCATTATAATGTGCAAATTCCGGAGCAAATTCTCCTAGTGCATTTCTTCCTGCTGTCTGTGTTATCTTTGCCATTTTTGTATACTCCTTTTTAATCCAGTGTTTTTACCCAGTCTACGATTTCCTGCTTGCTCATCCGGTTAAGTAATCTGCCCTCAACGATCTGTGCGCCCGGCGCGGACGGCTCAAGCTCCTTTACCGTGTTTCCGAATCCGCTTCCGCCTGAGGTTGCAAAAAGGATAATCTTCTTGCCGGAAAAATCGTATTTTTCCAAAAAGCTGTTGATGATCGTCGGTGCCACATACCACCAGATCGGAAAACCGAGCAGGATCTCCTCATACTGCGCCACATCAAGCGCTTTCTCTGCAAGCTCCGGGCGGATGGTCTTGTCACTCATCTCAATACTGCTTCTGGATTTCTTATCCATCCAGTTAAGGTCCGCACTCGTATACGGCACCTTCGGAGCGATCTCATACAGATCAAAGTCCGCTGCCTCCGCGATCGTCCTTGCGACCTTCTCTGTGTTTTTGCTTGCGCTAAAATAAGCTACCAGTTTCTTTGCCATATCTGCTGCCTCCTTGTTCTTTTTCTGTAACCATTACAATAAAAAATGTGCAGAGACTTCTTTTCCCTACACATTTATTTTACTCATTTTATCCAGTTATGACTAATACTTATATTACATATATGTTTATGCCTTAAAGGCATAATATCTATTTAAACAGCTCCTCAATAAATAGCTGCACCGGGCGCGCATATGGGATATTTCTCCGCCATGCGATCACAGTGCTGGACTTGATCTCCGGGAACAGCTTCCGCTGCACCAGAAACTCTTTTCTCCAGTATTTCGCAGCACCCTCAATGGACACTGGATAACCGAGACCGCTCATTGCAAGCACTCCGGCGTTTGTTCCAAGGTTGCTGGTGTAAGCGATATTTAACTTGTCAAATTCTTTGCCAAACCAGTTCGCCAGCTCACTCTGAATCCCCAGACGCTCCGGCAGGATCAGCGGAAGCTGATAGAGATCATCTTTTGTGATCTTCTCCTTCTTTGCAAGCGGATCATCCGGGCGCATTCCGACCACCCACTGGTCGCTGTCACCGATCCGGATGTATTCCAGATTCTCGGTGCTGATCGGTTCTAGGAACACTCCAATGTCGATCAAGCCTTTGTTCATCATATCCAGTGTCGTATCGGCAGTTGCCGTGTGAAGTGCGATCTGGACAAGCGGATACTTCTCCTTGAAGCTCCCAATCACCCGCGCCAGATGTTCGACCGCCGCAAACTCGCCGCAGCCGATCGTGACAACGCCCTCCACCTCATTATCATTTCCATTAAATTCATCTAAGATTTTGTCCTCAAGGTCAAGGATCTCCAAGGCACGCCGCTTTAGCAAAAGACCTTCCTCCGTGAGTGTGATGTTGCGTCCACCCCGGCAGAAAAGTCGTGTCCCCAGCTCCTCCTCCAGAGAGGCAAGCTGCCTTGACAATGTCGGCTGTGTGATATGCAGTTGTTCCGCAGCCTTCGTAAAACTCTGCTCCTTCGCCACGGTCAGAAAATAGCGCAGTACCCGAAGTTCCATCCTTGTATCCCTTTCTATCAAAGATAATTCTAACTTCCTGTTATTATAAAGTAAAAAACAACGGGTATCCGACGCATCGCCAAATACCCGTTATATCATTCCTTATAAGATTAAACCGGATATGCTCCGTTCTTGGTATCCGCAGTCTTTGCATCTACCCCAGTCTGCTGAGCTTCACGATACTTGAAGAACTCTGTTGCAACCTGTGGGAACAATGCATAGGAGAGAACATCCTCGTCCTGCTGCTTCCACTGCTTCATCTCTTCCTCGAACTTTGCAAGTCCCGGCTCAAGAAGATCTGCAGGTCTGCAGGTGATTGCGTTCTTCTTGTCCTCACCGAGTACCTTGTCGACAACTTCCGGATTGAACGGTTTAACCGTCTGTCCGTACTTTCCAAGAAGAATATCCTTGGTCTGGGAAGTTGCAACCTTGTAACGCTCGCCGGTCAGGACATTGAATACAGCCTGTGTACCAACGATCTGTGATGAAGGTGTAACAAGAGGTGGCTCACCGAGATCCTTACGAACTCTTGGAACCTCCTTCAATACTTCCTCGTACTTATCCTCTGCACCCTGCTCCTTAAGCTGTGAAACAAGGTTGGAAAGCATACCACCCGGAACCTGATACTTTAAGGTCTGGATATTGACACCGAGAACCTTCGGATTCAACAATCCACTCTTTAATGCCTCCTCACGGATCGGCTGGAAGTAATCGCAGATCTCAGAAAGCAGATCCAGATTGAGTCCAGTATCATATGGGGTACCCTCGAATGCCTTGACCATAACCTCGGTTGCCGGCTGTGAAGTTCCAAGTGCAAGCGGAGACATTGCAGTATCAATGATATCGCAGCCTGCCTCAACGGCCTTAAGGTAAGTCATGGAAGCAACACCTGAGGTATAGTGTGTATGAAGATCAATCGGAAGGCTGGTAGAAGACTTCAATGCCTGTACCAGCTCGGTTGCTGCGGTAGGAACCAGCAGTCCTGCCATATCCTTGATACAGATAGAATCTGCACCCATATCCTCGATCTTCTTTGCAGTCTCCATCCAATAATCCAAGGTGTAAGCCTCACCCAAGGTGTAGGAAAGAGCAACCTGTGCATGTCCTTTTTCCTTCTTACATGCCTTTACTGCTGTCTCAAGGTTGCGCACATCGTTCAAGCAGTCAAAAATACGGATAATATCAATACCGTTAGCGATAGACTTCTGTACAAAATATTCAACAACATCATCCGGATACTGGCTGTAGCCTAAGATGTTCTGTCCACGGAATAACATCTGCAACGGAGTCTTTTTGAAGCCGTCCTTTAACTTGCGAAGTCTTACCCATGGATCTTCCTTTAAGAAACGAAGGCATGCATCAAATGTTGCACCACCCCAGCACTCTACTGCGTTGTATCCAACCTGATCCATTTTGTCGATGATCGGAAGCATCTGCTCAGTGGTCATACGGGTAGCGATCAGGGACTGATGTGCATCACGCAAAATGGTTTCTGTAATTTTAACACCCATTTTTTTATTTCCTTTCTGTTATCTTCTTTTAGATTCCGAATATAGCCATGAAGCATCCGGCTGCAACAGCAGTACCGATTACACCGGCAACGTTAGGTCCCATCGCATGCATCAGCAGGAAGTTGGTAGGATCTTCCTCTGCTCCGACCTTCTGGGAAACACGCGCAGCCATCGGAACGGCAGATACACCGGCAGAACCAATAAGCGGATTGATCTTTCCGTGTGTGATATGGCATAACAGCTTGCCGAACAATACGCCGGCAGCAGTACCAACCATGAAAGCAACAAGTCCGAGAATAACGATCTTGATCGTGCTGACATTGATAAAGGACTCAGCACTTGTCGTTGCGCCAACGGAGGTTCCGAGCAGGATAACAACGATGTACATAAGTGCATTGCTTGCAGTCTCCTGAAGCTGGCGGACAACGCCGGACTCACGGAACAGGTTACCGAGCATCAGCATACCAACAAGCGGTGCTGTGGTCGGAAGAAGAACACAAACCACGATCGTAACAACAATCGGGAATAAAATCTTTTCAAGCTTGCTGACCGGACGAAGGTTTGCCATCTTGATGGCACGCTCCTTCTTCGTGGTGAACAGCTTCATGATCGGTGGCTGGATGATCGGTACAAGTGCCATGTACGAATATGCGGCAACCGCGATTGGTCCGAGCAAACCGGTCTGTTCAAGCTTACTTGCCAGGAAGATGGAGGTCGGTCCATCGGCTCCACCGATAATGGATACTGCGGCAGCAGCCTTGTCATTAAATCCAAGCAGAATTGCAAGGAAATATGCACTAAAGATACCAAACTGTGCAGCAGCTCCCATTAAGAAGCTGACAGGGTTCGCGATCAATGGTCCAAAGTCTGTCATCGCACCGACACCCATGAAGATCAGGGACGGTAAAATAGACCACTCATCCAAAGTGTAGAAATAATACAACAGACCACCTACACCGTTGCTTGTCTGCTCCGGGCTTACGATAATATCCGGATAGATATTAACAAGAAGCATACCGAATGCAATCGGAACAAGAAGCAATGGTTCAAAGCCTTTTTTGATTGCGAGATACAGGAACAAGCATGCAACTGCGATCATTACATAATTACCCCAGGTGAGGCTGAAAAAGGCTGTCTGATGTAGGAGGTTTAATAAGGTTTCACCTACATAACTCACGTTTTTTTCCTCCTAAGGTATTAGTTTAAGGTTGCAAGTAATGCGCCTGCCTCAACAGAATCGCCAACAGCTACATTGATGCTGGCTACTGTTCCGTCCTGTGGAGCAACAACCGGTGTTTCCATCTTCATGATCTCAAGGACAAGAACCGGATCACCCTTCTTTACAGCATCGCCAGGCTTAGCCTCAAGCTTGAATACCTTTCCTGCTGCACCAGCTTCGATTTTAACACTTCCTGCTGCGGAAGCTGCTGCCGGAGCTGCTGCAGCCTTTGGAGCTGCCGGAGCTGCTGCACGTCTTGGAGCTGCTGCGGAAGGGGTACTTCCTGTCTCTTCAACAGTAACATCGTAAACATTTCCATTAACGGTAATTGTATAGTTCTTCATGAAATTAAATCCTCCTAAAATTATCTTCTATTGATTGAACGTACTACAAAATCATTTGTAGAGGTTCCCTCGCTTGCTGCAATCGCGGCTGCGATCACGGCAATAAGCTCTGTATCATCAGTAACACTCTGCTGCTCTTCCCGCTTCTCGATCTGGGTAACAACATCTGTGTTCTCAGTAACTGCATTCTTTGCCTTTGCCTTCTCCTGCTTTTTCTTCTCCAAGTATGGGAAAAGATTAAAGGCATAAATGATCAAGCTGATCAAAATCAGTACTGCAAAAACAACTGACATGGAAATCAGGGTATTTATTCCTGCTTTTGCAAGCTTCTCTCCCATCGAATACTGTGGGTTAATGGAAATGCCTGTTTCTTCCATGGAGTAATAATCATATACTACCTCAAATACGATATTCTTTGTAGAACCATCATCGGCGGTAAACAAAAGGTTAATATCTGTGGTAAGTGTCTTACCTGCCTTGTCTACCTTAAAGCTGTTCTCATCCACAGACGTAAATGTACCGAATTCATCGGCGACTTCATTCCATGCTGTTGTTGCATCAATCTGAACATCTGTAACTCCGTTTGAGATTAGATAATCATAAATAGAAGAATAATTATGATTATGCAGATCCTCCGCAGTCAGTTCATTCTCTGCCAGATTTTCGGACAGTCCCTGTACCATCTGATAATCTACAGATACAGCATTTAGCAGTTCGTCGTATGTGTAGCCATTATAATCTACCGTCTTAGGATCAGTTCCACATCCGCTGAGCATTCCTGCGAGAATCGTCAGGATGCAGAGCGTCAACGCGATTTTCTTTTTCATAAAACTTCACCTTTCTATTTTGTTCCGTGTTTCTTGTCCGGCTCTCCTACATACTTAGAGTAAAGCATCTCAAAAGCTGCAATCAGATACTTTCTGGTATCTGCAGGATCAATGATCAGATCCACATATCCGCGTCCTGCAGCTGCGCTTGCAGAAGACTGCTTTGCGGCATACTCGGAGGCTTTCTCGGAAAGCTCGTCCGCTCCTGCTTGCGGATACATGATCTTGGCAGCAAGCTTCGGCTCCATGGTTCCGATCTTGGCATCCTTCCAAGCATATACAAGGTCTGCTCCAATAGACTTGGAGTTCATCGCAACATACGCGCTGCCATAGGCCTCATTGGTAATCAGATTTACCTTTGCGCTGGTAGTATTCGCGAACGCGTAAACCATTCTTGCAAGAGCTTTTGCAAGGTGCTTCTCAGAACACTTGCAAGCCTTAAAGCCGTTTGCATTTGTAAGTGTAAGTACCGGAATCGAGAAAGCATCGCAGAACTGTACAAACTCAGCAGCCTTCTTGCATCCGCTTGCAGTAAGTCCTGACTCGAACTCTTCAGCCTTTTTTCCTTCCTCATCATATACAGCCGTGCAGTTTGCAACTGCGCCAACAGTCATGCCGTTTAACTTCACAAAGCCGGTAACCATATTCTTTGCGTAATTCTTCTTTGTTTCGAAGAATACATGGTCATCGGAAAGCTCGTTCAAAAGGTATCTCGGATCTGCAGACATGCTGTCCATTGCATCACATGTACGATTAAGATCATCCTCACACTCATCAGTATAAACGTCTCCCTCATTGTTGGAAGGAAGCATAGTGATAAGCGCACGGATCTGTGCGATGATCTCATCCTCTGTCCCGACTGCATCAATGCATCCGTTCTCCTCACTCTGGAACTTTGCAGAAGCCGTATCACATTTCTCGGTGAAATTACCCTTGATCGCATCTGGGGAATTGACAAACATGCGTCCCTTTGTCTCCTCGATAAAAGTAAAATCAGCAAGAGCCGGAACAACAGCCAATCCACCGCCGCAGTTGCCAAATACAGCTGAAATCTGCGGAACCACACCGGAAGCAGCCACTTCCTTGGCATAGATCTGACCAAATCCGTCAAGCGCGTCCACCGACTCCTGAAGACGGATACCTCCGCAATCAACAAATCCGACTACCGGTGCACCCATCTTCATAGCCATGTCATATACGGAAGCAATCTTCTTTGCGTGCATCTCGCCGATCGTTCCGTTTAATACGGAAGCATCCTGGCTGTAAATAAACACAAGATTGCCCTCCACAAGACCATGACCGATAATAACGCCATCGGAAGGTGCCTTCTGTGCAGACAGATTAAAATCTGTACTGCGTGCTGTTACGAGAGAACCTATTTCCATAAAGCTGTTCTCATCGACCAACTTGGCGATACGCTGCATTGCCAAGCTTGCATTGTTAGTACTCATTTTATGCCCTCCATCTATAAAAATAAAAAAATTTTACTCATTGTGATTGTAATCCTTTTGAGGTATATTTTCAATATAAATTGTTAATTTTTTCACTATTTTTTCCAAATTCTTACATTATAAAATAAGCATCCCAAAAACAGGAAAGCAGTCCCCGAAAATCCCACTGCCCGCTTCCTTCGTTTAGGCAAATCTCTGCTTCCGCAACACACTCCCCGTTTAAGTAACACTGCATTTTCCCGATAATATCCCCGGCATTTACCGCGCGGTAGACCTGCTTCGGAAGCTCCAGCTCATATGAAAAGGATTCCTCCTCGGACAACAGGTACGCCTGCACCGCCTCCGGCAGCTCCATCCCCGCCGTAAGCACCACTTGTCTGCCCCAGTCAGAAAGTGTCGCGTCCGCTCTTTTTCCGTTTACCACCTCGACCGAGTATGTGTTTTCCGGGAAGGTGATCTCCTCGATCCGGTAGTAATCCATTCCATAATGAAACAGTGTTTTTGCGTCGCTCCACTTATAGGTTTTATGGTTCGGCCAGCCGCATGCCAAAAGCGCGATCGTGTACTTGCGCCCCTCCGACTCAATCGCCCCCACATAACAGTAGCCCGCCGCCGAGGTAAAACCGGTCTTTCCAGAAATCGCCTCCGGCATCATGGACAAAAAGGCGTTTTTGTTGGAGACCGCATAGCTTTTTCCACTCAAATCTGTAAAGGAATGGCTCGCGGTCTGCGTGATCCGAAGGAACTCCGCCGCCTTCGGGGAATCCCAGCAGCAATACTTCATCAGCCTTGCAAGATCTGTGGCTGTCGTGTGGTGAAAGCTCTTGTCATCCTCCGCGTCCAGCCCGTTCGGTGTGATGAAATAGGTATCCGTACAGCCGATCTGTGCCGCCTTTTCATTCAGCAGTGCCGCAAAGCCCTCCATGCTCCCGCCAACATGCTCCGCGAGCGCCATCGCACAGTCGTTAAAGGATTCTAACATCATGGCGTAGAGCAGATCCTGCACATAGAACTGCTCGCCCTCCCATATTCCAAGATGCACCTTCGGCTGGGATGCTGCCTTCCTCGATGCCGTGACAACATCTGTAAGCTCTGCCTGTTCTAGGCACACGATCGCCGTCAAAATCTTTGTGGTGCTCGCATTTGCAAGCGCCAGCGTCTCATTTTTGCCATAGAGGACTCTCCCGCTCTCCCCATCCATCAGCACGCACGCTTTGGAATAAAGAGACGTCTCCTTCGGCGGTTCAGCCGGATCTGCCACAACAAGCTGCGGCAGTGTAAGCAATGTAAAAACCATAAGCAGCGCTGCGGTCATTTGCAATCCAATTCTTTTTCCCATAAAAAAAGCCATATACATCACAAATTTGATAATGTATATGACCTTTTTATGCAATTTATGCGAAACGCAGGCTCTGTGCCTAAATCGGAAGCTCAATCTCCATCTCGGCTTCCGCCTCCTGCTTAAACTCCTCGATCTGTACCGAGCTTAACACCGGAAGATCATCGATGGAAGAAACGCCGAAGGATCGCAAGAACTCCTCCGTTGTTCCAAACAGAAGCGGTCTGCCCGGCGCATCCAGCCTTCCCAGTTCCTTGACGAGGTTGTACTCCACCAGCTTGTTTACCGCATGGTCGCAGGAGACTCCACGGATCTTCTCGATCTCCGTTCTTGTGACCGGCTGCTTGTATGCGATGATGGAAAGTGTCTCCAAAAGTACGTCAGTGAGCACGCGCTTTTTCGGCTGCTTCGCGATCTTGATCAGATACTCGTACATCTCCGGCTTGGTGCACATCTGGTAAGAGCCGTCCAGCTCGATCAGCTCGATGCCGGTGCGGTCGCTCTTGTACTCCTCCATCATGTTCTCCAAGATTTTCTTTGTCTCTTTTTTATCTAACTCGATAGCTGCGGCAATGCGCTCAAGCTCCACCGCCTCGCCCATCGTAAATAATATCGCCTCTATGATTGCCTGATAGTTCTTTTCTTCCATAACTGTCCCCAAAACCAACTACGCAGCGATCTTTGAATCGATCTTGATGTCGTCAAAGATGTGCTCCTGTGATATAAATATCTTACCCATTTTCATAAGCTCAAGAATCGCTAGGAACGTCACAACGATCTCCGTTCTGCTCGCCTGTGATTCTAAGAGACTGCGGAATGAAAAATGGCGGTTTTTCATTGCAAAGTTCTCCAGATAGGTCATCTTGTCCTCCAGAGAGACCTCTTCCTTTTCGATCTTGCCGAACTTTGAGCGCACCGGATCAATCTTGTCCACCTGCTTTTTCATGATGCTCTGGAAAATCTCGTTTAATCTTGCAAGCGTGACATCTGCCACCAGCTCATCCAGATCCACCGGCTCCTCGTAGGCAAGGATCTCGTCCGGGATCGTTGGCTGCTTGTACATGATGCGCTCCGCATCCATCTGACGGTCTTTCAGTTCATACGCCATGCACTTGTACATCTTGTATTCCAAAAGCTGCTGTACCAGCTCGGCTCTCGGATCTTCCTCTTCCTCCTCGCTGGTCGGATCCTGCGGCAGGAGCATCTTGGATTTGATGTCGATCAGTGTTGCTGCCATCACAAGAAATTCACTCAGAATGTTTAAATCCCTGCGCTTCATCTCCGCAATATATTCCATGTACTGATTCGTGATCTCTACGATTGGAATATCATAAATATTTACTTTATTCTTCTCGATCAGGTACAAAAGCAGATCCAGCGGACCCTCGAATACCTGCAGCTTAACCTTCAAATCCATCTGCATATCCTCTCATTTTGGAATCCTTAGTTATTTTACAATCTATATGTAGAAATTTCAAGCCAAATTTACAATATTTAGTATTTTCATTATAATATACAACTAGATTTAGTTACCACCTTCTTTTCTCATAAATATATGCCATCGCACATAAGATATAGCAATGAAGGAGGTATCCCATGAAAACATTCCTATCTGTTTTACTGGCATGTTGCGTGCTCCTTGCGCAGCCCGGATGTGCCTACGCCTTTACTCCTGTCTTATCCGAAGAAGAAACACCAGCCGATACAAAGGAAGCATCTGCCCTTACCCTTGCCACTCCGTCTGCGATCCTGATGGAGTCCTCCACCGGCACGATCCTCTACGAAAAAAATTCCCATGAGCGCCTCCGCCCCGCAAGCATCACCAAAATCATGACTCTGATTTTGATCTTTGAAGCGCTTGAAAACGGTTCGATCTCCAAATCCGATGTTGTGACTGTCTCCGAGCACGCCGCAAGCATGGGCGGCTCACAGGTTTTCCTAGAAGCCGGCGAGGAACAGACCGTGGAGGATCTGCTCAAATGCATCAGTATCGCAAGCGCCAACGATGCCTGCGTGGCAATGGCGGAATATATATTCGGAACGGAGGAAGCGTTTGTTGCGCGCATGAACGAAAAGGCTGCAGCCTTGCAGATGAATGATACAACCTTTGTCAACTGTTGTGGTCTTGAGGCGGAGGGACATCTGACCAGCGCCTACGATATCGCGCTGATGTCCATGGAGCTGATCCACAAGCACCCGGATATTTTTAACTACTGCACGATCTGGATGGATACCATCTACCACACGACAAGGCGCGGCACCACGGAGTTTGGTCTGACGAACACCAACAAGCTGCTCCGCTACTATTCCTACACGACCGGACTAAAAACCGGCTACACCTCGCAGTCCAAATACTGCATCTCCGCGACAGCAAGCAAGGACGACATCCACCTGATCGCGGTCGTCATGGCGGAGGAATCCCCGACGATGCGAAACAAAGAGGTAGTCGCCCTGATGAATTACGGCTTTGCCAACTGTTTCATGTACAGCGATCCAAACACCGATATCCTTAATGATCAGGCAGTCGCCAGAGGAACGAAAAAAACAACGTCCGTCTCCTACCGCTCACCATTTCAGGCGGTTCTCACACAGGGAACGGATGCCTCCACTATCACCAAGAATATCGTGTGGAACGAGCAGTTGACTGCGCCGCTCGCCAAGGGCGATGTAGTCGGATATGCAGTCTATCTGTCCGGCAGCAAGCAGCTCGGAACCGTCGATATTGTCTGCAATGAAGACATCGAGGCTCTGACCTTTGGAACAGCATACTTAGATCTCTTAAAAATGCTATTGCCGGCTTAACCGGTCACCGGCAGCGGTTGCCGCCCGGTATTCTTATTTCTCTGACGTGTGGTCAGATCTGGCTTATTAGGTCATCCACCTGAAGCAGTCCCCAGGAATTCTTGCGTTTTGCAGCGACCGGCTTGCAGTTTTTATATGCAATCAGCTTTAATGCCGCCGGTGTCAGCTCCGGATCTTTTTCAAAGGCTAACGCCATCGCGCCGCAGACGATAGGAGTTGCCATCGAAGTTCCGCTTTTTTCGATATAGCCGTAATACTTTGCGTGGTCGATCCCGGTGCTTACGATCTTCGTTCCCGGTGCGAGTACCTCCGGCTTGATGATACAGCAGCTTGTTGGACCTTTTCCGCTATATCCGGGCTTCAGGTACTGCGGCAACTCCTTCTCATCGTCGCTTGCCCCCACAGTAAGCACCTTGCGCGAGATTCCCGGCACCGTGACTGTCTGCTCCTTCGGTCCCTTATTGCCAGCCGCCGCTATAACCATGATCCCAATATCCCACAGCTCCTCGATCGCATCGAGCAGCCGCTTCTGCTCCTCATATTTTGCACTCGGCAGATACCCGATGGAAAAGTTGAGCAGCCGTATCCGATATTTTTCATGGTTCTTTTTTATCCAGTCAAGTGCGCGCAGCACCCGCTCCGTGCTACCGTTTCCTTTTGCATCAAGCACCTTGAGCACCACAAGATTTGCTTTCGGTGCCATCCCGGCATACTTTCCCCGGCTTAGCTTACCGCTTCCACACAGAATCCCCGCGACGTGCGTTCCGTGCCCGTTGTCATCATAGCAGGAAACTCTATGCTCCTCATAATCCTCAAAATAGACCACCCGGTTGCTAAGATCCGGATGCGAAACCGCTACCCCGGAGTCCAACACCGCAATCGTTACACCCTTGCCGCTATATCCCTTCTTATATACATTTTCTGCATGTACGATTCTTTTTGCACGATTCATTTTTTATTTTAGTTTATGCATCGTACAGCTTCCAAGTGTTCGTTTTTCTTTCCCAAATTTCTTCTATCGAACATTTTTGAAAGAAAAAAGCCTGCTTCAAAGTGAAGCAGGCTTATGCGGTATTCTATATTAGTTCTGTTCCGGAACGTCCTTCATAGAGAAGCTGATACGTCCCATCTTGTCCTTGCCAAGGCAGATAACGGTAACCTTGTCTCCAAGAGTAAGAACATCCTCAACACGGTTGATACGTTCTTTTGCGATCTTGGAAATATGAACCATTCCCTCTTTGCCCGGTGCGAACTCGATGAATGCACCAAATTCCTTGATGCTTACAACGGTTCCGGTAAAGATCTGACCTTCCTCGAAATCGGTTACGATCGTCTTGATCATCTCGATTGCCTTCTGGATCATAGCCTTGTCGGTTCCACATACGGAAACAGCGCCGTCATCGGTAATGTCAATCTTGACACCGGTGCGGGCGATGATCTCATTGATGGTCTTGCCCTTCTGTCCGACAACATCTCCGATCTTTGAAGGATCAATGGTAATCTGCTCGATCTTCGGAGCCCACTGGTTAACCTCAGGTCTTGGAGCTGCGATTGCAGGCTTCATACAGGTATCCATGATGAAGAGTCTTGCCTCACGGCATCTTGCGATAGCACCCTCAACGATCGGTCTGGTAAGTCCGTGGATCTTGATATCCATCTGGATCGCGGTAATACCATCGGTAGTACCGGTTACCTTAAAGTCCATATCACCGAAGAAGTCCTCAAGACCCTGAATATCGGTAAGTAGTACGAAATCATCATCAGTATCTCCGGTAACAAGACCGCAGGAAATACCAGCTACCATCTTCTTGATCGGTACACCGGCAGCCATAAGGGACATGCAGGATGCGCAGGTAGAAGCCATGGAGGTAGATCCGTTTGACTCGAAGGTCTCGGATACGGCACGGATTGCATACGGGAACTCTTCCTCGCTCGGAAGGACCGGTACAAGTGCCTTCTCAGCAAGTGCTCCGTGTCCGATCTCACGACGTCCCGGTCCTCTTGAAACCTTGGTCTCACCTACGGAATAAGCCGGGAAGTTGTACTGATGTAAATATCTCTTGGTGGTGATGTTTGCATCAAGACCGTCGATCTTCTGAACCTCAGAAAGCGGTGCAAGTGTTACAACATCACAGATCTGTGTCTGTCCACGGGTGAACATTGCAGAGCCGTGAACTCTCGGAATGATGTCAACTTCTGCAGCAAGTGGACGGATCTGGTTGAGTGCTCTGCCGTCCGGACGCTTGTGATCCTTTAAGATCATCTTGCGGACAGTCTTCTTCTGATACTGATATACAGCCTCACCAAGAACAGCAAGCCAGTCCTCTTTGTCAGCGAATGCTTCCTCAAGCTTAGCGGTTACTTCCTTGATGTTAGCCTCTCTCTTCTGCTTCTCATCGGTAAATACTGCCTCTTCCATCTGCTCCGGAGTAACGATCTCCTTCATTGCAGCAAACATTTCCTCTGGAATTGCACAGCTTGTGTACTCATGCTTCGGCTTGCCAACCTCTTCGCGGATCTTGTTGATGAACGCGATGATGGTCTGGTTTACCTCGTGGCACTTGTAAATTGCCTCGATCATTTTTGCTTCCGGCACTTCGTTAGCACCAGCCTCGATCATGATAACCTTCTCGGCGGTAGAAGCTACGGTAAGCTGGAGATCTCCATCATCCCATACCTTCTGGGAAGGGTTGACGATAAGCTCTCCATCGACAAGTCCCATCTGTGTCATTGCACATGGACCGTCAAACGGAATATCTGAAATTGTGGTAGCAAGTGCTGCACCGATCATGCCGACAAGCTCCGGACGGCACTCCGGATCAACAGACATAACCATGTTGTTTAAGGTTACATCGTTGCGGTAGTCCTTCGGGAATAACGGACGCATTGGACGATCGATTACGCGGGAGGTAAGGATCGCATTCTCAGATGCCTTTCCCTCTCTCTTATTAAATCCGCCAGGGATCTTTCCTACGGAATACATCTTCTCCTCAAACTCTACGGAAAGTGGGAAGAAATCAACGCCATCGCGTGGCTTATCGGATGCTGTCGCTGTGGAAAGAACGGTTGTCTCGCCATACTTAAGAAGTGCAGCTCCGTTTGCCTGAGCACAAACTCTTCCAATATCTACGGTAAGCGTTCTGCCAGCAAGTTCCATTGAATAACTTTTGTACATGTTTGTTCTCCTTTACTTTATAGTCTGCAAATTGCAGGAGCTCCGAAACTACTGAACAATCCATGCCGCAAGTGCACAACCTCTTCAGTGGCTTCGGTAAAAATCTCCCGCATTTTTCACAACAAAGAGCGGAGTCGAAAAACAACTCCGCTCTGTCTTTACAATTACTTTCTGAGTCCTAAACGCTCGATAAGGGAACGATATCTCTCGATATCAAGATCCTTTAAGTAAGAAAGTAAGCCACGTCTCTTACCGATCATCTTAAGCATTCCTCTTCTGGAATGATGATCCTTTGGGTTCTCCTTCAAGTGCTCAGTAAGCTCTGCGATTCTTGCTGAAAGAATTGCGATCTGAACCTCCGGTGAGCCTGTGTCACCAGGTGTTCTTCCATACTCATTGATAATTGCCTGCTTCTTTTCCTTTGCGATCATGTTGTGATCCTCCTTTAAAATATTATGCGCCCGATGTATCTGATACTCAGCGAAAGGTCGGAGTGTCCATCCACCGAATATGGGCAAAAACCATACTTATATAGTATAACATAGCACGCATAGCTTGTAAACAAAAACTTTTAATCATCCAGATAACGTACCACACATATCGGAGTACGGTAATATGCGCTGGAGATCTTGATACCGTCACGCTTGTTGCTTGCGTGTACGATCTGACCGTTGCCGATGTAGATCGCTACATGGCTGATGTGCTTGCCGCTTCCGTAGAAGAACAGATCTCCCGGCTGTGCCTGCGAAGCCTTGATCTTGGTTCCGTAGCTCGGCTGCGCACGCGAAGAATGTGGCAGATAGATGCCGTATTTCTCGTAGATCTTCATTGTAAATCCGGAACAGTCCACGCCCTTCGTAAGGCTTGTACCACCCCAGACATAACGGTTACCGACAAACTGGAGCGCGTACTGTACAAGGTCTACACGCACATCCGATACACCCTCGCCATAGCGAATCTCGGTGATTGTCTTAGCGGTCGGCAGCTTCTGTGCGATCGTGACATAATCCTTATATACATATCCAGTCTCATCATCGATCTCGACAAGCACCCACTCGTCAGACTCCTCGACAACGACAAGATCCTCGCCGTTGTTCACAAGGGAAACGATCGAAGAATCCGTGGAAGCCTCGCTGCGGACACGAAGTGTCTCTGTCGTGACGGTTGCATAGGTGCATACCTCTTCCCTTGCGATCGCAAGTGCCTCCTCACCGGTGTAAAGATACTCGCTCTTTACATAACCGGACACGCTTCCGGACTTGATCTTTGACCAGTCCCCGGTCACCTCCAAGATCTCACAGGCATTGTGATGTGTCATCTTGCCGACAATCTTGCTGTCTGTGGTCGGCTCTTCTCTTACGTTTAAGTTGCTGGTCTCGACATTTGCGATACCGATATTCGTATAACCGCAGATCGTGTTATCGGACTCTGCGGTCTGATCCTGCGCATCTGCCGCTGCATCGTCAGTTGAATCCTGCGCGTCTGCTGCGTTCTCCCCCTGATCCTGTCCGTCTGCTGCTCCGGCATCAACTACCGCCGCGTCTCCGTTCTCCGCCATTCCCATCGTTACCAGTGAAAGATCACTGTTTGAGATGGAGACATCCGGGAAATCGTTTAAAACGCTGGCTACACCTGAAGTAAAGGACGGGATCGTCACTTCATCGGCATTTAAGACATCGGATACTCCTGCGGTCAGCGTCGGCTTGGATGCTGTATCACTGGTCGCATCTGTTTTATTATTGGAAATGGAAAAGATCGTCACGCCGCATACGACCACTGCCGCCGCACCGCCGACAATCTTTCCAAGCTTTTCTTTGTTCGCTTTCATGTATACCTCCACGAAACATATCGTTTATTTCATTACAGAGTATAGCAGTTGGCTTTTACACTGTCAACATACTTTTGTAATATTTTCGTAATATTTGTTTGTTGTCTCAATATCACAAAAGATCTGATGTTTCAAGGCTTCCAGCGATTCAAACCGCTTTTCCGGCCTAATAAAATCAAGAAATTCGACCAAAATATTTTGTTCGTAAACATCTTTGTCAAAATCAAGTAAAAATGTTTCGAGTCCGATCGGATTGTCTGCTCCGACCGTCGGCTTCCTGCCGATATTGGATACGCTCTTGTACCAGATACCGTCCACCTTCGTCCGAGTGACGTACACGCCGAACGGCGGGATCATCTTCTCCTCCGGGATCGCCATGTTGACCGTTGGGATTCCCATTGTATGTCCGATCCGTCTGCCGTGGATCACATCGCTTTTTGCAAAAAAATGATACCCTAAGAGCTTGTTCGCCTTCTGGATATCGCCCTTTTCGATCTCCTCGCGCACAAACGTGCTGCTGATGTCGCGTCCATCCTCCTGAACCTTCGGCATAACGATCGTCCGGTAGCCGTATTTCTTTTCAAATTGCTGTAAGACCTCATAATTGCCGGAACGGTTATGCGCGAAATGGAAATCCGTTCCCACCACAAAGCATCTGACCGAAAGCGATTCCACGATCCAGCGGATAAATGCCTCCGCCTCCATGTGCATCACCTCGTCCGTAAACGGGCAGGAAACCAGATAATCGATCCCCGACTGTTCAAAGATGTATCGCTTTTCCTCATTTACGGTAAGCTCCTTTGCCTTTGCATCGTACACGCGCTTGCGCGGCGGTATATCAAAGGTAAACACGATGGTCTTAAGTCCGTATTGTTCTTTTTGTTTCTGGATCTCATGCATCAAAAGCTCATGACCACGGTGCAGCCCGTCGAACTTTCCGAGGGTGATCACACTCTCCTCCCCCACATGAAAATCCAAGGTATCATGAATGTAATTCATCGTCTATTCCATAAAAATCTTGATTGGTTTATAGTCATCCTGTTCGTTCTGATATGCGTAAATGCCGATAAATCTGTCCGCATCACTATATAGGCGTATCGGTAATGTCTCCCGCCCTGCATCCGGAATCATGTCCGCCGGAACGCGGTTGCCATTTTCCAGCAGCTTTGCGGCTTCCTTTACGGCATAGCATTTTTTATATCTGTCAAAGATGGTGTCGGTCGGATAAAGAATCTCCGCCTCCCGTCCCTTCGCAAAGAGTTCTTCCACCTCGGACAGCTTGTGTGCCTCGTCTAATGTAAAACCGGCTACCCTTGTCCGAAGCAGGGATTCCATGCAGCCGTAACAGCCTAACTTCTCCCCGATATCCTGACAGAGGGTGCGGATATATGTTCCCTTTGAGCAATGCACACGCATACGCACACGCGGCAGTTCCACGGATAAGATCTCGATCGCATGGATCTCAACACGCCTTGCCTTGCGCTCGACCGTCACGCCTTTTCTGGCAAGGTCACAAAGCTTCTGCCCATCCACCTTGAGTGCCGAGTACATCGGCGGGATCTGATCGTATGCACCGAGAAAGGATACGATCGCAGCCGTAATCTCCTGCTCTGTCACATCCACCGGATGCTCCGCCAGAACCTGTCCGGTCACATCCTGCGTGTCAGTCATGACACCGAGTAAAAGCACTGTCTCGTACTCCTTGTCCTTGTCCGTAAGAAGATCACACACCTTCGTTGCCTTGCCAAGGCACACCGGAAGAACGCCTTCAGCATCCGGATCCAGTGTTCCGGTGTGACCGATCTTCTTCTGGTGTGTGATCCCCCGCATTCTGGCAACCACGTCAAAGGAGGTATACCCCTTCTCCTTGTATATGTTTATGATTCCATTTACCATGAAATTCACCTACAATCTCGCTTCAATTTCTTTTAACACGCGCGCTACCGCTTCCTCCGCCGGTCCGTCGATCGTAAAGCCTGCCGCCTTGACATGACCGCCGCCTCCGAAACAGATTGCAACCTCCGCGACATTAAACTCGCCGTTTACGCGAAGGCTTCCCTTGAACGTGCCATTCTCATTCTCATATAAGAAAAGTGCCACACGCACATCCTTTGTGATGCGCAGCTGGTTAACGATCCCATCCAGATGCTTCGGCAGAACCTCAAACCGTTTCATTTCTTCTTGGGTGATCACACTGACGATGCACGCGCCATCGAGATAGAGCCTGCTGTTTAACAATGCCTGTCCTAAGATCTTGTTCTGTGCAAACGTCTTGGTGTAGAACGTCTCATCCACGATCTTCGGGTAGTCGATCCCCTTTTCCATTAGGATTCCCGCAACATTCATCGTCTTTGCGGAGGTGCAGGAATACTGGAACACACCGGTATCATGGACGATTCCAGTGTAAAGGCACTCTGCGATTTCCTTTGTGACGCGCGCCGGATCGATCACTTCGTACACAAGCTCACAGGTCGAGCTGGCATCCGGGTAGATGTAATTATCCTCTGCAAAGCTCTGGTTGCTGATGTGATGATCGATGCAGAGCGTGTGCTTCGCTACGTAAAAAAACGCAGCAGCATTGCCAAGCCGCCCTAAATCCCCGCAGTCTAATGCGACAAATAAGTCAAAAGTTGTTGTATCTGCATAATTACTGTCAATTTCAGCAGAATATTGCAGGAATTTGAAGATATTCGGGATCGGTTCCAGAAACAGCTTCACATAAATCTGTGGATAATAGCTTTTGATATAATTGTAGACCGCAAGCGTAGAGCCAACACAGTCGCCATCCGGGCGTACATGCCCCGCGATGGCAACCGATGTTTTCCCTTCCAGAATGCAATCCAGATAATTAGTCGTCTGACTCATCCTCTTGTCCTTTAGTAAGCTCATCAATTTTCTTAGACATCTCAATTCCATACGCGATGGATTGATCCAAAATAAATTTAATCTCCGGAGTATTGCGCAGATTGATGGATTTTGCCAACGCTCTGCGGATATACCCCTCGGCAGATTTCAGTCCTGCCATCGTGGACTGCTGGGACTCCTCATCACCTAAGACGCTGATGTAAGCCTTGGCAGTCTTAAGATCCGGTGCAACTTCAACTGCAACCACGCTTGTCATGGGATTTATCCGCGGGTCCTTGATCTCCCCGCGGATGATATTTGACAATTCATGCATGACCTCTTCGTTGATCCGGATATTTTTGATACTATTCTTTCTCATGCTATCTTCCTATCTTGGTACTTCTACCATCTTATAAGCCTCCACGATATCCAATTCCTGAATATCGTTAAAGCCGTCAAATACAAGACCACACTCAAATCCGGTCTTAACTTCCTTGACATCGTCCTTGAAACGCTTTAAGGAACCAAGCTCGCCCTCATGGATCAGCTCACCCTCTCTGGTGATACGAACCTTGCAGCCACGCTCGATCACGCCGTCAAGCACATAAGAACCTGCAATGTTGCCGACACCAGATGCCTTGAAGATCTGACGGATCTCCGCATGACCGATGACCTTCTCCTCGAAGATTGGATCGAGCATACCCTTCATGGCAGCCTCCACATCCTCAATCGCGTTGTAGATGACCTTGTAAAGTCTTACATCTACGCCCTCTCTGTCGGCGGTAAGCTTTGCAACCGGGTCCGGACGAACGTTAAATCCGATGATGATCGCGTTGGATGCAGATGCAAGGATCACGTCGGATTCGTTGATCGCGCCAACACCACCGTGGATAACCTTTACAACAACTTCCTCGTTGGACAGCTTTACAAGACTGTTCTTAACTGCTTCAACAGAACCCTGTACATCCGCCTTGACGATGATGTTAAGTTCCTTCATATTGCCGGACTGGATCTGTGAGAACAGATCATCCAGAGACATTCTTGCCTTGGTATCCTCAAGGAGCTTATTCTTCTCCTCTGTGATGTAGGTATCCGCAAATGCCTTTGCTTCCTTGTCGGAATCACAGCATACGAAGGTCTCTCCGGCTGCCGGTACATTATTTAATCCAAGGATCTCAACCGGTGTGGAAGGAGTTGCCTCTTTTACTCTGCGTCCCTTGTCGTCAACCATCGCACGGACTTTACCGTAGCAGCTTCCGCAGGCGATCGGATCCCCGACATGAAGTGTTCCCTTCTGTACGAGAACGGTTGCAACAGCTCCGCGTCCCTTGTCAAGCTGAGCCTCGATGACAAGACCTCTTGCCTTACGCTTCGGGTTTGCCTTAAGTTCAAGCACCTCTGCGGTCAGAAGGATCATCTCAAGAAGATTGTCGATACCTTCCTTGGTATGTGCAGATACCGGACAGAAGATGGTGCTTCCGCCCCAGTCCTCCGGGATAAGCTCATACTCGGATAATTCCTGCTTTACCTTGTCGATATTAGCACTCGGCTTATCAATCTTGTTGATCGCAACAATGATCTCAACGCCTGCAGCCTTTGCATGGTTGATCGCTTCAACTGTCTGCGGCATCACGCCATCGTCAGCGGCAACTACAAGGATTGCGATATCGGTAGAATTGGCACCACGCATACGCATCGCGGTAAACGCCTCATGTCCTGGTGTATCCAAAAACGTGATGTTCTGGTTGTTGATCGATACGACAGATGCACCGATATGCTGGGTGATACCACCAGCCTCGCGGTCTGTCACACGGGTAGAACGGATTGCATCCAGAAGGGATGTTTTACCGTGGTCAACGTGTCCCATGACGCAGACAACCGGCGGACGGCTAACCATATCAGCCTCATCCTCCTCATCTTCCTTAAGAAGCTCTGCGATGACATCCACTTTTTCTTCCGGCTCACAGATGTAATTGAACTCAAGCGCAATATCCTCTGCTGCTGCAAAATCTACTTCGTGATTTACCGTAACCATCTGTCCCTTTAAGAACAGCTTCTTAACGATCGCAGACGGCTGGATCTTCATGGCATCTGCCAGCTCACGGATCGTCATCTTCTCCGGGAGAACAATCGTCTTGATCTCGTTTTCATCTTCCTTCGGCTGCTGTGGCTGCTGCTGTGGTTTCTTCTTGCCGCCATGCTTCTCTAAGTTGATGTAGTTCTCCTGTCTCTTGCTTCCGAGCTTATCGTGATCCTGATGTCTGTTGTTCTTGCGATCGCTGTTGCTGCGCTCGCGGCTCTCCTTGCCCCTTACTTCCTCGCTGGCAGCTGAGGACTCCTTGTTAAATTTATCCATCTCACGATCGAAACGTCCCTTGTTACCTGCAGCTCCGCGGTCAGAGCCCGGTCTTGCCGGACGGTCTCCGAATGAACGGTTGCCGTCTCTTCTGTCACCCTGCGGTCTGTTCGGACGGTTGCCGTCTCTTCTGTCGCCCTGTGGTCTGCTTGGACGGTCTCCGTCTCTTCTGTCGCCCTGTGGTCTGTTCGGACGGTCTCCGTCTCTTCTGTCGCCCTGTCTGTTCGGACGATCTCCGTCTCTTCTGTCACCCTGCGGTCTGTTCGGGCGGTCTCCGTCTCTTCTGTCACCCTGTGATCTGTTCGGGCGGTCTCCGTCTCTTCTGTCGCTCTGTGGTCTGTTCGGGCGGTCATTCTGTGGGCGCTCCATATTATTCTGTGCGCTTGGCTTTGATTCCATTACAAAATCGTCATTATTTCCGGCGGTACGCTCACTGATCGGGCGCATTGCACGCTCTCCGACCGGTCTTGGACGGATGATATGATTCTCCGGTCTTGCCGGTGCTGCATCTCTTCTCGGTCCACGGTTCTGCTGTCCCGGTCTCTGTCCGTTGCCGCCCTGTCCCGGACGTCTCTGCTGCTGTTTGCTGTACTGTGCGTTAAATACCGCAGAAATGCTGGATTTCTTCTTCGGTCTTTCCTTCTCCGGCGCAGCACCCTCCTGCTTTGGAGCAGGCTTGGCAGCTTCTGCCTTTGGTGCTTCTGCTTTTGGTGCCTCCGCCTTTACAGGCTCTGTCTTTGGCGCCTCTGCTTTCGGAGCTTCTGCCTTTGGCGCAGACTTTGCGAATTTGCTTCTGATCTTTGCCTGGGCTTCGTCCTCAAGACCGCTGGACGCACTCTTTACCGCATATTCGGTATTGCTTAACAGGTCGATGATATCCTGTGATTTTATATCTAATTCTTTTGCAAGTTCATGAACTCTCATTTTTGCCATTAATTGTTTCCTCCATTATTCAGTTTTGACTCTGCGGTATATGCATTGATCTTTTCTACGATTGCATTTGCCAGACGCTCATCGACAACTGCAAGCGATGCACGAAACTCTTTTCCAATGCAGTGACCAAGTTCTTCCTTTGTCCCGAAGGCGTACATCGGAACCTCATAAAAATCTGTCATGTTTGAAAACTTCTTCCGGGTGTTGTCGGATGCCTCCTCAGAGACAATGACAAGCCACGCCTTTCCTGTCTTGACAGCCTTTTCGGTAGAAAACTCGCCACTTACCACATTTCCGGACTTGGCTGCGATCCCGATCATGGATAGCACTCTATTTTTCAAGTGTACTCATCTCCTTTTCCAGGGAAGCATAAATCTCTTCCGGGATTGAAATCTTAAGAGACCGCTCCAAGCCTTTTGACTTTTTCGCTTTCTTCAGGCACTCCGGGTTCGGACAGATATAAGCTCCTCTTCCGTTCTTCCTGCCTGTCGAATCAAGGACAACTGCGTCTTCCGGAGTCTTGATCACCCGGATCAGCTCCTTCTTGGATCTGGGTTCACCACATCCGACGCACTTGCGCAACGGATCTTTTTTATTCATCTGCCTCAGTGCTTTCTCCTTCTTCGTACTCATCGGAATACTCCTCATCATCGTAGTATTCCTCATCCTCATACTCGTTCTCGTAGTCTAAGAAATCACCAGCTTCACGCGCCTGTGTCTCGCTCTTGATATCGATCTTGAATCCGGTAAGTCGTGCTGCAAGTCTTGCATTCTGTCCTTCCTTACCGATTGCAAGTGACAACTGATAATCCGGAACAACAACCTTTGCTGACTTCTCATCCGCATCTGCGATAACGGAGATAACCTTCGCTGGGCTGAGTGCGTTCTGGATCAAGATTGCAGGGTTCTCATCCCATGTGATGATATCGATCTTCTCACCTCGCAGCTCATTTACGATCGCATTGACACGCGCACCGTTCATTCCGACACATGCTCCAACCGGATCTACATCCGGATCGTTGGACCATACTGCGATCTTGGTTCTGCTTCCTGCCTCTCTTGAGATTGCCTTGATCTCTACGATACCCTCGCGAACCTCTGCAACCTCAGACTCGAACAGGCGCTTAACAAGCTCCGGATGTGTTCTGGAAACTAAGATCTTTGGTCCCTTGGAGGTCGGCTTTACCTCAAGGATGTATACCTTTACACGCTCGGTCGGCTTGAATACCTCACCCTTGATCTGCTCATTCTCAGTCAGAAGTGCATCTGCCTTGCCTAAGTTGATGCTGACATTCTTGTTGATGTCCTTGTTGACATATCTTTGTACGACACCGGTAACAACATCCTTCTCTTTACTATTGTATTCGTCAAAAATGACCTTACGCTCTTCCTCGCGGATCTTCTGCAAAATAACGTTCTTTGCATTCTGTGTTGCGATACGTCCGAACTCCTTGGACATAACCTCAACCTGTACGACATCGCCAAGCTCATACTTGGTGTCGATCATCTGTGCCTTCGGAAGTGAGATCTCCATAACCGGATCGGTTACTTCCTCAACAACCGTCTTTTCCTGATAGCAATGATACTCGCAGGTATCCGGGTCGATTACGACCTTTACGTTATCAGACTTGCCGAAATGGTTCTTACATGCTGTTACAAGCGAATTTTCAATAGCCTCCAAAAGAGTCTCTTTGCTGATGTTCTTCTCCTGCTCTAATATGGTTAACGCTTCTAACAATTCATTGTTCATTTTCTTTTATCCTCCTATTTTGTTGTTATCTTACGTTAAGTTTGTGGTTACTTTTTAAAAATCGATCGCCTGACGGATCAAAGCGATATCTGCCTTTTCAAAGGTAAGCTCCTCGCCCTCCTCGGTCTCGATCGTCACACTTGCGGCATCGTATGCCTTTAGGAATCCGCAAAAGTCTTTGCTGCGATTGATGGATCGGTAGGTACGGATCTCGATTTTCTTACCCATGTTGCGGACGTAGTCCTTTTCCTTCTTAAGTGGTCTGCCAAGCCCCGGCGAGCTTACTTCAAACGTATATGAATCCGGAATGAAGTCCTCCTCGTCCAAAAGCGTGTTCATCTCTCTTGCGACAGTCTCACAATCGTTTACGGTGATCCCGCCCTCCTTGTCGATGTAAGCTCTTAAGTACCAGACGATTCCTTCTTTTACATACTCAACATCGACCAGTTCAAAGGAAAGCCGCTCTAGGATCGGCAGTATCAGTTTTTCCGTCTTTGCTTCGTATTCACTTGCTTTTGACATCTCCTGCACCTCTTTTCCATATATAATTACCGGCAAACGCAGCCTCCGTGCGGTTCTCCCGCGCCAAAAGCCGTCCTGCCAAGTCCCGATAAACGTGAATTGAGAGAGGACGTATGTCCTCTCTCAACTACAATTACCATGTTACTGTAAATTATCTTACCATTCTTCTTACCAGAAATCAAGCATTATTCGCAAGAATTTGCGTTAAAAATGGAGTTTTCAGCTGAAGTTCATCCCAGCTTCCGTATTCTATAAGCCTTCCGTTCTCCATCACGTTCTCCATCACAAGCACACAATCGTACAACCGCATGTTTTCCTCGTATATGCGATTTATCGCATCCAAAAAGATGCTTAGATCCGGTCACTCATGAACATTTGCATATCCTCCTTGCAGATTAAATAAAAATATATCGCCTTATTTTACTTTCTATCAGCCCCACGCGTACATTTCCTCGAAGAAATCTTCATCCGGGATCTCGATCCATCCGGCAGCGCCGTTCTCTGAGGTCACATAGATGTAGCGGATATCATCGGACAAAATGCCATCCTCCGTCTCCGTATAGAGCTTTTGCACATGGAAAAGCTCGCCAACCTGAATCGTTACGACCAGCTCTGTGCTTGTAACGTCAGAAAATACCGGAAGTTCAATGGTCGCATGGTATTCCTGCTCCTGCCATGCATCGGTCACGTCGTATATGTTCGCCGGGATCTGTACCCACTTCTGATTCTCCACGCGGAATCTGCGGTGCGCATATCCCTGCCCAAGATACATTGCATAATATTCCTGATCCAGACACACCGTTCCATCCCCCGGCTGAACCGGATCGAGGCTTCCGCGCGTAATAAGTGCATCTGCATATTCTTCATCGAAATATATGTCAGCAACTTCGCTGCGGATACGATAAGCTAATATTGCATCGAAGCAATCGCTGTCAGAATAAAATGACAGGCAGATTTCTTTCCATGTATCCATTTTTTCAAAATCGTGTACGGAAAGCTCCACGCCGATCGCACTCTCCCGGTAAACATTGATCACACAGGTATCATCCACATACACATATACTTCGCAGCCATACGCATCCTCAAAATCCGTGTAAACCTCGCAATAGATTTCCTCATCACTTCCATCACCATCGAGATCGGTATAGTAATACTCATTCGGAATCATGGCAATCGCTTCCGTTGCCTCCGGCTCCGCGCTTGTGCTGACGCTTTCCGGGCTTAGATAAGCAAGCAGCTCGTCAAACGTCATAGCCTGTGAGGTTGAATTGCAATACTTGCTCTGCGCGTAATCGTATGCCTGATTCTTATAGGTATAATAGGTAGATTCGTCGACTGTCTCCCCATTCCACGAATAAGTATACAGCAGTTCATCCGGATTGTCCGGGTTCGTATCCTCCATCCATGTTCCACCATCCGCGATTGAGATCACACCATTCTCGATCTTGTATATCGTGTCTGTGTAGTAACCCATCCTGCCGTCTGAATTGGCAAACATACCGGAACGCTCCACATACTCACAATCGCCGTAAGGTCCGATATACATCATATAGTCCACCGCGCCATGATACGTTGCAACCATATCTCCAATGTAACCGTTCAGACTGTCCATATAAAGCTCCGGAACATCATTGTCATCAATATAAACCAGATAAAAATTCACCTGATCCCGTTCGTCCTGATAAATGTACTGCAAGTCCTCGTTCCCGGTAACAAAATCATAGTACGCCTGCTTCCACTCCGCCTCGTCTGCCGTATACGGTGGTTCCTGCGTCTCCGGTTCCTCGGTTACCGGAATTTCCTCCACAGCTGTCTCCGGTTCTTCCGTCATCGTTTCCGGCTCTGTGTCCTCTACATTTGAATCGTCCTCGGAGCTTTCCGTCTCCTCCTGCGTTTCTTCAGTGTCTCTGTCTTTGCCGGCGGTATCCGATTTGTTGCCGTTTAACAGCACATACGCCAAAACACTGCATCCGATCAGTACCACGAAAATAACCACAAGGACAATGATAAGGAGCTTGCGGTTATTCTTATTATCCTGTGGTGGCTGTTGCGGCTGTCCGCTAAACTGCGGCTGCACGGTCGGTCTCCCATTCGTCTGAGGCAGCACCACCGGATGTCCGGTTGGCTGTGCTGATTGCTGCGGTTCAAATGCCAGGTCAAGCTTATTTCCACACCTAGTGCAGAAGCGCTGTCCCTCTACATATTCTTTTCCACATTTTGTACAAAACATATTTTTCTCCCTTTAACTTCAATTTTCACACTTTGATTAGATAAAGTGTAGCAGACTCTCCCTGAAAAACCTACCGTCTGACAAAAAAGAAATATTTTTTTCAAAAAAGGGTTGCTTTTTCTTTTTCGGCATGGTAATATCATAAACGGTTCGTTGGTCAAGCGGTTAAGACGCCGCCCTCTCACGGCGGAAACACGGGTTCGATTCCCGTACGGACTGCTCACTGTTAATTGAATAACAGCCCAACCCGAAGTCATCTTTCATTATGAAAGATGACTTTTTTACGTTGAATTACACATTTTCCTCTTCCGGGTAAGTAAGTCCCCATTCTTTACGAAAGCTCGTCATCATATCCATAACATCCCTCGTATAAGAAAGCTGCATGCATTCCGCATCGCCCGCGATTGCTCTTTCCATATCCGAAAGCTCGTATGCAAGTGCATCTGCGGTATCGCCCTCCCGGATCGTCTCCATCGCTCCGGTATCCGTATAGGTGATCGTCGCAACGCACGCTCTCGGATACTCCATGATCTCGATGTAGCCGTTTTCACATGAAATCATCCCCCGCTTCGGCTGCTTGGAGTGAAGGGAAAGCATAACCGTTGCCATCTGTCCACTCGGATTCATCAAAAGCAAGCCCGCCTGCTCGTCCACTCCGGTCGGTGCCGGCTTGACCTGTGACAGAAGCTGATCCGGCTTTTCCTCCATGAACCATCGGATGAATGACAGCGCATATACGCCGATGTCTAGCATCGCCCCTCCCGCAAGGTTCCGGTTGAAAAAGCGATTGTTCATATCATATTCCTTAAAACTGCCGAAATTCATCGTGATAAGGTTCACTTTTCCAAGTTTTCCGGTAGCAAGGATCTCCTTTAGCTTTTTGTAAAGCGGCATGTGGAATATCGTCATTGCCTCGCCGATGACCACACCTTTTTGTTCTGCTAACGCAACCGCATCCTGCAATTCACTGCTGTTGAGCGTGATCGATTTTTCTACCAGTACATGTTTGCCGTTTTCGATCGCCTTTTTCATAAAATTGATGTGTGTGTTGTGCGGTGTTGTGATATAGATAACATCCACCTCCGGATCTGTGAACATCTCGTTGTAATCGTTATAGACCTTCTCTACACCGTACTTTTTTGCAAATGCAACTGCCTTCTCATAGGTTCGATTGCCGACCGCGTACAGCCGTTTTCCGTTTTTCTGAAGAGCTGACGCCATCTCATTCGCAATCACCCCGGTTCCAAGCACTGCCCAATGAATCTCTCTCATAATCTGCTCCTTTTCTTTCCTATAATGTACAATTATCATACGCACATTTTGTAATACTTTCAAGTATGCAGCATATTTTTCCAGAAATTTTGTTATTTGGTCATTTATCATTTATCTGGGGTTTTTGCGTCTGATTTTAAAGTTTCCGTCGCCCGTTTATTGATTTCAAGTGCATTAAGCGTTAATATAAAATAGATTGCAAGGGAGAAATGTTATGTTACCAAATACCGAATACGAAATCAAAAATCTAACTACGTCTGACGCAGACCAGTACAATGCGCTGCTGCGCTATGCGTTCCAGATCACAGAACAGGAGCTTTCCGCGACCGGTTGGAGGGATGACGAGATCAAGCAGTCGAAGTTTCCAATCTTAGAGCGTGCCGATGTACTCGGCTGCTTCGACCACGATTCGCTGGTATCCCAGATTGCAACCTACCCGCTGAAAATGAACATTTACGGTTCTGTATACCACATCGGCTTTGTGACAAGCGTGTGCACCTACCCGGAATACACCGGAAATGGCATCATGAAGCATCTGATGTATCAAAGCCTAAAGCACATGCGGCATCGTCAGCAATCGCTTGCGCTTTTGTTTCCATACTCAATCCCACTTTACCGGAAAATGGGCTGGGAGATCATTTCCAACAAAATGACTTACTCCGTAAAAGACACCCAGATCCCGACCAAGGCAACCGCTCCGGGCTATGTCCGGCGTGTCAGCTGGGGCAACGAGGATTTTCACAATCTGCATTCGCAGTTTGCGGCGGCTACACACGGATGTCTTTTCCGCAATGCCCTCGCATGGGAGGAATACTGGCGCTGGGACGAGGATGATACAATGGTCGCGGTCTACTACGATGTCAACGGCAAGTCCTGCGGCTATATGGTCTACCTCATCAAGGATGATGTCATGCACATCAAAGAAATGATCTATCTGACCCGTGAGGCGCAGGAAGGTCTCTGGGAATACATACGCGCCCATGACTCCATGATCGATGAGGTGCGCGGCAGTTCTTATTACAGCGATCCGATCGCGTTTGAGCTTGAGGATGGAGACATCAAGGAAACGATCCGACCTTATATCATGGGACGCATCGTTGATGTCGAGCAGTTTTTCCCGAAATACCACTGTGATCCGACCGCCGAGCATTGCCTGATCTCGTTTGAGATTGATGACTTTTTCCTGCCGTGGAACAACAAAACAATCACGATTGAGTTTCATCAGGGCGAATGCACCATCTCCGAGCAAAAGGCGGAGCAGACGGTACAGCTTTCCATCGCCACGCTTACCACGTTGCTGCTTGGTTACAAGTCAGCCGCAAAGCTCTATCGCATGGGCAGGATCAAAGCCTCCGAGCAGACCGTCCGCCAACTGGACGATGTGCTGTTGCATGAAAGTCCCTATATTTCTGATTACATCTAAACATCAAAAATACTAAAACCCTCCAAGTCTGTAATAGACTCGGAGGGTTTTGTGTTATTCACCTATCTTCTTTTCAAATCAAATTCTGTGATGCTTTCTACCTTTATCGCCAGCTTAAACCAGTTCTTTAATATTTCTAAATCCATCTGTACCATAATCTTATCCCGAAGCAACTGCGGCACCTCACCCAAATGCTCAAGTAATTCCAAACCTTTTTTCACATCCTGATGAAATTTGTACATCTCAAGTGTGATCTGGTGCTTCGCTTCCGCTCGATCTCCCGGATCGTCTCTTTCGCGCTGTACTCATACATACGGATCGCCATATTGTCCTCCAAAAGTTGAAACTCGAAATGATACTTTTGCTTTTCAATCTGGATCAGCATATCCATAAAAGTCTCGTTGCCGTCCTTTTCCTTCGTTACCATACATCTGTGTACTATTTAATTTCATCATTTAGGGAAATTGTTGGAAACCCAAATGAAGTGACTGGCTTTATCAGCCGATATGTTATAATCAGAATATCATCTACATATATAGAAGGCAATAAGAATTTTAAGAATAAAAGAAGAGAAAAACCGCACAGGCGTTATCTTCCTGCGCGGTTCCTATATATTTCTTCAAATTTTATACTGAAAAATCAAACCGTTTTCCGGCAGCCTGCGAAGCAATGTCCGGAATCTGGTTCCAGTCAACGTTCTTGATCTTTTCCAAAAGCTCCTCAGTCGTTCCGGCAGTCAGTGTGACACGCTTTACGCTGTCCTGTGAAATGCCGTAGCGTTCTTCGGTGCGCTCCTTGACAAGCTCCTTCTGCTGCTTGTCCGCCTCGTCCTTCTTCGCTTTCTTCTGCTCTTCCTTCTTCTCGGCACGCTTTGCTTCAAGCCGCTCGCTCTGTGCCTTAGAAGATTTCTCAAGCTCCGCAAAATAGGAAACCTGTCCGTTTTCATCCACGGAGAATCCGATCCGCTTTACGTCCTGTCCGCTGTCTTCGAGGTCTTCCTTCATGTCATCAAGCTTCGCGGTCGACTGGTCGATAATGTCCATGTACTGCGCCTTGACCTCATCGTCTGCCGCCATCTTCTCCAAGGTTGCCGGATCCATGAGGACGCTGTATTCCTTCGTTCCTCTGGACAAAAGCTGCTGCGCCTCCTCCTCGGAAGAATAATCCGCGATCACAAAGTCCATATTGGAGTATTTCGCTTTCAATTCCTCCAAAAGCTTCTGTGCGCGCTCTGACAATTCGGTTGTCTGCTTCTTCTCGGTCTTTGCGCTGTGCTCCACCTTGACCGGATCGCTTTCCCAGCCGTTTGGTGTCGTCTTTGCAGTTTCCGTCTTAACGTTGGATGTCCGCTGACTTAAAAACTGCGTATCGTATGCATTCTGGTATGTATTGTAGCTGTCGATTTTACTCATTGTTTCCCTCCTAGAAAATATTTCGAAATCCGTTTCTATATCCTATATCGGTCATCTTAACCAATTACTTTATAAGCCGGAACAAAAAAGACTGCTGTTTCTGCTTACACAAAAACAACAGCCTTTTACGCTCATCTTATTCCGGCAGCCAATCCACGCCTTAGAAGATTAGTCCTCGTATCCATTTGGGTTGTTCTTCTGCCATCTCCAGGAATCTGCGCACATCTCGCGGATTCCGTACTGTGCCTTCCAGCCAAGCTCACGCTCTGCCTTGCTCGGATCACAGTAGCAGGTTGCGATATCTCCAGGGCGGCGATCCTTGATCACATAAGGGATCTTGATGTCGTTTGCCTCCTCGAAGTTCTTTATAATGTCAAGCACGCTATATCCGTGTCCGGTTCCGAGATTGTAAATGCAAAGTCCTGCCTTCTCCTCAATCTTCTTTAGCGCCTTCACATGTCCGACTGCAAGGTCAACAACATGGATGTAATCGCGCACGCCGGTTCCGTCCGGAGTGTCATAGTCATTGCCAAATACGCCGAGCTTCTCAAGCTTTCCGACTGCAACCTGCGTGATGTAAGGCATCAGGTTGTTCGGGATACCGTTCGGGTTCTCTCCCATTGTTCCGCTTGGATGAGCTCCGATCGGGTTGAAGTAACGAAGCAGAATCACATTCCACTCGTTATCTGCCTTCTGGATATCCATAAGGATCTGCTCAAGCATGGACTTTGTCCATCCGTAAGGATTGGTACACTGTCCCTTCGGGCATTCCTCGGTGATCGGGATCTGTGCAGGATCTCCGTATACCGTTGCGGAGGAAGAAAAGATAATGTTCTTGCAGTTATTCTGGCGCATTACGTCCACCAGAGTAAGGGTTCCTGCGATGTTATTGTTGTAATATTCCCAAGGCTTTGCAACAGACTCTCCAACTGCCTTAAGTCCTGCAAAATGGATGCAGCTGTCAATATTCTCATTTGCAAAAATCGTATTTAAAATGTCACGGTCAAGAATGTCTCCCTTGTAGAACTTAACCTCTTTTCCGGTCAGTGCCTTTACACGATCCAAAGACTTCTCGGATGCGTTTGACAGATTATCAAGAACCACAACCTCATATCCGGCATTGAGAAGCTCTACGCATGTATGACTTCCGATATATCCTGCTCCACCTGTAACTAAAATAGCCATGATCATCTCTCCTTTTCGATTGTTCTCGTTCATTTGTTAGCTACATTTTATCCCACACACCCTGATATGTATAGACCTAAATGTAGAAAGAATATGTAAAAATGTTGCATGAAGCATTTACACGCACCATTTTCTCATCTATACTATTCCTATATTATAGCAGCAATTTGACATTTTTGATTGTAGATGCCGGTATGGTCATCCGCCGCCAATAAGGAGAATCTATGGAAAATAACAAAAATTCCTTCAAAGTTGAAGAAAAGGAGCTGGTCTCCCTGTCCGTCTACAACGTCGGCTTCCAGAAATGCGATCCGCTCTACCAGTGGGGACCGGGAATCCGCGACCACTATCTGATCCACTATGTGATCAGCGGAAAAGGAACCTACCGCGTGGGCGATACGACCTTTCCCCTATCCGCCGGGGACTGCTTCTTAGTCTATCCCAACACCGAGGTCATCTATCAGGCGGACGCGGAGGAACCGTGGGAATATACCTGGGTGGGCTTTGCCGGAAGCGATGCCGCAATGATCCTCCGCGCGACCGATTTTTCCCGCGAAAGCCCGGTCATCCGCCAGCTTCCGTCCGGCGATGAGGTCAAACGCCAGCTCTTACACATATACGACGCACGCGGAAACGGCTTTGAGCACGCCGTGGAAATGACCGGACGCCTCTACACGGCACTTGCCGTTTTCATGCACTGCGCCCAGAAGCCCACCAGCCTAAACAGCGCCAACACCTATGTCCAAAAAAGCATCGAGTACATCAGCTCGAATTACTCCTACCCGATCACGGTGGAGGATATCGCCGCCTATGTAGGTCTCAGCCGCAGTCATCTGTTCCGCTCCTTTGAGACGGTGCTTGGCGTATCCCCCAAAAAATACCTGACGGATTTTCGCATCAAGCAGGCGTGTTATCTGCTGGAGCACTCGCTATTGTCCATCACGGCGATCGCCAACTCCATCGGCTTTGATAACAGTCTTTATTTTTCCAAGACCTTCCACAAACAAAAGGGAATGTCCCCGAAGGAATACCGCGAGTCGCATCCGTCTGGTGCCGCACGAGAGGAATAAAAAGCGCCGGCAGGTGCCTTTGGGAAGCGTAAAAAAATCCCCGGATACCGGTTCTTCGGTATTCGGGGATTTGATCGTTCTGATTAGTTTAACTTGCTCTTTGCAAGCTCAGCAAGCTTTGCAAATCCAGCAGCGTCGGTAACAGCGATGTCAGCTAATACCTTGCGGTTAAGATCAGCACCTGCGAGCTTTAAGCCGTGCATGAACTGGCTGTATGAAAGTCCGTTCAGACGAGCTGCTGCGTTGATACGAGCGATCCAAAGCTGACGGAACTGTCTCTTCTTCTCTTTACGTCCAGCATAAGAACTTGTTAAGGCTCTCATTACAGACTGCTTTGCAACGCGATACTGCTTAGAGCGGGCTCCTCTGTAACCCTTAGCTAATTTTAATGTTCTATTATGTCTCTTCTTAGCGCCTAATCCGCCTTTTACTCTTGCCATTGTCTATATTCCTCCTTAACCTGTTCTTACATGTATGGTAAAATCTTCTTCATATTCTTAACGTTAGTCTGATCGGTCATTGCTGCCTTTCTCAGATTTCTCTTGGTCTTGGTAGACTTCTTGGTTAAGATATGTCTCTTATAAGCTTTATTTCTCTTTAACTTTCCTGTTCCTGTAAGTTTGAAACGTTTTGCAGCTGCTCTGCTTGTCTTCATTTTTGGCATGTTTGAAATCCTCCTTAAAAAAATGTGTTATCTTTTCTCTGCCAGCACCATACTGATGCTTCTGCCTTCGACCTTTGGTGCTTTTTCCACTACGGCAACATCTGCCAGACTCTGCGCAAAATCATCTAAGATATGCTTGCTCTGGTTCATGTGTGCCATCTCACGTCCGCGGAAACGAAGTGTGATCTTAACCTTGTTTCCTTTCTGTAAGAATTTCTTTGCAGCATTCATTTTGGTATTCAGATCGTTAGCCTCGATGTTCGGTGACAGACGAATTTCCTTCAGTTCAACTGTCTTCTGCTTTTTCTTGGCATCCTTCTCTTTACGGGCAAGCTCATAACGATACTTACCGTAATCGATCACCTTGCATACAGGTGGCTTTGCAGTCGGAGCAATCTTAACTAAATCAAGTCCTGCTTCCTCAGCAATCTTCTGCGCTTCCTTAGCAGAAACGATTCCAAGCTGTTCTCCATCCGCTCCAATCAGACGAACCTCTTTGTCTCTGATTTGTTCGTTAATCATTAATTCGCTAATGGTCGTATACCTCCATAAAATAAAAAATAGTGGATAGGCAGACTATCCACTATTATCTCTAACAATTATCACCAAACTATAAATGTTAAAAATATGAACTCTAAGTCGCTCGATTGCGCTTAGGTGAGAGTGGATACTCTACTTGTTTTCAACAACTATTAAAATCTACCACACAATTATCACAGTGTCAAGGGGCTAAACCCATAATTTGATATATTTTTTGTGCGGTGTCTTTCGTGTTGTCCGGTTACATACTTTATTGTATACATTATGCACTTTGCTGTCAACGCCCTGTACGATGATCAACGCCAAAAATTCAAGTTCTTTTCTCATTTTGTATTCTCCTTTCCTTCGATCCTGCTTCCCACGATCTGCAGGATCGTTACCAGTGCTCCTCCTATAAGAAATGCAATTACATGAAAATTGCTAAAACCAAGCTGCGCCACCGGGGTATCGAGTGTGGTCGGTCCCATGATGATCGCATACAGAGAACCAATCATAAGTCCGAGGATCGTACACATCGTCTGCATCCGATAATTATCCAGACACTTTTTAATCCCCTTTACCACGCTTGCCGCTCCTGTAAGTACCCCAAGTCCGAAGATAAACAGCCCCGGAAAAACCGCAAAATTAAGATGTAAAAATTCCTTGATCCCGTCAATGATCGGAAGATACAGACCAAAGATAAGTAACAGCGTCGAGCCTGAAATTCCCGGCAGGAACATTGCACAGATCGCGATCATGCCGGCAATGAAAATATAAATTGCAAGCGGAATGCTGAGCGCATCCATCTTCGCACCATCAAGAAAGCTGATCTGGTTTAATTTCGTGATCGCCCACACAACGAGGATACCGCTGACAATATACAAGATATTTTTCGGTTCCTTATAAAAGCCTTTCATCTCCTGCCGGACAACAAACGGGATGGATGCAAGCACAAATCCAAGAAACAGCGAGCTTACCAGATAGATATGGCTCTCAAACGCCTGACTGAGCGCCAGAACCGCTCCAATCATTCCAACGCTCCAGCCGATTCCAAGCTTCACCAGATAAATAAAAGCCTCCTTCCGCTTCTGCCCGCGCTCGAAGATCAGATCGTTGATGCTTCCGATAAAGCGGTCATAAAAGCCAAGTATAAATGCGATGGTGCCACCGGACACTCCCGGAACACTATCGGCAAGTGCCATACAGATTCCTTGAAAAAATTGTTTAACCATTGCCAAAACCTCCAAATCTTTTTTACATTGTTACCATACAAAGAAAGGTTAAATAGGCGCAGGATATTTTCTAAACGTTTCTTAAACAAAAAGAGAACAACCACAGATCCTTCCGTAGTTGTTCCCATAATTATTTCATATTCAGCCGGTATCCGGCTCCCCAGATAGTCTCGATGATCTGCGGATTCTTCGGGTCATCCTCGATCTTTTCGCGGATGCGGTTGATGTGTACCATCACGGTTGCACTGTCCCCGACATAATCATATCCCCAGATCTTTTCAAACAGCGCCTCCTTGGAAAAAACGATATTGGGATTTAGCGCCAGAAACTTCAACAGTTCAAACTCCCGGTGCGGGAATTTGATCTCCGTCTCGTTCTTGTAGACCTTCCAGTTCTTGGTGTAGATCCTTACATTCCCGATCGTAACCACGCGCTCGGTAACGATCTGTTCATCCTCCTCTTTCTCCTGCGTTATGTGTGTCAGGCGCTCATACCGCTTCAGATGCGCCTGCACACGCGCCACCAGTTCTGCCGGATCAAACGGCTTTGCGATATAGTCATCCGCCCCCAGCCCAAGCCCACGGATCTTATCAACCGTCTCGGTCTTGGCAGTGACCATGAGGATCGGGATCTCCGCCTTGCTTCGGATTTTGCGGCAGATCTCATAGCCGCTCATTCCCGGCAGCATCAGATCCAGTATCAGCAGATTAAAATTTCCCTGACTCATCTGCTCAGGCACGTTTTTTCCATCCTCATTGATCTCGACCTCAAACCCGCTGATCTCAAGGTAGTCACGCTCAAGAAGTGCGATCTCTTTATCATCTTCAACGATCAAAATTTTAGCCATATTCTTTACCCTTCCGAATTTTCCTCTGCCTTCGGCAGCCGTATTTCAACCACAAATCCATCCTCGTTTCTGGCTGTGATCGTTCCGCCCTGCTGTTCTATGATGTACTTGCAGATATAAAGTCCGAGTCCGCTTCCGTCCTTTTGGGTGCTTCGCGACTCATCGCCCCGGTAGAACTGGTCAAAGACATACGGCAGCTTCTCCGGTGCGATCCCCGCACCATTATCTGCAAAGGTAATCCCGATCCCATCATCCGTTTCCTCTACCGTGATCCGGATCGAAAGCTCGTCTGTCTGCGCGTATTTCATGCTGTTTTCAATCAGATTGTCAAATACCCTCTTCGTCTGCTCGGTATCGATCTGCACCAGGCAGGCTTTCATCCACTCATCCAGATGGATGGCATACCCCTTTTGTGTACTCTCCTCCTGCTTCTCCTTAACATAATCAAGAAGCCAGTCCGACAGGTCGATCTGCTGCCGGAAAAACGGCATATTCCCGGTTTCTAACTTTGACACAAAAAAGAGCTTTTGCAGAAGGATCTCCATATCACAGGCTTTCTGGTACGAGATCCGCAGGTACTGCTCCTGCTTCTGCGGCGTGTTTGCCACCCCGTCAAGCAGTCCCTTGATAAAGCCCTTTACCGAGGTGAGCGGTGTCCGCAGGTCGTGGGAGATCCCGGATATCATCTCCGTGCGGGCTTTTTCGTACTTCACACTCCGCTCCATGCCCTCCTTCAGATGCTGCTGCATCTGGTTGAACGTATCGCAGACCTCCTTAAATTCATCCGGCGCATCATATACGATCGGCTCTTTGAGATTGCCGTCATTGATCCGCACAGCCGCGCGGTTAAGCTCATCCACCGGCTTCATGATCTGTCTTATCATGCGTCTGGTAAAGATCTGGCAGCAGATTAAAAGCCCCGCGATGATAATGATCCCCGCGACGAGGAACACGATGATGAACATCTCAAATACCCCGCGGGCGATTCCGAGCGGCAGCCATTCCTGCGGGCTGTATGCCGCGTAGACCATATAGGTGTTCTGATCCATTTCAACCGTACATCGCGCGATCACAATATTTTCCATCCGGTAAAGCCGTACCGCCTGCGTGTCGAACTCGCCTCCCTCAAGCTCCTCGATACATTCCTTTTCGCTGTGCTTGGCATTGGAATAGATGCAGTTTTCCTCAAGATCCGAAACATAAAGCTCAAACTCATACTTTGCAAGCTCCTGACTGAGTGTTTCCCAATCCTTCGGATCATCCTGCTGTCCCTTCAGGCATAGCTCCACCTCGTAGGTCTCATCCGGAAGCTGTGCGCTTTGTTCTATGATCTTCATAAACTCTTCTTTAAACAAAAGCACGCTGATCCCGCCGATCCCGAAAAGGATCAGCAGAGAGATCAGCACCATTGCCGTGTTGGATATGAAGATTCTTCGTTTCATTGTCATACTTATGTCTCCTGTGATGATTTATTCCCGAAAAACAGACCGACGGTATAGACCATATAGCCGATGATGGCACCGATCAGCGCACCTCCGATCACATCCGACGGATAGTGGACACCGACATAGATCCGTGAAAAGCCGATCAGGGACGACAGCCCCTGCGATCCATATAATACCGCCGTCCCCAAGCTTTGTGATTCCGATCCAGATCGGATTCATCCAGTCTGTGCGGACGTTATTTTGTATCCATAGCAGAAAATCGTTTCCAATGATAACACCTGCTGTAACATAATAGCCACTCCTTGTTTCCTTTTTCTGACAGAATACTCCCATAAGGAAAAGAAAGAGTGGATAATTCCTAAACATTTCCTAAACAAAAAGTCCCGCAGATGCCTTTTTACATCTGCGGAACCAATTTATTCCGGATACAGCACTACTCTGCCGGTTCCGCCGGAATGAACACGCGCTCACTCCGCTCGGCATGTGGTTTCGGTGCAGCCGCCTTTGCCTCCTCGCAGAACACAAGCTGGGAGTTGACCTTCTCCTTACCGCGGCGGTCTAACTTCTCATAGTTGCCCTCTGCGTCCATCACACGCGCCTTGATATTATCTGCAAGCTCGACCTCAAGTACATGGTATGCCTTTTTCTTAAGTTCATCATCCAGTACCGGGAATACGATCTCCACGCGGCGGTCAAGGTTACGCGGCATCCAGTCCGCACTTCCCATGTAGATCTCGCTGTCGCCGTTGTTCTCAAAATAAAAGATACGGCTATGCTCTAGGAAATTGCCAACGATGGAGCGCACCGTGATGTTCTCGCTCACGCCCTCGATCCCGACACGCAGGCAGCAGATTCCGCGCACGATCAGGTCGATCTTTACGCCCGCCGCAGATGCCTCATAGAGTGCCGCGATGATCCCCGGATCACAAAGGGAGTTCATCTTTGCAACGATGCGTGCATCCTCCCCGTTTCTGGCATGCTTGGTTTCACGGTTGATCAGATATAAGAACTTGTCGCGCAGCCAGTACGGTGCGAGCATCAGTTCGTTCCAGGAACGCGGCTCCGAATAGCCGGACAACATATTAAATACCGCGGTCGCATCCTCACCGATCGACTCCTTGCAGGTAAAAATACCACAGTCTGTATACAGCTTTGCCGTGGAGTCATTGTAATTTCCGGTTCCAAGGTGGACGTATCTGCGGATACCGTCCTCCTCCCTGCGGACAACCAGCGCGATCTTGCTGTGCGTCTTTAAGCCGACCAGTCCGTAGATTACATGGCAGCCCGCCTGCTCTAGCTTCTTCGCCCAGACGATATTGTGTTCCTCATCAAATCGAGCCTTAAGCTCAACAAGAACCGTAACCTGCTTGCCGTTCTCCGCCGCCTTTGCAAGTGCTGCGATGATCGGCGAATTACCGGATACACGGTAAAGCGTCTGCTTGATTGCAAGCACATCCGGATCAACAGATGCCTGGCGGATGAAGTTGACCACCGGATCAAAGGTCTGGTATGGATGATGCAGGAAAATATCTCCGTTTCGTATCGCCGCAAAGATGTCGGCTCCCGCCTCGATCTCCGGAACCGGCTGCGGGGTTGGCTGCTTATAGCGCAGATGGTCATAGCCCTCCAACCCGGTCATCTTCATAAGGAAGGTTAAATCTAACGGTCCCGCGATCTCGAAGATATCCTCCTCTGCCACCTTAAGTTCAGAGCGCAGGAAACGGAGCAGACGCTTATCTGCCTTATCCTCGATCTCAAGACGGATAACTTCGCCCCACTGGCGCATTTTTAACTTGCTCTGGATCTCCTTAAGCAGATCCGAAGCCTCATCCTCATCGATGGTTAGGTCTGCGTTTCTCATGACGCGGTACGGATATGCGCATTCCACCTGATAATTGGAAAACAAGACACCAATGTTGCGCTCGATGATCTGTTCGAGCAGGATAAATACGCTTTCGTTCTCCCCGGATGGAATCCGTACCACACGCGGCAGCACCGACGGCACCTGAACCGTTGCGAAAACGATTTCGTCCTTTTCCTTCTTCGCATGCTTGCTCACAAGAAGTGCCGCGATGTTCAGTGTCTTATTCCGGATAAGCGGAAACGGTCTTGACGCATCCACCGCCATTGGCGTGAGCACCGGATACACATTTTCCATAAAATACCGGTCGACAAACTCTGCCTGCTGTTCCGTCAGATCCTCATGGGAATCCATGATGCAGATGCCCTCTTTCTTAAGAAGCGGGATTAGGGAACGCATATAAGTATTGTACTGATCTGTAACCAGCTTTCTGGTCTGCTGGTTAATGGCGGAAAGCTGCTCCGTCGCCGTCATTCCCGCAATGTCCTTCTTCTTATATCCCGCATGCACCATATCCTTTAGCGATGCGACACGCACCATGAAGAACTCATCCAGATTGGAGGAGGTGATGCTGATAAACTTCGTACGCTCCAGCAACGGGATCGTCTTGTCTTTTGCTTCGCTGAGAACTCTCTGGTCGAACTTGATCCAGCTCAACTCACGGTTTTCGTAATATTTTGGATTTTCAAAATCGATTTTTTCCACAGTCAGTCTCCCTCCCAGTCCTTAATGATAATTGTATACTCGTTTTTCCTTGAGCACCGGCTTCATGCTGAATACGTTCTCAAAGTAAACCGTCTTGGCATCAAACAGTGCCTGCTCAAGTGATATATCTTCTAAGGATTCCACAGTGATAACCAGATTTCTGTCCTTTAATACGATGCGGATATCCTGAAACTTCTGCTTATGGCTCTGGTCAAGCGCGTTTGCCACGCGGAGGATCGCAGACAGCTTGGCAACGATCAGATAGCCCTCCTGATCGATCCGGTCGGATACTTCCTCGTAATCATCAAGCTGCAGCGTGTTGTACAAGACCGTAAGTGCTACGATCTCGCGCTCCCGGTGCGACAGTCCGATGATCTCGGATGCCATGATGATCTCGTACGCACAGTGCGGGCTGTTTGCAAGGCTGATATACTTGCCGCAGTCATGCAGTATGACCGCTACCTGTAACAGCAGCCGCTCCCGGCTTCCCATTCCATGCACCTTTTTCATGGTGTCAAAGATCTTCGTGGAGAGCTTGGTAAGCGCCTTGATATGTGGCGAATAGCTGTTAAAATGGCGGGACAGGTTCTGCGCCGCCGCAAGGATATCACCCTCGAAGTCATGTGTACTCTTGACTAGATGATTCCTCTCTGCATAATCGTATGCAATACCGTCGCTGATATTTACTCCCGGAACCCATACATTTTCTGCATCCATGATGCTGACCATCGATTTGAACATGATGATTGACGGAACAATGAGCGGATCCTTCGCATTTGCAAGGTTTAACTCCATGCAGATCTCTTCCACGCTCTTCTTTTGCAGCTTCTCGATGTACTTGATGAAGCGCTCCGCCTTTACGACATTGCCCTCGGTGTGCTTCTTTTCGATATGGGCGATCAGCTCCTCGCAGTAATCGCTCATAAAGATCACATAGTCAACCCCGGACTCCACATACAGTGCGCGGAATACCTCCAGCTTCTTGTTGACGTACTCCTCGATCTGCGTCTCGTACAGCTGCAATGCCTGCCCGCGCTTATTAAGCAGTTCGCGCAGACGAACGGTTCCCATCTCCAGATGTTGTGTCATCTGAAGCTGTCCCTTCTCGAAGGTTGTGATCTGGATGCCGGAGCCTCCGATATCGACCACTGCCGCCGAGGTCTGGATCATCTCCTCAAACGGTTCTCTTGCCGCGATAGACTTATATCCGATAAATCGGTATTCGGAGTTGCTGATGACCTTGATCATAAATCCGGTGCGCAAAAATACCTGATGCACGACAAACAGTTCATTGGAGGAATCACGAAGCACCGCTGAGGCATACACCTCATGCTCCGTCACCTTATAGCCTGCCATGATCGATGAAAATTCTCCAAGGATCTCACAGAGTTCATCCACACGCTCATAGCCGATCGCGCCCTTCTGATACACATCGCGTCCAAGATCCAGCCTGCTTCTGATATAATCGACCTCATGGATCTTCTTCCTCGAAGAGATCTCAAAGATCTTAAGACTGACCTCGTAGGACCCTATATAAATTGCTGCAAACATCGGAATTGCCATAATACCATCTCCTTTTGTGCATAATATTCATCCAGCAGCCACATCCCTTAGCCGCATTCTGCCTCATCACTGTTTACCCATTTTTGTGTATACCGCTTGAACCAAAAACACCACTTCAAATTGTGAAATTCTAATCCAACCATCCGGCGGTTTATTTATAAGTTCTGTCTTCTATAAGTTTGAGTGCAAGTCTTTCTGCCACGGACAGTCGGGCTGGGAGTGTCAAAGCTGATATAAGACATAACCCTATCACCGCCGGAATGGTTGAAAAGAATTTCTACAATTCTCGTGGAATCGTTTTTGTCTCCAAGCGGTACACGCAAAAATTTCCAAAAAGTCTGATGGCAGAATGCCGATAAACTCAGTGGCTGCGGCTTGTGATTGTATGATTAGTAGGTTCCGAGGATTTTGAGGTAGGTAGTCTCCTCGCGAAGCCCGCGCAGTGCATTCTGTACCGCAGTGTCCTCGAAAGTACCCTCGAAGTCTACGAAAAATCGATATTCCCAGTTGCGATCCCCGATCGGGCGGGACTGGATGTTCGTCATGTTCAGATTGTTGTAGATAAAATGCGAAAGCATACGGTACAATGAACCGCTCTCATGCGGGATCTCAAAGCAGATGCTCATGCGCCCTGCATTCTTGCGGTAGATCTTCTTACCGGTCACGATGATGAAGCGCGTCTTGTTGTTCTTGTTGTCCTGAATTGCGTTCTCAAGCACCTTCAGTCCATAGATGTCCGCGGTGATCTTGCTTGCGATTGCCGCCTGCGATGCAATGCCGTCATCCTTGACCTTCTTTGCAGCCATCGCAGTATTTTTCAGGCTGATCTTATCCCAGTTGCGGTGTTCCTCAAAATATTCCCCGCACTGCATCAACGCCTGCGGATGGGAATAGACGGTGCTGATATCGGACAGCTCTGCCGTCGGAAGTCCAAGCAGTGCATGCTCGATCGGTATGATCTGCTCTCCCACGATATAATTGTCGTAGGCGACCATGAGATCATAATTTTCCGATACGATTCCCGCGGAGGAATTTTCGATCGGGAGGACAGCGTAGTCCGCATCCCCGTTCTTGATGGCTTCCATCGCATCCTTCCAGGTGTCCACATGGTAGTTGTCACAGTGGCTGCCGAAATATTCCTTCATCGCCTGCTCACTGTAAGCACCCTCCACGCCCTGAAAGACGATCCGCGCATTCTCAAAATCCAGTTCGTCCACCGGAGTAAAGCCGATCTCTTCCCGGATGCCGTTCTCGCTTAAAAGCTGGTACTGTTTCTTGCGGCTCATCGCCATGATCTGGTCAAACAGCTCCCGAATACCGTTCCTGTTAAAATCCGAGTGTGCTTTTGCGGAAAGCGTCACAAGCTTCTGATGCTCGCGCTCCCTGTCAAACACCGACTTGTGGTTTGCGATCTTGTACTGTGCAACACCCTCTGCCACCTCCATGCGCTTCTCGTAAAGCTCTACGATCTGGTTGTCAATCTTGTCAATTTCATCCCTTAATTCGAGTAAGTCCTTCATATTCGCTCCATCCGTTGTTTTCCGGCTTTTTTACCCGCCGTTTGTCTTATATAAAAATATAGTATAAAACGGCAGGAATGGCAAGACTGCCTTGCGTGAAATGCTTGTAAAATATATAATACAAAGCAGGAGGGAACATTATGCGTAAACTATTGATCCGAATACTAATCGTACTTCTTTTCGTGGGCGTTATCGGGCTGTTTGTCTACAATTATCTCAGCAGCCGGATCATCTATAACACCAACTATGTCAACGGCAATACCGCCGGCAACCTCTACAATGCCGGTCTGTTCTGCGAGAATAACGGGGTTGTCTTTTTTGCCAACCCGGATGACGATAACCGCCTTTACTCGATGGACGCAAACGGCAGCAATCTCAAAAAGCTCTGCAACGATACGGTCATGTACATAAATGCGGACAGCCATTATGTCTATTATGTCCGGGATAACGATCTTTCTGCATCCGGGCACAACTTTTTCTCGTTCCACAATAACAGTCTGTGCCGTCTCGACCGCAAGGATTCCCATGTGACGGTTCTCGATCCGAATCCGTGCCTGTATGCATCGCTGATCGGAAACTATATCTATTATCTGCACTATGACAGCGAGACTGCGACCACGCTCTACAAGATCAAGATCGACGGCACTGAGCGCACCAAGCTGTCAAATACCTATCAGTTTACGTGCAGCAGTGACGGTCAGTATTTCTACTATAACAATATGTCGACCGACGGCAGCATCTGGGTGTATGACACCGCGACGGACGGCACCTATCAGGTATATAGCTGTAACAGCTACAAGCCTACCGTCTCCGGCGATGGCAATGCCTACTATCTGGATGTCGATGACAACTATTCGCTCGTCCACACAAATCTCTATGCCGGAAGCCCGACCGTGCTTACGACCGACAGCATCGACACCTACAATGTCTATGGCAGCTACATCTATTATCAGCGCTATGACGAAAATTCCCCTGCACTGTGCATGATCAAAAATGACGGCAGCAATGCAAGGGAACTTGCGCCCGGAACATACAGTTGTATCAATGTCACGAGCTACTATATTTACTTTACCGATTATTTTACCGGACAGGTATACTACACACCTACCTCAAATCCGGGCGAACTAACCCGCTTTTCTCCGGGACGGATCGAGGATAAAAAGTAGTTATCCCTCCTACGCCCCAAAGTCAAACAGTGAAAGCTGGTTGGATTCCGGGATATCGCCAAGCAGTCCGAGATCCGCCATCAGATCGGTGACGTTCTTGGACACCTTGGTGCGCTCCCTGAAATCATCCTTTGACAGGAACGGTCCATCCTTTGCAGCCTCCGCGATCGCGATCGCAGCGTTGTCGCCGAGACCGTCAATACTGTTGAAGGAAGGCATCAGCTTTCCGTCGATGATCTGGAACCGGTGCGGTTGCGCCCGGTATACATCGATCGGCATAAAATCAAAGCCACGCGCATACATTTCCTGCACGATACGCATATCACGGATCGTATCCTGATCCTTCTTGGATGGGTTGTCCATCTTCTTGTATTCATCAAGGTAATTATTCAATCGTTCTTTTCCCTGACACATCAGCTCATAGCTGAATCCGGTTGCACGGATGGAGAAAAACGCTGCGTAGTACGCAAGCGGGTAAAATACCTTGCAGTACGCGATACGCCACGCCATCATAACGTATGCCGCAGCATGTGCCTTCGGGAACATGTACTTGATCTTTTCGCACGACCAGATGTACCAGTCCGGCACGCCGTGCGCGATCATATCCGCCTTCCACTCCGGCCACTTATCGCACTTTTTCTTGGCAACCATACCCTTTCGGACAGCCTCCATGATCTTGAAGGATTCCTCCGAATCAAGCCCCATGCTGATCAGGTAGATCATGATATCGTCTCGCGTACAGATCGCAGTGGAAATCGTTGCCGTTCCCTCCTGGATCAAGGTCTGTGCATTGCCTAACCATACGTCCGTTCCATGGGAAAGCCCCGCAATACGGATCAAATCGGAAAACTCCTTCGGCTGGGTATCGATCAACATGCCCATCGCAAAGTCCGTACCGAACTCCGGGATGCCGAGTGCTCCAAGCTTGCAGCCTCCGATATCCTCCGGCTTGATGCCGAGCGCCGAGGTGTTCTGGAACAGTGACATGACCGCCTGATCGTCAAGCGGGATCTGTGTCGGGTCAACACCGGTAAGATCCTGTAACATACGGATCATGGTCGGATCATCGTGTCCGAGAATATCAAGCTTCAACAGGTTATGGTCGATGGAATGGTAATCAAAGTGTGTGGTCGTGATGTCGACCGTCATATCGTTTGCCGGGCGCTGTACCGGGGTAAAGGTATCAATGTCCTCCCCCACCGGAAGAACGACGATACCGCCCGGATGCTGTCCGGTTGTCCTGTGGATTCCGACACAGCCGGCGGCAATGCGGTCAATCTCACAGCTTCGCTTATGTACGCCGCGCTCCTCAAAATAATTCTTTACATATCCGTATGCCGTCTTGTCGGCAAGTGTACCGATTGTACCCGCCTTAAACGTCTGCCCCTCACCAAAGATAACCTCCGTGTACTTATGTGCCTTACTCTGGTACTCACCGGAGAAGTTTAAGTCGATATCCGGCTCCTTATTTCCCTTAAATCCAAGGAATGTCTCAAACGGGATATCAAAGCCCTCCTTGGAAAGCGGTCTGCCGCACTTCGGACAGATGGCATCCGGCATGTCACAGCCGCCGCGTCCGGAGTAGGACTGCACCAGCTCTGAGTCAAAATCGCTGTACTTGCAGCTGGGGTTGGTGCAAAGATAATGCGCGTGCAGCGGATTTACCTCCGTGATACCAGCCATCGTCGCAGCAAAGGAACTTCCGACAGATCCTCGCGATCCAACCAGATACCCATCCTCATTCGACTTCCACACCAGCTTCTGTGCAATGATGTACATAACGGCATATCCGTTTCCGATGATGGAATTAAGCTCGCGGTCAAGGCGCTCCTGCACCACCGCCGGAAGGACGTCCCCGTACATCTTATGTGCCTTGTTGTAGCAGATATCGCGCAGCATCTGGTCGGAATTGGCGATGACCGGTGGACATTTATCCGGGCGAACCGGTGAAATGCGCTCACACATATCCGCGATCATGTTGGTGTTGGTTATGACGACCTCCTCCGCCTTCGCCGAGCCGAGATACTCAAATTCCTTTAGCATCTCCTCTGTCGTCCGAAGGAACAGCGGTGCCTGCTGGTCAGCATCATCAAAGCCCTTTCCTGCCATGATGATACGCCGGTAGATCTCGTCCTCCGGGTCAAGGAAATGCACATCACAGGTGGCAACGACCGGCTTGTGGAACTGCTCGCCGAGTGAGACGATCTTCTTGTTGATATCGATCAGGTCGTTGTCATCGGCGATCGGTGAATCCTCATCCCGGATCATGAACGCATTGTTTCCAAGCGGCTGTATCTCCAGATAATCATAGAAATCAACCAGTCTTGCGATCTCCTCGTCTCCTCGTCCGTTTAAGATCGCGCGGTAAAGCTCGCCCGCCTCGCAGGCAGAACCGATCAAAAGACCGTTGCGGTATTTTAAGAATTCGCTCTTTGGAATACGCGGTCTTCTGTGATAATACTTGATGTGTGACAGCGAGATCAGATGATACAGGTTTGTCCTGCCCTGGTCGCAGGTTGCAAGAATGATCGCATGGTAGGTCGGCATCTTCTTGATGTTCTCCGCCGATGCGCTCGCCATCGCATTTACCTCCGCAAGTGTGTTGGCTCCGCGATCCTTAAGCATTGGCAGAAACTTCACAAAGATCTCGGCGGTACACCCGGCATCATCGACCGCACGGTGATGATTCTCCAGGGACACGCCGACTGCCTTTGCAACCGTATCCAGCTTGAAACGGTTTAATGACGGCAACAAAATACGCGCAAGTGCGACCGTATCCACATACGTCGGCGAGAAGTCAATGCCAAGATCCTCACAGTTTTTAAGGATAAAACTCATATCAAAATCCGCATTGTGCGCCACCATGATACAATCCTTACAGAACTCCACAAACTGTGGGAGGATCACATCGATGGTCGGAGAACCGACAACCATATCGTCCTTGATGGAGGTCAGCTCCTCGATACGGAACGGGATCGGCACCTGCGGATTGACGAACGTGGAAAACTTGTCCGTGATCTTTCCGTTTTCTACCTTGACCGCACCGATCTCAATGATCTTGTTGACCTTCGGGCTGAATCCGGTCGTCTCAATATCAAAAACAACATATTTATCATCCAGCGACTGATTGCCGCAGTTCGTGACAATATCCTTTAAGTCATCGACCAGATACGCTTCCACACCGTAAATCAGCTTGAAATTGTCAACGCCCTCCACAACATGATTGGCATCGGTAAACGCCTGCACATCGCCGTGGTCGGTGATCGCGATCGCCTTGTGTCCCCATTTCATGGCACGCTTTACGATATCCTTCACATCCGATACGCCGTCCATATCGCTCATCTTGTTGTGGCAGTGCAGCTCCACACGCTTCTCCGGCGCTGTATCCATGCGGATCGATGTAAAATCCGGGATCTTCTTGATTCCGACGATCGATCCGATCGTAAGGTCACTGTCAAACTTGTCGATCGTTGCAATACCCTTTAAGCGGACAAATGCCCCCGGCTTGATCCCGCCAAGCAGCGCCTCAAGCTGGTCGTTATGGGAAAATACCTTGACCACCATCGTATCAGTAAAGTCCGTGATGGAAAAAATGACAATGGTTCTCTCGTTTCGGATCTCCCGCGTCTCGACCGTGAGGATCTTTCCGCGGATCGTCACCTCGCCGATCGGTCCGTCGATCTTTGCAATGTCGGTACTCTCATCCTCAAAGTCTCTTCCGTAGATCACATCCGGATTGTCGGACTTTTTCATCGAATCGCGCTCGAATTTGCGGCGGAATTCGCCTTTTTTTTCAAACTTCGTTTTCTCTTTTGCAGCTTTTCCTTCACCGGATTTTGCTTTTGATGCTTTCGATTCTACACTATTCGTTGTTTTTTCCGGAGTAACAAGTAGCTCATCTTGTGCTTTATCCGCATTTTCTGCGCCATTTTCGCCGCCCTCTGCGTTGCGCTTTAACGCCATTCCGGTGCGTTCTACGATCTGCTGCACCTCAAGTCGAATTTGCTTCTCCGCATTCTGGCGGTACTTGCTCTCCGCAGGCTCGGAATACTCCACCTGAATGATCAGATCCATCCCGCAGCGCTCGCAGTAGACCTTCTCCAAAAACTCAAGCAGCTCGTTTGTGCGCGTCTTGGCAATGATCGTCTTTTCCAGCGTAAGGATCAGATGATTCGGCTTGTCAAACTCCTTCTTCGCCGTGCGGAGCAGATTGTATTCTAAGACACTGTACGCATAAAGCTCCTCCAGCACACTGTCAAAGTAGATCTCTGTCAGCGTCTTAGCATTGTACTGCTCGGAAAGCTGAAACTTCTCGATGATCTTTACCGTGACATTCTGCGATGCAAATATCTGGTTCTTGATCTCCTCCTCTAACTTCCACACCTTGCTCTTAAAGATAAGTCTCTCCGCAAGCAAATAAATGCGAATATGACTGTGATCATGATTCGCACTTATTTTGGTTACCTCGGCGGTATCCAATAACCTTTTAAGTTCATCGTCAAGCTTAAGCGTTGGAAATACTTCCGCAAATGCTTTAGACATAATTACTCACCCCAATGATCCAATTCGTAACGAAGTGCCGGCAAAAGCTCGCTCTCCGGTACCTTCTTAAAGATCTCACCGTGCTTGATGATAAGTCCCTCACCGATTCCACCGGCAACGCCAAGATCAGCCTCTTTTGCCTCGCCAGGTCCGTTTACCACGCAGCCCATGACTGCCACCTTGATGTTAAGCGGATAGCCTGCCACCAGTGTCTCCACCTGATTTGCAAGCGAGATCAGATCGATCTGCGTTCTTCCGCAGGTCGGGCAGGATACGACTTCCACTCCGCCCTTTCGGATGCCAAGCGTGCGGAGGATCAGCTTTGCGGACTTGATCTCCTCAAGCGGATCTCCGGTCAATGACACGCGGATGGTATCTCCGATGCCCTGGCTTAGGATCAGTCCAAGTCCGATGGAGGATTTGATATTACCGCTGATGAGCGTGCCTGCCTCCGTGATACCGACATGTAATGGATGATCCGTCTTTTCTGCGATCAGCTCATGCGCCTTTACGCACATAAGCACATCGGAGGACTTGATGCTGATGACCAGATTGTCATATCCCATATCCTCGATCAGATGTACCTTGTCAAGCGCACTCTCCACGATTCCCTCTGCGGTCACACCGTGGTACTTCTCCACCAGATTCTTCTCCAGTGAGCCGCTGTTTACACCTACACGGATCGGGATGTTGCGTTCCTTTGCGACATCGACCACCGCCTTTACGCGCTCAACGCTTCCGATGTTGCCCGGATTGATACGGATCTTGTCTGCCCCGTTTTCCATGGCAGCGATCGCCAGACGGTAATCAAAATGAATATCCGCAACAAGCGGGATCTCGATCTGCTTCTTGATCTTAGAGAGTGCTGCCGCAGCCTCCATTGTCGGAACCGCACAGCGGATGATATCACAGCCCGCCGCGGTCAGCTTTTTGATCTGCTCAACCGTCGCCTCGACATTCTCCGTCTTGGTGTTCGTCATGGACTGGATCAGAATCGGGTTGCCCCCACCGATGACGCGGTTGCCAATATATACTTCTTTTGTATTCTTTCTTGTCATTTCCATTTTTACTTCCTGCCCTGTCAGTTCATCAGATAAAGAGTTTGCGGATATCGTTAAACATCACAACAAACATTAACAGCAGAAGAAGCGCCAGTCCGATAAGGTTGACGTAGCCCTCCTTCTCCGGGTCAACCCGCTTGCCGCGGATTGCCTCCACGATCAAAAATACCAGTCTGCCTCCGTCGAGTGCCGGGAGCGGCAGAAGGTTCATAACGCCAAGGTTGGCAGACAATAGCACGCCCCAGTAGAGCATATTCAAAAATGCATAGAAATAGCCGCTGCTTGCGACCGTCTCCTCGTAGACATCGCCCATGTTCTTGACGATCCCGACCGGTCCCGACAGATCGTTGACGGACGCACCTCCGGTGAAAAGCATCTTTAAGCTCTGTATCGTATTGTAGATCCAGAAGCGCACCTCATAAAGCGCATTTAGGGCATTCTCGGCGACATTGCCCTTGACATAGGTGCTGTTTCCGATAAAGCCGTACAGGTATCTTCCGCTCTCCTCGTCCAACTTCGGTGTCAGCGTGGTCGTGTAGGTCTGCCCGTCGCGCTTGTAGGTCACCTCCACGGCTTCCCCGTAATGGAACGTCGAATAAGAGCTTACCTCACGGTAAAAATGTACATGGAAGCCATTGAGCTTTACGATGGTGTCACCGCCCTGCATACCGGCTTCCTGCGCCGCATATCCGTCAATGACATCGCTGATGACCGGAGCGTCATATCCCACACAGCAGATGATGATAAACGCAAAAACAAATGCCATGATAAAGTTAAAAAACGGGCCTGCGAACACTACGCTCATTCTCGCCCAGACAGATTTGTTCGGGAACGCTCTCGGATTGTCCGAGCTGTCATCCTCCCCCTCCATCATGCAGGCTCCGCCGAACGGCAGAAGCTTGAGCGAATATTTCGTCTCCCCCTTCGTAAACCCTATGAGTGTAGGTCCGAGACCGAGCGAGAACTCATTGACCTGGATGCCGTTTGCCTTCGCAAGCAGAAAATGTCCCAGCTCATGAAAAATAATGATTACACTAAAAATGAGTATTGCGATTATAATCTTCAAATTACCACCTGCTATCTATAAAATCATATACTTCCTGTTCGGTTGCAAGGATCTGGTCAACATCCGGGTTGTCAACGAAGCGGCATGCCTCCATCGAAGCCTCGATGATCTCGACAATATCCAGATAACCGATCTTCCGATCCAGAAACATTGCCACCGCCTTCTCATTTGCAGCGTTAAATGCAGTCGGTACATTGCCGCCGCGCTGCATTGCCTGATACGCAAGCGCCAGCCCCCGGAAGGTCTTTGTATCCGGCTTCTCGAAGGTAAGCTGTCCAAGCTCAAACAGATCCAGCCGCTTTCCGCTTAGGCTTCTGCGGTTCGGATAATAGAGTGCATACTGGATCGGCAGGCGCATATCCGGAGTTCCGAGCTGTGCGATAACAGCACCATCCTCATATTCTACGGCAGAATGGATCACGCTCTGCGGATGAACGACCACCTGTATCTGATCCAATGTGACATCAAACAGCCACTTGGCTTCCATCACCTCAAGTCCCTTATTGACAAGCGTGGAGGAATCGATCGTGATCTTCCTTCCCATCGCCCAGTTCGGATGCTTTAGGGCATCCTCCACCTGAATGCTCTTCAGCTGGTCGATCGTCCTGCCTCGGAACGGTCCGCCTGACGCGGTAAGAAGGATCTTTGCGATCTTATTATTCCGCTCCCCGTTTAGGGACTGGAAGATCGCGCTGTGTTCGCTGTCGACCGGAAGGATCGGCACGCTGCATTCCTTCGCAAGCGGCATGATGATGTGTCCTGCCGTGACAAGCGTTTCTTTGTTTGCAAGTGCGATGGTCTTTCCTGCCTTGATCGCCGCGATTGTCGGACGGATGCCAAGCATTCCGACGATCGCCGTGACTAGAATATCCATCTGCGGCATCGTCGCGATCTCCAGTAGTCCGTCCATGCCATACACGACACGCACATCCAGATCTGCCACTGCCGTCCTAAGTGCAGCCGCATCCTCCTCGCTCCACACGCTTACGAGCTTCGGGGTGAACTTACGGATCTGCTGTTCCATAAGGCGGATATTGCGCCCACACGCAAGTGCAACCACCTCTAAATCTTTATGTTCATCGATTACCTCAAGTGTCTGTGTTCCGATTGATCCTGTTGAACCAAGTATCGCAACCTTTTTCATTGTCTGTCCTCCCTGTCCTCTGCCAAAGCAAAAATCCTGCGCTGTGGTTATGCCACAACGAAATGCAGAGCCAGATAATAAATGATCGGAGCCGTTATGATCATGCTGTCAAAACGATCCAGAATACCGCCATGTCCCGGAATCAGGTGTCCGTAATCCTTGATATCGTAATTGCGCTTGATCGCGCTCGCCGTCAGATCGCCCACCATGGAGATCATTCCCGCAACCGCAGCGATCACCGCAATGACCGCGATGTCTTTTGCACCAATTCCCATCGCATTGCGGAACGCAAAGCAGTAAAGTGCTGCCAGAAGTGCCGTTCCGACTACGCCGCCGATTCCACCCTCAACGGATTTCTTCGGGGAAAGCTTCGGGGACATCTTGTGCTTGCCGATCAGCTTGCCGACACAGTACGCACAGGTATCGCAGCCCCAGGAGCAGATAAAGATCAAAAACGCCAGATACATGCCGTTGTCAAGCGTGCGGATCTGATAGATATAAGACAACATGACTGCCACATAAAATACCCCGAAAAAGGAAGCCATCACCTGCTTTGCCCGGTACTTCGGATACGAAAATACATAGACAAACATAAGTAAGATCAGCATTCCTAAGATGAGTATCATCACATCATCCGCGAAATGCAGTGCAAGGTTGATGTAATATAAGATTGCTGCAAGATATGCCACTCCTGCAAGAATCGTCTTTTCAAATTGAAATACGCGGTACAACTCAAACATTCCGACAATCGAAATCGCCGCTGTAACGCCAAGGAGTATGTTGCCTCCCGCAAGTATGGACGCGATCGCCAGTATTACCAATACGATCCCGCTGATCAGTCTTGTCTTAAACATAAGTTCCTCCTACTCCTCTTCCTTCAGGCCGCCATAGCGTCTGTCACGTTTATTATACGCCTCGATAGCCAGTTCTAATTCCTTTTTGTGAAAAGCCGGCCACGGAACATCCGTAAAATAAAACTCGCTGTACGCAAGCTGCCACAACAGATAATTGGACAATCTCTGCTCTCCGCTCGTCCGGATCAAAAGATCCGGGTCCGGAATGTCCTTCGTGTCAAGATAGTCGGAAAACAGCTTCTCATCCACCATATCCATCGAGATGCTGCCGTCTTTGTAATCCTCCATCATCCGGCGCATCGCACGCATCATCTCGTCGCGGCTTCCATAATTGATCGCGATGATAAGATTTAAACCGGTATTGGAAGCGGATGCCTCCTCCAGCTTTGCGATCTTCTCCTGAAAGGCAGCTCCGAGTCTCGTCTTATCTCCGATCACGCGCACGCGCATGTGATTTTTCTCCGCGGTCTTGATGCAGTTCTTCAGATAGCTCTCCAAAAGCCGCATCAGTGCATCTACCTCGCTCTGCGGGCGGTTCCAGTTCTCCGTGGAAAAAGCGTACAGCGTCAGATACTTGATGCCGAGCTCATCCGCCGCCTGGCAGACCGTCTCAACATTCTTCGCTCCGACCGTATGCCCGTAACTTCTTGGCATGCCTTTGCTCTTTGCCCATCTTCCATTTCCATCCAATATGATCGCAACATGCTGCGGTATCTTCATATCCATCACTCTCCATGCAACAAAGAGGACATGCCGATGTCATGCCCTCTCCATAAAAATTCAAAATTAAACAGTAAGGATCTCCTTTGATTTTGCTTCGATCGCCTTGTCGATCTTGGCAACATACTGATCGGTCAGCTTCTGGATTCCATCCTCAAGATCCTTGATCTCATCCTCGGAGATATCCTCTGCCTTTCCAACCTTCTTGAAATGATCCATTGCGTCACGCCGGATATTGCGGACAGCAACCTTTGCATTCTCGCCCTTCTTCTTGACATCCTTTGCAAGCTCTTTACGTCTCTCCTCGGTAAGCTCCGGGAATACCAGACGGATAACCTTGCCATCGTTGGTCGGATTGATACCGATATCGGATGTCAGGATTGCTTTCTCGATCTCCTTGACAAGAGATGGCTCCCAAGGCTGGATCTGGATCATTCTAGCCTCCGGGACACTGACATTGGCAACGCTCTGAAGCGGAGAAGGAGTTCCGTAATAATCTACGCGGATCTTGTCAAGTACATGCGGGTTCGCACGTCCTGCACGGATGCCTGCAAATTCCTCCTCAAGATTGCCAAGTGACTTTTCCATTTTATCCTGAAATTCATTCAATCTCTGATCCATTATGATTCCTCCCTATTATACCGTAACCACGGTTCCATTAAATTTGCCGCTCACTGCATTTACAATACTATTCTCTTCATTCAGTGCAAACACATACATCGGCATCTTGTTTTCCATACACATGATGGAAGCAGTCATATCCACAACTGCAAGCTTCTGTGCGATAACATCCTCAATGGAGATTTCATCATAACGCTTTGCATTCGGATTAACCTTCGGATCGCTGTCATATACGCCGTCGATCGCCTTAGCGAGTAAGATCCCCTCTGCATCGATCTCGATCGCGCGAAGGACAGCCGCTGTGTCGGTTGAGAAATACGGATGACCGGTTCCGCCCGCGAAAAATACGACCATGTTGTGCGCAAAGTATTTGTTTGCGCGGTCCTTTGAGTACAGCTTCGTCATGGAGCCACACTCAAACGGGGTTAGCACCTGTGTCATCATACCGACAGAACGGAAAATCTCAGAAACGTAAATACAATTCATCACCGTTGCAAGCATACCGATCTGGTCTGCCTTTGTACGATCGATGGTCTCGCTGGTTCTGCCTCTCCAGAAATTGCCGCCGCCGATTACGATACCGACTTCGATTCCCTGATCTACGAGCTGCTTTACCTGTTTTGCAACAACTGTAACCGTAGCCTCGTCAAATCCGTGATGCTTGTCACCTGCCAAGGCTTCTCCGCTTAATTTCAATAAAATACGCTTCATAAGAATGATCCTTTCCTATTATCTGCCTTCAAACAATCCCTGTACATCAATATCAGCGTAGCACTGAGAGCAGAAGCCCTCGATCACTGCACCGTTATTGATCTGAACGGAACGGGACTTGATGTTACCCATGATAACTGCGGAAGTATCGACAACAACCGGTCCCTGTACGTCGATGTCACCCTTTACCGCACCTGCGATAACTGCGGAAGCAGCGGTAATGTTACCGATGATAACAGAACCTGTTCCGATCTTAACCGTTCCGGAGGAAACAACCTCTCCCTCAACCTTTGCAACGTCAGCGAAGAACTCAGATGCGCTGCTGTTGCCGTTGATCGTTCCGGTTACTGTGATCTTGCCGTTGCAGGTCACATTGCCGTTGATGGTTCCCTGAATGTCAAAAGATCCTGCTGACTGGAGATCACCGGTAAGTGTTGTTGTTGCAGTGATCACAGAGACCTCATCTGATACCTGTGCCGGTGCAGCATGAACCGGTGCAACAGGAGTAACTGTTTCCATATTAGGTGTATCCATTTTTCTATTCTCCTTTTCAACTTCTCTCTTAAATGACGGAAATACAGGTGCATCCTTCTTCTCTTCCTGGATTGTCGGAATTACCTCCTCGACCGGCTTAGATGATGCGCTCTCGAGTAAGCCGTCCAGCTTGGAAAGCTCGGATTGTACATCCACTTCTTCACTCATTGTGTCAACAACAAGATTCTCGTCCTTATCGTTTGTGGAAAGATTGTCTCCACCCGGAACCAGTTCATTGACAGCCTGTGAGAAATCATCCTTAAAGTCTTTAAAAAGTCCCATTTCTATTCCTCCGTTTATTCTACACTGTCAGCCTTAATATACTGAATCAGCGTTGTATTCTCATCAATCGGCAATATCTGTGCATCCATGCCCTGCAGTTCATCGATCAGCGGGGTGAGCGCTTCTACCGTTGTGGACTTATCCGGTGCGTCATGCAGTAAGACCACAGAGGTCTTGTAGCGGCTGACGCCTTCCATAACATTGGCAACCACAGCCTCGGACGTGTAATCCGATGCGGCATCTCCCGCAGAGACATTCCAGTCATAATAAGAGATCTGGTTGCTGTTTAAGATATGTACAAACTCTGCCATATCAACATTGCTGATCTCGTTGCTGCTACCGCCCGGAAACCGGTAATAACTGCTCCGGACACCCGTAACATCATACAGAAAATCAGATATCTGTGTCAGATCACGCGAAAATGCATCGGTGGATGCATATATTGTACTATATTGGTTGGAATACGAATGCATTCCAAGTGTGTGACCATCCGTCACAATGCGGTTTAAAGTGTCGTAATATGCCTCGTCCACCTTGCCGCTCACAAAAAAAGTTGCCTTCAGATCATACGAATCCAACACATCCAAGATCGCATCCGTATTCTTTCCCGGCACGCAGTCAAAGGTCAGGTATACATAGTGCGTATCCCCCTCCACTGCCATATTATCGTCAGTGTCTATCCCACGGACAACATTCGAGTAGTCCGCCTGGCTCTCTGTCTCCTGCTCACTCTGTGTCTCTTCTTCCTGCGTGGCAGGTGCCGTCTGATCCGGCTGTGGCTGCTTCGGCTCGTCCGCAGAGGCAGTCGTCTGTGCCAGTTGTGCTTTTTCAAGGACATGTACTCTGTGATTAAGCTTGCCAAGGCACACCGATAAAATAATAACCGCTAAAAAGGAAACGAGCATCCAGATCGCAATCGTCAAAACGATGATGTTCTTCATGCGGTTGACGCGCTTTCTCCTCTGGCGCTGCAATTCCAGTGCCTCTTCATCTACTGTACTCATGTACCTTCCTCCAACACGCAATATCCTTTATATATTTTATCACATTTTGTCATGTTGTAAAGAACTTTCAGTTTCGCACATAAAAGTAATTACCCGTGTAAAAGAAAAACCCTTGTATTCAAGTTGATGAATACAAGGGTCAGTTTCCTAATCAACGCAGAATCTACTGATTAAGCAAGCTGTGCAGCTACTTCAGCAGCGAAATCCTCGTTCTTCTTTTCCATTCCTTCGCCTACTTCAAAACGAACGAACTTAACGATCTCAAGGTCCTTGTTTACAGATGCAAGATAATTAGCAACAGACTGCTTTCCGTCCTCTGCCTTTACATATACCTGATCCATCAGGACAACGTCCTTCAACTGCTTGTTGATACGTCCCTTAACCATTCCAGCCTTAACGTTCTCCGGCTTAGCGCTTTCCTTTGGATCTGCATCGATCTGAGCCTTGATGATCTCGGTCTCATGGTCGATGTAAGACTGCTCAACGTCCTTGTCGGAAATGTACATTGGGTTCAATGCGGCGATCTGCATTGCGATGTTAGTCATAGCTTCCTTTGCGGCATCATCAGATGCGCCGTTAGCTGCAACAAGAACACCGATTCTTCCGCCACCGTGGATATAAGAAACAACAAGCTCTCCGGTAACCTTCTCAAAACGACGAACAGAAAGCTTCTCTCCGATGGTAGCGGTCTTTTCAACCAACTCATCCTTAACGGTCTTGGAAGCATCTACTACATAAGTTTCAGCAAGTAATGCCTCAACATCCTCGCCATCCTTGCCACCATTTAATGGAGATGCAAGTGCCTGCTTAGCAACGCTCTCAACGAATGTCTGGAAAGTCTCGTTCTTTGCTACGAAGTCTGTCTCAGAGTTAACCTCTACAACAACGGCGGTGTTGCCTTCGATTGCTGCACGCGCAATACCTTCTGCTGCAATACGGCTTGCCTTCTTCTCAGCCTTAGCCTGTCCGTTCTTTCTAAGGAATTCAACAGCCTCATCCATGTTACCGTTGGTCTCGTTTAATGCCTTCTTGCAATCCATCATGCCTGCGCCAGTCATTTCACGCAGTTCTTTTACCATAGCTGCTGTAATAGCCATTCTAATTGTCCTCCTAAAATTACTCCTCTACCGGAGCCTCTTCTGCAACTTCTGCTTCCTCAGCAGCTACAACTTCCTCTGCACCCTGCTTAGCTTCGATAACAGCGTCTGCCATCTTGGAAACGATAAGCTTAACGGCACGGATTGCGTCGTCGTTACCTGGGATAACATAATCAAGTTCATCCGGATCACAGTTGGTGTCTGCGATACCGATCAAAGTAATACCAAGAGCCTGAGCCTCCTGAATGCAGATGTGCTCCTTCTTAGGATCTACTACGAAGATAGCATCCGGGATTTTCTTCATTTCCTTGATACCGCCGATGTTCTTCTCAAGCTTATCCCACTCCTTCTGTAACTGAGCAACTTCCTTCTTTGGAAGAACCTCAAATGTTCCATCGGTAGCCATTGTCTCGATCTCTTTTAATCTTGCGATACGGCTCTGGATGGTACGGAAGTTGGTAAGCATACCACCTAACCATCTCTCGTTTACATAGTACATACCACAACGCTCTGCCTCAGACTTGATTGCGTCCTGAGCCTGCTTCTTGGTACCAACAAAAAGGATTGTGCCGCCCTGTGCTGCAATATCAGAGATTGCATCATAAGCCTCATCTACCTTGCCAACTGACTTCTGTAAGTCGATGATGTAGATACCGTTGCGCTCGGTGTAGATGTATGGAGCCATCTTAGGGTTCCATCTTCTTGTCTGATGTCCGAAATGAACACCTGCTTCGAGTAACTGTTTCATTGAAATTACGCTCATTTTCTTTACCTCCGTTTGGTTGTTTGTCTTCCATGTGCTTCCAATTTGGTTGCCACCGGACAAGCGTATATCCGGCACCGGCTCCTTCCACACATGTGTTTACTTATTTAAATCCTTTGGAATTATATCATACCAAAGGCTCTGTTGCAAGCATTTTATTTAATTTTGCGCCAATCAATTTTGCGCCAATCTTACGCCGAATTGCGATTTGGGCAATTCTACTGGGAATCCGCTTCCGCATCCTCCGTAACCACCGCTTCCGGCACCTGTGCGGTGATGATCTTAGCGATCGTCTCCGTATCCGCGCCGACCGGGATTCGGTAGGTTCCCTCACGGATCAAGCCGTCATAATCATGCGAGCTCATATACTTGCGGAATGCGTCCACATCCTCGATCAGCCCACAGGCGAGAAGCTTCTCCGCCGCCGTCCGGCACACCTCACCGTCCGCGACAGTAAATATGATGTCGTCCTGTGTGTTATCCTGCGCTACGTCATTCTGTGTTGCATCATTTTGAGCGGCATTGTTCTGTGCCGCGTCACCCTGCGCTGCATCATCTGATGTTGCATCATTCTGTGCCACCTCATTCTGCTGTGCATCACCCTGCGCGATATTGCCCAGCTGTCCATCATCCTGCGTTGCATCATTCTGTGTCACATTGCCCGGCTGCGCATCATTCTGCGCCGCGTCATCCGACTGTGTGCTTTCGCCCTCCGGCGCCTGCGTGTCCGTCTCTCCGTAGTCCGGGATCACCATTCCAAGCTCCTTTGCGCGTGCGATTACGCGCTCATCCGTCATGATCCCGCCATGTAATTGAATCGATAACATAAGGAAAAGTGTGCTGACTAAAATGCCAAGCCCAAGTCCTCTTAAATAGTATTTCAATCTCACGTTATTTTTCCTCTTTATATAAGCCGATTACCAGCTTAACTTCCCCAAGTCCAAGACCAAGCTGCTTTGCGATCTCCACATCCGTCTTTCCCATGCCATGAAGAAACAGGATATCCTCGTTGTGGTTGCGCTCCGCATCCCCGGTCTGCTGTTTTACCGCCTCCGCAAGTGCGCTCTCAGAGTCGACATCCTGTGGCACGATCACATCCTCCTCCAGCTTCTCGGCAGCATCTGCGAGTTTTTGCAGCGCCGCGTCCTCCGTTGCCTTCATCTGTGCGGAAAAACGTGACAGCTCGCCGGCAAGATCGGTAAGCTCTTTATGCTTATCATTTAACATGCTGTACAAAAACATGATCTCGTTGTGCGTCTTGTCCATCGAATCGAGAACAGTGTCCGAGTATTCGCTGATCGCCATGATCTTCTCGTTGGACAGCTTCTCCATCGCCCGCTCCGAAAGCTCCATCGCATCGTCCATCTTGTTGTCGATGGTCTCCTCGACCTTCGCATCCGCATCGCCGAGCTGCTTTTGAATGATCATCCGAAGCTCGTCCTCACTCAGCTTGGAAATCTGGTCAATATCTTTTTGCGAAAGCCGGTCGCTGACAAAAAAGCTTCCAAGCAAAAAAACAATTCCTATTATAATAAGTACAATCTCAATTCCTGTCACTTGTCCGTCCTCTATATCTTAATATCAAAGCCCCCGTCGGCGCTCTTTTTGATCACGCGTCCGGGCTGCTGCTTTTCTTCCTGCTTTGTCTTTTTTCTGACACCGGGAGCATAATACTGCCCATGTCCTTCCTCCCTAGCATCCGCATTGTTTTTAGCCCCCTGGCTGTCATCCTTTTCCTTGACCTGATGCAGCGCCGCCGATTCCTTCTGCTCCACCTGCGTCTGGATATTCTGCTGGTCAACCAAAGGTTTGGCATCCTCCTGATACTTTAGGCTCCCGACATCCTCTGTTCTTTGTATCATTCCGTTAAAATCGATCGGTCTTATTGACATATTATCACCTTACATTGCGCAGATTTTGATTTCGCCATCCTCTTTTTTGAACCGGCAATAGCTGCGCTTCTCTTTGACATTGCAGGACAGGTCAGAAATCGAAACCGAAACTCCGGCATAGACATTCCGATTCACCTGAACATACGCGCCGCTTGACGCCGCCATGCTCTCATGAATCTGTCCCATCTCGTTTGTGATCTCCTCATACCGGGTAAGCTGCTCCTTGTATTCCGCAGCGATCTTCTGCATATTACTTCCTTTATATCGAGAACTTCTCCTCCGCCGGTCGGCGGATAGAAATGTAAAAACGCCTGTCCATCACGGAAAACCAATCGAAAATATTGATTTGCCATCCCCATTTACCCCATTATTCTGCCAGTATGTTCATATAGTTTCCAAGCTTCTTGCGCATCTTAAGCAGCGCCTTGGTATGAAGCTGCGACACTCTCGACTCGGAGACATCAAGCACGCGGCTGATCTCCTTAAGTGTCAGATCTTCATAGTAATAAAGCTCGATCACCATTCGTTCTTTCTCAGTCAGAAGTGCCAGTGATTCACTGAGCTTCTCCTTTAACTCAGCCTCCTCGACGACATCCTCCGGTCTTGCAAAATGCGAATTGTGTGTCGCATCCATGACCGGTTCCGGTCCCGCTCCCTGCTCTTCAAATTCATTGAGGGAAACAACGTTCGTGACCTTTAACTGCGACTGCCAGTTGCCAAGCTCCTCCTCCGACAAACCAAGCTCTGCCGCGATCTCCTCGCCCGATGCGGTTCTCCCGGTGTGCATCTCAACGTTCTTGATCGCCTCGTCGATCTTTCGCTGTCTCTGCCGGACAGTACGCGGAATCCAGTCCATTTTGCGGATCTGATCCAGTATCGCACCGCGGATACGAAGGCTCGCATACGTCTCAAACTTGACATTTTTTTCCATATTAAATTTGTCGATCGCATCTATAAGTCCGAAAATACCGTAGCTTACCAGATCCTCATACTCGACATTGTACCCCAAATACATGCTGAGTCTGCCAGCCACAAGCTTCACAAGCTGTGAGTAGGCAATGATAAGCTGTTCCCTTAGCTCTGGTGTCGGTTTCTTTTGATACTCTTTCCAAAGTTTGTCCGTATCGACTGCTTTC
>CAVDTR010000002.1:0-143978 GCA_963612015.1 Lachnospiraceae bacterium | reverse complement strand
AGCATCTTCGGGTGCAATAATAGTCGTCATCACGCCGAAAGGCCGGTTATTATTGGCAAGTAACGAGACTTTTATCTATCAATTTTTTTGATGCGATAAAGGGCTCTTTTTTTATATTCTCCTTTATCGCAGGAAGGGAGAATCTATGGAATCCTCCTGCTGTGCGTGATGGCGGCATACCTTGCATATATGATCGTGTCCGCGCTGCGAAGCCGCGAAGCGGCGGAGGAGACAAAGACAATCTCGCTGCCGTGCAGTCTTGTGTTTATCGCGGGTGGGCTTGCAGCAGTCATTTTCGGCGGAGATCTCGTTGTCGATAAGGCATGTGTGATCGCAGCCAATTTTGGCGTGAGCCAGAATTTTATCGGACTTACGATCATTGCGATCGGAACATCGCTGCCGGAGCTTGTGACCTCGATCGTTGCCACGCGAAAAGGCGACAGCGGACTTGCGCTTGGAAATGCGATCGGCTCCAATTTGTTTAATATTTTATTTATTCTCGGAATGTCATCTGTCATCTCACCGCTTACGGTGCTTCCGGAATCGATCATCGATGCGGCAATTCTCCTTGCCAGCGCGGTCGTGCTGCTTGTGTTTGCGCGCACAAAGCACTCGATGAGCCGCAGCGAGGGAGCGGTGTGCATGCTTATGTATATTGCATACACGGTATATCTTTTTATAAGATAGAAATTGGATCAGGCGCATAATTTTTCCTGTTATCTCACACACTAGCTATACAGTATAGATGTAGAAAACAGGAGAATTTTTACTATATGAAAGCAACAGGTATTGTCAGAAGAATCGATGATCTGGGGAGGATCGTTGTCCCGAAGGAGATCCGCAGGGTGCTGCGAATCAAAGAGGGTGATCCAATGGAGATATTTACAAATCGTGACGGAGAGATTATGCTTAAGAAGTATTCTCCGATCGGCGAGCTGCGGGAATTTGCATCAACATACGCAGAGAGCCTGTATGAGATAACCGGTGATCTGGTGTGCATTACAGACTGCGACAGCGTTGTGGCGGTTGCAGGACCAAAGCGCAAGGAGTATGACGGCAAGCCCCTTTCGAGGGATCTTGAACAGTTGATCGAGCGCAGGGGCAGCATTCAGGCAGAGGCTGCGGATACGGCATTTATCCGGATCACAGATGAGGAGAAGGAGGATTCGTGCCAGGAGGCGATCTCAACCATTATATGCAATGGCGACAGCATCGGCTCGGTAGTCCTCTATGGCAGGAACCCGCAGCGTTGGCAGCCGGACGTGGCAAAACAGCTGGTGCGCACCGCTGCGCAGTTTCTTGGGAAACAGATGGAAGTGTAAGGACAAGCTGGCGGCTTTTGAAACGGCTGCCATCTGCGGAATGATATGGCGAAGAAAAAGAAACAGAAGAAACACCGGGTATTTTGGTTTGTTGTAAAATTGCAGATCGCTTTGATGCTTTTGGTGCTGGGAGCACTGGGGTATTACTTTTTCGGGGGATATGCAAGCCAGATCGCAGATTTCCAGAAGGAGGCAAAACAGCTTGTGGCTTCCTCGGACGAAAAGATTTTTATCCCATCGCAAAAGAGCGTTGTATATGATGCAAAAGGCAACATGATTTCCGAGAGATCCGGGGAGAAGGATGCGGAGTACATCATGTATGAGGATATTCCCGCATCCTTTATTTCTGCGATCATCAGTATCGAGGACAAAAAGTTCTACAAGCACAATGGCGTTGACTACAAGGCAGTCGTGCGTGCCGCAAAGGCAATGGTGGTAAATGGCGAGATCACGCAGGGTGGAAGTACGATCACCATGCAGCTTGCCAAGCTGATCTTCATGGAGACCGGCACAAAGACATGGCAGTATAAGGCGAAGCAGATGTTTATCGCGGTTGAGCTGGAAAAACGGTATACCAAGTCGCAGATCATGGAGTTTTACCTCAACAACATCTATTTTGCAAACGGATATTACGGGATCGAGTCGGCGTGTCACGGATATTTTGACTGTGAGCCGAATGAGCTGGACATATCGCAGGTCGCGTTTTTGCTTGCAATCCCGAACAGCCCTACATATTATGATCCTCTTGTGAACCCGGAGCATACGCTAAAGCGGCGGGATCTCATCTTAAAAAATATGTGGGAGGACGGAAAGCTCATCGATGACGCGTATTATGCAGCCAAGGAGGAGGACATTGTCTTAAAGCACGCCAAACGGAGCAGCATGGTGTGGAACAACTATGTGGATACTTATGTGTACCGCTGTGCGACGATGGCATTTATGGAGCAGAGGGGCTTTGAGTTCCAGAACTATTTTGACTCGGACGAGGAGGAGCTGGCATACGATACGCTGTATGACGAGCTGTATGCGGACTGCCAGAAGGAATTGTACACGGGCGGATATTCCATATATACGTCCATCGATATAAATATACAGCAGGAACTTCAGGATTCCATCGACACGGCGCTTGCCGAATTTACGGATACGATGGATGAGGGAATCTATGACCTGCAGGGGGCAGCAGTGTGCATCGACAATAGCACGGGCTATGTCGTGGCAATCGTTGGCGGAAGAAGTCAGGAATACTCTACCTATACGCTCAACCGCGCATATCAGAGCTACCGGCAGCCGGGAAGTACGATCAAGCCGCTGCTCATCTATGCGCCGAGCTTTGAGCGGGGATATACGCTCGATTCGCTTGTGGTGGACGAGGAGATCGAGGACGGACCGCGCAACGCCGGCAATGTGTATTACGGTGAGGTGACCTTGCAGACCGCGATTGCAAAGTCGATCAACACGGTTGCGTGGAAGCTATATGAGGAGCTGACGCCGGAGGTCGGACTGCAATATCTGAAAAATATGAATTTTTCGCAGATCATGCCGGAGGATTACGGACTTGCAACGGCACTCGGTGGATTTACAAAGGGAGTGTCCCCGTTAGAGATGGCTGCGGGATATGCGACGCTTGCAAATGACGGGGTATACCGCGATCCGACCTGCATTAAGACGATTCTGGACTCCGACCAGAACATCGTGTATGCGTCACAGCAGTTACCGGCAGTGATCTATTCCGAAACGGCTGCCCGCATGACAACAACGGCGTTGGAATCGGTAATGGAAGAGGGAACCGGCAAAAAGAATAAGTTGGTGGATATGCCGTGCGCTGGAAAAACCGGTACGACCAATTCCAATAAGGATGGCTGGTTTGTCGGCTACACCCGGTATTATACGACCAGCGTGTGGGTTGGCTGCGATCTTCCTAAGACGGTGGACAACCTGAAAGGCTCTACATATCCGGGAAGCATCTGGAATACATTTATGACAAATATCCATGAGGGCTTTGCTCCGATGGATTTTCTTCCGTATGCGCAGCTGTCGGATGAGTTCCGGGAGGCGCAGGAAGCGCAGCAGAACCGGCATCAGGCCGATGATGAAAATACGCCGGAGGATGGCGGCGATGCCGGAGCACAGGACGGTAATGCGGATGAAGCGGGAATTGGTGATAGTGCAGAAGAAGCAGCCGGAGACGGTGCGGAGCAGGACGGTGATAATGAGGATACAAATGGCTATTGATATAACCGGAAATTGCATGGTATAATTAAGACAATTCAAACAGAAAAGGCAGGAGGGTCTGGCATGAAAAAATATGGTTTTGGAGTTGACGTAGGCGGAACTACGATCAAGATGGGTTTTTTCGAGACGAGCGGAGCGCTGCTCGACAAGTGGGAGATTAAGACCAACAAGGAGAACAACGGAGAGTCCATTCTCTCAGACATTGCAAAAGCAGTTGATAATAAGCTGGCGCAGGAAGGCATTTCCAAGAGCGAGGTGCAGGGAATCGGAATCGGTGTTCCGGGACCGGTACGCAGAGATGGTGTGGTAAATGTCTGTGTCAATCTGGGCTGGGGAGTCATTGATGTGACAACCGAGCTTGGCAATCTGACCGGGCTTCCGATCAAGGCAGGAAACGACGCTAACGTCGCCGCTCTCGGAGAGATGTGGCAGGGCGGTGCCAAGGGCTGTAAGGATGTCATTGTGGTAACGCTTGGAACCGGTGTCGGCGGCGGAATCATCGTGGACGGAAAGATCGTCGCAGGACACGACGGAGCAGGCGGAGAGATCGGCCATATCACGGTCAATAACGATGAGATCGAGCCGTGTAACTGTGGACAGTACGGCTGTCTGGAGCAGTACACATCCGCAACAGGCATCGTTCGTATGGCAAAGAGAAAGCTTGCAAAGTCATCCGCAGAGACTTCTCTTCGCAGCTTTAAGGAGCTGACCGCAAAGGATATCTTTGACGAGGCGAAGGCTGGAGATGCGATCGCTGGAGAGCTTGTTGATGAGGTTGGTTCAATCCTCGGATCTGCACTTTCCAACATGGCATGTGTTGTCAATCCGGAGATCATCGTAATCGGCGGAGGCGTGTCAAAGGCAGGAAATATCCTGATCGACACGATCCAGAAGCATTTTGTGGAGACATCCTTCCATGCATGCCGCAACACCAAGTTCGCACTTGCCTCCTTGGGCAATGATGCCGGAATCTACGGCTGCATGCAGATGATACTGGATTAGAAATTTATTAAAATGTACATAAAAAGAGCTGCCAGCGTGTACCGTGCTTCGGGCATCAGAGTTTGGATCTGATATTGAAGCGGTATGAGCTGGCAGCTTTTATATTTGATTTGTTTGGTTAGGATTTTATGTATTACTGATTATTGGAACGGAACAGCTTCGGTGTGGAGTATGCGAGGATGCCGACGATCACTGCAAGAATCAGGGTATCCGGGATCATGTAGGAAGCATTGTATACAAAGCTGTAATGTACAGCGCTCATTCCTTCCGGTGCGTAGCTTCCCCACAGAAGCCATCCGGATAAGAAGCTGCATACGAATCTTAAAAATCCGACGATGACAGAACCAACGATGAAGCCAACCCTCTTGTTCTTTTTGAATAAGCCGGCAAACAGCGGAGCAAGTCCGAGCACGCTAAAGGCAAGCAGATAGTCAAGCAGGATGCAGCCGATCTGTGCAAGCAAAGTCGCGCAGTACATAACATTGGAAAAACCGATGATCATCTGCAGAAGTCCGTGTACGAATCCGGTAAAGCAGCCCCACTTGGTTCCGTTGCGCAGTCCCATGATTACGAGTGGCAGCATTTCAAGTGTGATGGAACCGCCGAACGGCATTTCATAGAATTTGAAGTAGGACAGGATTGTCGCCAGTGCAATCAGCATTGCGCCCTCTACCAGGATCTTGGTGTTTAATGTTTTTTTCATAAAAAATCCTCCTTTGCACAATGCTAGGAGGAATTTCTGATTTCGATTCATCATGAAAGCTTCCTTACGCCGGTACTAACCGGTTCAAGTAATGAGGGTCAATCAAAGGATTATCTCAGCCATAGGCACCCCTAGCATCATCATTTAATATTGTCGCTTGATAGAATAATACTTTTGTATGGAAACGTCAAGAATAAAAAATATCAGAAAACACAACAATACTTTATAAAATTAAACTGATACCTAAATAAATAAAGTGAAACGTGAAAATGAAAAAAATTCAAAACAAACAAAAATAATGCGAAAAACTTGTTTTTCTTTATTTTTTTGCAAGATAAGTTAAGGAAACCTGCAAAATTCTCTTGCAATCTTAGCTTTTTACCTATACAATATTGGTGTTAATGTATACTAATTTTATCAAAGGAGATTGAGCGCGATGGGTTATGTTGATGAGGTACTTGAGAAAGTACGTACAAAGAACGCTGCTGAACCAGAATTTCTGCAGGCAGTAGAAGAAGTTTTGGATTCTTTACGTCCAGTAATTGATGCAAATGAGGAGCTTTACAGAAAGGAAGCTATTCTTGAGAGACTTACCGAGCCGGACAGACAGGTAATGTTCCGCGTTCCTTGGGTAGATGATAAGGGACAGGTTCAGGTCAACCGTGGTTTCCGTGTACAGTTCAACAATGCGATTGGACCATACAAGGGAGGGCTTAGACTTCATCCTTCAGTAAACCTTGGAATTATCAAGTTCTTAGGATTTGAGCAGGTATTTAAGAACTCACTTACCAGCCTTCCGATCGGTGGTGGCAAGGGTGGTTCTGACTTTGACCCGAAGGGCAAGTCTGACAGAGAGATCATGGCATTCTGCCAGAGCTTTATGACAGAGCTTTACAAATATATTGGAGCAGACACAGATGTTCCGGCTGGTGATATCGGAACCGGCGCTCGTGAAATCGGATACATGTTTGGACAGTACAAGAGACTGACCAATCTTTACGAAGGTGTACTTACCGGAAAAGGACTTACTTACGGCGGATCTCTTGCCCGTACAGAAGCAACCGGATACGGTCTGTTATATCTGACAGAAGAACTGATGAAGTGCCACGGCGAGTCTATGGAAGGCAAGACCGTCTGCGTTTCCGGAGCAGGAAATGTGGCAATCTACGCAATCCAGAAGGCACAGCAGCTTGGTGCTAAGCCGGTTACCTGTTCTGATTCTACCGGATGGATCTACGATCCGGAAGGAATCGATGTTGCACTTCTTAAGGAAGTCAAGGAAGTTAAGCGCGCACGTCTTACCGAGTATGCTGCTGCAAGACCAAGTGCGCAGTACCATGAGAAGAAGAACGGCGAGCACGGCGTATGGTCTATCAAGTGCGATATCGCTCTTCCATGTGCAACCCAGAACGAGCTTGACATCGAAGATGCAAAGATGCTTGTTGCAAATGGCGTAAAGGCTGTATGCGAGGGCGCTAACATGCCGACCACTCTTGACGCAACCAAGTACCTTCAGGCAAACGGCGTATGGTTCGTTGGCGGCAAGGCTGCAAATGCCGGTGGTGTTGCTACCTCCGCACTTGAGATGTCCCAGAACTCTGAGAGACTGAGCTGGACCTTTGAAGAGGTTGATGCAAAGCTTAAGACCATCATGGTAAACATCTACCACAATATCGATGATGCTGCAAAGCGTTACGGCAAGGAAGGCGACTATGTTGCAGGTGCAAACATTGCCGGATTTGAGAAGGTTGTTAATGCTATGCTGGCTCAGGGTGTTTGTTAGAAGTTGGATACTTTTCAAAGGGTATAAAATGTAATTAAGGAGTCCCATAAACAAATCAGGTTGTATATCTGATCACTGTTTATGGGACTTTTTCGTTTCATAGGAAAATTCTATTTCTATAAAGCAAAAATACCCCACAGAAAAAATTTTTATATATACTGATCTTTTTTCACCGGATTGTGGTTATATATGATGTGAAACGTTTTACGATTGGAGAAAACGCTATATGAAAGAGCGTGAGCTAATAGAAAAATTACATAGCGGAAGTAAAGAGGCAGTAAGCGTCATTATTGAACAGTATTATGCAGATATTTATCGTTTCTGTTTATACATGGTTCAAACGGAAGAAGATGCCTATGACATTACGCAGGAGACCTTTTTAAAATTCATGAGATATGGAACATCCTACAAACATAAGAATCTCAAAGGATATCTTCTGACGATCGCGAGGAATATCTGCTTTAACTATTTTCGGGATAAGAAAGAAAAACCGATGGCAGTTGAGTGGGAGGAAATTGATAAAAAGCCGGATCATGAAGATAAAATTGTCGAGGCAGAGAATGCTGCCTATTTGAAGAAGCTATTAAAGGAACTTTCGCAAGAGATTAGGGAAGTTGTGATCCTGCGCATCTATGAAGAAATGAAATTTAAGGATATCGCAAAAGTCATGGGATGTAGTGTTTCTACCACAAAGTCAAGGTTTCGGATTGGCATCAGCCAGTTAAGGGGGATGATTGAGAATGAGAAAGAGTGAAATAAAAAAATTATTTATGGAAGCGGAGAGGCAGGTATACATTGATGAAAACCAAAAGCAAAAGACCTGTCATGAGATGATAAAGGAACTGAAGAAACAAAAATCACCTGTGATGTCGGTGAGAGGTATTCTTTATCATCAGATTTTGTATATGGACAAGGTTTTTTTTGCAATCTATGGAGCTGTTATCTGTCTAGGAATCATTTTTATCTCCGTTTTACATTATACCGGTGTAAACCAAAATGAAATGATTAAGATATGTATGGCTGGAGCTGCGCTTCTTAGCATAATGTCTATTTGCACGATCGATAAATTGTTTTTTGGCGGTATGGGAGAACTTGGAGAAAGCTGCTATTTCAATACGAAACAGTGCGTCGCGGCATGGCTGGTATTGTCGGGAATGATAAATGCGGTGGTGCTGATCAGTGGAGCTGGATATTTGAATTATTGCTGGAAACTTGGATTATTACAAGTAGTGTTGTATATTCTGACTCCGTATCAGGTATCAAACGTAATAGCATTAAGAATATTGTCAATAGAAAATAGGGGAAAGCGATCCGCTTTATTTGGAACGAGTGTACTTTTTTTGCCAATAGGCTTTGCAATAGTGGGATCAACTTCCGGAGTATTCTTGACAACTGCCATTGGAGTGTGGGTGGCAACGTTCTTTCTTTCGGTATTTTTATTTGCAGTACAGATGAAAAAATTACTTAACAAGATGGAAAAAGGAGACGTATTATGCATGAGTTAAGACTGGTGGATGTCCAGAAAAGATACAAAGATAAAATCGCTGTGCAAAAAATTGATTATACTTTTTCCAATGGTGTGTATGGCTTATTGGGGGAAAACGGCGCGGGCAAAACAACATTGATGAGATTGATCTGTGGCGTTTTACAGCCGACGGGGGGAAATATCTATTGTGATAATATTGAGATTGCAGACATGGGTGCAGAGTACCGGAGGTTATTGGGATATCTGCCTCAGGATTTTGGATACTATGGCGATTTTTCCGCGGAACGTTTTCTGCGGTATATGGCAGCTTTAAAGGCACTGCCGGAGGAATATGCTGATAGCCGTATTGATGAGCTTTTAGATATGGTTGAGCTTGGAGAGGTAAGAAGGAAAAAGTTGAAGACATTTTCCGGGGGCATGATACGGAGAGTGGGGATTGCACAGGCACTTTTAAATAATCCTGAAATTCTGGTTTTGGATGAACCAACCGCAGGGCTTGATCCAAAGGAGCGGGTACGTTTTCGGAATGTGATCAGTTCCTTCGGAAAGAACAGGATTGTATTGTTGTCGACGCATATTGTATCGGATATAGATTATATTGCAGACCGCATTCTGATTATGAAAAAAGGTGAGATCATTCAGGAGGGAACTGAGAAAGATCTTACTGACAAAGTGGAGAAATATGTCTGGAAATGCACTGTTTCTGAAAAGGAGGCAGAGCGTTTGAACAGCAAGTTTATTGTGAGCAACATAAGAAGCAGTGGTGAAAATGTTGAACTGAGAATCGTTTCAGAAACACCGCCGACAGCAGATGCGGAGTATTTGGCGGGGACACTCGAAGATGCATATCTTTATCATACACAGATAGCAGGGGAAAACAAAAATGCGACTTTACAGAACAGAACTATATAAAATATATCAAAATAAGATATTTAGAATAGGAATAATAGCTGCGACAGGATTACTTCTTTTGTATTTTGGACTCGTAGAGGTGAGTGCGGAAATAGCGACGGTAGATGGAGTGTTTTACTCCGGCTATGAGGCGGTGCAGATGAACCGGAAGATAACAGAGGAGTTTGAAGGCATTCTGACAGACGAAAAAGTGGATCAGATCATTGAAAAATACGGCTTGCCTTCCAAGCTTGAGGAGAATATGCCCGGTTGGAGAGATGGAAACTTCTTAAATGATTTCGTGACAAGATTTTTTTCTGACGGAGCATGGGAGAATGGCATTTATCCAACGGAGAGATATTCACTTGATGAAACAGAGCTTGGAAAAGCCTGTGAAAAGGCTGGAAAGATGCCTTATCTGGCATATACGACGGGCTGGAAGGTATTTGTTGAAATGCTTCAGTTTGGGCTGATTCTGGGAAGCATATTGATCATCTGTGCAGTATCGGCTGTTTTTGCAGAGGAGAGTCAGACAAGAATGCTTCCATTACTTTTTAGCACAGAGGAGGGGAGAAAAAAGGATGTTCCCGCTAAGATTTTAGCTGCTTTTACATTCACGATATCTATTTTCTTATGGATTGTACTGCTAGATCTGGCTTCATGCTATATGGTATATGGTCTGAAAGGGGCTGATAATATATCATGGATTGTGTTATCGGTATCCAGAATACAAATACAGTCGGTGTTGTTTTCAAAATATCTGACTGTTTTATTGGGATTCGGATTTGAGGCTATGTTATCGCTATGTGCAGTTACATTATGTGTTTCGGCGTACCAAAATAATTGTTCTGGTGCTGTAATTATTGCAGCTGTATGTTGGGGACTGCCGGTTTTGATAAGGATGTTTTTTGGTGGATTTATGGCTCTTATCGTTAATTCTATGCCGGTATTTATGATCATGCCGGAAATGGTAAATGACATATATAGTATATGGGGACTTGTACTTGGAATAAATTTATGCTTCGCTATAATATGTTTGTTGAAGGGAGCATTGTTTTATAAGAAAAAGCAATTTGCGTAAAGACTTTACAAGCTGTAAAATTCTTCGTTGAATTTTACAGCTTATTTTGTATAATAATATATAAGGAAAAGCAAACATTTTTAAGAAGGGAAGTTGATTTGATGCCGAATATATTACCTGTATCTGATTTAAGAAATTATAATGAAGTATTGAAAAATTGCCAAGTTGGTGAGCCGGTGTTTCTGACTAAAAATGGAAGAGGAAAGTTTGTGGTAATGGATATTGAGGACTACGAGCGTGAAAAGGCTGAGAAGAAACTTCTTTTAAAGTTGCAGGAGGCGGAAGAAGCGGTAAGGGATGAAAACGCTTGGATGAGCTTGGATGAACTCAAGAAATCGGTAGGGGTATAAAGCATGATGAAATTGCGAATCAACCCTATTGTTGCACAAGATTTAACAAACATCAAAGAGTACATTGCAGAAGACAATGAAGAAATGGCAGTAAAGACTATTCAGGAGATATATGCCCGATTTGAAGATATACAGCAATTTCCGTATATGGGAGCTGATCTTGCTAAGAGGGTCAGCTTCCGGACGGATTATAAGTATGTGATTTACGGAAATTATGTGGTGCTGTATAAGATTGGGAAAGAGTTTGTGGAGATATACCGGGTTGTGAACCGGTATCAGGATATTACGCAAATATTCAGATAAAATTAAAGCATCAGGTCATTCATATTTACCTGATACTTTAATCCTGTTGATAGGAGCTTTGTTAATGGGCTGCAGCAACGAATTTGCCAAGGAGCAGTACGATTCAGATGAGCTGATCGCGCAGAACACCGATCGCTACACGAAGAGTATGTCGGTGATGAACACCTACGATAATAGTGTTACACTTACTGTCGGAAAGTTTGATGGGAGACAATGCGTGTGGTCAGCAGATTACGACGAGGATCAGGAGGTCAGGATCAAGCTTTCCTTTACGCTGGCTGCCGGAAAGGCGAAGCTGGTGCATGTGGATGAGGACGGTAATGTGACCACGATCGTTGAATGTACACCGGATTCGGAGGTAGAAGATCTGACATCCTACTCGGTTGACATGAAAGACGGCTACAACAAATTGAAGGTTGTCGGGTATGACTGCGAGGATCTGAAACTTTCGGTGGAAATAAAATCTTGGTGAGTGGAATGAGGGCATCTGCCCTCATTCTTTTACGTTACAACCTCAATAACCCCGCAGCCAATCTTTTCCCCGGAGCTACCGGCAGGCTGCGTTGTAAAATCATCGCGCATATCGTGGATGACCAGCGATCGACCAAGAACGTCGGCAAGCGCTAGACGCCCATCGTAAAAAGCCATCCATGTATAACCATCTTTTGCCAAGAGCGGTGGCAGATCGCCCGCGTGGCTTGGGTGCTCCTGACTGGTCGGATTGTAGTGGAGAACGGTTTTGTCGAAAGGCAATGTGCAGTCTCCGTTTTCATGGATGTGCATACCGAAAAATCCGGAGCAATCCGGAAACTGCTGATCCGGCAGGCGGAACACCTCAACCTGAATTAAAATTCCGCCTGTGGGAATACTGTAAAAGGAGGCGCCCCCTTTCAGGAGCGGATTCTCGGAATTGCCGCGGATATTGGCGATCGCACTTGGTTTTGGGCGTGCAAAAACGGAAACATAAGGACTTAGATATTGATTCATTTTTACCATTTTTATTTTAATATATTAACGCAAAAGTCTGTAAGTGAATGAAAAGAGAAAGAAAATGAAAAAACTAGTTGCTGAAACGATGGACGAGTGAGCAGTAGCAAACGTGCGCAAAAGATTGTACTTTTTTAAGTTATCATTTGAATTGTGGGGAATTTGATAGTATGATGATATCACCGCGAAATTTGGAGGCTATCATATTATGATGAGATTAGAGCACATAGGATATAAAGTTGATGATAAAGTGATTTTGGACGACGTCAATGTGGAATTTGACGATCGTTTTATTGCAGTGACCGGACCGAACGGAAGCGGGAAGTCCACGCTTGCAAAGATCATTATGGGACTGATAAAACCTACCAGCGGAAAAATCTATTTTAACGATGAAGATATTACGGAACTTTCCGTCAACGAGCGCGCCAAGAAAGGGATCAGCTATGCATTCCAGCAGCCGGTGCGCTTTAAGGGACTTCGCGTAAGGGATCTTTTGGAGATCGCCAACGAAAGCCAAGACAAGAATGATATTTACGAAATCCTGCGTGAAGTAGGGCTCAGCCCGGAGGAGTATCTGGGTAGAGAACTGAACGATACGTTATCTGGCGGAGAGATGAAGCGAATTGAGATTGCAATGACAGTTTTGCGCCGGGCGCAGCTTTCGGTTTTTGATGAGCCGGAGGCGGGAATCGATCTGTGGAGTTTCCAGAGTCTGACCCGCTTGTTTGAAAAAATGCAGCAGGAGACTTCCGGCGGAATTGTTATCATAAGCCATCAGGAACGTATCCTTGCGATTGCCGACAAGATCATTTATTTGAAAAACGGAAAAATTGTGGACGATGCGGAGAGCGAGCGGATCATCGCAGATCTGCAGGCACAGAAATAGCGCATATCAATTTGGAGGAATACATGAACGAGATCGAGAAAAATCTGCTGCACGAAGTAGCAGAGCTGGATGCGCTCCCAGTGGGCGCGTATAATATACGAAGTGATGGAAAAAGCGTGGCACGCAATACCTCTGCAAACATTGATATTGTAACGAAGCAGGACAAGCCGGGTATCGACATTATCATCAAGCCCGGAACGAAAAAGGAAAGCGTCCATATTCCGGTAATCATCAGCCAGACAGGATTGACTGAATGTGTATACAATGACTTTTTCGTCGGGGATGACAGTGATGTAACGATCATCGCAGGCTGCGGTATTCACAACTGCGGCGACCAGACAAGCCGCCACGATGGAGTCCATACATTTTATGTTGGCAAAAATTGCAAAGTCCACTATGTGGAGAAGCACTACGGCGAGGGCGATGGCACCGGAAAACGCATCATGAACCCGGAAACGAGGATCGAGCTTGGCGAAAACTCCACGATGGAGCTTGAGACATCCCAGATCGCAGGCGTAGATGACACAGTGCGCACGACCGGCGCAAAGCTTTCCGCAAATGCAACACTTACAATCCACGACAAAATTCTTACGACCGGCGATCAGAAGGCGGTCGCAGAGATCATGGTGGATATGGATGGCGCAGACAGTAGCTGTGACATCATAAGTAGAGGCGTGGCAAAAGAACACAGCACACAGGAAATCCGCCTCGGCATCAACGGCAACTGCGCATGTACAGGACACGCAGAATGCGATTCGATCATCATGGATGAGGCAAAGATCCTTGCCATCCCGCAGTTAAACGCCGCGAATGTGGATGCTTCTCTGGTACACGAAGCCGCGATCGGAAAAATCGCCGGTGAGCAGCTTATGAAGCTCATGACGTTAGGCTTATCCGAAGCAGAGGCAGAGGAGAAGATCGTACAGGGATTTTTAAGATAATACGAAGAAGAAAAGATTATATTTTAGCCCCGCAATACACAGAGCTACAATCGTTAGACTGTTTCAGTTTAACGTTTGAAATTTGGTGTATTGCGGGACTTTTTTACTTTATAGGGGCTCTTGATTCCATAAGACAAAATGTTTCAGAAGAATGTGATTTATGTGAGATGAAAATGCACTTGCGCTCCGTGCAGATGCGCAAGGAGATGCAACGAGTTTGCGAGTTGTCAACCAATAAGGTGCCTATCCCAGTGCCGCTTGCCTTAACGCCACCCATTCCAATACGAATTGACCATATGCCGTCTGTTCAAAAGCCACTTGTCTTAATGCTGCCCATCCTAATGGGAACTGCTCCAATGCTGCATGATTCCAATGCCACCTGTCTCAACAACGTCCATCTCAATGCATCTCAATGCAAATTGCCAAATTGCCAAAATACCACTCGATTCAATAAGAAAATAGATAACACAACAAAAAATTATCGTAAAACGATAAAAATATATTGCAAGATTGAAGCCTTCGGGTTATACTATGAAAAACACAAGAATAGAAATGAGGAGTGACCAAATGAGGAGTGATGATCTTTCCAAAAGCTGTAAAATGGGTAGCTATTTTCCACGGGAGAATATAGCTTCCGTTTTTGGAAGGAGAGTATCGAGAACCAAAAGCAAAGCATCGCGATTCGATTTTACTTTGCAATCCCGATGCGGAGGTCAATGTCCCTCTGAAGGCAAAGCATCGAAATTTGTTTTCATATTGTCATTCCGATGCAGAAAAAGGACTATTTTTGCATATTGAGCATCGGAATAAAAAATATATTACGTTTTCGATGCTCGAAATTCCCTAAAACGGAGAAAAAAGCATCGAAAATAGATGTCAGAGAGTCTTTTCGATGAACAGGTCAGGAAAAAGCATCGGATTTCATTTTCGGGGAATAATTCGATGCAATAGTCCAGTTGGCAGTTAGGGAATGCCGAGAAAGCGCGGATTTACGGAAAAAGGACTAAGAAAAGAACTAAAGATAGGACAAAAGAAAAGACAGAAGTCTTGCACAGAGTTATGAAGGAGGATTTTATGACACAGAAAAAGATATCGTATTGGTTAAAAGGGATTGTGATCCTGCTTGGGGTTATGGGAGTTGCATTCTGGGGAGGGCTGACCGCATACGCATTTTATTTGCGGGCGGATGAGCCGGAGAATTTGTTTTGGACTTTCATTTTTGCGAGCTGGTACACGGCAGCGTTCTGCTATGGAATTTTGATCGAGTTCTGGAGAGTATGCACGCAGATCGGGAAGGATAATTCTTTTTCGAGGGAAAACGCAATCCATTTTCACCGGATGGGAATGTGTGGCGTACTTGCAATCATCGGATTTGCAATCCGACTGCTGTATCTGGCGGTGGAGCAGGCATTGACGATGCAATTTGGCATTTTTGTTGTCGCAGAGATTTTGACCGCGCTTGTGTTTGTTGTGCTTTGCGAGGCACTTTCGAGACTGATCTTAAATGCCTATGAGATGAAGCAGGAAAACGAGCTGACTATATAAAGATGGAGTGTGAATATGGCAATTATAATTAACATTGACGTTATGCTCGCCAAGCGGAAAATGAGCGTGACCGAGCTATCAGAGAAATTGGATATTACGATGGCGAATGTCTCTATCTTGAAAAATGGAAAGGCAAAAGCCATTAAATTGGATACACTGAATAAACTATGTAAGGCGCTTGATTGCCAGCCGGGAGACCTGCTGGAGTATCGACCGGATGAGGAGGAATAGGCACATGGACAATAATAAAGTATCTTCTTACACCATGTCGCAGGCAAGGCAGTTATCTGCAAGCGGGCAGCCACAACAAACCCACCCAACCCTGCAGATCCCACCGCAGTACCGCCTGCCGGTTACGGAGGAGAGTCCGCAGATTAAGCACCAGAGGGCGACTCACTTTGAGGCGGTGATAATCCCGACAGTCGTGTATGCATTGGTCTATACGCTCTTTCTCTATCACAATATGAGCGGTATCACGATGCCCCTCATGGTCATCGCAACAATCTTTTTTTGCAGAGTCTGCATGAAAAAAATGAATGTCGCATGGAAGCAAAGCAACCGGATCTATGTAGCGGGAATGCTGCTGCTTGGAATTTCCTCATTCCTCACGGGAAGCGGATTTATCATATTCTGGAATACCGTCGGGATGGCACTGCTTTTAATCGGCATGTTGCTTCATAGCTTCTATGAGGATCGTGGCTGGGGATTTGGAAAACACGTCGGGGCAATTTTTTCTGCGGTGTTCGGTGCGATCGGCTCCATCGGAGATCCGTTTGCGGACGTGTCCTGCTACCAGAAGGAGTCCAAAGGCAAAACGCGCTCCAGATTTTTATATGTACTGATCGGACTGCTGATCTCTGTTCCATTGCTGGGATTTGTGCTAGTAATGCTTTGCTCCGCTGATGCGGTCTTTTACTCCATTATCCAGAACATTCAATGGGATGTCAGCGATATTGTCGGAGGTGTAGTGACATTTTTATTTGCGTTTTTTGCGGGCTACTGCGGTCTGCGCTATCTTGGAAAAGGCACGATCAACAAGGCAGAAAAACCGCAGAAGCAGCATGAACCGCTTATTGCAGAGACCGTATTATGGCTGCTTTCCGTCGTGTACATTTTCTTCTGCGCGATCCAGGTGGTCTATCTCTTCGGCGGAAGAATGAAGCTGCCGGACGGATACACTTATGCGGAGTATGCGAGAGAGGGATTTTTCCAACTGCTGGTCGTATGCGTTCTGAATCTGCTGATCGTACTTTTTGTGCTGAAGCACTTTGAAAAACGCCCGGTCATCAAGGCGCTGCTTACGGTTATATCCTGCTGTACTTATGTGATGGTGGCATCCAGCGCGTTCCGTATGACCTTGTATGTGCAGAATTATTACCTGTCTTTCCTGCGTGTGCTGACGTTCTGGTTGCTGCTTGTGATCGCACTGATCCTCGCGGGAATCATGATCCAGATTTACAAAAGCGATTTTCCACTGTTCCGGTATGGAATGGTTGTTTTTGCGGTATGTTATCTGGCATTATCGTTCGGACGCCCGGATTACTGGATCGCGCAGTACAATCTGAATATTGCGCAAAATGGAAAGGAGGATATCGACCACTGGTATCTGACAACGCTCTCTACCGATGCTGCGCCTGTGATCAAGAAATATGTTGAGGAACAGGCACCGGAGCAGAAAAAGGAATACTGGTATGAAGTATATGTGCGGGATACGGCAGATGCAACGGACGAGAGCATCCGGCAGTTTAACGTTTCGCATGTGTATGCAAGGTCACTGCTGGAGGAGGATATCCAGCGATATCAGGAAAAGGCGGAAAATTGGTAGTTCTTTCCTTGGGGCAAATGTGCTATGATGAAGCAAATATAAAAGATAAATTTGTCCGGAGGTCATAAGATGATATATTTTAACTGTGATTACAATGAGGGCGCGCATCCAGAGATCCTTGCGCGCTTAAGCGCAACCAACATGGAGCAGACGATCGGCTATGGCTGCGATGAGTATTGTGAGGAGGCAAGGGCGCTGATCCGTAAGGAATGTCAGGTGCCGGATGCTGATGTGCATTTTCTGGTGGGCGGAACGCAGGCAAATGCCACGATCATCCTCGCGGCGCTCCGATCCTATCAGGGCGCGTTATGTGCGCAGAGCGGACATATCAATGTGCACGAGACCGGCGCGGTGGAGCTGGACGGTCATAAAGTGCTCGGACTGCCAAGCACGGACGGAAAAATAACTGCGCAGCAGATCGATGAGGCTTATCAGGCACACATCCACGATTCCAGCTTTGAGCATACGGTGCAGCCGAAGCTTGTGTACATTTCCCAGCCGACCGAGCTTGGTACACTGTATACACGCGCGGAGCTTGAGGCGATCTCAAAGGTCTGCCGCGCCGATGGACTTTATCTGTTTGTGGACGGTGCGCGTCTGGGCTACGGCATGGCAGCGGACAGCAATGATGTTTTTCTGCCGGATCTTGCACAGCTTGCCGATGTGTTCTATATCGGCGGAACAAAGCTTGGTGCGTTGTTTGGCGAGGCGGTCGTTATCACAAATGCGGATTTGAAGAAAGATTTTCGATATCTGATCAAGCAAAAGGGCGCGATGCTCGCAAAAGGGCGTTTGCTCGGTTTGCAATTTTCCACCCTGCTCGATGAAGCGTATGTGGAGGAAGCTTCACTTTCGGATATAGAGAAAGGCGCTAAGAACCTGTACATGAAGGGTGGTTACCATGCAATCCGGCAGGCAAACCAGATCCGCGAGTCCTTAAACCGCAAGGGAATTCCGTATCTGGTAGCTAACAACACGAACCAGATCTTTCCGGTTCTGCCGGACGACGCGATACAGAAGCTTTCGGAGAAATACTGCCTGTCTTATCAAGAGCGTGTGGATGAGACGCACAGCGCTTTGCGCATCTGCACAAGCTGGGCGACAAGGCAGGAGGATGTTGACGCGCTTTGCGAGGATCTGCGCAGGCTGGACATCTGAAAATAACATAAGATTTTTTAGACCGGGTGGAGCAATCTGCCTGGTCTGTTTTACTTTATAGGAAAATTCTTTTCCTATAAAGTAAAAATGCTAAGCAGGGATGCGAACCGTGCGGAGTTGAAGATGCACTTGTACCAGTTATTGGAAGTAATGCACAAAAATACGCGAAAGATTTTATTAAAGTATACAAAATGCTAATTGGGGGCTTGCGTTAAGTCTTGGCAAGGCATATACTAACTTTACTGGAAACGTTACCGAGAACATTTTCGGTAACGCTACCAGAAAAGGAGAAAGGTGATACTTAGAGGAGGACAAAAATGAAAAAGAAATTAGTATCCGTATTATTAGTTACTTCCATGGCTGCTGCAATGCTTGCCGGCTGTGGAAACGGGGGAGCAGACGAGACAGGTTCGGTTTACTACCTGAACTTCAAGCCGGAGGCAGATGAGGCTTGGCAGGCTCTTGCAAAGACTTACACAGAGCAGACGGGCGTTGAGGTTAAGGTCGTTACCGCTGCCGAAGGTACATACGAGGAGACACTTACCGCTGATATCGATAAGAAGGATGCTCCGACATTATTCCAGATTTCCGGAGCAGTAGGATACGAGTCATGGAAGGATTACTGCTTAGATCTTTCCGATTCAGAGGTATACAAGCAGCTTACTTCCGATGATTTTGCAGTTAAGAATGACAATGGCGTATACGGAATCGCGTATGTGTATGAAGGATACGGAATCATCACGAACAAGGCACTTCTTGCCGAGGCTGGATATTCCGTTGATGACATCAAGGATTTCAATAGCTTAAAGGCAGTTGCAGAGGACATCACTGCAAGAAGCGCAGACCTTGGATTCTCAGCATTTACTTCCGCTGGTCTTGACAGCTCTTCAAGCTGGAGATTCTCCGGTCACTTGGCAAACATCCCGCTCTTCTATGAGTTTGACGAGGATGGAATCACTTCCCAGCCGGCAACCATCAAGGGAACCTACCTTGACAACTTCAAGGCAATCTGGGATGTATATACACAGAACGCTACCTGCGCACCTTCTGAGTTGTCTGCAAAGACAGGTGATGATGCAGTTGCAGAGTTTGTCAACGGCCAAGCAGTATTCTATCAGAATGGTACATGGGCCTACGGTGATATCTCTTCTATCGGTGATGACAACATCGGATATCTTCCGATCTATATCGGTGTAAGAGATGAGAAGGAAGGCTTAAGCTGTGGTACAGAGAACTACTGGGCAGTAAACAGCCAGGCTTCTGAGGCAGATCAGAAGGCTACTCTTGATTTCCTTAACTGGGTAGTAACCAGCGATGAGGGAACCAGCGCACTTGCAAATGATATGGGATTTGTATCTCCATTCAAGAATGCTAAGAGCGTATCCAATGTTCTTTGCAACATCATGAACCAGTATGTTGCTGACGGATGCTACAACGTATCATGGGCATTCAACTTCACACCAAATACTGAGAGCTGGAGAGCTCCGGTCGTTTCCGCACTTGCTGCATACTCTGCAGGAACCGGTGACTGGGATGCAGTTGTCAGCGCTTATGTTGACGGATGGGCTGAGCAGTATCAGCTTTCACAGCAGTAATTTTTGTAAAAGCATCAGACAGGGGAGCAGGTTTTGCCTTGCTCCCCTTTTTTAAAGAAGCATTCTCGGATGCAGCAGGAATATAGGAGTTTGCCATGAAGAAAAAGCAAAAAACCGTGAACAGTTCGGCAGTAAACAGCATACAGCGCAAGGCGATGAAAAAGTATGCCCCAATCTTTATCATCCCGACGTTTATTGCATTTTGTATCGGATTTGTATATCCGTTCCTTTGGGGAATCAAGTTATCATTTTTCAAGTTTAAGACAATCCGTTTTCAGGAGTTCATTGGATTACAGAACTACATAAACGCGCTGAAGGACGCATCGTATTTTCGCGCTTTCAAATTTACGGTGGCGTACACCGTCGTCACGATGATCCTGATCAATGTGATCGCGTTTGCGATCGCACTCGCACTCACAAGAAACATCAAAGGCTCGACCATCTTCCGGACGATATTTTTCATGCCGAACCTGATCGGAGGAATCGTTCTGGGTTATATCTGGAAAATAATCTTAAACGGTGTGATTCAGGCGTTCTGGAACTCATCCCTCGCGCTGAACGCAACGTTTGGGTTCTGGGGACTGGTCATTCTGATGTGCTGGCAGCAGATAGGATATATGATGATCATCTATATTGCCGGACTGCAGAATGTACCGACCGACTATATTGAAGCCGCGCAGATCGACGGCGCGACCGGCGGACAGATCCTGACACGCATCACGATCCCGTGTATCATGCCGACCATCACGATCTGTACGTTTTTGACACTTACCAACTCTTTCAAGCTGTTTGATCAGAACCTTGCACTTACCAACGGACTCCCTTATGAGGGAACAATCGGAACAACGCAGATGCTTGCACTTAACATTTACAGTTCCTTCTATGAGAACCTTACCTCACTTGGTGTAGGTCAGGCGAAGGCGGTATTGTTCTTTATCATGGTAGGCATTATTTCCATGGTCCAGTTAGGATTTACAAGAAGCAGGGAGGTGCAGGAATAATGACGAACGGAAGTAAAAAAAAGCGAAAGATCAATCTGGCATTGACCATCGGATTTACTATATTGGCGGCGATCTGGATCATGCCGGTCGTTACGGTGGTGATTAACTCCTTCAAGACGAGCACCGCAATCGCACTGAACCCGTTTTCTCTGCCAAACGCAGAGACATTTATGAAATTTGGCAATTACATCAAGGGTATGACCTTCGGAAATTATCCGTTTTACAGATCTGTTTTTTACAGTCTTGTTATTACGGTAATGTCAGTCGCCCTGATCCTGCTGTGTACATCCATGTCAGCGTGGTATGTCAGCAGAGTTGACAGCAAGTTCTGTAAGATAGTATACTACTTGTGCGTTTTTTCAATGGTTGTGCCATTCCAGATGGTTATGTTTACCTTATCAAAGACTGCAGACACGCTCCGGCTGAATAATCCGTATACAATCTGCATCGTATACTTAGGATTCGGCGCCGGACTTGCAATCTTCATGTTCACGGGATTTGTAAAAAGCATTCCACTTGAACTGGAGGAGGCTGCCTTGATTGATGGCTGCACACCATTGCAGATTTTCTTTAAGATCATACTTCCGATCATGAAGCCAACCTATATCTCTGTCGGAATACTTGAGGTCATGTGGGTGTGGAATGATTATCTTTTGCCATATCTTGTATTGGATAAGACAGAGTATAAGACGATTCCGATCCATATCCAGTACCTGCAGGGAAGCTACGGCAAGGTTGATTACGGCGCAACAATGGCACTAATCGTTTTGTGTCTAATCCCGATCGTAATCGTGTATGCATTAGGTCAGAAGTATATTATTAAGGGTGTACTTTCAGGTGCTGTAAAGGGCTAAACAAATGACAATAATCGACATTGCAAAGGAATCCGGATATTCTGTCAGCACGGTTTCACGTGTATTGAACAACCGCAAAGATGTCAGTCCGGAAGCAAAACAAAGAATTCTCGCGATCGTGGGAGCGTATGGCTTTGTGCCGAACAACAACGCAAAGCGTTTGAAGCAGACAACGACCAAAGCGATCCTTGTTGTGGTAAAAGGTACGCTTAACATGCTGTTTGCCAATATCATCGAGTCTGTTCAGAAGATGGTTGAGGATTCCGAGTATACCGTCGGTGTTCACTATCTGGATGAGGATGCCAACGAGGTAGAGGAAGCGATCCGTCTCTGCCGCGAGCGCAAGCCGCTTGGCATTTTATTCCTTGGAGGAAATCCGGATTATTTTAAAGAAGAGTTCGGAAACATAACAATTTCCTGCGTGCTTGTCACAACACAGGCGGAAGAATTGTCCTTCGACAATCTTTCCTCCGTTGCGACCGACGATATTGCGGCGGCAGAGCAGGCGGTGGATTATCTGATCGATAACGGGCATAGGAATATAGCAGTTCTCGGCGGTGATCTGCAAAGCTCGCATGTCAGCAGACAGCGTTGCCAGGGCTATTGCAACAGCTTTTTGAAGCATGAGCTTACGCCGGATACAAAGCTGTACTATGAAAAAGCCCGATTCTCTTACGATAGCGCTTATCAGGCAATGACGAGACTGCTTGACAAGCAGATTCCGATCACGGCAGTATTTGCAATGAGTGATGTGATGGCGGTCGGTGCGATCCGCGCGATCTGTGACCGCGGGCTGCGCGTCCCGGAGGATATCTCCATAATCGGATTTGACGGAACGATGCTTGCGGATTATTACAATCCGAAGATTGTGACGATACGGCAGAGATATGGGGAAATTGCATCTCGCAGTGTGGAGCTACTGCTTCGGATGATTGACCTGAACACACCGGCATCGCATGAACTAATCCCATTTGAGCTGCAGAATACGGAGAGTGTCAGAAAAATTTCACAATAGCAATTAGGTAAATTCGCAGCAGGCATTTGGTCTGCTGCGTTTTTTTCTTTGGAGAAACGCTCTTTGTTCTTGTAAGTTATGCCGGTGGCTTCTATAATTTAATTGATAGAATGTATGAGGGGACAGATGATGCTGCGACGCTCTCATCTGCGAGGAAATTATAATGAAGATAAAAATATGTGACTAAAACTTCCCACACCGATATGGTGTGTTGAACCTTGAAAATTCAATATTTCAGCCAATAAAACCTGCTAAGAAAAGTCAATAGTTTTCTTGCAGGTTTTTAAGTTTTTCATTTATCTTCAAATTTATGTACAACAAATAGACTGCCCTTACGGCAGCCATTTTACATTTTATTTGTGATTGCTTTTTACTCTGAAATATCACTATAAACTTCTTTGACCCGTATAGAGAAGTCTCTGCTCAAAGTGTATAATATATTTACATGCGTAGATAACGGAAAATCCTAGCAAATCTCCCATTGCACCAATGCCCGACACCCGATATAATGAGGTATCTGGTAACAAAGGGAAACACTAATAATATATCGCAAAAATAATAACCGGAGAAATGAGCAGGGCAATATGAAGAATAACGAACAGGGCAAAAGACAAGAAAATAAAACAACCAATAAACACAAGCGGCTTGGGATATGTGCAGCAGTCGTTGGAATGATGGGACTTGCGGCAGGAGCTGCCATTTATTTTTATCCGATGGATTCGGTAGGTAATGCTGTCCAACAGCAAGACATCCACACTTGGCAGACGGAGACCACAGAACCGGAACTGGGAACCCAGCTATCAGATTCAGAAACGGAAGCACAGCAAGCTCTCACCACTGAACAACCGCAACCGGAAACCGAGACACAGGAGCCGGAAGTCATCGAGATCACGATCAGCGCGGTGGGCGATCTGACCTTTGGAAGGAACCAGAAAGCTTCGTATGACGATTCTTTTGATGATTACTACGATAGCCATGGCGTAGACTATTTCCTGCAGAACGTGGTGGATGTGTTTGCCGCGGACGATTGCACGATCGGAAATCTGGAGGGCGTGCTGACGGAATCCACCGATATAAGAGCGAGCAAGGAGTGGAACCACAAGGGGCGCCCGGAGTACGTGGATATTCTGACGCGGGGCTCCATCGAGGTGGTAAGCCTTGGCAACAATCACATCATGGACTACAACGAGGAGGGCGTAAAGGACACCATCGATACGCTTGAAAATGCCGGAGTTACTTATGCGATCAGCGGTGTGTGGGGTGACAAGTACGGCATGTACGAGACGGAAAAGGGAATCAAGATCGGATTCGTGTCCGTAAACGAGTATTACGAGGGTAATACAGTATACACGTTCCTCGAAGATGGATTGAAGCAGCTTCGGGAGCAGGGCGCAGATCTTGTGTTTGCGCTGGTACACTGGGGCGGCGACAAGACGCACATCATCGAGGCTGACCAGTACACGATAGGAAGATGGTGCGTTGATCAGGGGTATGATCTGGTGCTTGGCTGCCATCCGCACGTCCTTCAGGGAATCGAGTGCTACAACGGCAAGTATATTGTATACAGTATGGGCAACTTCTGCTACGGCGGCAGCAAAAATCCAAAGGAGAAGGATTCCATGATCTTCCAGCAGACCTTCACTTTCGTGGATGGGGTATTGCAGGAAAACACGACTGATATCCGGGCGATTCCGTGCCGTTTATCCGGGAAAAACTCAAAGAATGATTACAGCCCGGTGATCCTTGAGGGGGACGAGGCGGCTGAGACGATCAAGAACCTCAATTCCTATTCGGAGGAGTTTGGGATCGCGTTTGATAATGAGGGGTATTTAAAGCAGTGACGGAACGTAAAACAGAATGCTCCGACAAACAGAAGGAAGAGGAATAACAAAACGGACGTTTCTTGGCAAGAACACCATGACGCTTTTCGAGAAACAGACCAAGATATGGTTGAAAAATCGGCGGATTTTCCTATAATGGATATATAGACCATTTTAAAAATGGATCGGGAAGTACGGAGGAGAAAGACATGAGATTGATTACTCGCTCGGATTTTGACGGGCTTGCATGTGGGGCACTTTTATTGGAAGCAGGGATTGTTGATAACTGGAAGTTTGCACATCCGAAGGATCTGCAGGACGGACTGGTAGAGGTAAATGAGAATGACTGTCTGGCAAATGTTCCTTATGTGGAGGGCTGCGGACTCTGGTTCGACCATCATTCCAGTGAACATGAGCGTCTGGCACTTGCGGGAAAATACAAAGGAGAAAGCCGCGTAACGCCATCCTGTGCGAGAATCATTTATGAATATTACGGTGGGAAAGAGCGTTTTCCACAGTTTGATGATCTGATGGAGGCAGTTGACAAGGTAGATTCCGGCAACCTTACGATCGATGAGGTGCTTCATCCGACCGGATGGATCTTAGTCGGCTATCTGATGGACCCAAGAACCGGACTTGGACGCTGGCGCAACTTTACCATTTCCAATTATCAGCTTATGGAGAAGCTGCTTGTTGCATGCCGTGAGATGACGACTGAAGAGATCCTTGCAATGCCGGATATCAAAGAGCGTATCGAGGTCTACAACGAGCAGACAGAGAAGTTTAAGGAGATGGTGACCAAGTACACCAGAACAGAGGGAAACGTCATCATCACAGACCTTCGCGGTGTAGATCCGATCTATACCTGCAACCGTTTCATGATTTACAGCATGTATCCGGAGCAGAATATCTCAGCGTGGATCGTAAGCGGAAGAGGCGGCAAGGGCTGCTCGGCAGCAGTTGGATATAGCATTTTGAATCGTACCTCCGATGTCAATGTCGGAAGCCTTATGCTTAAGTACAACGGCGGCGGACACAAGGCAGTTGGCACATGCCAGTTCACAGATGAGAATATGGAAACAGAATTGCCGAAGATGCTGGCAGAGCTGTGTGCCATGAGCAACTCATAGTTTTTATGTATAGACAGGCTTTAGGGAGGCAATAATAAAATGGAAAAGATTATTTTGACAGGCGACAGACCAACCGGCAGACTGCATGTAGGGCATTATGTCGGCTCGCTCAGACGCCGTGTTGAACTGCAGAACTCAGGCGAGTTCGACAAGATATATATTATGATCGCGGATGCGCAGGCGCTTACGGACAATTTTGACAATCCGGAAAAGGTGCGCCAGAACATTATCGAGGTAGCACTGGATTATTTATCCGTAGGACTTGATCCAACCAAGTCCAACCTGTTTATCCAGTCTCAGGTTTCCGAGCTTACAGAGCTTACATTTTTCTATTCCAACCTCGTTACGGTATCCCGCTTGCAGCGTAACCCTACCGTAAAATCCGAGATCCAGATGCGCAACTTTGAGACGAGCATTCCGGTTGGATTTTTCACATACCCGATCAGTCAGGCTGCCGATATCACTGCATTTAAGGCAACAACCGTTCCGGTAGGTGAGGATCAGCTTCCGATGATCGAGCAGACCAGAGAGATTGTGCGCAAGTTCAACTCCATCTATGATGAAGTGCTTGTGGAGCCGGAGGTGCTTCTTCCGGAGAACGAGGCGTGCATGCGTCTGCCGGGTACGGATGGCAAGGCAAAAATGAGCAAGTCCCTTGGCAACTGCATTTATCTTGCAGATACCGAGGAGGATGTAAAGAAAAAGATCATGAACATGTACACCGATCCGACACACATTCAGGTATCTGATCCGGGACACATTGAGGGCAACTGCGTATTTACCTATCTGGATGCGTTCAGCAAGCCAGAGCACTTTGCAGAGTACCTTCCGGAGTACCAGAACCTCGATGAACTCAAGGAGCATTACAAGCGCGGCGGACTCGGAGATGTCAAGATCAAGAAGTTCTTAAACAACGTGATCCAGGAGGAGCTTGCGCCGATCCGTGTGAGAAGAGCAGAGTTTGAGAAGGATATACCTGCTGTATACGAGATCTTGAAAAAGGGCAGCGATGTCGCTAGAGAGACTGCAGCACAGACCTTGGCAGAGGTTAAGCGTGCAATGCAGATCAATTACTTCGAGGATACTGAGCTGATTCGTGCACAGAAGGAGAAGTACATTAAATAGATTCGGAGAGAGCATGAAGAAGATTTGGACAATGGTGCTGGCAGTTGTGCTGGCGGTTGGCGTTTTGGGTGCCTGCGGTTCGGATGAGCCGGGAAATGAGCCGGATGTGAAGGCAGTTGCACAGGCATTACAGGATGGCGTTCAATTTGAAGAGGTGTTAAGCGAATTGCCGCAGGACGAGATCGGGTATTACATCACGCTTGCGGATGGCGTGAGCGGTGTGATGTATATCAGCTCTGGCAGCACCTCGGAGGAGATCGCCGTATTTGAAGCGCCGGACAAGGACGCGGCAGCGACCATGCTTGCGAATATCAAAGAATATCTGCAAGCCCAGAGAAGCTCTTTTGCGGACTATCTGCCGGAGGAGGCAAAGCGCATCGATGATGCACTTGTGGTACAGAAGGGGCGCTACGCAGTTTTTTGCGTATCCGCGCAGACTGATACGGCAAAGCAGATTGTAGAAGATCAATTTAAATAGTAAAACAGACAGACAAAAGGTGTTCAACGCTTATCACGGGACACCTTTTTTCTACTTTATGGGAAATTTTTTGCGGCTTTACGCATAGAAAGGAAACGGAGAACGCTTATGGTATTTAGCAGTTTTGTATTCTTGTTTGCATTCCTGCCAATCGTATTACTTCTATATTATATATGCCCGAAGCGCGGACGCAATCTGGTGCTGTTTGCGGCGAGCCTTATCTTCTATGCGTGGGGCGAGCCGAGATATGTATGGATCATGCTGTTTTCCACCGTGTTTGATTACACAAACGGGCGACTGATCTACTACTGGAAGGGCAGGGGATTCCAAAAGCGGGCGAAGGCGGCGCTTGTCGTGGATATATGTGGCAATCTTGCGATCCTTGGCTTTTTCAAGTATACGGACTTTTTCATCGGGACGATCAACTCGATCAGCGGGGCAGGACTGTCCCTGCTTCGGATCGCGCTTCCGATTGGGATTTCCTTCTACACCTTCCAGACGATGTCGTACACGATCGATGTGTACCGGGGTGTTGCCTCGGCGCAGAAAAATATTCTGGACTTCGGCACTTATGTGACGCTCTTTCCACAGTTGATCGCCGGACCGATCGTGCAGTACAAGACGATCGGCGAGGAGCTGCGGAGCAGGACGGAATCGTGGGCGGATTTCTCTTATGGCGCATTCCGTTTCACGGTCGGTCTGGCGAAAAAGGTAATCCTTGCGAACCAGATCGGGGCTTTGTATACACAGATATCCGCGAGCGCGCAGCTTACAACGGCTTCGGCGTGGCTTGGGGCGGTCGCGTACACGTTCCAGATCTACTTCGACTTTTCGGGATATTCGGATATGGCGATCGGGCTTGGCAGAATGTTCGGATTTCATTTTCTGGAAAATTTTGACCATCCGTACATCTCTAAGAGCGTTACAGAATTTTGGCGCAGATGGCACATCAGCCTGAGTTCATGGTTCCGCGAGTATGTGTACATTCCGCTTGGCGGCAACCGGCGAGGACTTGCAGTACAGAGCCGGAACATCCTTATCGTATGGATACTCACGGGACTGTGGCATGGCGCGAGCTGGAACTTTGTGCTGTGGGGACTCTATTACGGTCTGCTTCTTATGCTGGAAAAGATCTTAGTTTCTGTCTGGAAGGAGAAAACAGTCAGAAATGCCGACACCGGGGATGGGGGCGGAAAAAGCGGCACGACCGTGCAGAATATTCTGCAATCTGTATGGGGGCATGTGTACACAATGCTTCTGGTGGTGATTGGCTGGGTGATTTTTTCGCAGACCGATTTTGGAGAATTGATCCGCTACCTGAAAGCGATGGCCGGTATCGGAGTCGGTTCTACAAACGGGGATGCCCTGTATTATCTGTCCTGCAATGCGGTGCTTCTTGTCGTGCTGATCGTCTGCTCACTGAACTGGAAGCCTCTGCTTGACAAGGTGCAGGCGTGGCTGCAAAGCAGGTCGGCAGTTTTGGCAGAGATCGTCAAAATTGTGATCATGCTGCTGTTGTTCGGGCTGTCGCTGGCTTTTCTGGTTGGGGACAGCTACAATCCGTTTTTGTATTTCCGTTTCTAGGAGGTGTGATGTGAAGAGACAAGGTATTGGAATTGGCATTGCATTTATCGCACTGTGTGCGGGGATCAGTCTGGCGGGCATTCTTACAAAGGATCACGATTTCTCGGAAAATGAAAATAGATATCTGGCATCTGTGCCAAAGTTTTCGTGGGCGGATTTCTGGTCGGGTGATTTTCAGGACAAGCTGGAGACGTATCTTAACGACCAGATCTGGCAGAGGGACGGCTGGATCACGGTAAAGACGGTGGTTGAAAAGCTGTGTGGGGACACCGATATCGGCGGGGCGTACATCGGCAAGGACGGGTACGACTTCGAGAAGATCCTTCCGGAGGATGTGGACGATACACTGGTAGAACGTAATATTGCGGCAGTTACGGATTATCTGGAATACTGTTCGGCAACCATAGATGAAAAGCGGCTTTCCTTTATGCTGGTGCCGACCTCCGGGCTGGTACTTGAGAAGAAGCTTCCGGATCACGCGATCTTGTTTGACCAGCGCGCGTATATTGAACGCATTGCAGAGGCAATGAGCGGGTACAATTTTATCTCGCCGGAGGAGGTGCTGCGGGAACATGCACAGGAGGGTGTCTATTACCACACAGACCACCACTGGACAACGCGCGGCGCGTTTCTTGCATATCAAGACTGGTGCGGCAAGACAGGACATACCGTCCGACGCGAGGATGATTACGAGGTAAAACAGGTGTCCGATTCTTTCCGCGGCAGCTTATATTCAAAGATCCTCGATTATGATTCTGTCTATGACTCGATCGAGATTATGCAGTGGATTTCGACGGTAGAGGAACTTGCGTCTGCGCAGCTAGATGGATATAGCATAACTGCGGACGGGAAAAATCTGGATGGGATCTATCAGGAGGAATATCTGGATAAGAAGGATAAATATGCTTACTTTTTCGGCGGGAATTATGGCGAGGTCCGCATCGAGCACACCGAAAAAAATGGCAAAGGAAACCTTCTTATTATAAAAGATTCCTTTGCCAATGCCTTTGTTCCGTTTCTGATAGAGGACTATGATAACCTCTATATGATCGACCTGCGTTATTACAGTGGAGATATGACTTCTTATATAGAAGAAAACCAGATCACGGATGTGTTGGTATTATATAATGTAGCGAATTTTATTTCCGACAAGAACATCTATAAATTAAGCCGTGGCTTGTAGCGCTTATCTGCCTTCAAAGCGGCCGCTGGCTCCGCACGGGAGGACAAGACCGTTGGAGGTAACCGGAAGCCCGATCTCCTCGGCGCTTACGGTTCCGTTGAAGTCCTTGAGGGCGGTACTTATCATATAGGTAAGCACTGCCGGCTGCAAACCGGTGGTGTAGGAATTGATTAGGAAGAATAACGGCTGTTTGGTCAGAAGCTGTGTGCAAAGCTGCACAAGCGGATAAACAGATTCCTCGATCTTCCAGATCTCGCCCTTTGGACCTCTGCCGTAGGATGGCGGATCCATGATGATCGCATCGTAGTGATTGCCGCGGCGGATCTCGCGCTCAACGAACTTAACACAGTCATCGACCAGCCAGCGGATCGGAGCTTCGCCCAGACCGGAGGAGATCGCATTTTCCTTTGCCCAGGTGACCATGCCCTTTGAGGCATCAACGTGCGTGACGCTTGCGCCCGCCGCTGCCGCTGCAAGTGTGGCACCGCCGGTGTAGGCGAACAGATTTAAGACCTTGATCTCACGATCAGGGTTCTTTTCTTTTACATCGGCAATCTTCCTGGAGAACCAGTCCCAGTTGGTTGCCTGCTCCGGGAACAGTCCGGTGTGCTTAAAGCTGAATGGCTTCAAATGAAATGTAAGCTCTTTTCCGATAGGAAGCTCGTAGTGAATGGTCCATTCCTGCGGCAAATCAAAAAACTCCCACTCGCCTCCGCCCTTGGCGCTTCTGTGATAATGTCCGTTCATTTTCTTCCAGCCCTTGTCAGTCTTTGGGGTGTCCCAGATGACCTGCGGATCCGGGCGAACCAGCGTATATGGTCCCCAGTGCTCTAATTTTTCTCCGGCGGAGCAATCAATGACGCAATAATCTTTCCAGCGATCAGCTATCCACATGTTAAAACCTCTTTCTTCTATATTATTATAGCAATTTGTTCGTTAATCTATTTGATAGGATTTTAACATAAAGTGGCGGGTTTTACTAGATAAACTGATACCTCTTTACATACGGATATGCTTTGTACTAAAGAGGCATCGGTCGTAGAGTAATTCCCCCAAAGGGACAATGCGATACATAAGGAGGGAAAAATGAAGTTTCAAAGTATTGTAAAAAAGGGTCTGACTGCAGTTCTTGCACTTGCCATGATCGATAATGTGACTTACGCACAGAAGGAGATCCTGTTCTTAGACGCATCTTTGAAGGGAAACATTACATATAACCTTGCCGCAAAGTACAACAAGTTAAGCGGTAAGGTCGTTACAAAGAAGGATACCGGATCAGGAGAGTACACACTGGTTGCAACCACAAAGGGAGCTGTCAACAGTGCCCGCGTGAAGGATCTGTCAAAGAACACCTCTTACAAGTTCAAGGTTCGTGCTGTATTGAAGGCTGGAAAGAACTACAACGGAGCTTACAGTAAGGTAGTTACGATCAAGACAAGCAAATAATAAGCAATCACACAACCCTCCTTACGGAAGTGTCCGTAGGGAGTTTTTTCGGAAATGCTTTTTCGGATAAAAAATAGTAATAAAAATAGTAACAAAATTTTTTGCAAAAATTTGTAAAAAGTGCTTGCTTTTTGCTTTGTAGGAATGTATAATAACTTTTGCTGTGGCATGATAGCTATGAAGCGTGAGGTTGCTGCCCTCGTGGCAGGTTTTCCGTGGAGCGAATGTCAAGTTAGGAAACTGACGGCAAGTCACTGTACAAACATCGTCTACATAAGGTAGAAACAACGTGTGAAGATAGCAAGAGAGATATGGCATGTTTCTTAAGCAGGACACACACGGAGAAGTGTACAGTCACCACTTGTCGTACTGAAATTTTAAGTGCGAAAAGGAGGCGGCTTTTTTTATGGCAAGTCAAGTAATGAGAATCACTCTCAAGGCGTATGATCACGAATTAGTAGATTCATCCGCAAAGAAAATCATCGAGACTGTAAAGAAGAACGGATCACAGGTGAGCGGACCGGTACCTCTTCCGACTAAGAGGGAAGTGGTTACGATCTTAAGAGCAACTCACAAGTACAAAGATTCCCGTGAGCAGTTCGAGCAGAGAACTCATAAGAGACTCATCGATATCATTACACCAACCCAGAAGACGGTTGATGCTTTATCACGTCTTGAGATGCCAGCTGGTGTTTACATCGATATCAAAATGAAAGAGAAGTAATTCTCAGAGCAAACATTCCTTATTATAAGGAAAACAAATTAAGAAATATCCCTGAATGGTTTAATATAGAAGCTATATTGACTGCTCTAGGATGAACGCAAAAGCGTTCCGCTGTAGAAAACAGGAGGTAAAACAATGAAGAAAGCGATTTTAGCAACAAAAGTCGGAATGACTCAAATCTTCAATGCAGACGGCGTATTAGTACCGGTTACTGTTCTTCAGGCTGGACCATGTGTAGTAACACAGGTTAAGACAGTTGAGAACGACGGATACAGCGCAGTACAGGTTGGATTCGTAGACAAGAAGGAAAAGGTTGTCGCAAAGGATGCAGCCGGCAAGAAAGAAATCAAAAACAGACATGGCGTAAACAAGGCTCAGATGGGACACTTTGCCAAGGCAGGCGTTTCCGGAAAGAGATTTGTACGCGAGTTCAGATTTGAGAATGCAGAGGACTACAACTTAGCAGATGAGATCAAGGCTGATATCTTTGCTGAGGGAGACAAGGTAGACGTAACTGCTATTTCAAAGGGTAAAGGTTTCCAGGGCGCTATTAAGAGATTAGGCCAGCACAGAGGACCTATGGCTCATGGTTCTAAGTTCCATCGTCATCAGGGTTCCAACGGTGCATGTTCTTCACCAAGCCGTGTATTCAAGGGAAAAGGAATGCCTGGACATATGGGCAGCGTAAAGGTTACAACTCAGAATCTTGAAGTTGTAAGAGTTGACGCAGAGAACAACCTGCTTTTGATCAAGGGTGCTGTACCGGGAGCTAAGAAGGCTCTTATCACAGTAAAAGAAACCACTAAGTCAGGTAAATAGTGCGAAATAAGAAAGGAGGAACTTTACGATGGCTAAAGTAGCTGTATATAACATGGAAGGCAAAGAAGTTGATTCTATCGAATTAAACGATTCCATTTTCGGCGTAGAAGTAAATGAGCATTTAGTTCACATGGCTGTTCTTCAGCAGCTTGCAAATAACCGTCAGGGAACTCAGAAAGCAAAGACACGTTCTGAAGTATCCGGAGGCGGAAGAAAACCGTGGAAGCAGAAGGGAACCGGTCATGCAAGACAGGGTTCAACAAGATCTCCACAGTGGACCGGCGGCGGAGTTGTTTTCGCTCCAGTACCGAGAGATTACTCTTTCAAGCTTAACAAGAAAGAGAAGAGAGCTGCTCTTAAGTCTGTATTGACTTCAAAGGTAGCAGACGGAAAGTTCGTAGTAGTTGACGAACTCAAGTTAGATGAGATCAAGACAAAGAAGTTTGTTGAGGTTATGAACAACCTTAAGGTTGAGAAGGCACTTGTTGTATTAGATGACATGAACGAGAACGTGATCGCATCTGCAGCAAATATTCCGACTGTAAAGACTGCTCAGACCAACGAGCTTAATGTATTTGATGCATTAAAGTATGATACAGTAGTAGTTACCAAGGCTGCTGTTGCAACAATCGAGGAGGTGTATGCATAATGGCAAACGTACAGTATTATGATGTAATCCTCAAGCCGGTAGTAACCGAGAAGAGTATGGCAGCTATGGCTGAAAAGAAATACACATTTCTTGTTCATCCGGAGGCTAATAAGACTATGATCAAAGATGCAGTTGAGAAGATGTTCGAGGGAACAAAGGTTGCCAAGGTAAACACAATGAACGCAGACGGAAAGAACAAGCGTCGCGGAATGGTAACAGGAAAGACTGCTAAGACAAAGAAAGCAATCGTTCAGCTTACAGCTGACAGCAAGGATATCGAGATCTTCGCTGGATTATAAGATTGACTAAGATGATCACAACTATGTGCAGAGATGCACGATAATAAATATCGAAAGGAGAAAAACAATGGGAATTAAGACATATAACCCATATACACCTTCCAGAAGAAACATGACTGGATCTGATTTCTCTGAAATCACAAAGACAACTCCTGAAAAGTCACTCGTTGTTTCCTTAAAGAAGAACGCAGGACGTAACAACCAGGGTAAGATCACAGTTAGACACCAGGGTGGTGGAAACAGAAGAAAATACAGAGTAATCGATTTCAAGAGAAATAAGGATGGCATCCCGGCAACCGTAATCGGTATCGAGTACGATCCAAACAGAACTGCTAACATCGCATTGATCTGCTACGCAGACGGCGAGAAGGCATATATCCTTGCACCGGCTGGATTAACCGACGGAATGAAGGTTATGAACGGAGCAGAGGCAGAAGTAAGAATCGGAAACTGCTTACCTCTTGAGAACATCCCGGTTGGTACTCAGATCCACAACATCGAGCTGCTTCCAGGAAAGGGTGGACAGCTTGTTCGTTCCGCTGGACTTTCTGCACAGCTTATGGCTAAGGAAGGAAAGTACGCAACACTTCGTCTTCCATCTGGCGAAATGAGAATGGTTCCGATCAACTGCCGCGCAACCATCGGTGTTATCGGAAATGGTGATCACAACCTCGTAAATATTGGTAAGGCTGGACGTAAGCGCCACATGGGTATCCGCCCGACAGTTCGTGGTTCTGTTATGAACCCTAACGACCATCCACACGGTGGTGGAGAAGGTAGAGCTCCAATCGGACGTCCAGGTCCATGTACTCCTTGGGGCAAGCCTGCACTCGGCTTAAAGACCAGAAAGAAGCACAAGAATTCCAATAAGATGATCGTTCGTAGAAGAGACGGTCGCGCAATCAAATAATTAGGAGGTTGATAAAATGGCACGTTCATTGAAAAAAGGACCATTTGCTGATGAAAGCTTACTGAAAAAAGTAGACGCTATGAACGCTTCCGGTGACAAGCAGGTTATCAAGACCTGGTCCCGCCGTTCTACAATTTTCCCGTCTTTCGTTGGACATACAATCGCTGTTCATGACGGAAGAAAGCATGTTCCGGTATATGTTACCGAGGATATGGTTGGACACAAGCTCGGTGAGTTCGTTGCAACAAGAACTTACAGAGGACATGGAAAAGACGAAAAGAAGTCAGGCGTTAGATAAGATTTAGTGAAAGGAGGTTTCATCCATGGCAAAAGGACATAGATCCCAAATCAAGAGAGAGAGAAATGAAGTAAAAGACACCAGACCTTCAGCTAAGCTGTCTTACGCTAGAGTGTCTGTTCAGAAAGCTTGTTTCGTATTAGACGCAATCCGCGGAAAGGATGTTGCAACCGCACTTGCAATCGTAACATACAATCCGAGATATGCTTCAAGCTTAGTTAAGAAGTTATTAGAGTCAGCTATCGCAAATGCTGAGAACAACAATGGAATGAAAGCAGAGAACCTTTACGTTGCAGAATGTTTTGCAAATAAGGGACCAACAATGAAGAGAATTCATCCGAGAGCACAGGGTAGAGCTTATCGCATCGAGAAGAGAACAAGCCACATTACAATCGTGCTGGATGAAAGATAGGAGGTCATTATGGGACAGAAAGTCAATCCTCATGGCATAAGAGTTGGCGTAATCAAGGACTGGGATTCCAAGTGGTATGCAGAAGGTGATTTCGCTGATTACTTAGTTGAAGATTACAATATCAGAACATTTTTAAAGAAGAAGTTATACGCAGCCGGAGTTGCAAAGATCGAGATCGAGAGATCATCTGACCGTGTTAAGGTTATCCTTTACACCGCTAAGCCGGGTGTTGTAATCGGAAAGGGCGGAGCTGAGATCGAGAAGATCAAGGCTGACGTTCAGAAGCTTACAGATAAGAAGTTAGTTGTAGATATCAAGGAAGTTAAGAGACCGGACAAGGATGCTCAGTTAGTAGCTGAGAACATCGCTCTTCAGCTTGAGAACCGCGTTTCCTTCCGTAGAGCAATGAAGTCTTGCATGGGCCGTGCTATGAAGGCAGGCGCTAAGGGAATCAAGACCAACTGTTCAGGACGTCTTGGCGGAGCTGATATGGCTCGTTCAGAGTTCTACTCAGAGGGAACAATTCCGCTTCAGACACTTCGTGCAGATATCGATTATGGTTTCGCAGAAGCAGATACAACCTACGGCAAGGTCGGCGTTAAGGTTTGGATCTACAAAGGCGAGGTACTTCCTACAAAGGCTAATAAGGAAGGAGGAGCTCAGTAATTATGTTAATGCCAAAGAGAGTTAAACATCGTAAACAGTTCCGTGGTTCCATGGCTGGAAAAGCTACAAGAGGAAACACAATCAGCAATGGTGAGTACGGTATTGTCGCAACCGAGCCATGCTGGATCCGTTCTAATCAGATCGAGGCAGCCCGTATCGCTATGACCCGTTACATCAAGCGTGGTGGTAAAGTTTGGATCAAGATCTTCCCTGATAAGCCGGTAACAGCTAAGCCGGCTGAGACTCGAATGGGTTCTGGAAAAGGATCTTTAGAGTACTGGGTAGCAGTAGTTAAACCAGGTAGAGTATTATTTGAAATCTCCGGTGTTCCGGAAGAGGTAGCGCGCGAAGCGTTGCGTCTTGCTACACACAAATTACCTTGCAAGTGCAAGATAGTTTCTCGTGCAGATTTAGAAGGCGGTGAATCAAATGAAAACTAGTGCATATTTAGAAGAATTAAAGTCTCAGAGCGTTGCTGATTTACAGGCACAGCTCGTTGATGCAAAGAAGGAACTTTTCAATTTGAGATTCCAGAACGCAACCAATCAGTTAGATAACACAGCAAGAATCAAAGAGGTTCGCAAGAATATCGCCAGAATTCAGACTGTTATCACCGAGAAGGCTGCTCAGTAAGCATTATCCTATCAGAAAGGAGACTTAAAGTCGTGGAAGAAAGAAATCTTAGAAAAACACGTGTTGGTGAAGTTGTCAGCGACAAGATGGATAAGACAATCGTTGTAGCTGTTAGAGATAACGTAAGACATCCACTTTACAACAAGATCGTGAAGAAGACATACAAATTAAAGGCTCATGACGAGAACAACGAAGCTAAGATCGGTGATACCGTCAGAGTTATGGAGACAAGACCATTATCTAAGGATAAGAGATGGAGACTTGTTGAGATCATGGAAAGAGCAAAATAGTTGAGAGGAGGCTACAAGCATGGTACAGCAGGAAAGCAGACTTAAGGTAGCAGATAACACCGGAGCCAAAGAGTTACTTGTTATCCGCACTATGGGTGGATCTACCAGAAGATATGCGAACATTGGCGATGTTGTTGTTGCATCCGTTAAAGACGCAACACCAGGCGGTGTTGTTAAAAAAGGTGATGTAGTTAAGGCCGTAGTTGTTCGTTCAGTAAAGGGTGCACGTCGTAAGGATGGCTCCTATATCAAATTTGATGAGAACGCAGCCGTTATCATTAAAGATGACAAAACTCCAAAAGGAACTCGTATCTTTGGACCAGTAGCTCGTGAGCTTCGCGAGAAGCAGTTCATGAGAATTGTTTCTCTGGCTCCAGAAGTATTATAGGAGGAACTTTAGATGGCAAGTATGAAGATCAAGAAAGGCGATATGGTTAAGGTTATCGCTGGAAAAGACAAAGACAAAGAGGGCAAGGTTATTGCCGTAAATAAAGCAGACAACACTCTTCTTGTTGAAGGTATCAACATGGTAACCAAGCATGCAAAGCCAAGCATGGCTAACCAGCAGGGTGGTATCATTCATCAGGAAGCACCGATTGACGCATCTAACGTTATGTACCTTCACAAGGGAAAAGCTACCAGAGTTGGTTTCAAGCTTGATGGAGACAAGAAGGTTCGTTTCGCTAAGTCAACAGGCGATGTTATCGACTAATTGAAGAGAGGAGGACAAGACATTGAGTAGACTCAGAGAACAGTATGAGAACGAGATCAAGGACGCACTGGTCAAGAAGTTCGGATATAAGAACGCAATGGAGATTCCAAAGCTCGACAAGATCGTAGTAAACATGGGTGTTGGCGAAGCTAAGGAAAACGCAAAGCTCCTTGAGGCAGCTGTTAAGGATATGGAGACCATCACCGGTCAGAAGGCTGTTACTACAAAGGCAAAGAACGCAGTAGCAAACTTCAAGATTCGTGAGGGTATGCCGATCGGATGTAAAGTAACCCTTCGTGGCGAGAAGATGTATGAGTTCGCAGATCGTTTGATCAACTTAGCATTACCTCGTGTACGTGACTTTAGAGGTGTTAACCCGAACGCATTTGACGGACGTGGAAATTATGCACTTGGAATCAAGGAGCAGATCATTTTCCCAGAGATCGAGTACGATAAGGTTGACAAGGTAAGAGGTATGGACGTTATCTTCGTTACAACCGCTAAGACCGACGAAGAGGCACGCGAGCTTTTGGCACAGTTTAACATGCCATTTGCAAAGTAATCAGGAGGGAATTTTAATGGCTAAGACAAGTATGAAAATCAAGCAGCAGCGTAAACCAAAATTCTCTACCAGAGAATATACACGTTGCAGAATTTGTGGACGTCCACATTCAGTTTTAAGAAAATACGGAATCTGCAGAGTATGTTTCCGTGAGTTAGCATATAAAGGTCAGATTCCAGGCGTTAAGAAAGCGTCTTGGTAGAATTAAGGAGGAAAAATATCATGATGATGACAAGTGATCCAATCGCAGATATGCTTACAAGAATCCGTAATGCAAATACTGCTAAGCATGATACAGTAGATATTCCATCTTCCAAGATTAAGGTTGCAATCGCTGGTATCCTTGTTGATGAAGGATTCATCGAGAAGTACGACATCATCGAAGATGGCAACTTCAAGACTATCCGCGTTACTTTAAAGTACGGCGCAGATAAGAACGAGAAGGTTATCACCGGTATTAAGAGAATTTCTAAGCCAGGTCTTCGTGTATACGCAGGCAAGGACGAGATTCCTTCTGTACTTGGTGGATTAGGAATCGCAATTCTTTCAACCAATCAGGGAATTATCACTGATAAGGAAGCTCGCAAGCTTCAGGTTGGTGGAGAAGTATTAGCATTCGTTTGGTAGCCCGAAAGCAACTACCTATTAAGCGAGCACAAGTCCATATACTCGATGCATCCATGATGTAAAGTATAGGACATTTAAAAGTAACCAGTGGTATAAACCAGCTATAGAAGCTGGACATACAAATTATAAGGAGGTACGGGCATGTCACGTATAGGAAGAATGCCAATCGCAGTACCTGCAGGCGTAACTGTAGATATTGCAGAAAATAATCATGTGACTGTAAAAGGTCCTAAGGGAACTCTGGAGAGAACTCTCCCAGCAGAAATGGACATCAAATTAGAAGGTTCTGAAATCATCGTTTCAAGACCAAATGATTTGAAGAAGATGAAGTCTTTACACGGACTTACAAGAACACTGATCCACAACATGGTAGTAGGTGTAACCGAAGGCTACACCAAGACCCTTGAAGTAAACGGTGTTGGTTACAGAGCATCTAAGTCCGGAAAGAAGCTTACTCTTAACCTTGGATACTCTCATCCGGTAGAGATGGAAGATCCAGAAGGTCTTGAGGCAGTCGTTGAAGATAACAAGATTATCATTAAGGGTATCGATAAAGAGAAGGTTGGCCAGTACGCAGCTGAAATCAGAGCTAAGAGAGCTCCTGAACCATACAAGGGTAAGGGTATCAAGTATGCTGATGAAGTTATCCGTCGTAAAGTTGGTAAGACCGGTAAAAAATAAGTAAAGGAGTGGACAGGAAATGGTAAGCAAGAAATCTAGAACTGAAGTTCGTGTAAAAAAGCATGACAGAATGCGTTTTCATCTTTCCGGAACATCTGAGCGTCCTCGTTTAGCTGTTTTCAGAAGTAACAACCATATGTATGCGCAGATCATTGATGATACTGTTGGTAATACACTTGTTTCTGCATCTACTCTTGACAAAGACGTAAAGGCAGAAATCGAGAAGACCAATAACGTTGAGGCAGCAGCTAAGCTTGGAACCATCATTGCTAAGAAGGCTCTTGATAAGGGTATCTCTACTGTAGTCTTCGATAGAGGTGGTTTCATCTACGCAGGCAAGGTTAAGGCATTAGCTGAAGCAGCAAGAGAAGCTGGCTTAGATTTTTAGGAGGAAACAAACATGAAACGTGAAATCATTGATGCAAGTCAATTAGAATTAGTTGACAACGTTGTTGACATCAAGCGTGTAACAAAGGTTGTTAAGGGTGGACGTAACATGCGTTTCACAGCTCTCGTTGTTGTTGGCGATAAGAATGGTCATGTAGGTGCCGGACTTGGAAAGGCAACCGAAATTCCGGAAGCTATCCGCAAGGGTAAGGAAGACGCAATCAAGAGCATGATCAGCGTTCGTCTGGATGAGAACAATAGTATTACACATGATGTAACAGGAAAATACACAGGTGCTTCCGTATTACTTAAGAAGTCTCCTGAAGGTACTGGTATCATCGCTGGTGGTCCGGCTCGTTCCGTATGTGAGATCGCCGGAATCCAGAACATCCGTACAAAGTCTTTAGGCTCAAACAACAAGCAGAACGTTGTTCTTGCAACAATCGAGGCATTAAAGCAGCTCAGAGCCCCGGAAGAAATTGCAAAGCTTCGCGGAAAGTCTGTTGAAGAGATCTTAGGTTAAGGAGGTATTGAGAAATGGCAGATAAGAAAGTAAAGGTTACACTTATTAAGTCAACGATCGGTGCTGTTCCTAAGAACAAGAAGACAATCGAAGCTCTGGGATTATCCAAGTTATACAAGACGGTAGAATTACCGGATAACGCAGCTACTCAGGGAGCACTTCGCAAAGTAGCACCGTATGTAAAAGTAGAAGAAGCATAAAAGACAAGGAGGTGCCATAATGGATTTATCTAGTTTAAAAGCAGCAGAGGGTTCTGTTCATAGCGACAATTTCAGACGCGGACGTGGACATGGATCAGGAAATGGTAAGACTGCTGGTAAGGGCCACAAGGGTCAGAAAGCTCGTTCTGGAGCACCAAGACCAGGATTTGAAGGTGGTCAGATGCCATTATACAGAAGATTGCCAAAGAGAGGTTTCAAGAACAGAAACACTCAGACAATTGTTGCCATTAACCTTTCCGCTTTAGAGAAATTCGAGAATGACGCAGTTGTTTCCGTTGATACACTCATCGAGGCAGGCGTTGTAAAGAACCCTAAAGACGGCGTAAAGATTCTTGGAAATGGTGAACTTACTAAGAAGCTTACAGTTCAGGCAAATGCATTCAGTGCAAGCGCAAAAGAAAAGATTGAGGCTCTTGGTGGAAAAGCAGAGGTGATCTAATGCTTGAGACACTCCGTAATGCATTTAAAGTTAAGGATATTCGTAAAAGAATCATTTTTACTTTTTTTATGTTAGTTGTCATCCGAATCGGAAGCGAGCTTCCGGTTCCGGGTGTTAACGGTTCTGTATTCCAGGATTGGTTTGCAAACCAGACAGCAGACGGATTGGGCTTTTTTGATGCAATTACCGGTGGTTCTTTCTTGAACATGTCCGTATTTGCACTTAACATTACACCATACATTACTTCTTCCATTATCATGCAGCTTCTCACGATCGCAATTCCGAAGCTTGAGGAATTACAGCGTGACGGTGAAGATGGAAGAAAGAAGATCGTTGAGATCACCCGTTATCTCACGATCGCGCTTGGATTGATCGAAGCGATCGCAATGACCATCGGATTTTACCGTGGAGGATACTTGGTAGACAAGAGTGCTCTCACAGTGATCCAGGTAATTGTAGCACTTACAGCCGGATCAGCAGTTCTTATGTGGATCGGCGAGAGAATCACAGAGAAGGGAATCGGAAATGGTATTTCCATCGTACTTACGATCAATATTATCTCCCGTATCCCGGATGACCTTGGAACCCTTTGGAACCAGTTCATCGTTTCTGCAGGCTCTATTCCGAAGGGAATCGTAGCAGCACTCATCATCGTGGCAATCATTGTTGCGATGGTAGTATTTGTTATTCTCCTTCAGGGCGCAGAGCGCAGAATCCCTGTTCAGTATTCTAAGAAAATCCAGGGAAGAAAGCAGGTTGGCGGTCAGCAGACTCATATCCCGCTTAAGGTAAATACCGGTGGTGTAATCCCTGTAATTTTTGCTCAGTCGTTAATGCAGACTCCGGTCATTATTGCCAGCTTGTTAGGCAAGGGTAACGGAACCGGCATCGGAAGCAAGATTTTAAGAGGATTATCCCAGTCTAACTGGTGTGATCCGAAGAATCCGGTATACTCTATCGGACTGATCGTGTACATCGCACTTATCATCGCGTTCGCATATTTCTATACGCAGATTACATTTAATCCGCTTGAGATTGCCAACAACATGAAGCGTGCAGGTGGGTTTGTTCCTGGTATTCGTCCGGGTAAGCCGACAAGCGATTACTTAAATCAGATCTTAAACTACATCGTATTTATCGGTGCGGTTGGTCTTACCATCGTTGCAGTAATTCCGATTTTCTTCAACGGTGTGTTTGGCGCTGATGTGTCATTTGGTGGAACTTCAATCATCATTATCGTAGGTGTCGTAATCGAGACCTTGAAGCAGATTGAATCCCAGATGCGTGTTCGCTACTATAAAGGATTTTTGAATGATTAATAAGTTTGGAGATACAGGTTTTGCCCGTATCTCCATTCGTGTATCTTCACAGAACCCCATTTTTGAGAAAAAGGAGAACAAAATATGAAGATTATTATGTTGGGAGCTCCGGGAGCAGGAAAAGGAACCCAGGCAAAGCAGATCGCTGCAAAGTATGATATTCCACACATCTCCACAGGAGATATTTTCCGTGCCAACATCAAGAACGGCACAGAGCTCGGAAAGAAAGCAAAGACTTACATGGATCAGGGAGCGCTCGTTCCGGATGAGCTTACCTGTGATCTTGTTATGGACCGCATCCAGCAGGATGACTGCAAGAACGGCTTCGTACTTGATGGATTCCCAAGAACCATTCCACAGGCAGAGGCTCTTGATGCAGCACTTAAGAAGATCGGACAGTCTATGGACTATGCAATCGATGTAGATGTTCCGGATGAGAATATTGTAAACCGTATGGGTGGAAGACGTGCCTGCTTAAACTGTGGTGCAACCTACCATATCGTATTCAATCCTACCAAGGTAGAGGGCAAGTGTGACGCATGCGGAAGCGATACCGTTCTCCGTGACGACGACAAGCCAGAGACCGTACAGAAGCGTCTTTCTGTATACCATGAGCAGACTCAGCCATTGATCGATTACTACAAGAATCAGGGAATCTTAAAATCCGTTGACGGAACGATGCCGATGGATGATGTATTCAACGCGATTGTAGGAATACTTGGAGAATAAAAACATGTCGGTTACGATTAAATCTGACAGCGAGATCGAATTGATGCGGGAGGCGGGGAGAATCCTCGCCCTCGTTCATCAGAATCTCGGCAAAGCAATCAAACCAGGGATGTCTACTTTGGATATTGACCGGTTGGGAGAAGAGATGATCCGGAGCTACGGATGTATTCCGTCGTTTCTGAATTATTGCGGATATCCGGCTTCCATCTGCGTATCGGTAAACGAGGAAGTTGTCCACGGTATACCGAACAAGGATCACATCATCAAGGAAGGCGACATCGTAAGTCTTGACGCGGGCGTGATCTACAAGGGATACCATTCTGACGCAGCAAGGACTGTGGCAGTCGGCGAAGTCAGCAAGGAGGCGCAGGCACTCATCGATGTGACGCGGATGTCATTCTTTGAAGGTGTCAAGAAGGCGCGGGCAGGAAATCATCTGTACGATATCTCCGCAGCGATCGGAGATTATGCGACAGCAAGAGGCTACGGAGTCGTTTACGACCTTGTCGGACACGGAATCGGAACGAACCTGCATGAGGAACCGGAAGTGCCGAATTTCCGGCAGAGATGGCCGCATAGGGGTATCAAGCTCCACCCGGGCATGACGCTTGCGATTGAACCGATGATCAATGCGGGCGCACCGGAGGTACTTTGGATGGACGATGAATGGACCGTTATAACGGAAGACAGATCCCTTTCCGCTCATTATGAGAACACAATATTGATTACAGAGGACGAACCGGAGATCCTCTCACTGACAGAGGACGAAAAAGCAGCCGGCTATCTGGATCTGATCCGGTAGGCGCAAGAACAATCAGGTAGATATCAAACAGGAGGTATGAAGAGATTATGTCAAAGGCAGACGTGATTGAAGTAGAAGGTGTTGTTGTAGAGAAGTTACCAAACGCTTTTTTTAAGGTGGAGCTTGAGAACGGACACCAGATTTTGGCAACCATCAGCGGAAAGCTTCGTATGAATTTTATCCGTATTTTGCCGGGAGATAAAGTAACCATTGAAATGTCCCCGTATGATCTTACAAAAGGTAGAATCATTTGGAGAGATAAATAAATTTATATTGACTTCTTGAAAGTCAATGTGTATAATACTAAACGGACACTTTTGGAAAAGTACCCGAAAAGGCGGTAAAATGCCGTAAAATGGGACTTTTATAGAGAAAGGAGGATTTGCTGTGAAGGTAAGATCATCAGTTAAACCTATTTGCGAAAAGTGCAAAGTTATCAAGAGAAAAGGAAGCATTCGCATTATCTGCGAGAATCCAAAGCATAAGCAGAGACAGGGTTAATTACCAATCGTATTTGACCCTGCTATTTGTGCGTTTAGGAGAACCTTTTCAAATCATTATGTGCGGCTGCAGCGAAAGACCTTTCGCTGTTCATAATAAACAGAGCATATCTGTAAGGCGGAGATAGAATACCGAATATCCCGCTCGTAATATGCAATCATGGAGAACCATTTTTCGTACACACATTTCAGGGCGTGCAACCGCAGCTGTATGCAGGATGGCTTTCGGGATACGATATATTGTTGCGATATATCCGTTACTATCAATCAGGAAAATTTTATGGAGGTGTAAACACACATGGCTCGTATTGCAGGTGTAGATTTACCAAGAGAAAAACGTGTTGAGATCGGCTTAACTTACATCTACGGAATTGGTAGAGTGAGCTCTAACCGTATCCTTGAAGCAGCAAATGTAGATCCTAACACTCGTGTTAGAGATTTGACTGACGAAGAAGTAAAGAGAATCAGTGCAGTCATCGATGAGACTCAGACTGTAGAAGGTGATTTAAGAAGAGAGATCGCTCTTAATATCAAGAGACTTCAGGAAATCGGATGCTATCGTGGAATCCGTCACAGAAAGGGACTTCCTGTTCGTGGACAGAAGACAAAGACCAACGCAAGAACAAGAAAAGGTCCTAAGAGAACTGTAGCAAATAAGAAAAAGTAATCATTTGAGAAAGTAGGTTAGTTTAGATATGGCTAAGACAGTTGCAAAGAAAGTAACAAAAAAGCGTATTAAGAAAAACGTTGAACGCGGACAGGCACATATTCAGTCATCTTTCAATAATACAATCGTGACTCTTACAGATGCTGAAGGTAACGCATTATCATGGGCTAGCGCTGGTGGTCTTGGATTTAGAGGTTCAAAGAAGTCTACTCCATACGCTGCACAGATGGCAGCAGAAACCGCAGCTAAGGCAGCTATGATTCATGGTTTAAAGACAGTTGATGTATTCGTTAAGGGACCAGGTTCAGGAAGAGAAGCAGCTATCCGTGCGCTCTCTGCATGCGGAATCGAAGTAACTTCCATTAGAGACGTAACTCCGGTACCTCACAATGGATGTCGTCCACCAAAGCGCAGAAGAGTTTAATTAGGAGGTATAGATTAAGATGGCAGTTAATAAAACCCCTGTATTGAAGAGATGCAGATCCCTTGGCTTGGAGCCAAGCTATTTAGGATATGATAAGAAGTCTAAGAGAAATTTAACCAGATCTAACCGCAAGGTATCTGAGTACGGACTTCAGTTAAAAGAGAAGCAGAAGGCTAAATTCATCTACGGTGTATTGGAGAAGCCTTTCCACAACTACTACTTAAAGGCTGACCAGATGAAGGGTATGACAGGTACAAACCTTATGACTATCCTTGAGTCAAGACTTGACAACGTAGTATTCCGCCTTGGTTTTGCTAGAACCAGAAGAGAGGCAAGACAGATCGTTGACCACAAGTTCGTTACCGTAAACGGCAAGTGTGTAAACATTCCTTCTTACCTTGTAAAGGCTGGAGATGTTATCGAAATCAAAGAGAGCAAGAAGAACATTCAGAGAATGAAGGACGTCATCGAAGTTGCTGGTGGCAGACTTGTTCCGGAATGGTTAGACGTTGATGCTGAGAAGCTTCAGGGAACTGTTAAGGAATTACCTTCCCGCGAGCAGATCGATGTCCCAGTTGATGAAATGCTTATCGTCGAGTTGTACTCTAAGTAAAATAAGACGAATTAAAGACAGACTTACGCGTGCCGTGGAGTGGTTTTACATTCCGCGGATTTCGCGTCTATGTATAAATAGCATGGAAACCCGAAAAGGAGGGACTTTGTAGTGTTCGATTTCGAAAAACCAAAAATTGAGATTGCAGAAATTTCAGAAGACAAAAAATATGGAAGATTTGTTGTTGAGCCTTTAGAGAGAGGCTATGGAACAACACTTGGTAATTCCCTTAGAAGAATTATGCTTTCTTCTCTGCCGGGAGCCGCTGTAAGCCAGGTTAAGATCGATGGCGTACTGCATGAGTTCAGCTCTATTCCGGGTGTAAAGGAAGATGTTACAGAAATCATCATGAACATCAAGAACCTTGCAATCCGGAACAATAGCTCTACAAACGAAGCTAAGATTGCATACATTGAATTTGAGGGTGAAGGCGTTGTAACAGCAGCGGACATCCAGGTTGATTCTGATATCGAAATCTTAAATCCGGAACTTGTGATTGCACACTTAAACGGTGGTGCTGATTGCAAGCTGTACATGGAGCTTACGATTACAAAGGGTAGAGGATACATCAGCGCAGACAAGAATAAGACAGAGGATACACCGATCGGTGTGCTCGCTGTTGATTCTATTTACACTCCGGTTGAGAGAGTAAACCTGACTGTTGAGAACACCCGTGTAGGACAGGTAACAGATTATGATAAGCTTACATTGGATGTATACACCAATGGTTCTTTAGAGCCGGATGAGGCTGTAAGCCTTGCCGCAAAGGTTCTTAGCGAGCATCTGAATCTGTTTATCGATCTTTCTGACGCAGCAATGCAGGCAGAAGTTATGATCGAGAAGGAGAACGACGCACAGGAGAAGGTTCTTGAGATGAACATCGATGAGCTTGAGCTTTCTGTACGTTCATACAACTGCTTGAAGAGAGCAGGAATCAACACCGTAGCAGAGCTGATCAACAGAACACCGGAAGACATGATGAAGGTTCGTAACCTTGGACGCAAGTCTCTGGAAGAAGTATTGGCAAAGCTCAAGGAGTTGGGATTAGAGTTAAATCGCAGCGAGGAGTAATCGGGGCGTTTGACTATATATGCTCAAACGGGCATAGCTGGTAAGACCGACGAGCGCAGCAGGTGTCCGGATTTCCTCTTCTGTGGCAGCACAGCAAGAAGAAATACATGAGTGGCAACTGATGTATCCTAGATGCATCAAAACAAGATACGACGTCTGGCAGTAAGACCAAAGAGCATGACCGGATGTTCCACGAATGGAGGAAAAGGAAAATGGCAAAGTATCGTAAATTAAGCAGAACCTCTAGCCAGAGAAAGGCATTATTAAGAGGTCAGGTAACAGCTCTTATCGCAAACGGTAAGATCGTAACAACCGAAGCTAAGGCTAAGGAAGTTCGCAAGATCGCAGAGGGACTTATTGCTTCTGCAATCCGTGAGAAGGATAACTTCGAGGAAGTTACCGTTACCGCTAAGGTTGCCCGCAAGGACAAGGATGGCAAGAGAGTAAAGGAAGTTGTAGACGGCAAGAAAGTTACCGTATACGATGAAGTACAGAAGACCATCAAGAAGGATTCCGCTTCCCGTCTTCACGCTAGAAGAGAGATGTTAAAGGTTCTTTACTCTGTAAAGACAACCGACGGAACCAAGAAGGGAACCAAGGAAGTTGATCTTGTTGCTAAGTTATTCGATGAGATTGCACCAAAGTATGCTGGACGTAATGGTGGATACACCAGAATCGTAAAGATTGGTCAGCGTAAGGGTGACGGAGCTCTTGAAGTAGTTCTTGAGTTAGTTTAATATTTACGAACACAGAAGCCCCGCACGGTGGAGGATATCCATTGTGCGGGGCTTTTTACATTATAGGAAAATTCTTTCCGGATCTATACCAAGCGTTGGGAGAGAATACCACATAAAAAGTGCTGCCGGATCATCCGACAGCACTTCTTTGTATAAATAATTATTTGATTACTGCTGATTCTGTGCCTGCTCATCTTTGTACTTTTGTACAAAGTTCTTGATGCGGTCATACGGATTAAGAAGGTCGCTGATGGACGCATCGTGGTTTAAGGTATCGATGATATAAGCAATATACTTGCTCATGTCACAGCTGATGTAATACTCCTTGGAAAGCAGTTCCGGAGACTGATAGATCAGGTTGGTGGTAACAACGCGGTAGATCAGTCCGTCTTCGTATGCCTTGTCGAATGCTGCAAAACCGTTTGTGAAAAGACCGAAGGTAGAAACAACAAAGATACGGTTCGCCTTGCGTGCTTTCAGCTCCTTCGCGGTATCAATCATGCTGTCGCCGGAAGAAATCATATCATCAATGATAAATACGTCCTTGCCCTCAACATTGGAGCCTAAGAACTCATGTGCAACGATCGGGTTACGTCCGTTTACGATCTTGCTGTAATCACGGCGCTTATAGAACATACCCATATCCACGCCAAGGACATTGGCAAGGTAGATCGCACGGTTGGTAGCACCCTCATCCGGGCTGATGATCATAAGATGATCGGCATCTAAGATAAGATCCTTTACGTTCTTTAAAATGCCCTTGATGAACTGATAAGAAGGCATTACGTTCTCAAATCCGTTCAGCGGGATCGCATTTACGACACGCGGATCGTGTGCGTCGAAGGTGATAATGTTGTCAACGCCCATGTTGATCAGCTCCTGAAGTGCGATCGGGCAGTCCAAAGACTCACGGCCGGTACGTCTGTGCTGACGGCTTTCATATAAGAATGGAAGGATTACGGTAATGCGGCGAGCCTTTCCACCAACAGCTGCAATGACACGCTTTAAGTCTGCAAAATGATCGTCTGGGGACATGTGGTTCGTATGACCGCATACGGAGTATGTCAGGCTGTAATTGGTGACATCTACCATAATGTAGAGGTCATATCCGCGGACGGACTGGTTGATGACACATTTTGCCTCGCCGGAACCGAATCTCGGCGTGTATGGGTGAATAAGATAACTGTCCTTGTGATAATCCTTAAAAGCGATTTCATTCTGATGCTGATGCTCGCGGTTCTCGCGCCACTTGTTCAGGTACTGGTCAACCTTCTTTCCAAGTTCTGTGCAACTGTCCGTAGGAATGATTCCTAACGTTCCTTTTGGCATCGTCTCTAAAATTCTTTCGTCATTAGGCATGATGAATCCTCCATGTGAGTTATTTATACTTTTAATGTGACTGACGTTTGCGGATGCGAATGTCGTCACCGAAAAGCTTGATGGTGGTGTAGCTGCTTAAAATCCGGGATAAAGTACGTTCCGAGTAAATATCTGCGATCTGGTTCATACTTAAGTTGGTGGATATGATGGTGGATTTGTGTCGCAAAATCCGCTCATTCACACACAAGAAGAGCTGGGAGGTCGTGAAGCTGTTTGAAAGCTCCGTCCCCAGGTCATCGATGATGAGAAGGTCGCAATCAAATATATTTTGATGCGCCGCAATAGCATCGGCATCTTTGTCAAAAACGCCCTTGCTTAATATATCAAATAACTGAAAGGCTGTAAAGTAAATAACTGAGTAGCTTTTATCCAAAAGCTCTTTTGCAACGCAGTTGGATAAGAATGTTTTGCCAACGCCGGTCTCGCCGTAGAGAAACAGATTCTTTGGCTTGTTGTCAAAATCGTCGATAAAGCTGTGACACTCGGCAACCGCGTTACGGATTGTCTCAAGGGAGGTAAGCCCTGTGGCAGGATTACGGTCAGAATCCGAGTAATAAGCGTAGGAAAACGTATCAAAGTTCTCCTTCTCCAAAATCTCGCGGATGTTGGACTGTGTGTAAATGCAATTGATGATCGCCTGCTTTAAGCAGTGGCACTTCTGACCATCAATATATCCGGTGTCCTTGCAGTCTGGACAGGTATAGATCGGATCAAAGTAATCGGACGGATATCCGAGACGCTGCAAAAGAGCCTCGCGCTCCCTGCGGTAATCTGCGATCTCGACATGTAGCTGGTCAAGTGCAGCGCGGTCACCGTCCAACAGCTTTTTGGCGCATGCGACGGAACAAGACGAGATCGCGTGATCGATCTCCTCCAGACGCGGTGCCTTCAGATAGGCAAGGCGCGTGCGTTCGTCCAATATGCGCTTATTCTTTAATCTGCGGGCATCATAGTCACGCATGATCTCATCGTATTGTGAATTGCTAAGGGCCATTACAGCGGTATCCTCCGGAATTAGTGAACACTTGTTGTCAGAGCCATGCGCTCAAGCTGATCGTAATCATAATCGCGCTGGCTGAAATTGTTGAATTTGTTTCTTGTCACGGTAACTGTTTTGCCGGATGTGACGGTGCCGGAAGCAGCTTTCTTCTCTTTGCAAAAAGCGGCATCCAGCTGCTTGACATCATCCATAGTATGTACATGATTTTTGTGCCAATTACTTAGGATGGAATCTGCGTACTTAAAGCTCGGCTGGTTCGTGGCAGCGATCGTTCTGCTGCAGGCCTCGCCAATCAGTGTCAGGTCAAATGCATACTCGCCCGTCCACTTGCGGATCATGGCAACCTCTGCATCCACCAGCTTGCGTCCGGTAATACCCATCGCCTTCATGACACCGTAATAGACCCTGCTGCGCTCGGCGGTATTCTCCTTCGCCTCGGCAACAGTCGTGATCTTGTCCTCGCTCCAGCGCAGGGCAACCTTGTCCATGTAGTGCATACTGGAATGTCCCTCGCTGATGCAATACTCGACAAGAAAAACGATCAGCTCGGTAGAAAAATGAAGCTCATCATACCAGTACAAAACGGTATTGATGTCGGTAGTAGCCATCGGATGCTTTAAGTAAGTCTCGATGATGAAGAAAAGCTCCGAAATATTCGGGTTCTGGCGGAACTCCTTCACCTCGTCCAAGGTGTAATCCCTACGGGAAGTTGTCTTTGAGATAACTGCAGCCTGTGCTTTCTTCGCCGAAGCCGCTGGAACAGGGGCAGAGCCGTTTGCAGTGTCAACGCTGCCGGAAACCGGTGCAGGCGTGATAACCGCAGCCGGAACAATGCCGGTTGCAGGATCTGACGGAACGGAAGCAGTAGCGGACACCGGAGCAGCCATTCCCTGTGGAGCTGCAGAAACAGATGCAGCATAATCCCGGTAATCGCTTAACGGGGACAGGAGCGTGATATCGCAAAGCGCCTTGTCCGGTCCGTAGCCCAATAAGAGCAGATGCATGCGCTCCCAGTATTTTAATGCGCGCAGAACATCCTTCTCGGTATGATTAAAGCAGTCAGCGATCGCTGAGATCGAGCACTCAGCGGCGTTGCTGTTTAGATTACGAAGTAAGTACAGATATACCTTTACAAATTCGCCGTTTGCTTCCGGCATATATCGGTCAATAAAAATATTTGGGATGCAGGTTATAGAATTAGGACAATCACTGTGTAGTTGAATGGTTGCCATAGTATTCCCTCTTTCTGTCAGATAAGTCGGTCGAAGCCACATACAGGTCTCGACCAGTCTGTCAGCAATTATAGCACAAAGCATACCCATTGAAAAGCAGAAAAAAGCCCGAAAATAGCGAAAAAACAAGGCATTTTGCCCACATGCCCGAATGTGGATAACGTGGAAAAAGATATCTCAAAAAGCGGTACATGCGGATAAATCGGGCGTGTGCAAAGTTATAAAAAATCCACACGGCCTGTTGAAGATAATCAACAAAACCAGTGTGGATAATGTGGACAACTATTTGCCGAGAAGTGCTTCCCCTATTTCTACAACGTTTCCGGCACCCATAGTTATCAACAGGTCACCGTTCACACAATTTTCTAACAAAAATTTTTCAATCTCTTCAAAAGAAGGGAAATAATAGCATTCTGTTCCGTGAAGCTTCAATTTGTCCAGAATGTCGCGGGAACTGATACCGATCGTATTTTTCTCGCGCGCCGCGTAAATATCGGCAAGGACAACAACGTCTGCAAGTGAGAGAACATCCGCAAAGTCATCGAGAAATGCCTTCGTGCGGGAGTAGGTGTGCGGCTGGAATACCAGAACCAGACGCTTGTGCGGATAGTTGGCAGCAGCGGTAAGCGTTGCGCGGATCTCGGTCGGATGGTGAGCGTAATCATCGATGATCGTAATTCCGTCGACTGTGCCTTTGTACTGGAAGCGGCGGTCTGCACCGTGGAATGCCAAAAGTCCTTCCTGAATATGCGCAAAAGAGACACCGGCAAGCGTGCAGCATGCAACCGCAGCCAGCGCATTGGTGACATTGTGAAGTCCCGGAACATGCAATGTTAATGTGCCGAGCGCTTTGTCCTTATGCATAACGGTAAGGGATGCGCAGCCCTTCTCGTCATATCTGATATCTGCCGCGGAAAAATCACAGTTGTTGTCAAGACCGAATGTGATGACGGAGCAAGGAAGTCCGCCGGCGATCTCCTCGTAGTTGCCGATCGCGCCGTGGATGATCAATGCACCATCAGGCTTTGTGTTCTCTGCAAAAAGCCGGAAGGAATGACGGACATCGGCAAGATCCTTAAAGAAATCCAGATGCTCTGCCTCAACGTTGAGGATGATGCTGTATTTCGGACGGAAATTCAAAAAACTGTTGGTGTACTCACATGCCTCCGTCAGAAACGTCTCGGAATTGCCGACGCGCAGATTGCCGCCGAGCGCTTCGAGGATACCACCGACAGAGATGGTCGGGTCGGTGTCTGCCGCGAGCAGGATCTGGCTGATCATCGAGGTGGTCGTGGTCTTTCCGTGCGTGCCTGCAACTGCGATGGACTGATCGTAATTGTCCATAATCTGACCGAGCAGCTCGGCGCGTGTCAGCATAGGGATCTGCTTTTGCTTTGCAGCCTGCCACTCCGGATTATCCTCGCGGATCGCCGCGGTGTATACAACAAGATCAATGCCGTCTATGATGTTATCGGCACACTGTCCGTAAAAGATCTGCATGCCTTTTTGACTGAGATGGCGTGTCAGATCGGATTCCTTGGAATCGGAACCGGATATGGTAAATCCTTCCTCCACCAAGATCTCGGCGAGACCGCTCATGCTGATGCCGCCGATGCCGATAAAGTGAACGTGTACCGGATGTTCAAAGTCTAATTTATACATAAATGTTACCTGCCCATGATTATTTGAATTATTTCCTTATAATTATAACCGTATTCTTGTAATTTGCAAATGAAAAGAACAGGTGGAATACAAATAAATATTGTGTAAAATGTCAAAAATCTCCAAACAGTTTACAAAAAATTGTGAAAAATGTTGAATGCATGAAAGGCTCATGCTATAATAAACATAATAATACACAGACAGAAGTGGCCATATTTGGTATTATCTGTAAAGTACGGCATACACATGAAGTAGGGTATGTCCGTAAAGTATGATACAAGGAGTGATAACGTGATTAAAAAAGAAATGATAGCCATGCTTTTGGCGGGTGGACAGGGAAGCAGACTCGGAGTGCTGACTGCTGACGTTGCGAAGCCTGCTGTCTCATTCGGAGGAAAATACCGCATCATCGATTTTCCTCTGAGCAACTGCATCAATTCCGGAATTGATACGGTTGGCGTGCTGACACAGTATCAGCCGCTTCGACTCAACACACATATCGGAATCGGTATTCCGTGGGATCTCGACCGAAACAACGGCGGTGTGACGGTGCTGCCGCCTTATGAGAGAAGCACCAGCAGCGAGTGGTATACCGGTACTGCGAATGCGATCTACCAGAATCTGCGCTACATGGAGACGTACAATCCGGATTATGTGCTGATCCTTTCCGGAGATCATATCTACAAGATGGATTATGAGGTGATGCTTGACTTCCACAAGGAAAATCACGCGGATGTTACCATCGCGACAATGCCTGTACCGATCGAGGAGGCAAGCCGGTTCGGTATCGTGATCGCGGACGAGGAGAAGCGGATCACCGAGTTTGAGGAGAAGCCGCAGAACCCGCGGAGCAACCTTGCTTCCATGGGTATTTACATATTCTCATGGCAGGTGCTTAAGGATGCACTTATCGCCATGAAGAACCAGCAGAGCTGTGACTTTGGCAAGCACATTATCCCGTATTGCTTCGAGCATCAGAAGCGGATGTTTGCCTATGAGTTCAATGGCTACTGGAAGGATGTCGGAACGCTCGGCTCCTACTGGGAGGCGAACATGGAACTGATCGACCTGATCCCGGAGTTTAACCTCTATGAGGAATACTGGAAGATCTATACCAAGTGCGACACGATCGAGCCACAGTATATTGCACCGGAAGCCTACATTGAAAAGAGTATTATCGGGGAAGCCTCCGAGATATATGGCACGGTCATCAATTCCGTTATCGGACCGAATGTACAGATTGGAAGAGGCACGGTAGTGCGCGACTCTATCATCATGAAGGACACCGTGGTCGGTGAGAATACAAGCGTTACCAAGGCGATCATCGCGGAGAACTGCCGGATCGGAAGCCAGGCGGAGCTTGGAGTCGGCGAGGAAGCACCGAACAAGCTTAATGCAAGCATTTACTCCTTTGGTCTTGCTACCATCGGCGAGGACTCTGTCGTTCCGGACGGAGTAAGGATTGGAAAGAATACTGCGATCTCCGGCGTTACGGACAAATCCGATTACCCGGATAATGTCCTGCTTGGCGGGGAAGTAATCATTAAGGCAGGTGACAATAAATGAAAGCAATCGGTATAATTTTAGCAGGTGGCAACAGTAACCGTATGAGAGAACTCTCACGCAAGCGCGCAATTTCCGCGATGCCGGTCGGAGGCAGCTTCCGGTGCATCGACTTTGCACTCAGCAACATGAGCAATTCGCATGTGCAGACGGTAGCAGTGCTGACGCAATACAATTCCCGTTCCTTAAATGAGCATTTAAGCTCCTCCAAGTGGTGGGATTTCGGAAGAAAGCAGGGAGGTCTGTATCTGTTCACCCCGACGGTGACTGCGGAGAACAGTGACTGGTATCGCGGAACGGCAGATGCAATCTACCAGAACATCGACTTTTTGAAGAAGCGCCATGAACCGTATGTCATCATCTCAAGCGGTGACTGCGTATACAAGATGGACTACAATGAGCTTCTGGATTACCATGTAGAGAAAAAGGCGGATATTACGGTTGTCTGCAAGGACATGCCGGCACAGAATGATGTCTGCCGCTTTGGCGTTGTCAAGATGAACGAGGAATCCCGGATCGTTGAATTTGAGGAGAAGCCGCTTGTCGCACAGTCCAACACCGTTTCCACCGGCGTGTATGTGATCCGCCGCCGTCAGTTGATCGAGATGCTTGAGAAGGCAGCGGAGGAGAACCGGTATGATTTTGTCAGTGACATTTTAGTGCGCTACCGCAGCGTGAAGCGCATTTTCGGCTTCAAGATAAAGACCTACTGGAACAACATCGCATCCGTGGAAGATTACTACCAGACCAACATGGACTTCTTAAAGCCTGAGGTGAGAAGCTTCTTCTTCCGTCAGGATCCGAAGATCTACTCCAAGGTGGACGATCTTCCACCGGCAAAGTATAACGTCGGCTCCGAGGTTAACAACAGTCTGATCTCCAGCGGCTGTATTATCAACAGCAAGGTGGAAAATTCCATCCTGTTCAAGCAGGTATTTGTCGGAAAGAATTGTGTGATCAAGAACTCTATCATTCTAAACGGTGCATATATCGGGGACAACACCCATGTGGAGAACTGCATCGTGGAGAGCAACGGTACGCTGATGCCGAATACATATTATTGTGGGGACGATGGCATCAAGATCGTATCAGAGAAGAACGAACGCTATATATTGTAATCAGGCGCAGCCGTCTGGGGGACGGATAGCTGCAATCGGACAAAAAGGGGGATGGAGGATATGCAGATAACTGATGTGCGCGTCCGCAAGGTAGAAAAAGAAGGCAAATTAAAAGCCGTGGTTTCTATTACGATCGATGATGAATTTGTGGTACATGACATCAAGGTCATTGACGGGGAGAAGGGATTGTTTATCGCGATGCCGAGCAGAAGGGCAAGCGACGGAGAGTATCGCGATATCGCGCATCCAATCAATTCCGGCACTCGTGAGCAGCTTCAGGATCTGATCTTAGAGCGGTATCATGCAGAGCTTGCTGCTGAGGAATAATTCCCCCGGCATGGATGGCAAAGCGCCGTAAGGGGCATCAATAAAATAACTATGGGAAAGCTGTCATTTTAGAACATTCTGAAGTGACAGCTTTTTAATTTGACGCTCTTTCCAAATGATATTATAATTTATACGTTGTTTGGGTAATAAAATAGCAGGAGGAACAAACGACATGTTTTTGATAGCAGGACTTGGAAATCCGGACAAAAAATATGAACATACACGCCACAACATTGGGTTTGATACGCTCGATGCGCTGGCAGACAAATATAATATCCGTATCGATGAAAAAAAGCACAAGGCATTGTGCGGAACCGGCGCGATCGAGGGCGTAAAGGTAATCCTCGCAAAGCCGCAGACCTATATGAACCTAAGCGGGGAGAGCATTGCGGAGATCATCAATTTCTACAAGCTCGATCCGGAGAGCGAGATGATCATAATATATGATGACATTTCCCTCGCACCGGGCAACATCCGCATCCGCAAGAAAGGAAGCGCCGGCGGACATAATGGAATAAAAAACATTATTGCAATGACCGGGACGCAGAACTTTATGCGCATCAAGGTCGGCGTCGGGGAGAAGCCGCAGGGCTGGGATCTGGCAGACCATGTGCTGGGAAGGATGGATAAGGAGGACAGAAGCCGCGCGGAGGAAGCAATGGCAGACGCGGTGGAGGCAGCAGTCCTCATGATGCACGATGAGACCGACAAGGCAATGAATCTATATAATTCCAAGAAACAGGAGCAGATGTGAAAGCATTTTTAGAACCTCTCCGCGATCTGTCGGGATTCGCGGATATGACAAAACAGGCGCAGAATGCCGGACTCGTGACGATTTCCGGCTGTATTGACGCGCAAAAACCGCATATTATCTTTGCATGTAACAATGATCGCAAGAATAAGATCATTGTTACTTTTCATGAGCAAAAAGCGAAAGAACTGTATGAGGATTACCTGTTTTTTGACCCGAATGCAGTCTATTATCCGGCGAAGGACGTGCTGTTTTATCAAGCGGACATCCGTGGAAATCTGCTGACAGCACAGCGGATATCTGCGTTAAAGGCGGTCCATGAGCAGGAGCAGGTGACGCTTATCACGACGTTTGATGCGCTGATGAATACAATGGCACCACCGGAAAAAATCTGGGATTCCATCCTGCGCATTGCACCGGGGGAGAGCCTTGATCTGGATCAGACGGTGGCACAGCTTGTCCGTATGGGCTATGAGAAGGAATATCAGGTGGAAAACAGCGGACAGTTTGCCGTCCGAGGTGGAATCCTTGACATTTTTCCGCTTACGGAGGAGCAGCCGGTGCGCATCGAGCTGTGGGGGGATGAGATCGATACGATCCGTTCGTTTGATGTGGAGAGCCAGAAGTCTATCGATAATCTCGAAGAGGTGATCGTCTATCCGGCGTGTGAGCTGGTGCTAAGTGACGCGGAGCTGCAGGACGGCATCGCGCGCTTGCAGGAGGAGGCAGATCAAGCATCCGCAAAGCTTCGCAAGGAGATGAAAACGGAGGAAGCCTACCGCATGAAGTCGCTGGCAGATGAGCTTGCCGAGCAGTGGGGAGAGCTTTCTTTGTATGCGGGGATCGATGCATGTCTGTCCTATTTTACGGAGAAAAGGGTGTGCCTTTTAGACTTCTTCGACACAGAGGATACCACGATCTTTCTGGATGAGCTGGGACGCTGTGTGGAGCGGGGGCAGCAGACGGAGGTTGAGTTTTCCGAGAGCATGAAGCAGCGCCTCGCTATGGGATATATTCTGCCGGGGCAGATGCGTGAGCTTTTTATGCAGAAAGAGATCATGGGAAAGCTCGCAAAGTTTTCCTGCGTGGCGGTGGCGGCGCTCGATGTAAAGACGTATGGACTCAAGTCAAACGGGCAGTTTGCAATCCATGTAAAGAGCGTGAGCGCATACAACAGCAGCTTTGAGCTTCTGGTAAAGGACTTGAAGCGCTACTGCAAGAATGGCTACCGCATCATACTGCTCTCCGGTTCGAGAAGCCGTGCAAAACGGCTGGCGGAGGATCTGTTTGACGAGGGACTGAGCAGCTTCTACACGGAGGATTACAATCACGACCTGGTTCCGGGGCAGATCATGGTCTGCTACGGCAAGGTAAAGCGCGGATACGAATATCCGATCCTGCCATTCGCAGTGATCACGGATACGGACATCTTCGGTGCGGAGCATAAGAAGAAAAAGCGCCACCGCACCTACGAGGGAGAAAAGATCCAGCAGTTTACGGATCTTTCTGTCGGTGATTATGTGGTGCATGAGAACCACGGACTCGGTATCTACCGGGGTATCGAGAAGATCGAGGTGGATAAGAAGGTCAAGGACTACATCAAGATCGAGTATTCCGGCGGCTCTAATCTGTACATCCTTGCGACGCAGCTTGAATTGATCCAGAAGTATGCCGGAAAAGACGCAAAGAAGCCGAAGCTGAACAAGCTCGGCGGACAGGAATGGACAAAGACCAAGAGCCGGGTGCGCGGAGCGGTGCAGCAGATCGCGCAGGATCTTGTCAATCTCTACGCCGTCCGCGAGGAGAAAAACGGATTTGTCTACGGACCGGATACGGTATGGCAGCGGGAGTTTGAGGAACTGTTTCCGTTTGAGGAGACGGAGGATCAGATCCTTGCCATCGAGGCGACCAAGAAGGATATGCAAAGCCCGAAGATCATGGATCGTCTGATCTGTGGCGACGTTGGGTACGGCAAGACGGAGATCGCGATAAGAGCAGCTTTCAAGGCGGTGCAGGAGAACAAGCAGGTGGCTTATCTGGCGCCGACAACGATCCTTGCGCAGCAGATCTACAATACGTTTTCCCAGCGAATGAAGGATTTCCCGGTAAACGTGGATCTGCTATGCAGATTCCGTACTTCCGCAGAGCAGAAAAAGACGATTGAGAAGCTGAAGAAGGGACAGGTGGATATCATCATCGGTACGCACCGCCTTTTATCCAAGGATGTGGAGTACAAGGATCTTGGACTTTTGGTTATCGATGAGGAGCAGCGCTTCGGTGTTGCGCACAAGGAGAAGATCAAGCAACTCAAAACAAACGTGGATGTGCTGACGCTGACGGCAACCCCGATCCCGCGTACCCTCCACATGAGCCTGATCGGTATCCGGGATATGAGCGTGCTCGAAGAGCCGCCGATGGATCGTGTGCCGATCCAGACCTACGTTATGGAGTACAACGAGGAGCTTGTCCGCGAAGCAATCACAAGGGAGCTTGCGCGCGATGGACAGGTATACTATGTATATAATAAGGTAAAAGATATTGATGAGGTGGCGACAAAGATCCAGTCGCTCGTCCCGGAGGCGAATGTGGCATTTGCGCACGGACAGATGAAGGAGACGGATCTGGAGCGTATCATGTACAACTTCATCAACGGCGATATCGACGTGCTTGTTTCCACGACGATCATCGAGACGGGAATGGACATTTCCAACGTCAATACCATGATCATCCATGATGCGGACAACATGGGCTTGTCGCAGCTTTACCAGCTCCGTGGGCGCGTGGGAAGATCCAACCGCACCGCGTATGCATTCTTAATGTACCGCCGCAACAAGATGCTTAAGGAGATCGCGGAGAAACGTCTGGCTGCGATCAAGGAATACTCGGAGCTTGGAAGTGGTTTTAAGATCGCAATGCGCGACCTTGAGATCCGCGGTGCTGGCAATCTCTTGGGTGCGGAGCAGAGCGGACACATGGAGGCAGTCGGCTACGATCTGTACTGTAAGATGCTGAATGAGGCGGTAAAGGAAGCAAAGGGCGCGGCACCGGTGGAGCAGTTTGACACCTCCGTGGATGTGGTGACCGATGCCTATATCCCGCCAAGCTACATTGCAAACGAACTGCAAAAGCTGGATATTTACAAACGGATCGCGGGCATCATGGACAATGCGGAGGCAGAGGAGATGCTTGAGGAGCTGATCGACCGCTTCGGGGAGCCGCCGAAATCGGTGTTGAACCTGCTTACGATCGCATGTCTTAAGGGACGTGCGCACCGCCTGTATGTGCAGGAGGTCGTGCAGAGAGGAAAGGAGATCAAGCTGGTCATGTACGAAAAGGCAAGCATTGATCCGTCCGGCATTCCGGGGCTGATCGCGCAGCTTGCGCCTGTCATGCGCTTTGTGGCAGATCCGAAAAATCCGTATTTTATTTACCAGATGCAGGTCAATTCCAGAGACAAAAATCAGAACGTGCTGGAAACGATAGAAACAATTCTTGGGGCGATGGAGGAGAACCTTTTGGCATCCAAGTAAAAAACAGTTGCCAGTTGCATCAAAAAGCACTATAATATATCGAGCAATCTTATGTAAAATGAGAAAAGCCACTTTAGGAGGAACCATGAATACGAAAAAATTAGCAGCATTATGTCTGACAGGAGCACTTGCTATCTCTGCCATGACCGGATGCGGAATCAATAAAAATGCAACAGCAGCGTCTTTTTCTGACGGAACGACCGTTACGATGGAGGTTACCAACTTTGTGATCCGTTATCAGCAGGTGATCGCGGATTCTTTCTACCGCCAGATCTTCGGTGATGAAGTCTGGACAAAGGATGTCTCCGGCAACGGATCAACAATGACAGATACCGTCAAGAGCTCTGTTATGGACAGTCTGCATGAGATGTATACGTTAAAGAATCACATGGCTGATTACAATGTATCACTGACCGATGAGGAGAATACCGCAATCGCAGATGCGGCAGATGCGTTCCTCGCAGGCAATGATGCCGATACTCTGGATGAGATCGGTGCAACCCGCGATGCAGTAATCGAATTTCTGACATTACAGACCATCAAGGATAAGATGACAAGCGCGATCTATGCGACCGCTGACACCAATGTGTCAGACGAGGAAGCAAACATGCGCGCATATACCATGCTTACATTTTCTACCGCAGGCTCTTATGATGAGGACAACAACCTTGTAGAACTGACCGGTGAGGAGAAGGCTGCGATCGAGACCGAGGCGGCTGATGTTTACGCAGAGATCACCGATCCGGCTGATCTTGAGACCGTTGCGGAGGCACATGATGTAAACCCGACGACCGGTACATACGCGGCTGACAATACTTCCTTAAACGAGGATGTCAAGACAGCACTCGATGCATTGCATGAGGGTGAAATGTCAGAGCTTATCAAGACAGATTCCGCACTCTATATTGTGCGTCTCGACAAAGAGACCGACGAGGATGCGACCGAATCCAACCGCGAGTCGATCATCGAGGATCGTCAGACCTCTTTATACGATGAGGTTCTTGCCGGATGGCAGGAGGATGACGGCTGGAAGGTAAGCGACAAGCAGATCGCAAAGATCCAGCTCAAGAATACATTCTCACAGCCGTCTACGGAGGATACAGAGTCAACAGAGACGACAGAGGATACTGCAGCAGAAGAGACAGAGACAACAGAAGGCACAGAAGCTGCACAAGAATAAAAATATGTCAAAGAGCAACATTGTACTGATCGGTATGCCGGGTGTCGGAAAGAGCACCATTGGCGTAATATTGGCAAAAGAGCTGGGATACCGGTTCCTGGATGCAGATCTGCTCATCCAGCAGCAGGAGGGGAAGCTTCTGCGTGAGATCATCGCAGAGCAGGGAACAGAAGGATTTATTGAGGTAGAGAATCGCGTAAATGCAGGAATTCGCGCGGAACGTACGATTATAGCTACTGGGGGAAGTGTCGTGTACGGCGAGGAAGCCATGCGCCACTTAAAAGAAATCGGAACGGTTATATATTTGGAGGTGTCGTTCGACACGATACAGGAGCGGCTTGCGGACATCAAAGGTCGTGGAGTTGTGTTGAAGGATGGACAGACGCTTTATGATCTGTACGAGGAGAGAGTTCCTCTGTACGAACACTATGCGGATGTAACGATCTCAGAAGAGAATCTGAATATTGAACAAACGATTCAAAAATTATTAGAACAATTCCAATGATTGAATATGATGTAGTGTAAGAGTTCTTTGAGGTGTAAAATGGAACAGTATGTGATTAAGGGAGGCTCTCCTTTATATGGTGAGGTAGTGATCGGCGGTGCTAAAAATGCAGCGCTGGCGATTCTTGCTGCCGCGATTATGACTGATGAGACCGTTACAATAGATAATCTGCCAAATGTCCGCGATATTAATGTCCTTTTGCATGCCATTGAGGAGATCGGTGCGCATGTGGAGCGCGTGAACCCACATAAGGTTAAGATCAATGGTTCATTTATTCAGGATGTGACCGTTGACAATGAGTTTATCCGCAAGATCCGTGCGTCCTACTATCTGATCGGTGCGTTGCTCGGCAAGTACAAGAGAGCAGAGGTCGCTCTTCCGGGTGGCTGTGATATCGGAAGCCGTCCGATCGACCTTCACATGAAGGGCTTTCGTGCAATGGGCGCTACCGTAGATATCAGTCATGGACTTTTCAAGGTAGCGGCAGACCAGTTAAAGGGAACACATATTTATCTGGATAAGGTATCTGTCGGCGCTACAATCAATATTATGATGGCAGCAGCGATGGCAGAGGGCAAGACCGTGATCGAGAATGCAGCAAAGGAGCCGCATGTCGTTGACGTTGCGAACTTCCTTAACAGCATGGGCGCAAATATCCGTGGCGCAGGTACGGATGTCATCCGTATCGTCGGAGTGGAGAAGCTACATAAGACAGAGTATTCGATCATTCCGGATCAGATCGAAGCCGGAACATTTATGTTCGCAGTTGCTGCGACCGGTGGAGATGTACTTGTAAAGAACGTTATCCCGAAGCATCTTGAGGCTACAACCGCTAAGCTTTTGGAGGTTGGATGCCAGGTAGAGGAATTTGATGATGCTGTCCGCGTTGTCTCCAATGGCAAGCTGCAGCACACACAGGTTACAACACTTCCGTATCCGGGATTCCCGACCGATATGCAGCCGCAGATGGCAGTCCTTCTTGGAATTGCATCCGGCACAAGCACGGTGACAGAGAGTATATTTGAGAACCGCTTCAAGTATGTGGATGAGCTTACCCGCATGGGAGCAGAGATCAAGGTTGAGAGCAATATTGCGATCATAACAGGTGTTCCGAAGTATACCGGAGCGCGCGTGAATGCACCGGATCTTCGCGCCGGAGCAGCACTTGTGATCGCAGGTCTGGCAGCAGACGGCATCACGGTAGTGGATGACATCTACTATGTGGAGCGTGGTTACGAGGCACTTGAGGAGAAGCTGACCAGTCTTGGAGCCAAGATTGAAAAGGTTGACAATGAAAAGGATTTGCAGAAGTTCGTTTTGAAGGTTTCGTAGAACGGAATCGTTTATAGAGTAAAATAAAACAGGAGGCTGACCAGTGTAGGATCAGCCTCCTGTTTGTATATGTAGGAATAGCCATTATATGATCGCTTTGATGTACAGATCGCGGTTGGTCGAAAGATCCAGACACGAATTGTCGTCGAACTGGACGATCGGACGGGAAAGATCGTTCTGGTTGAGCATCACGATATTGCAGCCCCTGCCGTCATTGAGAACTACGCGGTTGCTCTGATAGGTCGCAGCGATTCGCTTTAAAAAGGTGAGCAGATAGCGCGTGTTGTATTTCTGGTATCCGTCTTTTTCAAAATTGCTGATTACCTGGAAGGCGCACAGCGGAGCGCGGTAAGAACGCGCAGCAGTCATCGCGTCATACACATCGGCGATCGCGATGATCATTGCAAATTCATCGATGTTATCCTCCGTCAGATGGGAAGGATAGCCGGAGCCGTCGCAGCGTTCATGGTGCATAAGAGCTGCTTTTTTGATGCGCGGATCGATGCTCTGGTATTTTAAAATGTCATAGCCGTAGCGCGGGTGATTCTTGATCAGCGCAAATTCCTCATCGGTCAGGGAACCGGACTTGTTGAGGATCTCCTCCGGAACCTTAACCTTGCCGATGTCGTGAAGCAGACCTGCAAGCGTTAAGATCTTCAGATCATGTGGCTCCATTTTCAGCCAACGCCCGATCATTCGCGCGATCAGGGCAACATTGACACTGTGCGCATAGACCGAATCATTGATGGTGCGGGTATTGTTGAGCATATCAAAAAGCTCGGTAATGGTGTTGCGTGAGCGGAACAGATCGGCAACACAGTCGAGCAGTACATCCGGCTCGATCTCTTTTCCGTAATTTACAATGTCGGTAAATACCTTTTTCAATTCTTCCATCGCCATCGCATACTGCATCTGGAAGGTGTGGAACGCATCGGAGGAGGCAACCTTCTGCTTGGCTGTCTTACTCTCGTTAATGTAGGTGTGGGGCTTCGGAGGTTCGGAAACGGGTGCTGCTGCAACCGGTGCAACAGGCGTGGCAGAGATATCCTCCCCCTCGACAACGGCGGAAGCGACGCGGTAGAGCTTCATACGGTTGATAAGCTGACGTGTGATCTCTGAGCCGGCAGGCGCGAGCACCTGTCCGCTTGGCGTTATGACAGCTTCTATCAGTTTCATTCCCGGTTGTAGATCGTATGGCTGCAATGTTCGCATGTCGTTTCCCTCCCATAACTTACTCTAATATTGTAGTATAAAATTTGTCAGAGTGAAAGTCAATAAAATTTGCCCTTGACAAGTCTGCAAAATAGATGTATCGTATGTCCGAGATTTGAAAATTCTATATTGTATTTTCTCTTATTCAGAGTGGTGGAGATACATAGGATCTATGAAGCCACGGCAACCCCGCATTTTGCAGGAAGGTGCCTACCTGAGCGAGCAATCGAACAATAAGAGGATTTGATTATCTTGGTATTTGAATCCGCTTATTTCGTAAGCGGATTTTTTAGTGTGAAAAATTACATAGTTTCACATGAACCGACAACTTTATTGAGAGGAGCACAAAAGAATGGAGAAACGTTTATTTACATCCGAGTCCGTTACCGAAGGACATCCGGACAAAATGTGTGATGCAGTATCCGACGCAATCCTTGACGCATGCATGGAACAGGATCCTATGAGCCGTGTTGCATGTGAGACAGCAAGCTGTACCGGATTTGTACTTGTAACAGGAGAGATTACCACAAAGGCACAGTTAGATATCCCGGCGATCGTCCGCAAGACGGTGCTTGAGATCGGCTATGACGACGGTAAGAAGGGACTTGACGGCAATTCCTGCGCAATTATGGTAGCACTTGACCAGCAGTCTACCGATATTGCTATGGGTGTTGACAAGGCACTTGAGGCAAAGGCAGGAGAGCTGACCGATGACCTTGACACCGGAGCAGGAGATCAGGGTATGATGTTTGGTTATGCGACCAACGAGACACCGGAGCTTATGCCTTACCCGATCGAGCTTGCACACAAGCTTGCACTCCAGCTTACCAAGGTACGCAAGGATGGCACACTGACCTACCTTCGTCCGGATGGAAAGACACAGGTTTCCGTTGAGTACGATGAGGCTGGAAAGCCAACCCGTCTAGAGGCAGTTGTCCTTTCTACACAGCATGATGAGGATGTGACTCAGGAGCAGATCCATGAGGATATCAAGAAGTATGTATTCGATCCGATCCTTCCACAGGATATGGTCGATGCGGACACCAAGTTCTTTATCAATCCGACCGGACGTTTCGTTATCGGTGGACCACACGGCGATGCAGGTCTTACCGGACGTAAGATCATCGTAGACACCTACGGTGGATATGCACGTCACGGCGGCGGAGCTTTCTCCGGCAAGGACTGCACAAAGGTTGACCGTTCCGCAGCTTACGCAGCACGTTACGTTGCAAAGAATATCGTTGCAGCAGGACTTGCAGAGCGTTGCGAGATCCAGCTTTCCTACGCGATCGGTGTTGCACAGCCGACATCCATCATGGTTGATACCTTTGGAACCGGCAAGCTGTCCGATGAGAAGTTAGTTGAGATCGTTCGTGAGAACTTCGACCTGCGTCCGGCTGGAATCATCAAGATGCTTGACCTGCGCAGACCAATCTACCGTGGAACCGCTGCATACGGACACTTCGGACGTACCGACCTTGACCTTCCTTGGGAGGCAACCGACAAGGCAGAGGCTTTGAAGAAGTACCTCTAATTTATGCTTTTTTAACAAAAAATTAACGAAGTCCTTTTGCTTTGCATAGAGGCACATGCTATAATGTACGCATACATGATGTATGCGTACATTTTTTATGGAGAATTACATATATGAAAATGAAAAATAAACTTATCATTTCTTTTTTTATTGTAATCTTTATCCCGATCATCTTAGCGATTATGGCATTTTCGGTATTCCAGAAGATGCAGACGAGGACGATCGAGCAGGCTTACGGTATCCGTGACGCGGAGGGCTATTCCCTGACGAGCACGGTACAGATCCTAAACCGTATGACGGAGGATACTTACGATCAACTGCTTTCAGACAGTATCGACCAGCCGCAGGTTCTGGAGGACACCCAGTATCTGATACAGACCAACAATGAATTGCAGGATGCCAATTCCTACCTGATCGTAAAGCAAAAGAACGATGTACTGTTCAACGGCGGGCAGGAGAACGAGGAGCTGGTTGCATCGCTTCCGGAATGCAAGGGTGTGCAGGAGAAGGAGAAAGCGTCCAGCTATGTGGACGGTGATCAGGAGGTTCTTGTCAAGCAGATCGACTTTTTCTTCACAGACCAGACACCCGGATCGATCTATCTTGTTACAAGTATTGAGGAGATGGTGCCGGAGCTTCGCAACTTCTTCCTTAAGATCGTGATCTCGATCGTTGTGATCCTTGTGTTTACCGCATTTTTGATGATCGTGTGGATATACAGCAGCCTTGTCACACCGGTCAAGAAGTTGCAGGTTGCGGCGGAGAATATCAAGAACGGCAATCTGGACTTTACCGTGGATGTAGGCGGCGACGATGAGATCGGACAGCTCGGTGTGGCGTTTGAGGAGATGCGGCTGCGCTTAAAGGACAACGCAGAGGAGAAGATCTCGGACGAGAAGGAGAACCGCGCGCTCATCAGCAACATCGCCCACGACCTAAAGACACCGATCACGGCGGTCAAGGGCTATGCCGAGGGAATCATCGACGGTGTGGCGAACACGCCGGAGAAGGTAGATAAGTATGTGCGCACGATCTACAACAAGGCAAACGAGATGGACACGCTGATCAATGAGCTGACGCTTTATTCCAAGATTGATGCGAACCGTATTCCGTACAACTTCGCCAAGATCAATGTCAGTGAGTATTTTCAGGATTGCGTAGAGGAGATCGGGCTGGATCTCGAAGCGAAGGGCATCGGACTTGCCTACTACAATTATGTAGATCCTGACGTGCTGATCATTGCCGATCCGGAGCAGTTGCGGCGCGTGATCAACAATATCATCAGCAATTCCATCAAGTATATGGATAAGAAGAACGGATTTATCAATATCCGGATCAAGGATGTTGGGGACTTCATACAGGTAGAGCTTGAGGACAACGGAAGGGGCATCGCACAGCGCGACCTTCCATATATCTTCGACCGGTTCTTCCGCGCAGATGCATCCCGCAATTCCGCAACCGGCGGAAGCGGCATCGGACTGTCAATCGTAAAGAAGATCATCGACGATCACGGCGGCAAGATCTGGGCGACGAGCAAAGAGGACAACGGAACGACCATGTACTTTGTAATTCGTAAATACGAGGAGGTTTATAACAATGAGCAGAATATTGATTGTTGAGGATGAGGTAGATATCGCCAATCTGGAGAAGGATTATCTGGAGCTGAGCGGCTTTGAAGTTCAGATCGAAAACGATGGTACATCCGGGCTTGCAAGAGCTCTTGCGGAGGACTTTGATCTATTCATTCTGGATCTTATGCTTCCGGGCATTGACGGCTTTGAGATCTGCAAGGAGATCCGTGAGAAGAAAAATATGCCGATCCTTATGGTTTCCGCCAAGAAGGATGACATTGACAAGATACGGGGACTGGGACTGGGCGCAGATGACTATATCACAAAGCCTTTCTCACCGAGCGAGCTGGTTGCCCGCGTCAAGGCGCATCTGGCACGTTACGAGCGCCTGATCGGAAGCAATGTTGTGGAGAATGACATCGTGGAGATCCGCGGCATCCGCATTGACAAGACTGCACGCCGCGTCTGGGTAAATGGGGAGGAGAAGCAGTTTACCACCAAGGAATTTGATCTGCTGGTATTCTTGGCGGAGAATCCAAACCATGTATTTACGAAGGAAGAGCTTTTTCAGCGCGTCTGGGATATGGAGTCCATCGGTGACATTGCAACCGTCACTGTACATATCAAGAAGATCCGCGAGAAGATCGAGCTTAACACCGCCAAACCGCAGTACATCGAGACGATCTGGGGTGTCGGCTACCGTTTCAAATTGTAAACGTCGGGACGCTCCTTTGTATGGGGAGCGTCCTTTTAGCTTTGACAGGAGTAGAAACAATGGAAATCATATACGAGGATCAGGCGGTAATCGTCTGTTACAAGCCGGCAGGGATCGCAACACAGACAAAACGGCTGGGACAACAGGATATGGAGAGCCTTCTTAAGAACTACCGGGCAGCGAAGCGGGAGACATCGTACATCGGTGTGATCCACCGCCTTGACCAGCCGGTGGAAGGGATCATGGTGTTTGCAAAGACACCGCAGGCGGCAGCAAAGCTGTCCGAACAAGTGCAAAAGCGAAGCATCGGTAAGTTTTACTATGCGATCGCACCGGCATTTTCGGATGGAAAAGAGGAGGGTGTCCTAATGGATTACCTCCTGGCGGATAAGAGGAACAATAGCACCCGCGTGGTGGCACAGAAAACGCCGCAGGCACAGCGTGCAGAGCTTGCGTACCGCATCGCGGCAACTGCCAAAGACGGGGCGGGAGCACCCGCCGGATACGTCAAATACGATATCCGGCTTCACACCGGGCGGCATCACCAGATCCGCGTCCAGTTTGCAAGCCGCGGCTGCCCGCTGCTTGGCGATCAGCGCTACGGCACCAAGACAGATTGCACAGCGCTGGCATTATGTGCTTACCGGGTAAACTTTGTGCATCCGGTCACCGGCAAGGAGATGGATTTTTCCATAACACCGAAGAACCCAGCGTTTATGGATTTCAATTAGATCATTACATACACTCCAGCACAAGCACCTCACAGCTTTTTAGCGTCAGCGTTTTTTCCGGAAGCTCCCTGCGGTTGGAATTGGAGAGCAAAATGTCTTTGACCGGATAATCGAGAGACACCGTAGCATCTGCCTTTCCAAAATTGCCGGCAACAAGTACCCGCTGCGTTTCGTTTACGCGATAGTAAGCCATTACGCTCTCGGAATCAGCAAATGCAGGCACAAATTTGCCATAGGTAAATACGTCCTTGTAGTTTGGTGATTTCCGCAGTGCGGTCAGCTTGCGATAGTAGTTGAGTACGGAATCGGCATCGCTTTCCTGAGCTGCCACATTGATCACTGCATAGTTTGCGTTCGTTTTCAGCCAAGGTGTTCCGATGGTAAAACCGGCATTTGCCTGTGAACTCCATTGCATCGGTGTTCTGGCATTGTCACGGCTCATCCGGCAGCAGAACGAAAGCGCTTTTTCGTCGGAAAATCCGGCAGCTTTTGCGAGCTGGTACTGATCCTTGGTGCTGATATCGTCAAACTCTTCAATACAGTTCCAATCGGCATTCTTCATGCCAATTTCCTGCCCTTGATAGATAAATGGAATCCCGCGCAGCAGGATATTTATGGTTCCAAGCATTTTTGTGCCGGCAGATGTCTGTGCGTATTCCGGCAAAAAGCGCGATACACCTCTTGGCTCATCGTGATTTTCAATGATGTTTGCCTCAAAGCCGCAGTCCTGAATTTCAAGCTGGGAATGAAAGATCGTCTTGCGCCATTCCTTGAAATCCAGAGCTGGCGCATCATACCAGCCATGCGCTCCATCGGTAAGCGAGTGTGCACTGAAATCAAATATCGTGGAAAAGTGACCGGATTCGCCGATAAACTCGGTGAGTTCATCTTTTTTCATGTTAAATACTTCTGCCACGGTAAACGCACCATATTTTTCAAATGTGTTATGCTTTAACTCTTCAAGAAAATCTCCGACTCCATCTACACTTTCGACCATTTTCCAGCAGGCTGCAAGTCCGTCTGCACCATCCGGCTCAAAATCAGGAAAATCAAGATTCTTTTTAATGTTGATAATCGCATCGATGCGGAACCCGGCAAGACCTTTATCCAGCCACCAGTTGATCATGCGGTAAAGCTTTTGACGCAGCGCTGGATTCTCCCAGTTTAGATCCGGCTGTTCCTTTGCAAACATGTGAAAATAGTATTTATCGGTGCCGGGTACAGGCTCCCAGCAGTTCCCACCGAAGTAAGAACGGTAATTGCTTGGAGGATTGCCGTCTTTTCCACTGCGGAAATAAAAGTAATCGGCATATTCTCCATCCGGGTCGGCAAGTGCCTTTTGAAACCATTCGTGCTTGCTGGAGCAATGATTGATGACAAGATCCATGATGATATACATATCCCGTTTCTTAGCTTCGGCTAAAAGCTCGTCAAATTCCTCCATCGTTCCGAACTCTTTTGCGATTGCATAGTAATCCGAGATATCGTAGCCCTGATCTACGAACGGCGATTGATAGATTGGAGACAGCCAGATAATGTCGGTCCCCAATTCCTTTAAGTAGTCAAGCTTTGAGATAATCCCGCGAAGATCTCCGATGCCGTCACCATTGCTGTCGAGGAAGCTCTTTGGATAAATCTGATATGCAACCTTGTCATGCCACCATTTCTTGTTCATTGTTGTAACCTCCTGATACTGATTCCCCATTTGAAAATATCGTATATCATATCCGCAGGGGTGTTGAGATATGATCGCCTATGTATTATACTGCTATTGTAGGGCTGTATATCGGAATAATCTTGCAGTATATTGTTGGTATATAACACAATCCTGCGCTGCTACGACAAGGAAGGGTATGAAGCATGAGAAAACCGTATATTCTGGATGTGGGAAAAAAGGAAGCTGCGAAACACGGAGAAAGCTTTTTCCCAATACAAAAATATATAACAACGCTGGCAAAAGACTATCCGGTTGTCACTACACACTGGCATGAGGAGGCGGAGCTTACGCGGATCACAAGGGGAACCTGCCGCTATCAGATCAACCTCGTTGAATATGAAGTCAAGGAGGGGGATATCATTTTTGTGCCGCCGCTGCTTTTGCACACCATCGCATTGGATGCAACGGACGAGGTTGAATCGGAAACCTATGTATTTCATCTGAATTTCCTTGGGGCTAACTCTACGGATATCTGTGCCACGCGATATCTGGCACCGCTGATGAACCAGGAGATCGCAGTCCTTTGCCAGATCACCGCAGAACATCCGGCGTATGCTTCCTTATCTACGCTGTTTGACCGGATCGCGGAATTGTATGACCATGCCACAGTCGGTTACGAGCTTGGAATAAAGGCGCTGCTGCTTCAGGCGGTTTATGTGCTGCTTCCATATAGCCACAGAACGTCCTCACCCGACGAGGGGACGCTTTCGGACAAGCTGAAAAACGTTCTGGATCATATAGAGACACACTATGCGGAGGCAATCACGATTGCGGAACTGGCGAGGTTATGCTATTTCAGCGAATACCATTTTATGAGATTTTTCAAAAAGCACATGGGAATGACCTGCGTGGAATATATGAACAATCTGCGGCTGGAAAAGGCGGTAGAGCTGTTTGAGCAGGGAGAAAACTCGATACTGGAGACGTCGCTCTCGGTCGGGTTTCGGAATCTTTCTTACTTTCACCGGGCGTTTAAGAAACGGTATGGGATGACACCGCATACCTTTATAACGCAACTGGCAGCAGGAAACCATGACCTATAAATTATAGATAGTACATTGATTTGAAGAATCAAAAAGCGCATAATGAACAAGAATAGTAGTGGAGGATAAATTTATGTCTAAGATTGGTTTGCTATTGGAGGGCGGCGGCATGAAGTGTGCGTATAGCGCGGGAGTGCTGGACTGCTTTCTGGAGGATGGAATACAATTTGATTATGTGATCGGCGTGTCGGCAGGAAGCGCGAACGGCGTTTCATATCTCGCGGGACAAAAGGGAAGAAATAAGCGCTTTTTCACCGATCACATCAATGATAAAGACTATATGGGACTTCGGTGCTTCCGCAAGACCGGAAATATTTTCGGGCTGGATTACATCTATTCGACGCTGACGAACTCAGACGGTGCAGATCCGCTCGACTATGAGAAAATGATGGAGAACCCGACCGAATATGAGCTGGTTGCGACAAATGCACAGACGGGAAAGGCAGTATTCTTTCCCAAGGAGAATTTCGTGAAGGATGACTATAAGGAAATCAAGGCGAGCTGCGCGATTCCTGCGGTCTGCAAGCCGGTGGTCATTGATGGCGTTCCTTATTACGATGGCGGGATCGCGGACGCCCTGCCGTTTGCGCGCGCGTTCGAGCGAGGCTGCGACAAGCTGGTCGTCATCACCTCAAAAGACCGCACCTATCAGCGGACACCGCAAAAATTCCGTTGGTTCTATTCGAGAAGATGCAAAAAATACCCGAAGATCATCAAGCTGATGGACAACCACCACATTGCCTACATGGAGGAATTTCGGAAGATGTTTGAGCTGGAGAAACAGGGAAAGGTGCTTGTGATCGCGCCGTCGAAGCCGCTTGAAATATCCACTTTTACAAAGGATGCCGTTAAAAATCAGGAGATTTACGACCTGGGCTGTTCGGATTACCGGAGCTTAAAGCAGAGCCTGCAGCAGTTTATGAAATAGGATCGAAGCCCCGCCTGTTTCCTTGACAATGACGGTCAGATATCATAATATGAAAGTATATTTGTGCTTTGGGAAAGCCAATCTATACAGATTGTCAAAGACGGGGGTTATTGGGGGAAGTCATGATCAATAAGTATTATAACGGCGTAATTGAACAAGTACATGCAAAGGTCGGAAAGTCGGATAAGAACATTGTAATCGTAAATTACAACAATGATTTTTCTATCCGCGGACTTGAGACAGTAAAACGTTATTCAGAGGATCCGGATAACGTTTTCTTCATTTGGCATGAATTTCCGTATGACTATGTTACGGGAGCTTATGAGCCGTTTCTGGATATTATCTGTGATATGTACCGCACATATATCGGCGGGGATTTCTCACAGTTCCTGGAGGAGTGCGGGGTGTACTATCTCCAGCGGCCGGTGCTCTTATCCTACTACAATACCGGCGTGTGTGTCCGGGAGGAGAATGTACTGTTAAATGAGGTGGAGTATGAGCAGAGCCAGATGACAGAGGCACTTGTCACGATGCTCAAAAAGGTGGCAGACGTACATCCGGTCATGATCGTTTTGAACCGGTTCCACCTGACCTCCTTAAGCAGCATGAAGGTCGTGCAGGCACTGCTTCACGATCCATCCGATAATATTGGCATCGTTCTCGGAATCAACGAGGCAAAGTTCGATGAGGACGAGATCGCGGAAGTGTGGGATGACATTATCGAAAAAGTGGAGGATGCAAGCCTCCTTTACCATATCGGAAGCACCGGGCAGCGGCGCACACAGCTTGGCTCTGAGGATGCAGAGCTGATCGATTTTGATAAGAGTCTGGCAGCGCTTGGCAACAATATCGAGCTGCTTGATCTTGCACAGGCAAAGCGGTTCTGCACGAAGTTAGAGCACGGCATCAAGTTCGAGGAATACGCGATCCCACAGGAGATCAAGCTTGATTTCTACTTAAAGTACGCGCGCGTGTCCATTCTGCTTGGACAGATGGCAAAAGCGCTTGAGATCGTGGAAGACATCTTGAAGCTGAATGTATCATCCAAGGCGCATGTCATCAACTACGAGAGCGCATATCTGATCGCGACCTGTTACATGTACCAGGGCAAGCTGGAGAATGCAGCTTCCTATGCGCAGATGGCGAAGGATGAAGCTGTCGAGAACGGCACGGATGAGGAGGTATTCCGCGCGGAGCTGCTTGCTGTGCAGGCGCAGATGTCGGGCTGGTACAATATCTTTTTCTGCGTGCAGGATATCCCAATCAGCGAGAGCTTCATCGAGAAAATGATGAAGTACAACTTCAAGAACCATCTTGCACACATGTATATCTACGCTTATGATAACCGCCCGGAGGTCGTTGCCAAGGCATACCGGTCAGAGGCGGCGCTGTTTTATTTCAGCAAGGGCGTTGCACTTGCAAAGGAGATCGGCAACGTACAGCTGGTGTACGCTGCATACCAGAAGAATATCATGATCGCGTCCACCAACGGAATGAACGAGATCGCGCTGCTGTACTCGCTGCGCACCTACCAGTTCATGCGTCAGAAGCGGACACTTTTTGACGGCAGAATCCTGTGCGGAATCGGTTACAACCTAAGTGCGCTTGGATATAACGAGGAGGCGGAGATCTACTATAACCGCGCGATCGAGGTATTCTACAAGCTGCGCCTGCCGCAGGATATTGCGGAGGTATATTATAACCGCGCGTTAAATAACATCATGCTGGACAAGTACGCCGAGGCAGAGAAGGATCTCCAGCTTTCCATGAAGGTCATCGAGAAGCTGCATCTGAACAGTCTGCGCGTGTGCAATCTGTCCAAGCTCTACGCCCTGTTGGCACTTTCCTGCATTTTGCAGATGGATCAGTTTAACTGCGAGCGGTATCTGCTTTCCTGCCGTCAGTTCTTAAACTACATCATCGCGCGGGAAAAGGAGCTTGAAAACTCCGAGATCATACACGACTATGCGAAGTGCGATGACGATATGTTTTTATATACATTCTCACAGGCGCTGCTCAGCTATATGTCCGGTGACAATGACGCTGCGTTTGAGAATTACGAGAAGGCGGAGGACTATCTGAAAGAGGCGGAGGGCAACCAGTTCTTCAGCTACCGCATCTACCGCAAAAAGAGGATGGAGCTTCTCGAACAGATGGGACGCACAGAGCTTTACGAGAAGGAAAAGGCATCCCTGCAGCAGTATGAGGAGATGAACCGCCAGATGCGGAGCAGCTTCTCTTTGGATATGCTCAAGGAAGTCCAGCTTGACGACCGTGGACCGTGCCGCATCCGCGAGGATAAGGTCGAGACATTGATCAAGCAGGAGGGACTTGCAAACGACTATCAGAATAATAAGCGCCAGATGGAGTTCATCTCCGCATGGCAGAAGCTGATCGACGTGTCTGACACGGACATCAACACGATGGTCGACAATGCGATCCATACATTTATCAATCATTTCAGTACAGATCGTGTGCTGTATATCTGGTACGAGGGCGGAAAGCCGCGCGTGCTTTACAATGATACAAAGATCGAGATGACGGAGGAGACGATCGCGGGCTTAGAGCGCGGTATGCGCGAGTTCCCGCAGGGCTTTGCCGTATCAAAGATCAGCGACAGCTTTTTCGAGCATCAGGATGTGATCTCATATTTCGATGCAAATGATGTGTGCTCATTCGTTGCAGTCCCGTTCTACAAGAACCGGGAGCTTTGCAGCCTGCTGATCGCATACGTCCGCATGAAGGAGAACTGGCATTCCTCCATCGAGAAATATATGCTCGGAGAGGATGACCTGAATCTGTATCAGCTTCTGTTCCGCGAGTTGAGCTATTCGATCAACCGGATGGAGGCGAATCAGAAGGTACGCGAGATGAACCGCAAGCTGCAGCTTGCAGCAGTGACGGACATGTTGACCGGAATCTATAACCGCGCGGGAATGTACGAGCAGATCCACAGCTTTGCACAATCCGGGGCGCAGGGAACCGGACTTATGTTCATCGATTTAGATAACTTTAAGCATTACAATGATACATACGGTCACGACATCGGAGATCTCATCCTAAAGGGCATGGCACAGATCTTTACCGAGGTGTCAAAGGACAGGGGCTTTGTCTGCCGTTATGGCGGAGACGAGTTCATTATCTTTCTTGGTACAGATGATCCGAATGAGCTGGAATACATCGCCAAGGACATCTATCGCAGGATCGAGGCGACAGAAGGCTTTAAGGAACAGATCGAATCTTATCTGGGACATCCGATCACGGTAGACGAGCGCAGGAAGATCACCTGCTCGATCGGTATCGCATCCGCACCGGATGTGCATTCCGAGGAGGAGATCAACACCCTGATCAAGCAGGCAGACGATCTGCTGTACTCCGTAAAGACCGCAGAAAAAGGACATTACGCATTTTTATGAGAATTGATTTGCCATTACATGTACAACAGATTATCCATACGCTGGAACAGCATGGCTATGAGGCATACGCAGTGGGCGGCTGCGTGCGGGACAGCCTGTTAGGGCGCACGCCGCAGGACTGGGACATCACCACCTCCGCCAAGCCTGAACAGGTGAAGGCGCTTTTTGCGCACACGATCGATACCGGTATCGAGCACGGAACCGTCACGGTCATGATGGAGCGGACGGGATATGAGATCACCACCTACCGCATTGACGGGGAGTACGAGGACGCAAGACACCCGAAGGAAGTGACCTTTACGGCGGATCTGTACGAGGATCTGCGGCGCAGGGACTTTACGATCAACGCGATGGCTTACAACGAGACGCAGGGACTTGTGGATGCGTTCGACGGAATAAAGGATTTAGAAGAAGGGTGCATCCGGTGTGTGGGCGATCCGAGGGAGCGCTTCACGGAGGATGCACTCCGTATGCTTCGGGCGGTGCGCTTTGCGGCGCAGCTCGGCTTTACGGTGGAGGATAAGACCAGACAGGCGATCCGGGAGCTGGCGGGAACGATCGCGAAGGTCAGCGCAGAACGAATACAGATGGAGCTTGGCAAGCTTTTGGTGTCTGCACATCCGGAGGAGATCCGGATGGCATACGAGCTGGGGCTTACGAAGATATTTCTACCGGAGTTTGATGTGATGATGCAGACCGAACAGCACAGCAGGCATCACATGTACACGGTGGGAGAGCATACGATCCACGCACTTATGAATATCCGCGCGGACAAGGTGCTGCGGCTGTCCATGCTGCTTCACGATGTGGCAAAGCCGGCATGTGAGACGTTTGATGCCGATGGAAATGCACACTACAAAGGGCACCCGGAGGTTGGCACCAAGATGGCGGAGGAGATTTTGCACCGCCTCAAGTACGACAATGCCACGATTGAGCAGGTATGCAGGATGATACGCTACCATGATGACCGTCCACAGCTTTCCGAGCGGACGGTGCGAAGGGCGATGAACCGGATCGGGACAGAGAATCTGCCGCTTTTGTTTGAGATCAAGCGGGCGGATGTTCTCGCGCAGAGCATGTATGAGCGCGAAGAAAAGCTGGCGTATGTGGACACCTACGAGAAGCTCTACAAACAGATCCTAAGCCAGGGTGACTGCGTGAGCAAAAAAGACCTTGCGATAAACGGAAAAGATTTGATCGCGATCGGCATGGAGCCGGGGCCGCAGATCGGAGCGGTCATCGATAAGCTGCTTGAGATCGTGATGGATGATCCGGCACAGAACACAAAAGAAAACTTATTGGTACTTGCACATAAAATCAAGACCCCTTTCATATTATAGATAGACATGATCTTTGATATGGAGGGGGTTATTTGTATAGTCAGCCGGAAACAATTTTGGAACAATACGAACTTACAGTAAATGGAATTACAAAGGGCCGGGGCATTTATATATGTGATACGAGTCTTGGAATGAAGGCTTTGACAGCATTTCGAGGCTCCGCGGAACGCGCATGGCTGTTGGATAAGGTACTTACCTATCTGCAGGAACAGAAGATCGTGGTTGAGCAGCTTTGCAGGACGAAGGAGGGGGAGATACTTGCAAAGGATGATGCTGGGGGAAAATATCTGCTGAAGGATCTGTTCTCCGGAAGCGAATGCAATCCGAAGAGTGTAGAAGATATGGTTTGTGCGGTTCAGGCGTTGGCGAAGCTGCACCGGTGTCTGCGGTTCTGTCCGGTGGCAATCCCGGATTTTACGGACAGCGATAAAAATTCGCTGCGTCTTTTATATGAAAAGCATTACCATGAGCTGATCAAGGTTAAAAACTTTGTGAAGAGCAGAAAGAAAAAGAATGAGTTTGAGATGAAATTCCAAAAGAATTATCCACATTTTATGGGACAGGCGGAACGGTCGCTTGCGATGCTTGCAGCCTGCGAGACGGGATGGCAGCGGCGGTGCCTGTGCCATGGGGATTTCAACCAGCACAATGTGATCTGCACACAGGGCGGATGGCAGATCATCAATTTCGAGAATATAAACGCAAATCTGCCGATGGCGGATTTCTGTAATTTCCTGCGCAAGATGATGGAGAAGAACAACTGGGATTTTGTACTGGGACAGCGGCTGTTGGACGCATACGACAGGATCGATCCGCTGGGACTCAACGAGTACCGGCAGTTGTATGTACTCCTGCTTTTTCCGGAAAAGTTCTGGAAATTGTCCAATCACTATTTCAACTCACACAAGGCATGGCTGTCCGAGCGGGATATTGAAAAGCTTGACCGGATGATGGAGCAGGAGCAGGCGCGGGAGCTCTTTTTGGAAAATCTGTTTTCAATTATCCGGTAATCATGTATACTTAGGGTATGAAGCATACAATCCGAAAACTAATTTTAACTACATATATGATAATGCTGCTTGCGCTGGCAGGCGGTTGCGCCTCCGGCAAGACCGATATTCCAAAGACTTCAGGGAATACAGCATCCACGACGGAGGAACAGAGCGGTCAGATGACAGAAGCGCAGGAAAACAGCGAGCTGTATCTGATCACGGCGATCAACTCCTCGGAGGAGACGATTCAGCTTTACCGTTACCACAACGGAAAGGAGTACCGTTTTTCCTATGCGGTCGACACGGTCTTCCGTGACAAATACGGCAAGCGGTCTACCGTGTCACAGTTTTATCCCGGCGGGGTGGTTACGATCGGTGCTGCGGATGTGCATGGTAAGCTGTCCGAGATCGATGCGGCCGCGGATGTGTGGATCTACAATGACATTGTCCGTTTTTCGGTGGATGAGGACAAAGGAATCTTTCGCATCGCAGATACAAATTACAGGATAACCGCAGAGACGAGGGTATTTTCTGACGACACGGAGGTATCATTTCCTGCGATTTCGACAAACGATAAGCTATCCGTGATCGGACAGGACAAAACGATCCTTTCCGTATGCATTACGACCGGTCATGGCAGCTTAAAGCTTACAAATACAGAGCTGTTTGAGGGCAGCTTTTTACAGCTTAACACCAATATCTTTGCGGAGATCACGCCGGAGATGGAGCTTGAACTTCCGGAGGGAGAATATCTGCTTACGGTCGCAAACAACGGCTGGGGCGGAAGCTGCGAGGTAGAGGTGGCGCGCGGGGAGACTGCGGAGGTGGATCTGGATACCATCAAGGGTGAAGGTCCGAAGTTCGGAAACATCCAGTTCGTGTTCGACGTGGAGGATGCGATCCTTGAAGTGGACGGCGAGAAGGTCGATTACACCGAGCCGATGGAGCTTCAGTACGGCAAGCACCGCATCCGGGCGCTCTGCAACGGTTATGATGAGATCTCGAAGTACCTTTTTGTCAATTCCGAGGAGGCGACGATCATGATCGCGTTCAAGCAGGAGGAGAGCACCGAGACAGATAGTGAGAGTACGACGGAGAAGAACACCGAGACACAGACAGAAACCGAGACGCAATCAAGCACACAGACGAGTGATAATACCTCCGAGGCGGATATCTTAAAAGATTATTTGTCAACATTAACAGAATTGATCAACGGGTTATGACGAATATGCCGAAATTAGCGTTTTTCCTTGACAAATATGGAAAAAACAAGTATATATAATGATGTAAATAATTTGGGATGTGACTCGAATTATTATGAATATAAGAATCCAGAGGAGGAACTTTTTATCATGAACAAAGCAGAATTAGTTGCTGCTATTGCAGAGAAGGCTGAACTTTCTAAGAAGGACGCTGAAGCATCTGTAAAGGCATTTACTGAAGTAATCGCTGAAGAATTAAAGAAGGGTGAGAAAGTTACATTAGTTGGCTTCGGCACTTTTGAAGTATCTGAGAGAGCTGCTAGAACCGGACGCAACCCACAGACTGGTGCAGAGATGACCATCCCGGCTTCTAAGGCACCTAAGTTTAAGGCTGGTAAGGCTTTAAAGGATTCCATCAACTAATTTGATTGATATTTAAAGAATCAGAAGGACTTGTCCAAGCGGCAGGTCCTTTTTGTTTTGTAGGGAGCAAAAACGCTTATGAGACTTGACAAGTTTTTAAAGGTATCCCGTCTGATCAAGCGCAGAACCGTTGCCAATGAGGCGTGCGATGCAGGGCGCGTCATGGTAAACGGCAAGCCGGCAAAGGCATCTACAACCGTTAAGGTCGGTGATGAGATCGAGATACTTTTCGGTCAGAAATCGGTTAAGGTCCGCGTGCTTGACATCGCGGATACGACCAAGAAGGAAGAGGCGAAGGAGCTATTTGAATATATTTCCTGATGTTGTCCTCAAAATGGAATAAAGAAGTGGACCTCCTAATATATTTGTTATATAGGAGGTCTTATTTTATGGAAGAAAATACCAGACCAGGGGCGCACAAGGCGCTTTTGACGAATCGCAAAAACGGAAGCTTTACCGGTATCCTAGATGTATTGTCGTTTGATGTGTCGGAGATCCTTTTAGAGACAGAGATGGGAATGCTTATCGTAAAGGGCAAGGATCTTCATGTAAACCGCCTCAATCTTGAAAAGGGCGAGGTGGATATGGAGGGATTGATCGTTTCGATGGAGTATTCGGATGTTCCAAAGCCTGGAGAGAAGGCAGCCGGAGTGCTCGGAAGGCTCTTTAAGTGATGGGTGTCAGCACCGGAATCTATGAGGAGCTTGGCATATTGGCGGCAGCGATGGCACTCGGCGCAGGAATGGCGGGGGTGTATGATCTGCTTCGGATTGTAAGGCGGATCATCCCGCGGGGGATCATCTGGGTGTCGCTGGAGGATTTATTGTATTGGGCGGTGGCGTGCATCGTCGTCTTTGTCTTTTTTTATCAGGAAAATTCTGGCGGAATCCGTGGCTATATTGTGGGCGGAATCACCGTAGGAGCCATAATCTATCATGTTTTGCTCGGAAGGTGGCTGGTTAAGGGTGCCGCATATTTGGTGGCATGGAGCAAAAAACGATTGAAAAACCTTAAGAAAGCGGTTACAATCATGGTAGAAAAACACTTTAAGTGAGGTGATTTCATGGCTGGAAGAAAAAAGAAAAGAACGAATGCCGGAACCGTGAGCATTGGCGTGTTTGTGCTATTGTTTGTGGTAGTTATGGCAGTGCAGATATATCGCGTGAAGCAGAAGGACGATACCTATTCCGAGCGGATGGATGAGCTACAGGCACAGTATGAGGATGAGACGCAGCGCGCGACCGAGATCGACGACCTCGAAGAGTACATGAAGTCCGATGACTATATCGAGGATACCGCAAAGAGCAAGCTGGGGCTTGCGTATGACAATCAGATCATATTTAAGGAGACAGACGGAGATTAGGGCAAAGCCTTTAATCTCCGTTTTTATATCCTTCAAATCGCACGTTAAGAGAGAGAATGACGAAAAGTTTTTTTCGGACATTCATTGTTTTGACAAACATTTTTGAAAACGCCTCGTATAATCGAGACACTTGCCGTCTGACGGCAGAATATCGATGTGGAGGCAGAAAATGAAAACAGTGGATGTGTTACGAAAGGGAATCAGACAGATTGTTCTGGGAGGAATCGGCTTTGCGTGCAGCATGTTATGTGTCATGGGATATTATCCTGTGATACCGGCGTATTTTGCGGCGAACTACCTGCGGGGCGAGGGCGGACTGCTGTTGTATGTCGGGCTGCTTGCCGGGATGGGCTACTTTCTTCCGATGACTTCGATGGTCAAATATGGGTTCGCACTGGTGGCGATTGCAGTGACGATACGGTTTTATATATGGGCAAACCGCAAATGCGGCGGCATCGCGGCGGGGCTTATTGCGGGCGCGATCATTGCGGTGATGAACATATCGGGAAATGTGTTTGCGATGGATGACGGGAGAACACTTTTGCTTGGAATCAGTGAAGGTGTGCTGATCATAGGACTGACGCTCACATTTTACTATTGCATGGAAATGGCGTCCGGCTATGTCAAAAGCGCCGCCAGCCTGCAAAAGCAGGAGGAGTATTACAATGTACCGCAGGATCGTAAGCGGGAGCGCGCCGCGGCGTTTGCAACGGCGGTGGATGGATTGTCAAGCGCATTTACTTCCATGCACCGTATCAAGGAAAAATCGGTCGCGGAGGACGTAGGCGTGCTTGAGCAGGAGATAACCGGAAAACTGTGCGCCGCCTGTGACGGCTGTGCGGTCTGCTGGAATGAACACCGCATGGATCTGTCGGTGCGCATCCGCCAGATGCTTCAGGCAGTCATCGCGCATCACCCGAGGGAGGAGATCATGGAAAAAGCGTATCTGAGCACCTGCCCGCGCTATTCGAGCATGGTGGAGGAAGCGATCGCGGCGTTTAGCCGCATGGAACTGAATCAGGCATGGTATCGCCGCCTGCTTGAAAACCGCATCGCGATCGCCGGACAACTGGATGCAATCGCCGGGCTGATGAACGAATGGAGCAGGACAGACCCGGATATTACCGCCAAGAGCCGTGTGCTGTTATCAAAGATCGCCTACGAGGTGAAGGAAAAGGGGCTGGTCGCGGAGGACGTACACATATACGAGGATGCGCAGAACCGTATATACATCGAGGCGAATGTTGCAAGCAAGTGGGGCGGAGGCATCCCGGCAAAGAATTATGTGCGGGCGCTTGAGAAGGCGACCGGGCAGACGTTGCGGTTAGAACAGGGGGCGAGATCGCTCCTGACGCAGGAAGCGGCATGGCTTACGGTGTATGAGGACACGACCTACTACACGATGGCTGGGATCGCAGCCAAAAAGAAAAACGGTTCATCGGTGAATGGGGACAATTTTACGATGTTTACGATGGAAAACGGCAGACACTACGTCTGCCTGTCGGACGGAATGGGCTCCGGAAGCCGTGCAAGCCAGGAGAGCGAGCTGGTGGTGGATCTGCTGCAAAAATTTATGGAGGCAGGCTTCGGCGAGGATATCGCCATTCAGATGATGAACTCTGCGATGGTGCTGCAAGGGCAGGACAATGCATTCTCGACGCTGGATCTGGCACGGACGGATCTGTATACCGGAGAGCTTGAGCTGTATAAGATCGGAGCTGCGGCGACTTTTATCCGAAGAGGGGAGGATGTCGAGTACATCGCTCCGGGATCACTTCCGGCGGGGGCAAGCCTTGATCAGCAGCCGGAGATCATCCGAAGACAGTTCCAAAGTGGGGATTTCCTTGTCATGGTTTCCGATGGTGTGTTAGAATATCTTCATACAAAGAATCCGGAGCAGAAGTTTGCAGAGATATTAAGTGATATCGATACCGACAATGCCAGCGCACTTGCGCAGCGGGCACTCGAACATGTACTGCTGTTTACCGGAGGACAGGCACTCGATGATATGACGATCCTTGTGACCGGAATTTGGGAGAAATAGATGATGGAACAAAAGATAATGGAATATATGCGCCGAAATGGCATGACAGAGGCGGGCGGCCATGTCCTTGTCGCGTGCTCCGGCGGTGCGGATTCCGTGTGTTTACTTCTGATATTGCATGCGTGCCGTGAACAGCTTGGAATCTCACTGTCGGCGGTACATGTCGAGCATGGCATCCGTGGGGATGAGAGCAGGGAAGATGCGGCGTTTGTGCGCGCACTGTGTGCACGGCTTGGCATCCCGCTTATGATCTGCCCGGTGGATGTGCCGCAGTATGCACTGCAGCACAGATTGGGGACGGAGGAGGCTGCCCGGATACTGCGGTATGAGCAGTTGGAACAATGCGCACGACAGACCGGCGCGCATACAAAGATCGCGGTCGCACACCATATAGAGGACAATGTGGAGACGGTGCTGTTCCAGATGGCAAGAGGCAGTGGACTCGCCGGGATGGCGGGGATCGCTCCAGTGCGAAGAAGCGGGACTACCTGTTATATCCGCCCTCTGCTATGTGTAAGCAGAGAGGAGATCGAGCAGTACCTTGCAGAGCGCGGGCAGGAATACCGGACAGACCGGACGAACAGTGATGAGAGCTATACCAGAAACCGGATCAGAAATACGCTGCTTCCGCAGCTTGCGGGAATCAACCCGCAGGCGGTCGCACACATCAATGAGAGTGCGGGGCGGCTGCGGGAAGCCTATGATTTCATACAGGAGCAGGCGAAAGCATTTTACCGGGAGCATATGCAGCAGAGAGAGCATGTGCTGCAGGCAGACAGCAGTGCACTATCCGGGCTGCATCCCGCGCTGCGGCAGGAGGTACTTCGCATGCTGTTGTTTGAGGCATCGGGACATCGGAAGGATATTGCGGCAGTCCACGTCGATGCTTTAGAGCATCTGATGCGGCTGCAGTCCGGGCGGAGGCTGGATCTGCCTTACGGGGTGACTGCTTACATGGAGTATGACAAGCTTTGCCTGACCAGCCGGGGAATACGCGGAGGGAAAGAGATGCCTCCTTTCTGGGTGACAGCAGAGCAGATTGCCCGGTGCAGCTTAAGCGGTGATGCGGTATGCCTCTGGGCATCGGAGGACGGGCAGAGCCTTTGGGGGCGTGTGTATGCCCGCAGTGTATGTGCGGAAGAATTTGTAAAAAAACCATATACGAAACAGTTGGATTATGATAAGATTAAAAATGGATTTTTCGTGAGAACGCGCCAAAATGGCGACTATTTTGTTATAAATGACGGTGGACAGCACAAAAAGCTGAGCGATTACATGACCAATGAGAAGATTCCCGCAGCGGAGAGAGACAATATCCTGCTGATCGCACAGGAACATCGCATTGCGTGGATCATCGGTGGGCGCATCGGTGCGGATTACAAGATAGGTAAAGACACGGCGCTGATTTTTGAATTACAATACAATGGAGGAAATATTCATGGATTACACGACAAAGCATAAAATCTCTGTGTATCTGACAGAGGAAGAGCTGAATAAGAGGATCGCCGAGATCGGTGCAGACATCACCAAGCGGTTTGCGGGACAGTCCGTATACCTGGTATGTATATTGAAGGGCTCTATCTTTTTTACCACAGAGCTGGCAAAGCGCATTGAGCTTCCGATGACGATCGATTTTATGTCCGTTTCAAGCTATGGTTCAGCAACGAAGTCATCCGGAGTGGTAAATGTCAAGACAGATTTAAGCCATTCCATCGAGGGCGAGAATGTTATTATCGTAGAGGATATTATCGATTCCGGTAACACCTTAAGCAGACTGATCCCGCTTTTTAAGAGCAGAAATCCAAAGTCCCTGACACTGTGCACGCTTTTGGATAAGCCGGATCGCAGAGTGGTCGATGACGTAGTGTGTGACTATACTGGTTTTGTGATTCCGGATAAGTTTGTTGTGGGATACGGACTGGATTTTGACCAGCGTTACCGCAATCTTCCATATATTGGATTTGTAGAAGACGTAGAGTAAGGAGAGAGAGTTTGAATACCAGAAAAAACAGCACATTCAGAGGCTTTGGCATTTATATCATGCTGATCCTCGCAGTTATCCTGATCTGGTATATGATGGGGCATAATTCATCGACCGTATCATATACAAAGAGTCAGTTTGAGAGCGCACTTGCAGACGGACAGGTTTCGACCGTCAATGTTGTCCAGAACCGGGAGATCCCGACCGGAAGCCTGCAGATCGTATACACCAACGGTCAGAAGTATATATTGTATACCTCCGATGTAAACGAGTGCCAGACACTTATGGATAAGTACGGATTTACGGAGTACACCTGTCAGAACGTTCCGGCGGAGAGCTGGATCATGACACTGCTTCCGTATCTGCTGATCTTTGGCGCATTCTTTATTTTGTTTGTAATCATGAACAACAATGCCGCAGCCCAGAACGGCGGTGGCAAGATGATGAACTTCGGCAAGAGCCGTGCAAAGCTCTCGACCGAGGAGGAAAATCATGTCAAGTTCGATCAGGTTGCCGGACTTCACGAGGAAAAGGAAGAACTGGAAGAGATCGTTGACTTTTTGAAAGCACCGCGCAAGTATACACAGCTTGGCGCAAGAATCCCGAAGGGTGTGCTTCTCGTGGGACCTCCGGGAACCGGTAAGACGCTTCTTGCCAAGGCAGTTGCGGGAGAGGCAGGCGTACCGTTCTTTAGCATTTCCGGATCAGATTTCGTGGAGATGTTTGTCGGTGTTGGCGCATCCCGTGTGAGAGATCTGTTTGAGGATGCCAAGAAAAATGCTCCTTGTATCGTGTTTATCGATGAGATCGACGCAGTTGCAAGACGGCGTGGAACCGGTATGGGCGGCGGACATGATGAGCGTGAGCAGACTTTGAACCAGATGCTCGTAGAGATGGATGGATTTGGTGTCAATGAGGGTATTATCGTCATGGCAGCGACCAACCGTGTCGATATTCTTGATCCTGCGATCATGCGTCCGGGACGTTTTGACCGCAAGGTAGTCGTTGGCAGACCGGATGTGGCAGGACGCGAGGAGATCCTTGCAGTCCATGCAAAGAATAAGCCACTCGGCGATGACGTAGATTTAAAGCAGATCGCGCAGACGACGGCAGGCTTTACCGGTGCGGATCTTGAGAACCTGTTAAATGAGGCGGCAATCCTTGCAGCAAAGGAGAACCGGGCATATATCTGTCAGGCAGACATCAATAAGTCCTTTGTCAAGGTTGGAATCGGTGCGGAGAAGAAGAGCCGTGTTATCAGCGAGAAGGAAAAGCGCATTACCGCTTTCCACGAAGCCGGTCATGCAATCCTCTTCCATCTGCTTCCGGATGTTGGACCGGTATATACTGTTTCCATCATTCCGACCGGAGCGGGAGCAGCAGGCTACACCATGCCTCTGCCGGAGAAGGATGAGATGTTCAACTCCAAGGGACGTATGCTTCAGGAGATCATCGTCGATCTCGGCGGACGTGTCGCGGAGGAGCTTGTATTCGATGATATTACGACAGGTGCATCACAGGACATCAAGCAGGCGACAAAGCTTGCCCGCAGCATGGTCACAAAGTATGGTATGTCTGATCAGATCGGTCTGATCTGCTACGATGATGATGACGAGGAGGTATTCATCGGAAGAGACCTCGCTCATACCAAGAGTTATAGCAATGCTGTCGCAGAGCGGATCGATGAGGAAGTCAAGCGTATGATCGATGACGCCTACGAGAAGGCTAAGAGCATGATCTTAGAGCATCGCGGCGTGTTAGATGCCTGCGCAGAACTTCTTTTGCAGAAAGAGAAGATCACACGCGGCGAGTTTGAAGCTTTGTTTGAGGCAGAAAACAGTTAATTTCAAATATCAATACAAAAATGGGTGCATCTTTTGTGCAGATTTTTGCAGTTCTTTCCAAATATAGGGAAAAGGTACTGTACATTCTGCACAGGATGCACCTATAATTTTTGTGAACTTTGTGCAGACTTTTCGATACGTCCATGCTATTATAATACCTGTAAAAACCCCCCAATACATTATATAGTTTTTGCTATACCCCATAGTAAAAATACCTTCTCCTAAAAAGACAGCGCTCGAAGCTGTCTTTTTTACTATCTAAAAATATCACCGAATATCCCCAACCATCACTCATAAGACCATTCAGACTGTCGCTGGCATTCAAAGCGTATTGTGCAAGGAACACCAACTTCGCACGCCTTGCGGTTGGACTTTAAATGCTTCTGTAATTGATGGGGATAATGAATGAAAGTGAGTGGAATTAGGACTTGTGTAAATAAAGTGAATATGGTATACTTTCAAAGTGTTAAGGCAATACCTTGACGGAATGGGCAGATTCCCGAGTGGCCAAAGGGGACAGACTGTAAATCTGCTGCAACTTGCTTCGGTGGTTCGAATCCACCTCTGCCCACGAGAAACCGGATCATGTGATCCGGTTTTTGTTTTATACAGTAGTATTTGTCTACTTTTTGTCTCCTTTGTTATGATAGAATCCATTCATAACAGGAAATGACATATATAAAGTAAACGAAAGTTTAACAATGAATCGGAATTAACAACAGAAATAAGGAGGAGCACAAGATGCCAAAGAAAGAACAGCAGGAAGTAAAGAAGGGATTTGGTATAAGCGCAAATGAGATGATTGGAACAATGCGCGATGAGTATCAGAATGCAGAGAATTATAATGAGTTCCACGACAGAATGATGGGAGAACTGGAGTCTGTTGAGGTGTCTGCCGACGCCATTCCTGAGATACTTCAGAATTACATCGTGACGGATCAGCAGAAGATACAAGAACGGGAAGAAAACACAAAGCGTATTTGGGATAAGATGATAAAAGCAAGCACGATGAAGGAGGTTGGAAACCGAAGCTTTGTGCATCCGACAAACCGTTTTCTCTCCATCGCGCAGAATTATCTGGAGAGCATAGGGTCTGATTATGTATTCCGTAACTTTGAAAGAGTGATGCTGGCGGATGAAGAACTCAGAGGAGACAGGATACTAAAGAAAAGAGCACAGGGAATCAGCCTTGAGCAGGCAGAAAAGGCGGTAGATGAAGAAATAAATCTCAGATTATCGGAGAGAGGCAATCTGCTCGCATACATGTCGGCAGAGTTTTTGGCGGTTAAGCCGGAGGATCTGCGTAATTTAAAGGATGAGAATCTGATTGAAAATTATGAAAAGTACAGCTATATGCACTTCTTGGCATGCGAGATGAAAACAATGCTTACATCCAAGGATTTCAGATTCACGCTTGAAGATCGTAAGACTTGTGAGCATATGCTTGATCTGTATTCGGAGCTCATAGATATAGAAAATCGCTTAGAGACCATGGCTCTCCCTTGCTATAAACTGATCGATGCAGACCAGATAACTAACGATATGACAACGAATAAAGAACTGTATGATTGGGCATCTGAACAGACGAAAGAGAAGAATTACTTCAGGTCTATGGGAGTCAGTTCTTTGAATAGAGCACTTGTTGCTGGAAATCATTCGAATGAGCCGAGTGAGGAGGAAAAACTGCGTGAAGATCTCCGCGAAAAGCTTAGAACCTACCTTGACGAGCAACTTGGTATTAAGCTGGAGGATGTAACAAGCGTAAACCTGATTGAGGCGGAAGCAGAACAGAAGGATCTGGATCTTAAAAAGGACAAAGATATAAATTATCTGTACTTGGGATATGCTGTTAAGCTGTTACATGGAGACAGTTGCTATGAGATTTCCATGGATCAGTCTACGGATGCATTTACATATAAGCTGGCACCGGAGACTGCATCCTTAAGAACTGGGGATACGCTTAAGAAGCTGGAATTTGATCCGGAGAAGGTAGTCTATACAGACCTTGAGGGCAACAATCTTAAGCCATCCGAATTGGATTGGAATGAGTATCTGAGCAAAAATCCTGTCATTGCAACACAGGATGATAAGGAAGTGATGCTGAGCGTCGGCGAAAATTACAATGTAGACTACAGTTATACACCGTCTGCGATGGTCAGAAAACTTGATAGTCTTGCAGAGAAACTTGGCTTTTATCCGACACTTGCAAGCTATAAGGATAAGGATGGCAAACCACTTGATTTCAGCACGGACGAAGCAAGAGATTATCTTACAGATGGCAATCCGGTTACAGTTAGCGACGGTGAACTTGAGGCAAAGATAATTCTGGACGGTAAGTTTAATGCGCAGGTTGATGTCAATCCTACGGTTGCAAGAGGCATGCTTGCCGATAAGCTTGAAAATCTTGGGTTTACAAGCGACAAGGTTATGCTTGCAAAACCAGATGGGGAAGAAATCAGCCTGAATGATGAAGCTGCTATGAAATATATTAAGGACGGCGGAGCATTTACTGCGGTCGAAGGAGGTATGCAGGTAAATCTTACCTTGGATAAAGCAGGTGTTTTCAAGCATGAATATACGGATTATCACAATGACAATGTGAAGCTCGGCGAGAAGAGAGAAGAAGCGAAAAAAACTGCATCCGAAGCGAATCAGACGATGAAGGATGTAAAGGCTGCAATGAATCAGGAGAAAATTCAGGAGTTTACAGATAAATTCAAAGATGCTGATACATTTCTGCTTAGGATTACAGGCTCGAGACAGTTCCGCACGATGAGGGAAGAGTTCGAACGATATGTTGAAATGAGCCGCAACTATAACGAGAACGATCTCGCGGATCCAAAGAAGAGGCTGGAACTTGAGAAGAATACAGCACGTCTTATAACGAGCGCCAGAGAATATTCTAAATACAAGAAGAATCATAACTCCGGTAAACCACAGGAGAAGCTTCGTATGGAACTTGCTGATAAAATTGCCTATTATGGTCACCTGCAGTTGAAGAGAATTGATTCCTACACAGCTTTGAATAAGAAAATTGAAGAAATTGATGAGAAGATGAGCGCTCTCGGAGCAAAGATTAAGGATGAAACCCCAGAGGTAGAAAAAGCAAGACAGGCTCAAGCGGAGGCAAGAGAGCGAGTTCATGCAGGAAAAGAGTCGGCGTTTGCTAAAATGGAAGCCATGGGACTTGGCGGCTTGTTGAAGGAATATCAGAAAGCACAGGAACTAAAGAATGGGGCTGTGGAACCACCGGCTCCTGACCAGGACAAGAAGTTATCTGACGAAGATCCGCAGATTAAAGAGAACCAGGAGAAGGCGAGAAATGAATTTAACAAAAAGGGAACTTCAGGACTCAATAAAACAATGTTCTGGGTGAATCGTACCAATGAGAATATTGATCGCATGAAGAATTGGACATTGAAGCAATTCGATTCTAAGAATCCAGAGTGTATGTACGATAAGTTCAATTTGAAAAAGACCGGCGAACAACTGGACAAGGAGGGACAGAAGGTATTCGGTAAGTATCTGGTGAATTTAACCATATTAAAGATGGTATCCGCAGAGCAGCATGCTGCTTTCCAGAAGGATGCGGATGATAAAAAGGGCAGCTTTGAGAAGATGACAGAGAATAAGAAATCACTGACTGAGCTTGAAAGGAGAATCCGGGACACAGATGCTTACAAGAAGACAATGAAGTGCCTCATGACAGGCGAGGTAAAGAGCTTTGTAAAAGATGGAGAAAAAATGAATAACCTGTACAAGGATATCCATTCCCAGATGAAAACAAAGCTTAAGGCTGACATTGAGAAGAGAAACAAAATTAAAGCAACTGTGAGAAATACGAAGACACTGGGTAAAATGGCTCAGAAGCTGGGCAAGTAATGAAGCAATAGGGATTTTGACAAAGAGTCACGCAATGTGACTCTTTGTTTAGTTACGGAAGAATGGATTCCCAGGGCATGACTTCGTCCCATCCGGCTGTGTCGAAGCCGTCACGGATGCAGGCACAGTAATAGCGGAACTTCTCGGCGGTCGGGGAATCCTCCTTGAAGAAAGCATCCTCGTCAAAGCTTCCGAGATAGTCAGCCATTGCCAGCCCGAATAATTCGGCGCGGTCTTCGGTAGCGAAGGTCAGCCCGTAAGCATCCGCAAAATAGTCTGAATATAATTCGTACATTTCACTTTCCTCATATCCATCGTAGGTGTTTAGATATTCGCAGCCGTCCGGATTGAAGGAACTCCATTTTGTCTCCGAAAAAAGCGCATCCGCAACATAATTGGAACGGTATTCAAGCCGCTGGTCGATCAGATGCGACAGCTCATGGTTGATGGTGTAATCCCAATCCCAGCAATACGGAGTGCTTAATACCATGACAAGCCGCTGGTCAATGGAATCGGTAAAGCCGGTCGGCGTGCTTAACATGCCCTCGGTGTCACAATAGATGCTTCCGGCAAGATAGAAGGTAATGCCGGAGCTTTCGCCCATGCAAAGCTGAGAGAAGAAGTTGGCAGGGTAGCATTTGAGCGAGGCGGAAAGCTTATCCAAGCATTCTGTCAGCACAGCACTGTCATTCTCGGCGGATAGCTGATACACGCCAAGCTGGTCAGGCGTTTGTGGACCAAAGCATATTTCAATACCGTACATCTGCTCCAATGCATCCGCACGGGCGCGAAGATCTAAAAGCTGTCCCCAGTCCAGAGAGGAAGAGTCTGTGGCATCCTGCCCGGCGGCGATGGAAAGCGGTTGCATATCGGATTGGGATTTGCTTAGATCCCACACCAGAAGATGCGGCTGACAGTCGGAATTGTATGCCAGCAGAAAACCGAGCTGCTGCTCGTCGAAAAAGCCCAGATTACGGCCGAGATAGTAAACATTTTCGGTGGAGCTGTAATCCCCACAGTCATAGGTGCAGGAGGAAATCCCCTCCCCGCTTGGATCATAATAGTAGAAGGCTGCCAGATAATGGGAGGAAGCTTCGTCGAGCGTAAAGTCCCGCTGCAGGATATTTCCATGCGGGGAAAAATCCGCGTTGGCATCGGCTGCCACTTCATCAAGGCTGCCTGCCGGGTATGTGCGGGCAACCGCTTCGGCTTCGGTATCGTAGACAATGATCACATCCTGAAGCGAGGCTTCATCCACGCCTGAGAACGTGAGCGTATGCTCATCCGGTGTGCTGTACAGAGGCATAAGCTCGTAATACGGAACGGAAAGCGGCGTGTGGGAGGTGTGAGCCCCGGAAAGACGCAGGCATTCCATCGTCTCGCTGTCCGATGAATACACATAATAGGTGCCACTGATGCTGGAGGCATAAAACGTAAGTGCATCGATATCCTCGTAAAAGGAAACATCATAGCTGCCTGCCGGTTCAAGCCCGGAATCATATACAAGCAGCTGCCCGCTCTCGGAATCAAGCAGCAGGAGCGTATCCCCGCATACCTGATAGGAAGTGCAGGACACCTCCGTGTGCGGAAGTGTCGCAACAATCCGGTTGTACCACGGGCTGTACACCTCGAACGAATACTGGTAGGAATCATCGGCAGCATCATCAAAACGATCGGCGATCACCGAGCGGTAGCTTGCTTCGCCGGCGAGAAGGAGATTGTCCCCAAAGCGGAACAGATCATTGTAGGGCTTTCCGGAGAAAAAATCGTTCTCTAACGTAAAAAGGTTCAATGAATCCGTGATGGGAGTTGTCTGATTCCAGAAACGAGGATTGTCGTGTACATAAATCTCGCGGTCAGATTTGTTCATAAAAAGAAGCGAAAGATCTGACACGCTGCACGCACTACAGAAAAGGAGTGCGCACAGGATCAGAGCTATCCATTTACAATAGCGATGTTTCATATAGAATCTCCATGCTTGACCGTTGTGGAAGCCGGAACGCGAGTCGTGGAATCACGCTCGATAAGCTGCGGGCGCATCAAGGTCTTGCTGATCGGAATGTGCCGGATCAGAGATTCAAGCATGACATAAGCGCAGCGTCCAAGCTCGTTTAACTCCTGCCGGATGGTCGTAAGGGCAGGCGTAAGGGATGCGGAGAGCGGAATGTCATCAAAACCGATCACACTGATGTCGTCCGGCACGCGGAAACCGCGCTCCTGACATTCCTCGATGACACCCTTTGCAATCAGGTCGTTACCGCAGAGAATCGCGGTCGCGCCTGCAGACAAAAAGCCCGGCACATGGTATTTGGCACTGTCGGAAACATAGTAACCACGCGCCATCAGCTCACGGCTGACCGGAAGATCGAATTTCTTCATGGCGTTTTCAAACGCCTCCTGCCGCTGGTCGGATACTAAGGAGTAGAGAGAACCGTTTAAAAAGGCGATCTTTTTGTGACCGAGCGTGTACAGGTGGCGCACGGCAAGCTCGATGCCCTCGTAGCTGTCCGTTCCGACATAGCAGACGTTTGGATTCTCCGGGATAAAGTTGTCCAGAAGAACCGTCGGCATCGTAGTATTCTCAAGCTGCTTCATCCACTCATCGTGAAGCGCAAAACCGGCAAGAAACGCACCGCAGTATCCGTTTTTCAACAGATATGTATCGTATTTTTCCTCCATCTGGAAGCTTGGGTTCATAGGAACAACGGTGACATCCCAGTTGGCACGGTAAGCGTTCTGCTTAAAACCGAGCACCAGCTCGTATCCAAATTCGCCCGGATGCTCATAATCCATATTCTCGACCATGAGGCAGATTTTGCGGTTCTCCTCCTTGCGGGAGCGTTTTGTGCTGTAACCCATTTCAACGGCTGTGTCTAAAACCATCTGGCGAAGCTCATTGCTGATGTCACTGGCACCGTTAAGACCTTTGGACACCGTGCTGACGGACACACCGAGACGGTTGGCAATATCTTTGATCGTAGGCATGAAAATCCTTTCTATTATATATGTGCATCTGCACAATATCATTTCCGTAAATATCTATTCTTAGCTATTATACGAAAGTACAAAAAGGGAATCAATACACCGACAAAATTTTTTTCGAAACTTACACGATTACTTATTGTGAATATACACAAATTTCTAGTCAAAAAAACGTACAAAGTGGCAAAATTGGGATTAGATATGTGAAAAACGTTGACAAAGAGGTGACCGCAAACTAAAATTGTACCTAGATACGAAAAAACACGAAAATTTTTCGAGTGAGGCGGGGAAACATTGGAGACAAATGAACTGACAAGAGGCGCCGGAATACTTCTTGCAATTCCAAGTTTGCCATCTCCGTATGGAATCGGCACGCTGGGAGATGCGGCATATCGCTTCGTCGATTTGCTGGTAGATTTAAAACAGCGGTATTGGCAGGTGCTTCCGCTCGGACCTACGAGCTTTGGTGACAGCCCATATCAGTCCCTTTCCGCATTCGCCGGGAATCCGTATCTGATTGATCTGGATTTTCTAGTAAGAGATGGCTTATTGAAACCGGAAGAGATTCGTTGCTACAACTGGGGCGCGGATGACGGCACAGTTGATTACGCGGCACTTTTTGAGAGCCGGATGGCAATCCTCCAGAAGGCATTTGAACGATTTGACGGACGGAACGCCGATTACGAGCGCTTTTGCGAGGCAAATCGGGACTGGCTGGACGGATATACGCTTTACATGGCGATCAAAAATGCGAATGAGAATAAGTGCTGGCAGGATTGGAACGAAGAAATTAAAAAAAAGCAACCGGTTGCGCTTGCAAAATGCCGAAAAGAGTTGTATAATAACATCAGGTTTTGGGGATTTTGCCAATACGAGTTTTTTAAACAGTGGGATGATCTTAGAGAGTACGCCAATTTCAAAGGGGTAAAGATCATCGGAGATGTGGCATTTTTTGCGGGACTGGACAGTGCAGACACATGGATGAATCCGGAGCTCTTCCTTTTAAAGGATAACGGTTTGCCGGAATATGTGGCGGCTGCGATCCCGGATAAGTTCTCAGATGCAGGACAGATATGGGGCAACCCTTTATATAATTGGAACAACATGGAGGCGGACGGCTTCTCATGGTGGAAGAAAAGAATACGGATGGCAGAGCGGATGTTTGATATCATCCGGATCGACCATTTTCTTGGAATCGTCAAGAATTATTCCGTACCTTATCAGGCGGATGATACGGCGGGCGGCAAGTGGTTCAAGGGACCGGGACGCAAGTTTACGGATTGCCTGAACGATGAGCTTTCCAATACGGTGGTCATCGCAGATGACTACGGCGGCAAGGTACTTACGCCGGGAGCCAAGAGGCTTTTGAAGAAGAGCGGTTGGCTCGGAACCAAGGTTTTAATGTTCGCGTTTGACGGAGATCCGTTTAATGAACATCTTCCACATAATTATACAGAACATCAGATTGTCGTATATGCGGGAACGCACGACAATGAGACGATAGCGGGATATTTCCGTAACAAGAATGAATATGAGCTTGCATATTTGTATGAGTATCTGAACATACATACCATTGCAGATATACCGGATGCACTCATCCGGGCTGCATACCGGAGCACAGCAGATCTGGCGATCATACAGATGCAGGATGTTCTCAAGCTGGGGAACGAGGCGCGCATGAACGAACCGGGAACGGTCGGGGCAAACTGGCGTTGGAGACTCCACAAAGAACAGCTCGATGAAGCAAGGCGGACATGGCTGAGAAATCTCGCCGCGGTTTACCGCCGGTAACATACTTAACGGTATAGGATGCATAGTGCATTTTATATAAAATACTTTTTATTATCAAAAGGAGAGGAAAACGATGAAAAAGAAAGTATTATCAGCTTTGCTCGTTGCAACCATGACTGTTTCTATGGTAGCTTGTGGTTCTGACAACAGCACAACAAACAATGACACTCCTGCAGATAACAACGGTGCAAGCACCGATGCTCCTGCAGACAACAGCTCAGATGCTGAGACTCCAGCTGCTACTGAGGCAGATCTTTCCGGAACCTATGACATTACCGTATGGGTATCTGAGTCTGAGGGTGTTGCTCAGTTGACAGAGCAGCAGATTGACGCATTCGAGGAGGCTAATCCGGGAATCGTTATCAATGCAACAGTTGAAGGAGTTACCGAGGCTAACTCAGCATCTAATATGATCACAGACGTTGCAAGTGGTGCAGATCTTTTCTGCTTCGCACAGGATCAGCTGATCAGACTTGTTGAGGCTGGAGCGCTTACAAAGCTTGGAACAAACGCAGCATCAATCGTTACCGAGGCAAATGATGCAACTTCTTTAAAGGCAGCAACTGTTGGTTCTGACATTTACTGCTACCCACTTACTTCTGACAATGGTTACTTCATGTTCTACGACAAGAGCGTAGTTCAGGAGAGCAGTCTTGATGATCTTGCAGCAATCGTTGCAGATTGTGAAGCAGCCGGAAGAACAATTTGTATGGAAACAGATACCTCTGCTTGGTATGTTGCTTCTTTCTTCTTCGCAACCGGATGCCACTCTGACTGGACAATGGCTGAGGATGGAACCTTCACCTCTGTTGATGATGATTTCGATTCCGCAAATGGTCTTATCGCATTAAAGGGAATGCAGCAGATGGTTAAGTCTGATATGTATGTATCATCTTCAGATGCAGCTCAGTTCGCAGCAGCAGTTCCTGCTGGTGTAGTTGTAAGTGGTACATGGAGCGTTAACGCAGCTAAGGAAGCACTTGGTGACAACTACGCTGTAACAGATCTTCCTTCATTTACTGTTGATGGAACAACCTACCATATGGGATCTTACTCAGGCTGCAAGCTTATGGGTATCAAGCCACAGGATGACGCTGTTAAGGCAGCAGTTCTTCACAAGCTGGCTCAGTACCTTACAAGTGCAGAGTGCCAGCTTCAGAGATATGAGCTTGTTGGATGGGGACCATCTAACCTTGAGGCTCAGCAGTCTGATGAAGTACAGGCTGACCCGGCACTTTCAGCACTTGCTGCACAGAACGAGTTCGCTACTCCACAGGGACAGATCCATGGTTCTTGGTGGGATATCGCTAAGTTACTTGGTGTTGTAGCAGAAGAGTCTACTACCGATGAAGAGCTTCAGGCAGGTCTTGATTCTTACAAGGCTTCTATCGATGAGTTATTCACCATGGATGAGGCTACTCTGAATGCATTTACATTGATCGGTTCCTTCGGTGGATACAACTGGGATACTGATGTTGCTATGACAGAGGATCCGGCTGGCACATGGACTGCAACAGTTGATTTCAAGGCTGGAGATGAGTTCAAGGTTCGTCAGGGACTTAGCTGGGATGTTAACTTCGGTGCTGACGGAGTTGCTGGTGGCGACAACGTTGTAATCGATGCTGACGGAACATATCTTGTAACCTTAGTATACGATGGAACAAATGCTACTCTTACTGTAGAGGCACAGTAGTTCGCTTTGGGACTATAAACAAGAACACTAATTTTGGAGCTATTCCGGATCATCCCGGGATAGCTCCTGTTGAAAATTAAAAAGGGTAATACTATGAAAGAACTCTCTTATCTTGATTATCAGGGTCTGAGCACAGGCCAGAGAATTATATACAATATTAAGAAATTCTTTTGCGCATTCGGTGGATTCTTTGTCCGGATCGGAAAGGGAATCGCTTCGATTGTAAAATCAATTGTTTTTGGAATTGGAAACGGAGCTAAGAATCTTGTAATGGATTTTGTGAAGGGCTCCTGGAGAACAAAGCTCTCCTATATTATCATGGGCTTTGGCAATCTTACCTGTGGTCAGATTGTGCGCGGACTTTGCTATCTGGCTTTTGAGCTGGTATTCATTGGATATACCGCTACAACAGGTGTTACATGGTTATCGAAATTGAATAATTTAGGCGACGCTGCAGCCGTTGAAGTATACGACCCAGTGTTGGATGCATATACAACCGTTCATTATGATGACTCTTTCCAGATTCTTCTGTATGGCGGACTTTCCTTGTTGTTTATCTTCCTATTCTTATTTGTTTGGAGAAAGAACATTAAGGGCAGCAAAGAGAATGACATTATTAAATCTGAAGGCAAAAATGTTCCGAAATTTAAGGACGATGTACATGAACTCGTGGACGGCAAGTTTTATAAGACACTTCTTGCGCTTCCGATCGTAGGTATCACATGCTTTACCATTCTCCCGATCGTATTCATGATCGCAGTAGCTTTCACAAGCTATGATGGAGCACATGATGGTTATAGTAATCTGTTTACGTGGGTTGGCTGGCAGAACTTTGCAGAATTGTTCAGCACCGGCGAGGGTAACCTTGGATACGCATTCAAGCACATACTTGGATGGACACTTGTATGGGCATTCTTTGCAACTTTCTCCAACTACTTCCTTGGAATTATTGTTGCACTACTTATTAACAAGAAGGGTATCAAGTTCAAGAAGCTATGGCGTGGAATCTTCGTTCTTACAATCGCTGTTCCACAGTTTATTTCCTTGCTTTATATCTCTAAACTTTTTGCAAAGAGCGGACTTATCAACTCTTTCTTTATGAAACTTGGACTTTTATCTGCTCCGTATGATTTCTGGGGCAACACGATGTCAGCCCGTGTACTTGTTATTCTGGTCAACATCTGGATCGGTATTCCATACCTGATGCTGATGTGTACCGGTATTCTTATGAATATCCCGGATGACCTGTACGAGTCAGCACGAATCGATGGCGCGAATGCAGTACAGCAGTTCTTTAAGATAACACTTCCATATATGTTATTCGTAACAGGACCGTACCTGCTGACAAGCTTTATCGGCAATATCAACAACTTCAATGTTATCTACCTTCTTGCAGGAGATGCAAAAGCAAATCCGGCACTTACGACCTCCGGTGGATCGGCAAGCAACGTCGATTTGCTTATCACATGGTTGTTCAAGATCACAACGGGAACAGAGAGCAACTACAAGCTGGCATCTGTTGTCGGAATTATGATCTTCGTGGTAGTAGCTACATTGTCGGTAATTGTTTACAACATATTGCCATCAAATAAGAATGAGGAGGATTTCCAGTAATGAGTCAGAAAACTTCCGAAAAAAAATACAAGAGCTTAAAGGCAAAACAGACGACCAGCAATATCATCGTATATATTATCCTGATCGCAATGGCTATTATCTGGCTTACCCCATTTGTACTCATTGTTATGGAGTCTTTCCGTTGTGAGACTACGATGCAGGTAGGTTATGTTATCCCGAAGCAGTTCGGCTGGGATAACTACAAGTGGTTATTTACCAATACACAGTATAACTTCAAGAGATGGTATTTAAATACCTTCATCATTGCAGTATTTACCGCAGTAATCCAGACCGTTATGGTTCTTTGCATGAGTTATACACTTTCTCGTATGAGATTTAAGGGACGTAAGTTCTTGATGAACTTTATGCTTGTACTTGGAATGTTCCCTGGATTCCTTGGAATGATCATCATGTACAAGGTGCTGACTGGTTTCGGCCTTACAGGAGCAGGTTCCGTACCGGGATTGATTCTCGTATACACTGCAAGTTCCGCAATGGGTTATTATGTATCGAAGGGATTCTTCGACACAATTCCGAAGTCTCTGGATGAGGCAGCCCGTGTAGACGGAGCTACAAGGGCGCAGGTTCTCTTTAAGATCACACTTCCAATGGCGAAGCCTATCATCATTTATACAGTGCTTACCGCTTTCATGGCACCATGGGGAGACTTTATGTTTGCAAATTACATTGCGCACAACACCGGAGACGGAATGAACGTTGCAGTAGGTTTACAGAACATGATTGGAACAACATCCAGTCTTGCTGCAAACTACACTCACTTCTGTGCAGGCGGTGTACTTGTTGCAATCCCTGTAACAATTCTTTTCATGTGCTTGCAGAAGTATTATGTAGAAGGTGTAACCGGAGGAGCTGTAAAGGGCTAATCACAGAACATGGATCGGCAGCCAGAATTGGCTGCCGATTTTTGGCTTTATGGAGAGAACGATATGAAAAAGAGATTTTTAAGCAGTATTTTAATTGTAGGACTCGTTGCATCACTGCTTGGCGGCTGCGGCAATGAGCAGAATGTGCCGGTAGATGGCACACAGCAGACCGAGAGCGAGCAGACAACTGAAAGCTCACAGACGACAGAGAACACAGAACAGACAGCCGCAACGGACGGCTATCAGTATGAGCAGGAATTAAATATCATCGATGACAACTACCGCAACTACTATGAGATTTTTGTATATTCCTTCTGCGATAGTGACGGAGACGGGATCGGTGATTTTAACGGAGTGACGGAGAAGCTTGACTATATCAAGAATATGGGATTTAATGGAATCTGGCTGATGCCGATCATGCCGTCCACTACCTATCATAAATACGATGTCGTAGACTACTGCGACACCGATCCGCAGTACGGAACGATAGAAGATTTTAAAAATTTGATAAATGAGGCGCACAACAGAGGAATTCGTGTTATAATAGACTTTGTAATGAATCATTCCTCCTCACAGAACCCTTGGTTTCTGGAGGCGTGCTCTTATTTAAAGACGCTTGGAGAGGATGAGAAACCGGACGCATCCGTATGTCCGTATGTCGATTACTATCATTTCTCAAAGGTTGGAAAGGACGGCTATCGTCAGGTATCCGGCACAGACTGGTACTATGAGGGAGTATTTGACTATATCATGCCGGATCTGAATCTGGAGAGCGAGGCACTTCGCGCTGAGTTCGAGAAAATCGCTGATTTCTGGATCGACCTTGGCGTTGACGGATTCCGTATGGACGCAGCCCTCCACTATGAGGAGGACGACACAGCATTTAATGATGAGGTCTTAAACTGGTTTTATAATTACTGTCTGACCAAGAACCCGGATTTTTATATGGTATCCGAGGTATGGGCAGCACAGACAACGATCGCAGATTATTACGCCAGCCTGACACCGAGCATGTTCAACTTTGCGGCATGTGGAGCGGAGGGACCGATCATAAAGGCTGCAAGAAGTGGAAAGAACGCATCCAAGTTCGTGGATGCGATGATCAGTTATCAGAATACATATTCACAGAAGAACCCGGATTATATCGATGCACCGTTTTTGAGCAATCACGATCAGGTGCGTGTGGCGAACAGCCTGCCGGGGGATAATAGCAAACTTAAGCTGGCAGCAGGTCTGCTGCTCACGATGAGCGGCAATCCATTCGTATATTACGGCGAGGAGATCGGAATGCAGAGTACCGGACAGAAGGACGAGAACAAGCGCCTTCCGATGGTATGGTCACTTACCGATGACACCGGAATGACGACAGGACCACAGGGCTCTGATAAGAGCTTCCAGTCCGTGAGCGCGGGCGTGGATGAGCAGGAGCAGGACGAGAACTCTCTTTTGAACTTCTACAAGAGGGGACTTCGCATCCGCAATGAGAACCCGGAGATCGCAAGGGGGACGATCGAGAAAGTCAGCTCATTATGCAATAGCAGTCAGGCTGCTATCACCAAAACCTATGATGGAAGCACCATCGGAATCGTGTACAACACATCTCTGGAGGATGCTGCAACGATCGATCTGACCGATACAGATCTTGCAGGAATGAGTATTCGGGGATATATGTCTGTGACCGGAGCTGAGGTGACGTTAGACGGCAGCACTTTGGAGATGCCGGCTGGCTCCATCTGTATTTTAAAATAGCAAGGGAGAAAAGGCACAATGGCAAAGAGGGGCAAAGAACTAAAAGCAGAAAAGACACAGAAGAGAGCACCATTGTTGAAAAAGGACAAGATGCCGAAGAAGGAGAAGGCTCCAAAGAAGGAAAAGCTTCCGAAAAAGGAGAAGCCTCAGAAGCAGGACAAGGCGGAGAAAAAGGAAGTCAGCTTTTTCCGCAGCATCCGTTTCCGTCTGATCACGGCATTTTTGGTGCCGATCATCGGTATCGTTGTTCTTGGAACGGTTTCTTATAAGGTTGCGTCCAATGCGATTGTGCAAAGCTATAAGGATTCTACCCAGCAGAGCATCAATATGCTCGAGCTTTATATGAATCTTGCGGTCAACAGTGAGAAGTCCGATTTTAAGTCATACCTGATCGATGATTCTCTGAATACATATTTCAGTAAGGTCGCTGATCCAAATAAGGATGTGACAACAAACGTCAGCTACACCAGAGACATCCAGAATAAGATCACGCTTGACTCCAGACTTCGCTCCGTATATTTCATTGCGGATGAGGGCAAGACCATCAAGAGTGCATCCACCAAGATCGATGCGGATGCCTACACTGCATATATTGCGACAGAACAGGGCAAGACTGTAATTGATAACGAGCATGACTGGCATTACTTTGGAGTAGATGCCGAAGCGGATACTCAGACCGGACTTGATCCGGGTAATTACGCCCTCCGTCTTGTCAAGAAGCTGAGCAACGACCTTAAGGCGATCATGCTCATCAACTTAGATGGCACCTTTGTCAGAGATGCAATGCAGTCCATCGATCCGGGTGAGGGCGGCTATGTGGTCATGACGACCTCTGATGGCGCAGAGTTTTATTCCGATGCGGATCTTGTTTTAGAGAATCCGATCGTATATGGAACAGATTTCTATAACGCAGCATTAGAATCCGTTGATAATAGCGGCAGTGATGACGTGACGATCGACGGCAGCCAGTATCTGTTTGTATACAGCAAGCTGGATTTTGGCGATATTATGGTGTGCACGTTGATCCCGGAATCCAACATTCTTGCGCAGACGACCTTTATTAAGCAGATCTCCATTATTCTGTCTGTTGTTGTTGCGCTGATCGCGATGCTTCTCGGAACCGTGATCTCCCGCAGTATGTCAGGAACGATCCAGTATATCCTTCGTCAGCTCCGCAAGGTTTCCAAGGGTAATCTTACGGTTCATCTGACCGGTAAGCGTAAGGATGAATTTGGATTGTTGTGTGACGGTGTCAATGAGACGGTCGACCATGTAAAGGCATTGATCGTGCATGTCAACGAAGTAAGTGCGCAGCTCAATGAGGCTGCTACCTATGTAAATCAGGTTTCCGGAACATTCATGGAGACCTCAAGCGACATCCAGAATGTCGTATCCGAACTGGAGGTCGGCGTAAACAAGCTCGATACGGGATCTGAGGACTGTCTGAACCAGATGGATTCACTTTCCGGCAAGATCAGTGATGTGAGCGTCAATGCGGATGAGATCGGAAAGCTTTCTTCTTCCGCAAGTGAGACGATCACACAGGGTATGTCCTCTGTCCGCGAATTGACTGAGAGTGCAAATTCTACGACTGCAATTACACAGAATGTAATTGATGCGATCGAGGAGCTTGAGGAGAAGTCCAATACCATTAACAAGATCATCAAGGAAATCAACGATATTGCAGAGCAGACGAACCTTCTGTCCTTGAATGCGTCCATCGAGGCTGCAAGAGCCGGTGAGGCAGGAAGAGGCTTCTCTGTTGTAGCGGAGGAGATCCGCAAGCTGTCCGACCAGTGCCAGACTTCCGCAGGCAAGATCTCTACGATCGTTACAGAGATCGCAGGCAAGACAAAAGAGGTTGCAGATATTGCAAGACAGGCGAAGGACATCGTTGCATCCCAGACGGGTGCAGTTGAGGATACCTCCGATTCCTTCAAGCTGATCAATCAGCAGGTTGCCTCCTTATTGCAGGCACTCGGCACAATCAGCAGCACAGTAGAGGAGATGAATGCATCCCGCAACGAGACATTGCAGGCAATCGAGAGTATTTCCACCGTTTCAGCGGAGACGGCGGCATGTTCATCCTCTGTACACGATACGGCAGGTACGCAGCTTAACGTAACCAAAGATCTGGAGGCAGCTGCAACGAGACTGCAGAGCCGTTCCGACCGTCTGGTTGAGATTCTTGGAACATTCCAGGTATAGCCGGCAACTCTATATCTGACAGGAGGTATCGCAATGCGTTCGATACTTGCAGTGATATTTGTATTTTTCTATCTCATTCTCGGATCGCTTGTTCTGGGAGTGGAATGGATCATTGGTAAATTTAACAAGAAGCATGCGGATATTGTGACACTGCGGTTTGTGCAGTGGGCGTTTCGCTGCGTGATGTGGATATCCGGTACGCAGCTTGAGGTAAAAGGCTTCGAGAACGTGCCAAAGGACGAGGCAGTGCTCTATATCGGCAACCACAGAGGCATCTTTGATGCGGTAACGACCTACTCCTTGTGTCCGGGACTGACCGGATACATTGCGAAGGACAGTCTCAAAAAGGTTCCGATCCTTCCAATGTTTATGAAGCGGATCAACTGTCTGTTTATAGACCGCTCGGATATTAAGCAGAGTCTTGGTGTGATCCTGCAGGCGATCGAGTACGTTAAGTCCGGCATTTCAATCTGCATTTTTCCGGAGGGAACACGCAACAAGGATCGTGAGCATCCGGAGACCTTGCTTCCGTTTAAGGATGGCAGCCTTAAGATCGCGCAGCGAACCGGCTGCAAGATCATCCCGATGGCGATCATCGGCACGGACGAGATCTTTGAGAACCATCTGCCGTGGATTCACAAGCAGAAGGTCACCATAACGTATGGAGCGCCGATCCTGCTTGGCGAATTAAGCCCGGAGGACAAGAAGCATCCAGGGGCATACTGCCAGAAGGTGATCGGACAGATGCTTGCAGACGAACTAAGCCAGCGTACAACGGCATAAAGCAGATATACAGCCCGGAGTTTCCGGGCTGTTTTAGGTTAGGAAGATCCCCAACGACAATCGGTTATACAGAACCCGACAAAAGATGGTTTTCGATCGTATTATATGTAAAGGAGCAACAGATGCACGAAGATTTTGAAGCGTTTTATCTGAGACACTTTAAAGCGATATATCGTATTTGTTATGCATATATGAAGAACCCGCATGATGCGGAGGACTGCACGGAAGATACATTTGTGCGTGCCATGACACGTGACGTAGAGTTTGAAAATGAACGGCATGAGCGAGCGTGGCTGACGACAACTGCGATGAATATATGTAAGGACAGGCTAAAACACTGGTGGAAGCAAAAGGTTGTCCCCGTTGAGGAAGATATGGAGGCACCAATGCCGGAAAATGAGAACAAGGATTTGGTGCTCAATGCGGTAATGTCCTTGCCGGTAAAGTATAAGGATGTTGTGTGGCTGTATTACTACGAGGGGTATCAGACGGAGGAGATAGCAGGAATACTCCACCGACCCCATTCTACGGTTCGCAATCAATTAAGAGATGCCCGATCGAAGTTAAAAAGCAAGCTGGGGGATGCAATATATGAGTGAGAATAAAATAAGAGAAGCATTTGAACAGGTGGAGCCGGAAAGCGGAGCCAAAGAGAGAATGTATCAGAATATTTTAAAGAAGGCTGCGGCGGAACAATCCGTAGCAGGCAGACAGAATGCTTCAACCGGGAACGGGACAGAAGCGAAGGAAAAGGTTCTGACAAGCAGGAAACGGAATATGGCGATAAGATGGGGGAGCTTGGCTGCCTGTGCTGCAATCTGCATATTGGCTGGTGCAGGGATTTCACAGTATTTAAAGCCGGGAACATCGGAAAATCCTTCATCAGGTGATCTTGCTTATGAACAAACGGCAGGTTCTGAGGAGGAGGGTGAGCTGCCTATGCTGGGGGCATCACCGATAGAAGATGTGGAAGATGCAGAGGCGTTTCAGGTAATTGGTATTGAGCTGGCGATTCCACAGGACGCATCGGATGTTTCCTATTATCTGGTCAATGGGCAGATTGCAAGGGCGTGCTTTACATGGAATGGCAATGAATATACCTATGAGGCGGCGGCTTCGGAGGACGATTTTTCTGGGGTCAGCGGCACTGTAGAAAACAGCAGTCCGATCGAGGGCGCGGACGGTGCACAGCTGGAACAGCTCTCCGGGAATATCTGGAGGGCATACTGGTCAGAGGGTGATATCCGGTATTATCTATGTAATTTTGATGGGGCAGCGGAGGAAAATATCATCGAACTGGCAGTCCTTTTAATAGAATAATGGCAATGATGAAATGTCGGGAAATTTTTTGAAATTTTTCCCGACATTTTTTTAATCCCTATCGTATCTATATATGAACGGGTCAAAAGAGGTACTTTGCGTACGGTAGTACATCATGACCTGAGAAAAAGACGATAAGGAGAATGAGCAAAATGAAACAGAGAATTTTAGGAATGGTATTGGCACTTGCAATGGTGGGCGCGCTGGCTGCCTGCGGAATAAACGGAAATGCAGATGCTTCCGGCAAGGATACGACAAACAACACGGAGATCACAACAGAAAGTGATGACACACAGACGGATAAGGACGACACCACGAAGGACAATACACAGACAACAGACGATACAAAGGAAGTCACAATGACCGCGGAGGAAGTAATGAGCGCGCTGAAGGATTCCCTTGGGGAGAGCTTCGATTGTGATGTGACAGAAACAGAAGATCGTATGAGCGGCTATTATGAGCTGGATCTATCCAAGGTGGAGAGTTGGGCGGCAATGAGCAATTCCAACTCAAGCCTGAATCCGAGCACGGCTGTTGTGCTTAAGGTGACAGACGGTTATGCCGATGAGGCAGCGGCTTTACTGCAAAGCGGATACGAGCAGATCTTAAGCTATTCGCGTATGTATGATATGAGTCTTTTGCGTGTACAGCAGGCACGCTTATTTGTAAATGGGGATTACGTTGCACTCCTGATCCTTGGTGTGGATGGAGATTGGCAGGACACAGAGGAGAATCAGGCAAAATTTGCACTCGATGAAGCTGCAAAGGTAGATGCGGCATGGTCAGCAATCTTTGGAGATGCAACAAACACGATCGTGATCCCAGAGGATGACGGGGACAGCAGCAATGGCTTTTTTGAAATAGATGAGGAGTAACGTTTTATGGTATTTTCCAGCTTGACGTTTTTGCAGCTTTATCTGCCGATATGCCTGCTGCTCTATTATCTGGTGCCACAAAAAGGACGGAATGCAGTTTTGTTTTTCATGAGCATTGTTTTCTATGCGTGGGGAGAGCCTGTTTATGTTGGGCTGCTCCTATTTTCAACGGTGCTGGATTACACATGCGGAAAGCTCGCGGATAAATATCGGGGAAAGCATGCGGCAAAGGCGGCGCTGATCGTTTCTGTCTGCGTGAATCTCGGCTTGCTTTCCATATTTAAATACAGTGGATTTGCTGTTGAGACGATCAACCGGATTGCAGGGACAGCTATCGCCGTGCCGGAATTGGCGCTGCCGATCGGGATCAGCTTTTATACATTCCAGACGATGAGCTACACGATCGACATATACCGGGGAGAGGCGAAGCCACAGAAAAATATGTTAGATTTTGGAACTTATGTAACCCTGTTCCCACAGCTTGTGGCAGGACCGATCGTGCGCTATCAGACAGTTGCCGGAGAATTACGCCAAAGAACCTGTTCTGTTGACCTATTTGCAGATGGTGTGCGGAGATTTTTATGTGGATTTGGAAAGAAGATATTGCTTGCAAACAATATCGGACTCTTGTGGGAGACGCTTTCGGCGCAGACGACACCTACGGTGCTGCTTGCATGGCTTGGAGTGCTTGCGTATGGATTCCAGATTTATTTTGACTTCTCCGGTTATTCGGATATGGCAATCGGATTGGGACTTATGCTCGGATTCCACTTCCCGGAGAATTTCCGGTATCCGTTTATGGCGGACAGTATTACGGACTTCTGGAGACGCTGGCACATCACGATGGGAACATGGTTCCGGGATTATGTCTACATCCCGTTGGGCGGCAACAAAAAGGGCAGACGGCGGCAGCTTTGCAATATTGCGATCGTATGGCTTCTGACCGGATTGTGGCATGGCGCGAGCTGGAATTTTGTGCTATGGGGAGCTTATTTTGGCGGACTGCTTCTGCTGGAGAAGCTTTTCCTGCTGCGTTTGCTGGAAAAAATGCCGGGATGGCTGCGCCATGTCTATGCGATGTTATGTGTCACGATCGGATGGACGTTGTTTGCGTTTGAGAATATTAAAGCCGGGATGAACTGGCTAAAGCACATGTTCTGGGGACAGTTGTATGACCGAAGCAGTCTGTATCTTTTGATGACCTACGGAGTGCTTCTGCTCATCTGTGCGATTGCCTCAACTCCGGCTATGAAGTACCTGAAGGGGTTTGGCAAAAAGAAAAATGCAGGCGGCACGTTCGCAGTGGAGGGGATAGGCTTTTTCTTTTTGATGGTGGCATGTGTGGCATATCTGATCAGCGGAAGTTATAACCCGTTTTTGTATTTTAGATTCTGAGGTGGATGTATGAGAAACAGGATTACGGTAATATTCTTTTGCATAATGCTTGCGGCACTTGCAATCGTTCCAGCCGCGATTCCGGACAGATATTATTCCGGGAGGGAGAAACGGACGCTTGCACAGCTTCCGGCATTTTCTGTACAAAAGCTGTTTTCAGGGGAGTATGCAGATGAACTTGAAAACTACCTTTCGGATCAATTTCCGTTACGGGATCAGTGGGTTACCGTGAAAACATATATAGAGCTTGGCATGGGGAAAAAGGAAGTAAGTGGCGTATACATCGGAAAGGACAACTATCTGCTGGATAAATTCCAGACGTACAGTGATGCACAGGTACAAAGCAATGTGCGGGCATTGGCGGCACTCCAGAAGGCGTTCGCGAAGGAACATATTTCGATGCGGACGGTGCTGGTTCCGGTAAGTGCGCAGGTGCTTACAGACAAGCTACCGGCGTTTGCCAATGTGGCAGACTATCAGGAAATCTGCCAGAAGCTGAGCGGGGACGGCGTTGAAACCATTGATATTTTAGAAGCAATGAAAAGCCACTCTGCCGAGAGTATATATTATCGGACGGATCACCATTGGACAAGCCTTGGAGCCTACTATGCTTACTGTGAGTGGGCGAAAAGCTGTGGGATCGTACCGATTCCACAGGGCGAGTGGACGAAGGAGACGCTTTGCAGCAATTTTTACGGAACAACATGGAATAAAGTGCAGCTTCCTACGATCCCGGAAGAGGAGATCACAGCTTGGTATATCAACAGGCAGCATCAGGTTTCCTACAACGATGGGGCGTATATAACGGATAGTATCTACGAAGAAAGCTATCTGGAAAAGGACGATCAGTACGGTGTCTTTTTAAACTCCAATCAGGCGAAAACGGTGATACAGGGAGAAGGAAAAGAGGGAAAGCTTTTGCTGATCAAGGATTCCTACGGCAACTGCTTTGCACAGTTTGCAATCGAGGAGTATGCAGAAGTCCATGTGATCGATCTGCGCTTTTTCCGCGAGGATGTTGCGGCATACGCAGAGGAAAACGGGATCACGGATGTGCTCGTATTATATGGCATCCAAAATTTTGTGCAGGACAAAAATCTAGGTTCTATGGAAAAGCAGTAGCCGAATAGAATAGGTAGAAAGAAGATGTCGGGAGCAGCATGTGAACAAGCGGTTTAAGCGGATCATAGCCGGGATGCTGGCGCTTACAATGTGCCTTGCGGCAGGCGGCTGTGCATTTACCACAACAAAGACGGATAAGATCAAGGATCTAAGCTTTACGGTGCAGAAGGAAGCGGATATACCGGAAGAACTCTTGCAGGAGATCGAGAAGAAAAAGGGGGAGTGCTTTAAGCTGACTTTTACGGATGGGGGATATACATATATTGCCAACGGCTACGGAAAGCAGCAGACCAACGGATACAGCATAAAGGTAAAGGAGCTGTATCTGACTGAGAATGCAGTCTGCTTTAAGACGGAATTATATGGTCCGAAGGACGGGGAAAGCGTGAGCCAGACGGAGACTTTTCCGTATATTGTGGTCAAATTGGAAGCGATCGACCTGCCTGTTGTTTTTGAATAAACAGGTACTTTTGCCCTATTGTCAAAACTTTAACACTTTGCTATACTAAAAACACAATATATGGTATTGTGTTGTAAAACAATGCGCAAAATAAAGGAGGTAGTTATGGAACAACAGTCAATCCTTAACAAGGTTCGCTCGTCCATACGTCAGCAATGTGGAAACAGGGTAGTTATTCAGTTGGATCGTGGCCGTAACAAAGTCGACATTCAGGAAGGTGTTATCCAGAAAGCATATCCAAGTGTATTCACGGTCTTGGTTGATGATGAGAGAGATCAGAATCCTCCACAGTTACTTTCTTTTTCTTATACAGATGTTATCACAAAAGATATTCGCATGAAATTGTGCTGATATTTCCTGAGGAATGAATAAAATCCCTTTGCGTTGAATAAGTATTTATACAAAGTTCAATGCGGAGGGATTTTTTTTGGAATTAAATAGCCGGATGATAAAGCAGACAAGAGAAAAAAACAGGGCATTTTCCCAGATCACGCTGGACGATGATTACATCGTAAAGGATAATAAGCCGGATGTTATTAAAATCATACATACCGATGGGACAATCGTATTTGAAGAGACGAAGCTTACAAACCAGTCTCTCTGGATCAATGGCAAGCTGGAATTTCGCGTGCTGTACCGCAGCGACGACGATAACCGCAAGCTGGAGGTCTTAAGCGGTTCGATCCCATTTCAGGAGAAGCTGGTCATGGAGGGAGCGCAGGAGATGGACCCGATCCGCGTGAGCGGGGAGCTGGAGGATCTGTCCGTCGGGATCATCAATTCCAGAAAGCTCTCAATCCGTGCGGTTGCCAACCTAAAGGCGGTTGTGGAGGAACAGATCGAGGAGGAGATCGCGGGCGGCTTGGAGGAAGAGAAAGGATGCCAGCAGAAGGTAGCGGAGCGGGAGCTTCTTAACGCGGTGGCTGCAGAGCGCGACATCATCCGTTTCCACAATGAGATCACACTTCCGAACGCAAAGCCGAACATCAACCGTATCCTGTGGAGTGATGTGCGCCTGCGGGGAACGGAGAGCAGCCTGCAAAACGGAAAGCTGCACATTCAGGGTGACGTGTATGTCAGCGTGCTCTACGCCGGGGATGAGGAAGATCAGGTGCAGTGGCTGGAGACGGTGCTGCCGTTCTCAAGTGACGTGGAAGGTATCAATCTGGGCGAGGAGCCGACGCAGATCCTCTGGGTGAAGATCCGCCCGGAAAGCGTGGAAATCGAGCCGAGAAACGATTATGACGGCGAGATGCGCGTCATCGGCATCGACATCTCCTTTGCGGTGGATTACAAGATCTGGAGCGAGAAAAAGATCCCAGTACTGCTGGATGCGTATTCCCTGAACCGGCAGTTGATGCTGAAAAAGGAAAAATGTGCATCCATGTGCTTCCAGATGAAGAACGAGGCAAAGGTGCGCCTTACCGATACGATGGCGATGGAGTCCAATCAGGAGAAGATCCTGCAGATCTGTTCCTGCACGGCAAAGGTCACGATCGACCGGGCAACCCCGCAGGAAAACGGAGTATTGTTCGAGGGAATCGTTACCGTACATATCCTGTACCTGACGGCGGAGGATAATTTCCCGGTTGCGCACACGCAGGTTATGCTGCCGTTTGAACAGCTTGTGGAGGTCACGGGAATGCAGGCGGACACTTGGTTTGACTATACGGCAAGCCTAGATATGGTCACGGTCAATCTGCTCGACAGCAGCGAGTTTGAGGTCAAGACGGCATTCCGCATCGCGGTGCTTGCTTTTTCGGAGAACTGCTTTGAGAAGATCGCAGCGATCGATACGCAGCCGCTTAATATGGAAGAACTGACTGCACAGCCGGGGCTTGTGGGCTATATCGTGCAGGAGAAGGAGGAACTGTGGGACATCGCAAAGCGCTACCATACGACCATGGACGAGATCGCGGAGACAAACAATCTAAAGCTTGCAAATGTACGTCCCGGAACAAAAATGATCATTGTAAAAAAGATAAGTGTATGACGCAAAAACGCCCGGACAAAAGCGAATTGTCCGGGTGTTTGCCATTTTTATACAGCAAAAGAAGGATTTCCTTGCATTGCCAAAAAAAATAGGTGGAAAAATTCATGCGATTGTGTCACAATAGAAAAAGTATAAGGAGAAATATGTACTTTTTTAAAGAGGTGATACGATATGATGCATTCATTCCGAAACAATAACAATTTCAGAACGAAGGCAGTCTGTGCAGCCGCAATTCTGGCAATGGCTGTCAGCGCTCCGGCGATCGAGTGGCTTCCGGGCTTTTTGAACGGCACGGTCGAGGTTCTGGCAACCGCAGAGCATGAGCAGAAGCGAGACGAGGCACAGAGCAATCTGAATGACACCAACGACAAGATCGATGATGTCAAGGATGCGCAGGGGGATCTTGAGGATCAGCTTTCCGAGGCGCAGAGCAAGCGAAGGAAGCTTGAGCAGAAGATCGACGCAACCAATGAGGAGCTGAACACGACCAAGCAGGAGCTGGAGGATCTTTGCAGCCAGATTGAGGACAAGCAGGCAGAGATCGAGCAGGCGGCGGCGGATCTTGTCGTGGCGCAGGACACGCTCGATGAAGAGTATGAGGCGATGAAGCTCCGCATCCAGTTTATGTATGAGAACAAGCAGCAGGAGTCTTTCTGGACGGCGATCCTTGAGGCGGACGGACTGGCAGATATGCTGACGAGAGTGGAGTACATTGCGGATGTGTATGCGTCCGACCGCAAGCTGATGGACAAGTATAAGACCAGCCTGCAGGAAGTGGAGGATCTGAACACCCAGCTCGCACAGGAGATGGCAGATCTTGTCGCATTGCAGGGAGAGGCTGAGGAGAAGCAGAGCAGCCTTGAGTCCAAGCTTGCATCTTTAAAGGCGGATGAGGATGAGCTTGCCGCGATGATCTCAGACATCAAGGATCAGAAGAGAACCTATGCGACGCAGCTTGCATCGCTTGAGGATATGAGAGATCAGTACAAGTCCACGATCTCCAAGGAAGAGGAGATCATAAGACAGCTTGAGGCTGCCGCAGCAAGGACGGATGCAGCAACCTATGAGGGCGGCGGAACCGGACAGGCAAATTCGCTCGGTTCAGCGGCATACCTTACCGATGACTCCTACAATCCAAGCCCGGTGACGGATGTATCCGGAGCTGATGTGGTAGCTTATGCGCAGCAGTTTGTCGGCAATCCATACAAGTGGGGCGGCAACAGCCTGACTAACGGCGCAGACTGCTCCGGCTTTGTACATCTGATTTACGAGCATTTTGGAATCAGCACACCACGTTACTCCCAGTCATTTAAGGGATCCGGACAGCCGGTATCCTACAACAATATTCAGCCGGGAGACGTTGTCGTGTATGACGGACATGTGGCAATCTACATGGGAGACGGCAAGATCGTGGAGGCACAGTCTACCAAGGCTGGCATCACCAACACCCGCTCCGTCAACTGCCACAAGATCACAGCGATCAGAAGACTGGTATAGTATCTGCGGAGACCACAGATCGGCAGCCGGTATGAATAAATAAAATCGGAGGAAAAGACTATGCAGATGGAACAATTACAAAAAGATATGATTGCAGCAATGAAGGCAAGAGACAAGGTGCGCAAAGACGCAATCTCTTCTTTGGTGTCAGCAGTCAAAAAGGCAGCAATCGATGAGGGCTGCCGTGAGGATATCCCGGAGGAGCTTGTAAACCGTGTGATTTTAAAGGAAATGAAGTCCGTTAAGGAACAGATCGACAGCTGCCCGGCAAGCAGGGAGGATCTGCTTGAGCAGTACCGCACAAGATATGCGATTTTTGAGGAATACGCACCATCCATGATGAGCGAGGAGGAAGTGACCGCAGTTATTTCCGAAAAATTCGCAGATGTGCTTGCAACAAAGAACAAAGGTGCTATTATGAAAGCTGTCATGCCGGAGCTTAAGGGTAAGGCGGACGGCAAGGTGATCAATCAGGTGGTAGCGAAGCTTTGCCAGTAGCAGGAAAACATAGATTTCCGGTAAAAAAATGGTGTATCACGGTCGTATTGCTCGTTATTCTGGCGGTGATGGCGGTAAGAAGCTATCAGCGGGGACAGGGCAAGACGATGCTCGTCTATAAGGACTCTCTGGAACTGGTGGCGGCAAAGGTGAACAAAAGCCCGCTTACCCTGCGCCAGCTTGCGTTCTATGTGGCGTATGAGGAGGATGAGGTAGAGCGGCAGGCGTATATTTATAATCCGAAGGACACGAACATTTACTGGAATCTGCACGCAAACAATACCTATATCCGGACTGCGGCGCGCAATGCGGCGATCCAGATGGCACTGCACGATGAGATATTCTATCAGATGGCGGTGGAGGAGGAGATCAGCTTAAGCCAGGAGGAGAAAGATACCCTTGCGGAAAAGACGAGAGAGTATTGGACGGAGCTTGACGATTACGGAAAGGCAGAACACCTCGGTATCAGTCAGGAGGACATCGGGCAGACGATGCGCCGGATGGCTTATGCGCAGAAGATGCAGTACATATATGCGAACACGCAGGGGATGGATGAAGCGGATTTTGATTTTACCGCGGATGCGTATCAGCAGTTTTTGGAAACGCAGGATTACACGATCGAAGAGGATGTGTGGGGCAGAGTCGATTTTGGCAATGTAACCCTGACACATTGGGATAAATGAGAATCAGAAAAAGAAAGAAGACAAGAAAAATGGCAGTAAAAATTGGAAGAAACGATCCGTGCTGGTGTGGAAGCGGACGTAAATACAAAGTATGTCATGCGGCTTTTGACGAGAAGATTGCACAGGCTGCGGCATTGGGACACAAGGTTCCGACGCACGACATGATCAAGTCACCGGATCAGATCGCAGGAATTAAGGAGAGCGCCAAGATCAATGTTGCGGTGCTTGACTATATCGAAGCTCATATCCATGCCGGAATGAACACGGCGGAGATCGATAAGATCGTATATGACATGACAACACAGATGGGAGGAATCCCTGCACCCCTCAATTATGAGGGCTATCCGTACAGCGTATGTACCTCTGTCAACGATCAGGTATGTCACGGATTTCCGTCAGAGAAGGTGATCTTAAAGGAGGGAGACATCATCAACGTTGACTGTTCTACCATCCTGAATGGATATTTCTCCGACTCTTCCCGAATGTTCTGCATCGGGGAAGTAAGCCCGGAGAAGAAAAAGCTGGTACAGGTTACAAAGGAGTGCGTGGAGCTTGGTCTGGCTCAGGTTAAGCCGTGGGGCTATCTGGGCGATATGGGACAGGCGGTACATGACCACGCGTTTGAAAACGGATATACTGTTGTCCGCGAGATCGGCGGTCATGGAGTCGGACTTGAGTTCCATGAGGAGCCGTGGGTCGGCTACAACACCAAGAGAGGCACCGATATCCTAATGGTGCCGGGCATGATGTTTACGATCGAGCCGATGGTCAACATGGGAAAAGCGGATATTTTTATTGACGATGCCAACGGCTGGGAAGTATATACGGAGGATCGCAAGCCTTCCGCACAGTGGGAGATCCAGGTACTTGTGACTGAGGATGGACACGAAGTGATCAGTTGGTAGGATACAAGGGGACAGCACAATGAATGTTTTGGCGGAAGAGAAGAATTACCGGATCGGCGGACGGTACACATGGCAGGAGGGCAGGCTTTGTCTGGCATTTTCTGCTTCCTATGTGGAGTTTGCGTTCTGCGGCACGAAGGTGACTGCGCAGATCGCGTCCGATGATTTTGCAGAGGATGAGACCTTAAAGGCATGGGTGGCGGTATTCATAGACGGAGCAGACGTTCCGGCACGCCGTTTCCCGCTGGCAAAAGGACTTCATAAGTATGAGATTTTTACATCAGAGACACCGGTGACGGCTACCGTGCGCATCATGAAGTATTCGGAAAATGCGTTTGGCATGGTGGCGATCGCAGACATCGAGGTGGAGGACGGCAAGATCCTTCCATGCCCGAAGGCTGCTGACCGGCTGATCGAATTTATCGGAGATTCCATCACCTGTGGCTATGGGATCGAGGGCGTTCTGGACAAGGACGTTTTTACAACGACACAGGAGAATCCGTGGAATGCGTATGCCTGCCTGACGGCAAGAGCGATGGGAACGGATTTTGAACTGGTAAGCTGGAGCGGCAACGGCATCATCTCCCATTATGTGGAGGAGACGGTGAATGAACCGCGGCTGGAGAAGCCGCTTATGCCGCAGCTCTATCCGTATGCGGATCTGGAGCTTGAGACCAGACTGGGAAAGACCGCAGATTTTACGCTGTGGAACCCGGCGAAGCGCCCGGACATCATCGTGATCCATCTTGGAACAAACGATTGCAGCTATGCGCGTGAGATCCCGGAGCGCAACGAGATGTACCGCAGAGGATATATAGACTTTGTGCATACACTGCGCAAGACCGACCCGCATACCTCGATTGTATGCATGCTCGGAATCATGGATCAGCGGCTGAATAAGACGCTCGGTGAGACGGTGGAGCAGCTTCGCATGGAAGGCGATGCGGACCTCTATTTTCTGGATACGCCGTTTCAGGATGAGAGGGATGGCATGGGAACAGACTGCCATCCGAGTGCGGTTACGCATGAAAAGCTTGCGAAGCGCCTGTGCGCATTCATAGAGGAGAATGTGCGCGTAAAATAGGGCACAGGCTTGTACGAATATATAACACTTGGGAGTATTATAATGAGTGGAGAAACAAACGAGAATAATAAGATAAACGCCGAGAACCAGTCTCGCAAAAAAAAGAAAGGCTTCAAGAGATGGTATCGGAAATGGAGAAAACCGTTGCTCCGATCTGTATCAGCCGGAGCGATCGTTGCGATCCTTTATCTGATTGTCGCATTTTCAAGTATTCCTTTCATTGCAAAATGGAGAACATTATATATTGAAACTGCCATGAGTACACACAGCCATCAATGGCTCGCGGAGGCTTTCTTCCCGAAGAGCGTTGTGGACAAGGTTGTGGCACAGAAGATGGCGGATCTGGAACAGCAGGAGGATCTAAACAGTGACTGGGCGGATGTCAGTGACAACACCGACGAGGAGCCGGACAGCCACGATGCTTTTTTCGAGCAGTATTGGGAGCTAGATTCCGAGTCGGTACATGCGTATCTGGATGCGCGCCCGTACCTGACGGAAAATGGCTATGACTCGCTTCTGATTGAGGATCTGGACAACACGCTGGGACTTCAGACCTCAAAGGGCGATAAGCTTCTTGTCGTGGATGTCGCAAACAATCTGCTGATCGTTGGTGTCAGCGGGGATGGTTACGTCGGAAAGATGGCGATCGTCAAGAACCCTGCGCAGGTCGATCTGGTCAAGTCCAAGTCACTTGGAGATTTCGGAGAACTGGCGGAATCCTACGGTGAGCGCACGGACGCACTGCTTGTCATAAATGCGAGTGGATTTAAAGATCCGGAGGGACACGGTGCCGGAGGTGAGATCAAGGGCTGTCTGGTTTTGGACGGTGTAGAATACGGAAAGCCAAAGGGCGATACATGGAAGATGTTCGGCTTTAAGACAGACGACCGGCTTTACATCTCCAACTACTATGAGGAAGATATTACCGAGTACCGCTGGGCGGTAGAGTTTTTCCCGGCGCTTATCGTTAATGGTGAGATTTCCATCAGCGGAAGCTTCGGCATGGGAATCCAGCCGCGTACCACCATCGGACAGACGGAGAGCGGCGATTTCTTAATGCTGATCGTGGATGGTCGTCAGGTGGGTTACAGTCTTGGCTGTACCGTCGCGGAATGTGCGGATATCATGCTCCGCTACGGCGCATATCAGGGCGCGAACATGGACGGCGGAAGCTCCGCAGTTATGTGGTACAAGGGAGAACAGATCACAAAGTCCTCCAGCAAAGCCGGAAACGGACGTTATATGCCGGATGCGCTTATCGTCAGAAAGCCAACAGATCCGGAGGTTGTAGCCACCCCTTCCAACTAGAAATATTAGCCGGAATGAACGCGAATCGCGTCTTGTTAGCCTAAAATCATAGACGTATACTTGAGGAAGCAAAAGAAAATGGGGCTTTTGCTACCGAGGGTTTTTATGAAAAGAAGGAGAAATGGCAAATACTAAAAAAGAAAATGTCAAAGAGGCGATAGACGAGCTTATCGCAAATGGGGAATGGGAATTGGTTTTTGCACATCTGACTAGCCAGATCCCGCAGGAGCGGCTGTCTCTTTTATGGGAGATTGCGATGTTAGCGGACTGGAAGGATCTGGATATGCTCGAAGAGAAGATCTATTCATACGGTGGAAGCCTTGGCAGCAAGGACTACATCGGCAGAGTTGTATTTACCCGCATGGTGCAGGCGCTCAGTTGTGCCAGACGGGCAACAAGATAGTACCGGAACAAGTTAGACTACCTAAGGAAACAGGTGGTGGTCAGCCACTGCCACAAAATACAAAGGAAAACAAAGAAACCCCGGTTAACGCGGTCACGGAATCATCCGTGACCGTGTTTTTACTTTATGGGACTATTAAATTCCAAATAATGCTTTTTCTTTTGCAAAAAATGCGTAAAAAACGGGCAATACTTGTTTTGTATGTGGAAAAGTTTTAGTATAATGGATAATGTAAATTGGAATAGAAAAGAGGATACGAGTATGAATATTGTAGTATTGGCAGGAGGACTCAGCACAGAGAGAGATGTTTCCTTCAAGACGGGAAGCATGGTGTCTAAGGCGTTAAAGGAGAACGGACACAGGGTGATCCTGCTGGATGTATTCATGGGCTACAAGGACAAAGAGGCAGACCTGACCGGTATTTTTGATAAAGCAGACGAGATCAGCATAAAGGTAGATAATATTCCGGAGATCGCACCGGATCTTAAGAAGGTAAAGGCATCCAGAAAGGACCAGTCCGACTGCTTCTTTGGACCGAATGTGATCCGCATGTGCCAGATGGCGGACATTGTTTTCATGGCGCTTCACGGGGAGAACGGGGAGAACGGCAAGCTGCAGGCAGCCTTCGACCTGCTCGGAGTGCGCTACACGGGAAGCGATTACTTAAGCAGTGCCATCGCGATGAACAAGGGCATGGCAAAGCAGTTCTTTGCGGCAAACAACATCCCTACCCCGATGGGAATCTCCATGACGAGAGAGAACCGCGAGGATGACATCACGAAGCTGCCGCTTAAGCTTCCGTGTGTCGTAAAGCCTTGCTGCGGCGGCTCCAGCATCGGTGTCACCATCGTGCATGATTCGAAGGAATTTACCGAGGCACTGGAGGAGGCATTCCGCTGGGAGAACAACCTGATCATCGAGGAGTATGTAAAGGGCAGGGAATTTTCTGTCGGCGTGATGGAAGGAAAAGCGCTTCCGGTCATCGAGATCGCGCCGATCGAGGGCTTTTATGACTATAAGAACAAGTACAAGGCGGGAAGTGCCATTGAAACCTGCCCGGCAAACATCCCGGCAGACGTTACCGCCTGTATGCAGCACTATGCGGAGGAGGTTGCGCGCGTGATCGGGCTTGACACCTACTCCAGATGCGATTTCCTGCTGGATGACAACAACGGAATCTACTGTCTGGAGACAAACACCCTTCCGGGAATGACACCGACAAGTCTTCTTCCACAGGAGGCACAGGTGATCGGAATGAACTTTAATCAGCTCTGCGAGAAGCTGATCGAGATTTCTCTTAAGAAATACAGATAGAGGTATATGGATGGAGCAGAATATGCAGAATACACATAGTACACCGCAAAAGGAAACAATGCCGGATATGACGCTTGAAAATATCGCTCACGCGTGTGGTGGCGTGTATCACGGAGCACAGGAGCTTTTACGGCAGGAAGTGACCGGGATCGTCACGGACAGCCGGCAGGCAGGAGCGGGCAACCTCTTTGTGGCGATCAAGGGCGAGCGCGTGGATGGACACCGTTTCATTCCGACGGTATTTGAGCAGGGAGCTATGGCGGTGCTCTGTGAGGATGCGCCGCAGATGGACGGCTGTACATATATACAGGTGCCTTCCACCTTGGAAGCAATAAAAAAGATCGCTGCATTTTACCGCAGCGCGCTTGACATCTCGGTGGTCGGTGTGATCGGGAGTGTTGGCAAGACCAGCACCAAGGAGATGATTGCATCCGTCCTGTCGCAGAAGTATTTGGTGCTCAAGACAGATGGCAATTTCAACAATGAGATCGGAGTACCTCTTACGATCTTCCGCATCCGTAAGGAACATCAGGTCGCAGTCCTTGAGATGGGAATCTCGGATTTCGGCGAGATGGACCGGCTGGCGACCATCGCGAAGCCGGATATCTGCGTCATGACGAATATCGGCTGGTGCCATCTGGAGAACCTAAAGACGCGGGACGGCATTTTAAAAGCGAAAACAGAGTGCTTCGCTCACATGAGAGAGGGCGGCACAGCAATCTTAAATGGGGATGATGACAAGCTTTGCACGCAGCAGAGCGTATGCGGCAAGCGTCCGGTATTCTATGGTATCCCGGAGAAGATGCAGCAGGCAGAACCCGGCTCGTATGAGAAAAATCCGCAGGTGTATGCGAAGGACGTGGAAAACCTCGGCTTCGAGGGCATGAAAGCAACCATCTGCACACCTTCGGGCAGCTTTGCGGCGGAGATCTCCATACCGGGCGAGCATAATGTATACAATGCACTTGCAGCGACCGCCGTTGGCATCACACTCGGACTTTCTCTGGAGCAGATTGCAAAGGGAATCGCGGAGGCAAAGACCATCGCCGGAAGAACGAACTTTATCTGCCATAATGGCATGATCATCATTGACGACTGCTACAATGCAAATCCGGTTTCCATGAAGGCATCCATCGAGGTGCTTGCACACGCAAAGGGACGGAGCATCGCGGTACTTGGCGATATGGGAGAACTCGGCGAGGACGAGCACGCACTGCACTATGGCGTGGGAGCCTGCGTAGGGGAACAGAAGATCCATACGCTTTTTTGTGCGGGAGAGCTGGCAGTAGAATATAAGAAGGCGGCGGAGGCTGTTTATCCGGAATGCGAGGTATATTATTTTAAGACCAGAGAGGAAATGACGCAGGCGCTGCTTGGCTATGTGAGAGAGGGAGATACGATTCTGGTAAAAGCATCGCACTTTATGGAGTTCCCGAAGGTGGTTTCGGCTTTACAAATGCAGTAGTTTCCCATACAATAGCAGTATAGGCAATCACACCCGCCGGTGTGGCTGCACATCGATGAATATAAAGAAAGACGAGGAATATAATATGGAACAGAACCCGATCGTTACAATTACAATGGAAAACGGCGATGTGATGAAGGCAGAGCTTTACCCGGAGATCGCACCGAACACCGTCAACAATTTTATCAGCCTGATCAACAAGGGCTTTTACGATGGAGTGATCTTCCACCGCGTGATCCGCGGCTTCATGCTGCAGGGAGGAGATCCAGAGGGAACAGGCACAGGCGGTCCGGGCTACGAGATCAAGGGCGAGTTTTCCAACAATGGTTTTAAGAACGACTTAAAGCATACACCGGGCGTACTTTCCATGGCGCGTACCATGATCCCAGATTCCGCAGGCAGCCAGTTCTTTATCATGCACAAGGCAGCTCCGCATCTTGACGGAGAGTATGCAGCATTCGGCAAGATCACAGAGGGCATGGATGTTGTGAACCGTATCGCTGAGGAGCCAACGGATTTCAGAGACCGCCCACTTGCAGATCAGGTTATGAAGACCGTGACGGTTGAGACCTTCGGTGTGAAATATCCGGAGCCGGAAAAAAGATAAACAGATGCTTAAAGAAGAGTTCCGATTCGTCGGAACTCTTTTGTGGCTTTATAGGAAATATAACATAAAACGAGATTGTAACAGCAAAGGAAAGCGGGAATAGAATACATGGAATGGAATCTGCTGCTGTATGAAGCAACGGCGCTTGCAAAGGAAGAACAATTACATAGCTGGGAAAAGGGCGAGGCAGCGGCGCGTGGCATCCGCTGCGTCACATGGAGTGGGGAGCTGTCCCAACAGACCATAGACGGGATCTGCGCCCGCTACGATGCCGCCCCGGAAAGTCTGCTTGTCATCGTCACGAAAAAGCAGGAGTGGGAGCTTGTGCGCCAGCTTAATGCAGCGGCGCTTCCCTATGTCCCGGCAGGAGCACAGAATACGGTATTCTTTGAGGGTGCGTGGATCGTGGTGGAAGGATTTGAAGAGGTCGATTATGATTTCCTGCTAAAATGCTACGAGCGGGCGCACGATCTTCCGTGGGAGATCCTCCGGACGAAGCAGTGCCATCTGCGGGAACTGACACTTTCAGATATTGACGATCTTTTTTTACTCTATGGAAAGCCCGGTGTGACAAAGTACATGGAGGGACTGTATGAGCGGAGTGAGGAAGAAAACTATCAGCGTGCATATATTGCAAATATGTATCGATACTATGGATATGGTATGTGGCTGGTCTGCACGAACGATGATGACCGCGTGATCGGTCGCGCCGGGCTTGAACACAGGGAGTACCACGGGCAGTTTGAGCTGGAGATGGGATACCTCATAGCGCCGGAGGAGCAGCATAAGGGCTATGCGACGGAGGTGTGCCGGGCAATCCTGAAATATGCGAGGACAAATCTTGATTTCCCTTCGGTCAACTGCCTGATCCAGACAGAAAATACCGCTTCTAAGAACCTTGCAGGGAAGCTCGGATTTACACTTTTGGAAAAAATGACGGAAGATGGGCAGGAAATGGATCGATACATATATTGCTTTTAGAGCAAAAATCCCATATAATAGAGGATTATATATGGTCTTTTATTTTTTACGAAAGAATCGTGCATGTGGCACAGACATGTAGGGGTAGGTGAGAAGTATGGCAGACATTTCGTCAGAAGAGTTAGAGCGCTTAGAGGAGGAGTTTCACTCAGGCAACAGCAATCTAAAACAACCGAAAGAGTTTTCCAAGCCGGAGGATCTGTATGAGGAGCTGATCGCGAGCATACGCAAGTATCATCCATCTACGGATATCTCACTGATTGAGAAGGCGTATACGACAGCATACAACGCACACAAGGGACAGGTGCGCAAATCCGGCGAGGCATATATCATCCACCCGCTATGCGTGGCGATCATCCTTGCGGAATTGGAGCTGGATAAGGAAACCATCATAGCAGGACTGCTCCACGACATACTCGAAGATACGATCATGACGGAGATGGAGCTGCGCGCGGAGTTCGGGGAGGAGGTCTTACTTCTGGTCGATGGCGTGACAAAGCTGCAGCATCTGCATCTGACCGACGGCAACATCGATCCGAAGGAGAAGAACGCTGCACGGCTTGAAATGCAGGCGGAGAACCTCCGCAAGATGTTCCTTGCGATGGCAAAGGATATCCGTGTCATTATGATCAAGCTGGCAGACCGTCTGCACAATATGCGTACCTTAAAGTACCAGTCCAGAGAGGCACAGATCCGCATCGCACGCGAGACACAGGAGATCTACTGCCCGATCGCACAGCGTCTTGGTATCAGCAAGATCAAGATCGAGCTGGATGATCTGGCACTCAAGTACCTTGAGCCGGAAGCCTACTATGATCTGGTCGAGAAGGTAGCACTGCGCAAGGATGTCAGGGAAGAATATGTGCAGAGTCTCGTAAAAGAGGTGCGCAAGCAGGTGGAGGAAGCCGGTATCAAGGCGGACATCTCCGGGCGCGCAAAGCACTTTTTCAGTATATACAAGAAGATGGTCAACCAGAACAAGACCATCGATCAGATCTACGATCTGTTTGCGATCCGCATTATCGTGGAATCGGTCAAGGACTGTTACGCGGTTCTTGGAATCATGCATGAAAAATACAAACCGATTCCGGGACGCTTCAAGGATTATATCGCGATGCCGAAGCCAAATATGTACCAGTCGCTTCACACGACACTGATCGGACCGAGCGGACAGCCGTTCGAGATCCAGATCCGTACCTATGAGATGCACCGCACCGCGGAATATGGTATCGCTGCGCATTGGAAGTACAAGGAGACCAACAACGGCAATGCAACGAACACGACAGTGACCGAGGAGGAGAAGCTAAGCTGGCTACGCCAGATCCTTGAGTGGCAGCAGGACATGTCGGATAACCGCGAGTTCATGAGCCTGCTCAAGAGCGATCTGGATCTTTTCTCCGACAACGTATTCTGTTTTACACCGTCCGGAGATGTCAAGAACCTTCCGAACGGATCGACACCGATCGACTTTGCATACAGCATCCACTCGGCGGTCGGCAACAAGATGGTCGGAGCAAAGGTAAACGGTAAGCTGGTTCCGATCGATTATGTGATCCACAACGGAGACCGTATTGAGATCATCACCTCGCAAAATTCCAGAGGACCGAGCCGTGACTGGTTAAACATCGTAAAGAGCACGCAGGCAAAGACGAAGATCAACCAGTGGTTCAGAAGCGAGTTAAAAGACGAAAATATCCAACATGGCAAGGATCTGATGCTTGCCTATGCGAAATCAAAGGGAATGAACCTTCCGGACTTCAACAAGCCGGAATATCAGGAGAAGATCATCCGCAAATATGGCTTCCACGACTGGAACTCCTGCCTTGCAACCATCGGGCATGGCGGCTTGAAGGAGAGCCAGGTCGTAAACCGCATGTACGAGGAGTACCGCAAGGATCATGTGATCCCGCTTACCGATGAGGAGGTACTTGCGACGGTCGGCGAGGCAAAGCCTGTCGAGGCGGCAAAGAAGTCCAAGAGCGGAATCGTTGTAAAAGGTCTGTATGATGTAGCGGTACATTTCTCCAAGTGCTGCCGACCGGTTCCGGGAGACGAGATCGTCGGTTTTGTCACAAGAGGAAGAGGTGTTTCCATCCACCGGACGGACTGCATCAACATCATCAATCTTTCCGAGATGGAAAAAGCGCGTCTGATCGAGGCAGAATGGCAGGCAGGCGCAGAGAACGAGACACTCGGTGAGTACCTCGGTGAGATTAAGATCTTCTGCCACGACAGAAGCGGACTTCTGGTTGACATCACAAGAATATTTACCGAGCGTGACATCAATATCAACGGAATCAATTCGAGAACCAGCAAGCAGGGAATCGCTACAATCGAGGTGTCCTTCAACACCAAGGGCAGAAGCGAATTGAACAGCCTTGTTGAGAAGATCCGCCAGGTCGACAGCGTGATCGATATTGAGCGTACAACGGGCTAAGGAAAGGCAACAGGATGGGAAAGTTACAGATTGCACATTATATGGTAGGACCTGTGCAGACAAATTGCTATTTTGCGATCAATAAGGAGACAAAGGAAGCCCTGGTCATCGATCCGGGTGAGGAAGCCGCAAGACTTATGCAGCAGATCAGGGCGCAGGGGCTTACCGTGGCAGCAATCCTGCTCACGCACGGACACTTTGACCACGCGGGAGCGGCTGAGGAGCTTTCCACACTTTGCAATGCACCGATCTACGCCCATGAGGCGGAGAAGGAGACGCTTGAGAGCGAGAAGCTGAATGCGTGCTGGATGATCGGCAAGAAGGAGACCTACCGGGCAGATCTGTTTGTAAAAGACGAACAGGAGTTAGACCTTGCGGGCTTCCATATCCGTGTGCTTTTTACACCGGGACATACCAAAGGTGGCTGCTGCTACTATTTCCCGTATGAGAATGTCGTATTTTCCGGGGATACCCTGTTCCAGATGTCTGTGGGAAGAACGGATCTGGAGGGCGGAAGCATGTCGCAGATCGTGCACTCCATTCAGGAGAAGCTTATGTCGCTCCCGGAACAGACCGTGGTATATCCGGGGCATGGGGAGGCGACAACCATTGAGACAGAGAGGATGTATAACCCATATCTATGATTATTGTATTATTTAACAAGCCGGAATTTGAATATGATGTGCATTCTCTGATCAAGGCATTTTACCCGAAAGAGGAAGTGCAGATGTATTACACCTCCGCCGAGGCAGACTCCTCCAAGGAGAATCTTGCATGTACGCACCACGAGGCGGGGCCGGAGTTTGACGAAAAGATCGCAGATGCCGCATTTCTTCTTTCGGTTACATATCCGGATACAAAAGACGAACCGGAAGGGGCGATCGCCCTTTTGTGGAAGAACCGGGAAGCCGGAACGGAGATAGAAAAGCAGGTCGCGGGAGATTTCCGGGAGCGCGCGGCAGCAAAAAACCAGCTCAAGCAGGCACTGTACGAGCTGCTTGCACAGGCATCCGGACAGACACTCCCATGGGGAACTTTAACCGGAATACGCCCGACCAAGATCCCGATGAAGCTGCTTGAGGAGGGCAGGAGCGAGGAGGAGATCGCCGATTACATGCGGCAGACCTACTTTGCATCCGAGGAGAAGATCGCACTTGCCATCGAGATCGCAAAGCGCGAGCGCAAGCTCTTGGAGAAGATCGACTATGAGAACGGGTACAGCCTGTACATCGGCATACCGTTCTGCCCAAGCACCTGTTTGTACTGCTCATTTACTTCCTATCCGCTATCAGCGTGGCGGAATCAGGTAGATGCTTATCTGGATGCCTTGGAAAAGGAGATTGATTTCACCGCACAGCGTTTTTACCATAAAAAGCTCAATTCCATATACATAGGTGGCGGAACACCGACGACGCTGGAACCGTATCAGCTCGACCGTCTGATCCGCAAGATCAAGTGCAGCTTTGATCTTTCCCATTGTGTGGAGTTTACGGTGGAGGCGGGACGACCGGACTCCATCACCAAAGAAAAGCTGCAGGTTCTGCGCAAGAACGGCATCAGCCGTATCTCGGTCAATCCGCAGACCATGAAGCAGGAGACGCTTGACCTGATCGGACGTCATCACACGGTGGAGCAGACGATCGAGAGCTTTAAGCTTGCAAGAGAGCTTGGCTTTGACAATATCAACATGGATCTGATCATCGGGCTGCCGGACGAGGATATCTCGGATGTGCGGCATACGATGGAAGTGATCGAGGAGCTTCATCCGGACAATCTGACAGTGCATTCGCTTGCGATCAAGCGGGCTGCCAGACTTACGATCTTTAAGGAGCGCTATCAGGACATGCAGATGGTCAATACGCAGGCGCACATGGATCTGTGCGAGGCGTATTGCCGCAAGATGGGACTTACCCCGTATTATCTGTACCGCCAGAAGGGTATGGCGGGCAATATGGAGAATGTCGGATACGCCGAACCGGGCAAGGCTGGTGTATACAATATCCTCATCATGGAGGAGAAACAGACCATCGTGGCGTGCGGAGCAGGCTCCACGACCAAGCGCGTCTTTGCGGAGAAGAATCCGGACGGAAGCCACAGGATCGAGCGTGTGGAGAACGTCAAGGATGTGAAGAATTATCTGGAGCGTGTGGATGAGATGATCGCACGCAAGAATCGATTATTTGCGAATATGTAAAGGGGAATAACATGGGGTTAAATTTTCGGAAAAGTGTAAAAGTTGCAGACGGAGTTAAGTTAAATATCGGAAAGAAAAGCGCGGGCGTATCGGTTGGAGGAAAGCATGTGGGCGCATCCTTTAACACAAGATCCGGCGCACGGGTAAGGGCATCGCTTCCGGGAACCGGAATCTCCTACACCAAGTCCTTAAACAGTGTAGGCAAGAAGAAAACGAGCCGTAAGAAATCAAAGAGCAAAAACACGCTCTCTACGCTCCTTACCATACTGATCGTGGTGGTCGCAGTCGGATTTATCATCAGCAAGAACTGGACGAAGATATCCGATACGCTTGGCATCGGGCAGAGCGCACAGACTGTGACGAGCGAGAACACCACAGGCGCGGATAATGCGTCAGCGGATAACGGGGCAGCAGTCTCCTATGTGATCAATACGTCCACGAAGAAGATCCATCTGGCAGAATGCAGATATGCGGATACTTCAAGTGACAATGTAAAGACGACCGATAAGTCCTTGGACGAGCTGCTTGCAGACGGATATAGCAAGTGCAAGACGTGTATGGATTAACCCACATTTAGGATTGACAACTGAAACCTCGAAAAATACAATGGATGAGTACAGGAGGAATGGCAATGGCATTAAGCAAAAAGCCGGTAAACGGCATGAAGGATATTTTACCGGCAGAAATGGAAATCCGCGATTATGTGGCAAGCGTGATCAAGGAGACATATAGAAGCTTCGGGTTTACCCCGATCGAGACACCTTGCATGGAGAATATCGCAAACCTTTCCAACAAGCAGGGTGGAGAGAATGAGAAGCTGATCTTTAAGGTGTTAAAGAGAGGCGAGAAGCTCAACTTGGAGCAGGCAAAGGAAGAGGCGGATGTGGTTGATTTTGGTATGCGTTATGACCTTACCGTTCCGCTTACCCGTTTTTATTCCAACAATGCGAATGATCTGCCAAGCCCGTTTAAGGCACTTCAGATCGGCAATGTATGGAGAGCTGACAGACCGCAGAGAGGTCGCTACCGTCAGTTTACCCAGTGCGATATCGACATCCTTGGCGAGCCGAGCAATCTTGCAGAGATCGAGCTGATCACTGCGACCACCACAACGATCGGTCGTCTCGGATTTAAGAATTTTGAGATCCGTATCAATGAGCGCCGTATCTTAAAGGCGATGGCAGCATACAGCGGCTTTGATGAGGCGGATTATGACAGCGTGTTCATCACACTTGACAAGATGGACAAGATCGGAACCGACGGTGTTGCAGCGGAGCTTGCGGAGAATGGCTTTGCGCAGGAGTCCATCCAGAAATATCTGGATCTGTTTGCACTGCTTGCGGGTAAGAAGGATGTTGCCGAGGGCGTTGACATCCTGACAGAGAAGCTCGGCGATTATCTCGAAGCAGAGGTCGCTGACAGCTTAAAGGAGATCGCGGCAGCAGTCAATGCAACGAAGGCTGCGGAGTTTGAGCTGGTATTTGATCCGACGCTTGTACGCGGAATGAGCTATTATACCGGAACTATTTTTGAAATCGCAATGCCGGAGCTGGGCGCAGCCTGCGGCGGCGGTGGTCGCTACGACAAGATGGTCGGCAAATTTACCGGCAACGATGTACCGGCATGCGGATTTTCCATCGGATTTGAGCGTATCGTACTGCTTCTGATGGAGAGCGGTTTCCAAATCCCGGAGAAGCCGAAGAAGATCGCATACCTTGTGGAGAAGAAGTATCCGGCGGATAAGCTTGTGGATGTCATGAAGCAGGCAGGCGATGCCAGAGCAAACGGACAGACCGTTCTGGTAGTCCGCATGAACAAGAACAAGAAGTTCCAGAAGGAACAGCTCCAGGCACAGGGCTATGAGGAGTTCGTTGAATTTTTCAACAATTAAGTCGGACATGCGGTAGGGGGACACCCTTTATACATGCGACAGACTTTTTGCAATAGAAAAGATAAAAGAGGAGAAAACAAAATGACACAGTCGAGAACACACAACTGTAATGAGCTTCGCCTTAGCGATGCGGGAAAGCAGGTTACACTTGTCGGATGGTTTGAGAATATTCGAAAAGTAAGTAAGAATCTCGGATTTTTGATCTTAAGAGATTTTTACGGAACCACACAGACCGTTATCGAGACAGAGGACATGATGACGATCATCGATGGAATCAACAAGGAGAGCACGATCTCCGTAACCGGAACCGTAAGAGAGCGCTCCAGCAAGAATGCAGATCTTCCGACCGGCGAGATCGAGGTCGTACCGGAAAAGATCGAGATCTTAAGCAAGTGCAGCTACAACGCACTTCCGTTTGAGATCAACCAGTCCAAGGACGCTGACGAGAATACCCGTCTGAAATACCGTTATCTGGATCTGAGAAATCCGGCAGTAAAGAGCAAGATCGTGCTTAGAAGCAAGATAGTTGCAGAGCTTAGAAACAAGATGACAGATCTTGGATTTATGGAGATCACCACCCCGATCCTGACCTGTTCCTCACCGGAGGGCGCAAGAGATTACCTTGTACCGGCGAGAAATCATCCAGGCAAATTCTACGCGCTTCCACAGGCACCGCAGCAGTTTAAGCAGATTTTGATGGCTTCCGGATTTGACCGTTACTTCCAGATCGCTCCGTGCTTCCGCGATGAGGATGCAAGAGCAGACCGTTCACCGGGAGAGTTCTATCAGCTTGATATGGAGATGGCATTTGCTTCCCAAGAGGATGTATTCTCCGTTATCGAGGAGGTTCTCCCACCTGTATTTGAAAAGTATGGTGTATACACCAACGCATCAAAGGCTCCGTTTGTCCGCATTCCATATCTTGAGGCGATGGACAAGTACGGAAGCGACAAGCCGGATCTTCGTATCGATCTTGTGCTTACCGATGCAACCGATGTTATGGCTGACTGTGGCTTCGGACCATTTGAAGGCAATGTCGTAAAAGCGATCGTTGTCGATGGATTTACCGCAACCAGAAAGGTAATCGACAAGATCTGTGCAGACGTTGAGGTCGCAACCGCAAACAAGGCATACTGGTTCAAGCTGGATGAGAACGGCGAGCTTGTCGGAGGAATCTCAAAGTTCCTTCAGGAGCGCAAGGAAGCTGTTATCGAAGCCCTTGGATTAAAGCCGGGCGATTTTGTAGGACTGACCGCAGGCAAGCTGCTTGCAGCACAAAAGACCGCCGGAGTGCTTCGCAAATTACTCGGAGCCGCAAGCGAAAAGCACATGAAGCAGAATACATATGAGTTCTGCTGGATCGTTGACTTCCCGATGTATGAGATTGGAGAGGAATCCGGTGAGCTGGAGTTCTGCCACAACCCATTCTCTATGCCACAGGGCGGCATGGATGCACTTTGCAATCAGGATCCGCTTTCCATCCTTGCATACCAGTATGACCTCGTATGTAACGGCGTAGAGCTTTCTTCCGGCGCTGTCCGCAACCATGATCCGGAGATCATGATCAAGGCATTTGAGCTGGTTGGTCTTGGCGAGGACGATGTTAAGGCAAAGTTCCCGGCAATGTACAATGCATTCTGCTACGGAGCACCGCCACATGCTGGAATCGCTCCGGGAGTTGACCGTATGATTATGCTGATCTGCGGAGAGGAAAGCATCCGTGAGATTATTCCGTTCCCAATGAACAAGAACGCAATGGACGTTATGATGGGAGCACCGGCGACCGTAGACAAGAAGCAGTTGGATGATGTCCACATTGCGATCGTTGTGCCGGAGGAATAAATATCATAGATTGATATTGTAAATTTCAGGAGAGATTGCCAAATCGTATGAATGAACTAGCAAAAAGGATTGTAAGAGGACTATTGCTTGTACTGTGCGGTGCGGCGATCTCTCTTCTTATTTTATCCATAAGAAAGACCGGACAGGTGCAGTCAAAGCTGAACGAGGTCACATCCCAGTTGTCCTATCTGCAGGACTCCACCGCGATGATTCAGTCCAACCTAAATGACATGGAGGCAAATATCGAGGCAACGCTGGAGGAGGAATCCAGCCTGATCGAGGATTATACGATCCAGGTGACCGGGATTGACTTAAAGGCAGACACCTATGATGTTGCCATCACGATCCTGCCGAAGGAGTATACCGAGGCAACGCAGACCGCCATCTATTTTGGTACGAGGGCGTATGATCTGGAGCTGCAGGGGCTTGCCTACAAGGGAAGCGCAACGCTGTCCCTCAAGAACAATTATGACGGCAATGTCACGGTTCTATTTACAAACGGAGAGAAGCGAAACACGGAGGTGCTTCACAACTATGTCGGATTTCCGACACAGCTTGCCGCGACGCTTTCCGGGGCGTTGGCGCAGACGCAGGACTCCTATAAGAACGGAACATGGGAGTTTAGCGGTGATGTAAGCTATGAGCTGGACGGGCATGGCGTATTTTCATTTACGGAATTTTCCCTTGTCACAGAGGTAAACGGAACAACGGTATATGATTATGACCTGCTCAGAGACAGCGGAGGAATGTCGGAGAGCATTGCCGGAGAAGAACCATCGACGGATACCGCATCGGATGACACAGAGGCGGGAATTGAAGATGCTTCTTCTACGGAGGCTGCACAGGCGCTGACGGGGGAAGAAGCGGCAGAGGAAGCCCAGATACCGGCGGCGACAACGGATGAACTTCCGAAAGAGACAACGGACGGACTGCCGGAGCAGACGGCGGGAGAGGATTCTTTGCAGGCAGAGAATCAGGAAGAAGCACAGCCGGGAACCAAAAATGCCGGACAGGACAGCATGGAAGCCTTTTCTGAAGAACAGGTAAAGGAGCAGCCACAGCAGGAGGTATCTGTTTCCGGAATGGGCGGCACGCACACGATGCAGTTTACATGCCCGGCTGCGGAAGGCGATATCGTGAGCATTTATTTAAGAGCTGTGACCTCGGATGGATACACCTTTATACTTCCGCTGTGGGAAGGGATTTTTACAGAGGATGATGAGGTGCGTGCCGAAAGATACGCAAATGCAAACACTTCACTTGCCATTTATGATCCGAATGATTACCTGTGGCAAGAGATGGAAATATAAATTTTATTACACATAAGAAAATGTTTTAGGAAGGGAATTACAATGAGTGATAAAATTAAGCGTAAAGATTCTATGATGACAAAGATTGTACTGCTTCTGGCTTTGGCGATGATCTTCATCACAGGCAGCAGCCTTCTGATTTCTGTTCCAAAGACAAGGGAAAATATCAGCTCTGTCACGCGAAGCTACATGCTTTCCGAGGCAAAGTCGTATGGGCAGCTTCTCGAAAAAACTGTTAAGGTTGAGGGATCGGATCTCCTTGCAGGTGTAGAAGAGTCCAAGGATATTTTCGCAGACGTAAAGATCAATGGGATGGATTCCAGCTATCTGTATCTGGTAGCCGCAGATGGCACGATGCTTTATCATCCGAACGCGGACAAGATCGGTCAGCCGGTTGAGAACGCAGTCGTTACCAAGATCGTGCAGAATCTGCAGAATGGGATCAAGGATGAGCCGACGTGCGTCACTTATGATTTTAAGGGTGTCAGCAAGTATGCCGCATATTATGTGGACAACTCATCCAGCTTTATTCTTGTAATATCCGCAGATGAGAGCGACGCATTCAGCGCTGTAAATCAGATGGCGGTCAGCACAGTTGTGAGTGCAGTCGTTGTATTCATCATTGTTCTTATAATCGGCGCATTCGTTGCCGGAAAGATGGTCAAGCCTCTTACCGAACTTACAAAGATCGTCAATAAGGTTGCAGGTCTTGACTTTACAAAGAATGACAAGCAGACGAAGCTGAACCAGCGCAAGGACGAGATCGGACTGATCAGCCGGGCAATCGACAATTTACATACACAGTTAAGCGCAATCATCTCGACCATCCAGAAGCAGGGCGAACAGCTCGCCGTCAGCAATCAGGCATTTGAGAAGGAATTTGGCGGTATCATCGAGAGCATCACGAACGTAAATACCGCTGTTGAGGAGATCGCACTCGGAAGTACCTCACAGGCACAGGAGACAACCTCTGCCGGTGAACACGTCATGAATATCGGATCAGCGATCGAGACGAACAACAACGCGGTTGGCGCGCTCGAAAGCTCCATCCAGAAGATGAATGAACTTGCAGCACAGTCTGCAACAATGCTTTCCGAGTTGACAGAGATCAATGATAAGACGACCGGAAATATCAAGGCGGTTATGGATCAGACAACCATGACAAACCACTCCTCTGAGAAGATCAAAGAGGCAGTTGCACTCATTCAGGATATCGCAAGCCAGACGAACCTGTTGTCCTTGAATGCGAGCATCGAGGCTGCAAGAGCCGGAGATTCCGGACGCGGCTTTGCGGTTGTTGCGGAGGAGATCCGCAAGCTTGCAGAGGATTCTGCAAAGAGAGCTTCCGAGATCGATGCGATCGCAGTCGAGCTTATGAGCAATTCCACCGACAGCGTACAGAAGATGGATGAGCTTAACAATGCGTCAGCGAGCCAGCGCAATAAGCTGGATGAGACGAGACAGTCCTTCGAGAGCTTGCAGAATGAGATCAACGGTGTATCCGATGCATCCAAGGACATCTTTGAACAGACCGGACGCATCAGTAGCTTAAATGTTGGCGTGAGCAGCGTGATCGAGCAGCTTTCCGCGATCGCGGAGGAGAATGCCGCATCTACGCAGGAGACGAGCGCAACCATGAACTCTCTTACCGGAAGCATTGACAAGTGCAAGGAAGAGACGGCAGCGCTGGGAAGCCTCAGTGTAGAGCTTAAGGAACAGACCGGAAAATTCCGCTTCTAAATCAAAACAGATTATTATAAAAACATCCGCCCGACCGGAGCTTTACAGCATTTCCGGCAGGCGGATGTTTTTTAGTTGCTATCTTTTGGGGAGAGTGGAAGTGTGAAAATGAACTCCGTTCCGACACCCTCGGTACTGATCACATTGATGTTTTCCTGATGCGCCTGGATGATCTCCTTTACAATGGAGAGCCCAAGACCTGTACCCTTCTTATCTTTACCTCTGGAGAGATCTGTCTTGTAAAAACGATCCCATATCTTTTTAACACTGTCTGCCGGAATGCCGATTCCGGAATCCTTGATCGAAACAAGCACTTTTTCATTCTTGATGCGCGTCTCGATCGTGATCGACGAGTTGTGGTGCGAGAACTTGACTGCATTGTCGATCAGGTTGTGAAGCACCTGCTGGATCTTGCTTGTATCGGCACGAACTAAAAGCTCATCCCCGGTCAGCACCAGATCAAAGACGATTCCCTTTTCATTGCACCGTCCCTCGAATGCAAGCAGGGTGGAGCGGATCAGATTGTTGATGTCAAAATCTGCCATGTCAAGCATCATGCCATGCTGACCGAACCGGTTGAGATCCAGAAGGCTCTGCGTCAGCTTGTTTAGGCGCTCGGTCTCGGACAGGATGATATTTAAGTATTTGCCCTGCATCTCGACCGGAATCGTTCCGTCGATCATCGCCTCCACATAGCCCTTGATGGAAGTGAGCGGCGAGCGGAAATCGTGCGAGACGTTGGAGACGAACTTACGCTGATCCTCCTCATGCGCACCAAGCTCTTTTGCCATGAAATTAAGCGTGTCTGCAAGATGACCGATCTCATCATTGGAATGTACCTGTATCACCTCATCAAATTCACCCTTCGCGTAATGATCCGCCGTCTCTGTGATTTTGCGGATCGGCATATAGATTACAAACGTGAAGATGAGCAGGATGAGGAACGAACTGATAAAAACAAGCCCGATGGTGGAGAATGTCAGGTTGATAAATCCATTTGCGGTGTTGGTGATCTGTGACACTTTTTCATGGATCAGGATATAACCGCGCTGCTCAAAGCCGATGGTTATGGGAGCAAATACGGTCAGCACATCCTCCGGATAGCTGTCATAAAATGTCCCGATCTTGTAGTATTTGCTGCCGAAATCACTGATGTCAAAGCCCTCGATGAATTGCAGCGGGAGCGTAAGATCACCGCTTACAACATTCTGGGCGACTGTGGAATCGGAGGAATCAAGAAGCAAGATGCCTCCGGAGCTTACCATCCAGATATCTGCTGATAAGTAGGAGGAAAGCGTCTCCAGCTCGGTCTGTATGCTCGACAGCGAATTGGCATTCCGGTAATAGTTGGTCGCATAATTGACGGAAATCATGTTTGCTTCACGGTAGAGCCGTGCTGCCTCTGTCTTTTCCAGATAGCGGACTGTCTGTTTGTGGGTAAACGTGTTGACGATCAGGAGGGAAAAGGCAAAAAACAGAATGTAACTGAGAAGCAGCTTAAGGTAGAGCCTTCGTTTCATGCGCTATTCCTTGACCTCGAATTTGTAACCGATGCCCCACACGGTTGAAAGCTGCCATGAATCTGTTCCACCGATCTTCTCACGGAGACGTTTTACATGGACATCGACGGTTCGCGTATCTCCGATGTATTCATAGCCCCAGATATTGTCCAAAAGCTGCTCGCGCGTAAATACCTGGTTCGGTGAGGATGCCAGAAAATACAGAAGCTCAAGCTCCTTTGGCGGCATATCCACCGGATGTCCCTGATAGATGACGGAGTAGTTGGAAAGGTTGACCGTAAGCCCCGGATACTCGACACACTTGATCTCCACAACAGCCGGTTCCGGCTTTCCGATCGGCTGGTAGCGGCGGAGCACTGCCTTCACACGGGCAACAAGCTCCTTGGAATCAAAGGGCTTGAGTATGTAGTCATCGGCACCCAGCTCAAGTCCGAGCACCTTATCAAAGATCTCGCCCTTGGCGGAGAGCATAATGATCGGAACGTTCGCCTTGGCGCGAACCTCCCGGCAGACCTGATAGCCGTCGATTCCCGGAAGCATCAGGTCTAAGAGGATAAGATTGGGATTGTATTGTTCAAACGCGATCAACGCTTCCTCACCATCGTTGACGATACGGGTATCGTAACACTCCTTGGTCAGGTAGAGTGAGATCAGCTCAGCGATATTGTTGTCATCATCCACGATAAGTATTTTCTGCTTTGCTACCATAACTCCTCCTACTTTTTTACTCAAACTTTGCGATCGTAACGCCGGCATCCCCCTCGCCGAACTCGGCAAGCTGGAAGCTCTTGACGTATTTTAAGCGCTTTAAATGATTGTGGACTGCGGTGCGCAGGGCACCGGTTCCCTTTCCGTGAACGATCCGCACGGTCGGTATATGTGCAATGTAAGCATCATCCAAATATTTGTCAAGCCGCGCAATCGCCTCGTCGGTATTCAGTCCGATCAGATTGATCTCCGTTGAAACGGAAGCGGATTTGCTCATCTTGATCTTGCTTCCGGCACCGCCGCCATACTTTTTCGATGGGGAGAGTGCATCCTCATCGATGACGATGAGATCCTTGATGTTGACGAGCGAGCGGAGAATACCCATCTGCACATAGAGGTCGCCCTTGGCATTCGGCAGGGTGTGGACAGTTCCCTTGAGGTTCATGGAAAGCACCTTTACGGTATCGCCGATGCGCAGATTCTTAGGAACCGGATGGTTCTGTGCCTCCTGCTTCTTGATGCCGGAGAGGCGTTTTTCCTTCTCGGACATTTTATCGCGCACCTTGGTGCGTTCCTTCTCCATCTGGCTCATCGGAGCAGAACCCTGTCCGTATTTGTTGAAGTTGCGGATCGTCTCGTCCGCGAGGTCTTTTGCTTCTTTTAAGATGCGGTAAGCCTCCTCGTTGGCATCGCGAAGGATCTTGTCCTTGCTCTGGTCGAGGCGCTCATGCTTTTCTTCTAACTTCTTCTTCAGGTTCTCGATCTCAGCCTTATACTGATTGATCTCAAGCTGTTCCTTCTCAATGGTCTGACGGTTGCTCTCAAGGCTTGCCAACAGATCCTCAAACTCTGCATCCTTCTGACCGATGCGGTCGCGCGCATCATCGATGATGTTGTCCGAAAGCCCAAGCTTGGCAGAGATCGCAAATGCATTACTCTTGCCGGGAATACCGATCAGGAGACGGTAGGTAGGGCTTAAAGTCTCCACATCAAACTCACAGCAGGCATTTTCCACACTGCTTGAGGTAAGTGCATATACCTTAAGCTCGCTGTAATGGGTGGTCGCCATGACTATGGAGCCATACTGGTTGAGCTTATGCAAAATGGAGATGGCAAGCGCTGCACCTTCGGTCGGATCGGTTCCGGCACAAAGCTCATCGAACAGGACAAGACTCCGATCGTTTGCCTTATCTAAGATCCGGATGATGTTGGTCATGTGAGAGGAGAAGGTACTGAGACTCTGCTCAATACTCTGCTCGTCGCCGATATCCGCAAAGATCTCCTCAAAAACAGCAAGCTCCGAGCGATCCCCGGCAGGGATATGAAGCCCGGACTGTCCCATCAGGGAGAGCAGTCCGACCGTCTTTAAGGAGACGGTCTTACCGCCGGTATTCGGTCCGGTCACGATAAGCTGCTTGTAGGTGTCCCCGATCGCAACATCGATCGGAACGACCTTTTTAGGATCGAGGAGCGGGTGACGGCCTTTTCGGATGCGGATGTATCCGTGATCGTTAAAGGTCGGGGCGATACCGTCATAGCTTTTGGCAAGGTTTGCCTTGGCAAAGATAAAATCCAGCTCGGCGAGAACCTCAAAATCCTGCCGCAGAGCCATCTCATATCCGGCTACCTGATTGGAAAGCTCTGCAAGGATCGCATTGATCTCCTCCTGCTCCTTCAGGTAGAGCTCGCGAAGCTCATTGTTGAGGTTGACGACCGCCATAGGCTCGATAAAAAGCGTGGAGCCGGAGGAGGACTGGTCGTGAACCATTCCGGGGATGGAGGTCTTTGCCTCCGCCTTTACAGGGAGACAATATCTACCGTCACGCATGGTGACAACGGCATCCTGCAGATAGCTTCTGGTCGTGGTATTGTTCATAAGCGCGGTCAACTGTGTATGGATACGGTCATTCATCCCGTGGATGGACTTGCGGATCTTAAACAGCGCCGGGCTTGCATCATCTGCAATCTCATCCTCGCCGAGAATACAGCGGCGGATCTCCTCATGGAGCGGTGACAATGGCTCGATCTGCTCAAACAAAGGAGTGAGCGAGTCCGAAACCTCGTCCTCGCGGGCAGCTCTGCCGAATGCCTTGGCACGCTTTGCCACTTCGAGAAGTGAACAGAGACGAAGCAGCTCAGCGGTGTTGAGCGAGCCGCCGATATCCAGACGCTTTAAAGAGGCATTGATATTGTGAATGCCTGCAAAAGAGATACCGCTGCTCTTGTAGAGACGGCTGAGTGCGTCCGCTGTTGTCTGCTGCAAGTCGTTGATCTTATCAATATCGGTGATCGGAGCAAGGGACAGGCAGCGTTTTCTCGTATCCTCGCAGGATGCGTAGGCTGCCAGAAGCTCCAAAATTTTATTATATTCCAAGGTTTGTAATACTTTCTGATTCATGGTGCTCTCCTTTTGGATCTGACAAGGATCTTTTGGCTTCTATTATAACCTATCCTGTGCGGTAAGCAAACTAAAAAAAGTTGCAAGAGGCGATATTTGCGCATATAATATATTTTGTTGGACTTTTGCACAAAAAGGTGCATGTATGACAGATTAGGATGAGGGTTATAAATGGAAGATAATCAGTTACAGAAGAACCAGCCATTTGTCCGGGAAAAAATAAAAGAAAAGCCGATCAGCAAGAAAAAGGCATTTGCGCGCCTGCTTGTTTCTGCATTGTGCGGCATCGTGTTTGCGGGAATGGCTTGTCTGGTCTTTGCACTTTTGCTTCCGCGCCTGCATGCGTACACAGAAGGGCTGTATGCGAAGGACTCTCAGCAGAGCGAGACCGCTCTGACGGAGACAAAGGACACGGAGGACGACTCACAGACACAGATCCCGGACGCGGAGCGCGAGACTGCTTCGGGCGAGACGGAGACACTCTCTACGGAGACGGGTGACGCTGTGGATACCGGAGAGGAGCCGGACAGCGAACTGGCAGACAACAAGACGGAGGATGATCCGGCAGGCGTAGATGAGACAACGCCTTCGGATGTGGTGCTGACGCTCGATGCGTACCAGAAGCTGCAGGAGGAGCTGTACGGGATCGGAACAGCCGCCAATGCGTCTGTTGTGACCATCACAAGTGTTAGAAGTGATAAGGATCTTTTTAACAATTCCTATGAGGCGGAGGATTCCGGCTCCGGCGTGATCATTATGGAGAATGATTCGGAATATCTGATCCTCACGGAGCGTAAAGTGATAAAGGATGCATCAAGGATCAGCGTGACCTTCTGGGATGATGCGGTTTGTGATGCAACGCTTAAGAAGGAGGACAAGAACACAGGTCTTGCGATCCTTTCTGTTTTAAAGGCGGCTGTCGGCGAGCCAAAGACGGTGGCAACCATTAGCAATGCGATGATGGTACACGGCGGCATGATCGCGATCGCGCTCGGAAGTCCGCTTGGAACGAATTACTCGATCCTGACAGGCAGCATTACCTCCACCAACAACGAGATAAGCGTGGAGGACAGCAACTATACGGTATATACGACCGATATTGTGGCGGATAAGGACGGAAGCGGAGTCCTGATCAACGTGGACGGTGAGATCATCGGGATCGTGATGCAGGATTACAGTGCCTCAAGGGCAGAAAACACACTTACCGCGATCTGTGCGCAGGAGCTTTTGCCGGTGATCGAGAAGCTGTGTGCAGGCGAGGACATTCCGTATCTGGGAATGAAGGTATCGACGGTCACCAGCAAGATTGAGGGAACTTACGGTATCCCGAAGGGAGTATACGTCAAGGAGGTTGTCATGGACTCTCCAGCAATGAATGCGGGCATTCAGAGCGGGGATGTGATCACCAGCATCAACGGGCAGAAGGTAAGCTCGGATGCGGCGTATTCGAGTGCTTTGCTCAAACTTAAGCCGGGAAATACCGTGGACATAGAAATAAAACGCAAGGGTGCCAGCGATTATGCAACGATCATATGTGAAGTGACGGTTGGCACGTTGCAATAGATGGAGGAATTATGAAGTATATTGAATCACTGCGTGAAGGAGAACGCATCAGCGAGGTTTATCTGTGCAAATATAAGCAGTCGGCGCTGACCAAATCCGGCAAACCATACGACAATGTTATCTTACAGGACAAGACAGGCACCATCGATGCCAAGATCTGGGATCCGGGCTCTGTCGGGATCGAGGAATTTGACTCTCTCGATTATGTTGCGGTAACCGGAGATATCACAAGCTTTCAGGGCAATTTACAGCTTTCCATCAAGCGTCTGCGCAAGGTGGGAGAGGGCGAGTATGATCCGAAGGATTATCTGCCGGTCAGCAGCAAAGACATCGACGAAATGTATGCAGAGCTTATGGAAATGATCGGAACGGTCAAGAATCCGTATCTTAGCACTCTGTTACATAACTTCTTTGACGATAAGGATTTTGCAGCGCGCTTTAAGTTCCACTCTGCGGCAAAGAGCGTACATCACGGCTTTGTCGGAGGACTTTTGGAGCATACCTTAAGTGTTGCGAAGAACTGTGACTATTTTTCAACGAATTATCCGTTTTTAAACCGCAATCTGCTGATTACCGCTGCAATCTTCCATGATGTAGGTAAGCTGCGTGAACTGTCTGTGTTCCCGGAGAATGATTACACCGATGAGGGACAGCTTCTCGGACATATCATGATCGGAGCAGAGTGGGTTGGAGAGGAGATCCGCAAGATCGATGGATTTCCGGTCGTGCTTGGCAACGAATTAAAGCACTGTATTCTTGCACATCACGGAGAGCTGGAGTACGGTTCACCGAAGAAGCCGGCACTGGTCGAGGCACTTGCCCTCAGCTTCGCAGACAACATTGACGCGAAGATGGAGACCTTCAAGGAGCTTCTGGCAAATGTCCAGGACAAGAGTACGGAGTGGCAGGGCTTTAACCGCCTCCTTGAGACGAACATCCGTCGCACCAGCGACTAAAACATATACCGGTAGGAAGAGTGGAAGAGGTGTCAGTTCCTTTTCCACTTTTTTCGCTTTATATATTTGGAAGGAAGAACTATGGAATTTCAGAAGAATGATCATCTGACAGTCGAGATCGAGGATATGAGCAATGAGGGCGAGGGCATCGGAAAAGTCGATGGCTTTACGCTTTTTGTGAAGGATACGGTGATCGGAGACATCGCGGAAGTAAAGATCATGAAGGCAAAAAAGCACTATGCGTATGCAAGGCTGGAGAAGCTGGTAAAGGCATCTGCCTACCGCGCCGAGCCGGAGTGCGATTTTTACAGACAGTGCGGTGGCTGCCAGCTGCAGGCGCTGCGCTATGAGAAGCAGCTAGAGTTCAAGGAGAATAAGATCCGCAACAACCTCATCCGTCTGGGTGGCTTTGAGGCGCAGTATGTAGATGCCCGCATGGAGCCGATCGCAGGGATGGAGGAGCCGTGGCATTACCGCAATAAGGCACAGTATCCGGTCGGCACGGACAAGGAGGGCAATCCGGTCACCGGCTTCTATGCAGGCAGGACACACTCCATCATTGCAAACACAGACTGTGCGCTGGGGGCAGCCGAGAATAAAGAGATTCTGGAGGCAGTCCTGGCATATATGAAAGAGAACCGCATTACGGCTTATGATGAGACAACCGGAAAAGGACTTGTACGCCATGTGCTGATCCGTAAAGGCTTCACCAGCAAAGAGATCATGGTGTGTCTGATCGTAAACACCGACAAAAAAAGCCTTCCACAGCAGGACAAGCTCTTGGAGAAGCTGACGAAGATCGAGAACATGACCAGCATTTCCATCAGTCTCAACCGGGAAAAGACCAACGTTATCATGGGAAAAGAGATACACACGATCTGGGGCAGTGATACGATCTCGGACACGATCCATGTGCGGGACATGCAGGCAGAGGGGTATCCGTTTACGGGAAAAGCACTGACATTTAGCATTTCCCCGCTATCCTTCTATCAGGTAAATCCGGTGCAGACCGAGAAACTGTACAGCCTCGCACTGGAATATGCCGGACTAACAGGGCAGGAGACCGTGTGGGATCTGTACTGCGGCATCGGAACGATTTCGCTCTTTTTGGCGGGAAGCGCCAAGAAGGTCTGCGGCGTGGAGATCATCCCGCAGGCGATCGAGGATGCTAAGGCAAACGCGGCAAGAAACGGTATTGACAATGCGGAGTTCTTTGTCGGAAAAGCCGAGGAGGTGCTTCCGGCATTCTATGCAAAACAGGATGCCGCCTCCGAGATGCGCCATCCGGATGTTATCGTGGTTGATCCGCCGCGCAAGGGCTGCGATGCCGACTGTCTGGACACGATGCTTAAGATGCAGCCGGAGCGTATCGTTTATGTAAGCTGTGACTCGGCAACCCTCGCCCGCGACCTGCGGATACTGTGCAATGGCGGGTATGAGATACAGAAGATCCGCGGGGTGGACCAGTTCGGGATGACGGTGCATGTTGAGACGGTGGTTTTACTTTCCAAGGGAATGGTCGACTGTAGGAAAGTGAAGGTTGATTTCTCGTTGGAGGATATGGATCTAGCTGAATTTAAGGGAAAAGCAACTTATGAGCAGATAAAGGCATATGTATTGGAACAGACAGGACTTAAGGTTTCATCACTGTATATCGCACAGATTAAGAAGAAGTGTGGATTGGATGTCGGTGAGAACTTCAATCTGGCTAAATCAGAGAATGCGAGACAGCCACAGTGTACACCGGAGAAGGAAGATGCGATTATGCAGGCATTTAGGCATTTTGGAATCATATAGATTGTGGATAAGCAGCATCGTGTGTTAAAAATATAGTAAAGTATGGGAAA
>CAVDTR010000001.1:69489-180806 GCA_963612015.1 Lachnospiraceae bacterium | reverse complement strand
GACACGGTTAGCTCAAACAGATGAAGGGCATGCTCACATTTCCCAAAATCCGCCCGCAAGAAGAACACAAAAGTTCTCGAATTGCAAAGTCTTTCTGCCACGAACCGCCGGGCTGGAGTGCTCAAACCTATAAAAGACAGAACTCATAAATAAACCGACGGACGGTTGGATTAGAATTTCGCGATTTGCAGTGGTGCTTTTTCATAAAGGGTAAAGTGGAAAAATTAGTGCTTTAACACCATCACAATATGTTTCGCAACTGCCACGCCGCAGTATCGTGTTATTGGCAGCTTACTCTAATTTGAACTTGCCAACCTCCGCAGCGAGCTTCTCCGCAACATCATTGTTGTCGGTCGCCTGACTCTGGATGTCGCCGACACTGCCGGTGATCTCCACAGAGGACTCGGAAACGCTGCTGATACCCTTGGCGCTCTCCTCAACAGCAATATTTACGGAAGAAATAGACTCGCGGATGCCATCCATCGTGTGACGCAGCTCCTCGGAAGTCTGCGAAAACTGCTCCATCATGCGGTTCAGCGCGTAAGCATCCTTTGCGTAGTCCTCACTCATATCAACCAGACCGGTGTAGCCGCCAACGGTAGTTTCCTTCGTAAAGGCGATCATGTGCTCCGCCTCCGCAGCAAGTCCGTTGACCGCGGAAATAACCTCGGCGCTGACAGCACGGATCTTTTCCGCAGCCTCGGCAGAATTGCCGGCAAGCTTGCCGATCTCGTCAGCAACAACCGCAAAGCCCCTTCCGGCTTCGCCCGCGCGTGCAGCCTCGATGCTCGCATTCAGGGCAAGGAGATTGGTCTGCTCGGTAATCCCTATGATGTTGGCAGTCAGCACAGAAATCTGCTCCACCGCCTTTGACTTTTCGATCTTGTCACGCAGACTTGAGGAAAGCTCCTCTGTCTGCGCATTCGCCTGCTGCTGCTTCGCAAGAGCATCCGTCTTGGCAACAGAAGCACGTCCCTCCATGTCCTCGGAGGAAGCCTTGCCGCTATCCGCATTCTGGGCGATATTTTCCACGGAAGTGTACACATCCTCAACCGCAGAAGTGATCTGATTTAAGGAAGCGGTCGTCTCCTCCATCGCAGCGCTCATTTCCTGCATTGTTGCAGAGACGGACATGATGTTGGCATCGGCAGAGTTAAGGTTGTCAACCATCTTCTGGGACGAAACGATAAGGCGGGAAGATTCGGAAGAAATTCCCTGCATAATCGAGCGGATATACTCCAGCAGAGCATTGACATTCTGCGCGATCAGCTCGGCTTCGTCACCGGTGTGTATGTTCAGCTTTTGTGTCAGATCTCCCTCATTATGTACCAGCTCATAGAGCTTGTCGTTTACTTTTACAAGGCTGTTCGTAATCCTGCTTATGATCAGAAGCAGAAGCAGTACAGCAATGACGAGGCACATACCGCCGATCTGGAACGTGCGGTCAACCGCAAGCTGCAGCGCATCCGTAATAGAGCTCGCATCATAATCGCAGCCGAGCACCGCAATAACGGTGCCGGCAGCATCGACAACCGGCTTATACACAGTGATCAGGTCGCCATCTTCAGAAGAATCAATATAATCCTGAATGTATTCCTCACCGCCAAATACGGAAGCAAATTCATCGTAGGAGGTAGAAAAAATATCACCCGGCTTTGCAGGATTATTCTCATCGGAATCGATACCATAATATACATTGGTTCCATCGGTATAGAGCGTATACAGATAAGCAATGCCATAGGTATGCTGCTTTTCCCGCAGATTGGTCAGAAATCTTTGGTAGTTGTCAGTTGTCTCGAATCCGGGAGAAGATTGTCTGGAAATGCTGGCATCAAGGGATTGAGCGGTGACGGTCGCAGCAAGGTCAGCCTCCTCCACACCCATGCGGATCATATTTTCCTTGAGCCGCGTATAGGAATTGTAGCCCATCAGCATACATACAAAAACGATAATTGTAATAGAAGGAAGAAGAATCTTTGTACGGATGTTCATCCTCCTCGTGTGCAGCTTGTGTTTCTTCATATATTATTGTCCTCCAGTTAGTTTTCACTTATTCGCGCATAAGTATAGCACCTTAGGACTATTTTTGGCAATCTGTTTATGAGTTAATTATATTAAGAAAAATTCCCGCTGGCACTGTCGCAGCACCGGCGGGAGGAGGATGAAGTTAGAAAGATATATGTAAAACCACAAGGGTGAGTTTTTAGGCGGAGCTGACAGACCCACAATACATTTTATAAATCAACAGCCCCTTTGTAATTACAGATTTATCATAACGGATAGATATGTCAAAAGTATGTATGAATTCCTAAAAAATTAAAAAGATTCTTATAAAATTATGAATTTGCACGCGGCAGCATATTGAAAAAGAAACCACAAGACGTTAAGGTTATATTAAGGAAAATCCGACAGTCCGATAAGAAACGCCTGCTATGATAGCATCATCAAGCAAACATAGTACAGCGATTGAAGATCAGGAGGATAATTATATGTGGACAAGAGCTGAATTAAAACAAAAAGCAAAAATGGCATTTAAACGTAACTATTGGAAGACCGTACTGATAAGCCTGTTTCTGGCATTGCTGGTCGGAGCGGGTGCGGGAAGCAGCTCCGTAAGCGCGCGGGGAGCAGCCGGAAGCGCAGGCGGTGCAGCCTCATACAGTTCAACTGATAGTACAGCGGATACAGGCGAATGGCTGGACGAGGACGACGAACCGTTTTTTGATCCGGATATGACGGGTGGCGAGATTGCATTTGCGATCGTATGCATCGTGATCTTCGTAGCACTTTTTGTAGCGGTTATATTTGCACTTGCGATCCTGTTTGACGCACTGCTGATCAACCCGGCGATGGTTGGAACGCGCCGCTTCTTCCTATTGAACCTCAACAGCAAGGCAGAGGTAAAGGAAGTAGGCTACGGCTTTGACAGCAACTACAAGAACATTGCGACCGTTATGTTCTGGAGAGACCTCTACATCGTGCTGTGGTCACTGCTCCTTATCATTCCGGGTATCGTAAAATCCTATGAGTACCGCATGATCGCATATCTGCTCGCAGAGAACCCGAACATGACCAAGGATGAAGCCTTTGCGATCAGTCGTCAGATGATGGATGGACAGAAATGGAAAGCATTCGTGCTTGACCTCTCCTTCATCGGCTGGAAGCTGCTCAGCGTGCTTACACTCGGAATCTTAAGTACCTTCTATGTAAGACCTTACAAGAACATGACAGATGCTGCATTGTATGAAGCACTCAAGAACAACGGTGCAGCCGCATACATTCCTCAGGAGGAGTAAAATGGGATACACAATATTAGTTGCAGACGACGAGGCGGAGATCCGGGATCTCCTGCGTCTGTACCTGGAAAATGCCGGATATGCAGTCGTGGAGGCTGCAGACGGCAAACAGGCGCTCGATGCGCTCCGGCGCACGAAGGTGGATCTGTGCATACTTGACATCATGATGCCGCAGAAGGACGGCTACCACGTCCTTAGGGAGCTGCGCGCGGAGAGCAACATCCCGGTCATGATCCTCTCAGCAAAGGACGCCGATTCCGAAAAGATCCTCGGACTGAACCTCGGCGCGGACGATTACCTGACCAAGCCGTTCAATCCGCTTGAGGCAGTCGCCCGCGTCAACTCCAACATCCGGCGCTTCTACGCGCTCGGAACAGGGAGCGGCAGCGTAAAACAGACGATAACGGTGCGGGATCTCTCCCTTGATAAAGATTCCTGCACCCTCAAAAAGGGCGACGAGGAGATCGACCTTACCTCCGTAGAATACCGGATCATGGAATTATTCATGGAACATCCGGGTAAAGTATATACGAAGCAGCAGATTTACGAATATGGCTGGGGCGAGGAATACATCATTGCGGACAATAACATCATGGTCTGCATCAGCAAGCTGCGGGCGAAGCTCGACGAGGATCCGTCCCACTATATCAAGACGATCCGCGGGCTCGGTTACCGATTGGAGAAATAGATGGAGAAAAAAGAACAAAAGAACGAGATAACAGAACTGCGGGGCTTTCTGATCAAGAATTTTCTGATCATCCTCGCAGTTGTCAGCGTGGCAGAATATGTGGTGCTCCAGTTGATAAACAGCTTCTTCCTTCCGGCATTTAACTACTTTTTCTCCGGAAAGATCAGCTGGAACGGGCATCTTAGCATGTCGCAGAGCATTTTCTATCTGCTCATCCTGCTGGCAGAGCTTACGTTAGCCGCTGCGGCAAGCGTGCTCCCGGTTGCGGCGCAGGCGATCGTCGGACGGCTGATCGTCACGATCGAAAACGCAGGCAGAAGCTATATCCCCCAGATCGGGCAGAACGCATTTACGCAGCTAAGCCGCATGGAAAGCCTGCTGCTATTTGCAACGCTTGTGGTCGTTTTCGCGCTGCTCATCCTGCCGTATGCCATCGGCGCATTCTGGTATGCGCGCATCACGACGAAAAAGGTGCGCGAGCTTCGCGAAAAGCGGGAAGCACTGCAGGAGGAATACGACCGCAGGAGGAACCTCATGCTCTCGGACATTGCGCACGATCTGCGCACGCCGATCACGACGGTCGCGGGATACGCGAAGGCGCTGGCGGATGGAATGGTGACCGATCCGCAGAAGGTGCAGTCTTATCTGGATGTCATTCAGGCAAAATCCGCCCGCATGGAGGAGCTGATACAACTCCTTTTTGAATATGTAAAGATCAGCAGCGAGGGCTTTGCGCTCGACCGCAAGCCGGCGGATCTCGCCGAGCTGGTGCGCAAAAATGCCGCCCTGATCTACGCGGATGTCGAGTCCGGCAAAATGGAGCTGGAGGTCGATATCCCGGAGGAACCGTATATGGAAAAGGTCGATGAGGTGCAGTTCGGGCGTGCACTTACGAATCTGCTCAACAATGCGCTGCGGCACAACAGCGCGGGTGCGCGGATACTGCTGTCGCTTCGCGTGGAGGCGGACGCAGCGCACATCATCGTTGCAGACACCGGGGAAAAGATCGCTCCGGAGCTGGCAGAGCATCTGTTTGAGCCGTTTGTCATGGGCGACGAATCGCGCAGCTCAAAGGGCGGCAGCGGTCTGGGACTTTCCATCGCAAGCCAGATCATGCAGATGCACGGCTGGACACTTTCCTATTCCGAGGACATCCCGGACTACTCAAAGGGCTTCGTTATAGAATGTCCCCGCAGCCACACCGCAATTCTGCCGGAAACTTCGGCAGCCGGGGCATGAAGCAGAATATTGTCTGAAATAACAAAATAAGGTGGTTTATTTTGCAGATAATATGCTTGTGGTTTGAGGGGTAATCTTGTAGAATAGAAGAAACGATAACCATTCGGTGTTTTTATAAAACGGAAAGGGGGATTTTTATGCATAAGCTATTGATGGCAGGATTTTTGTCGGACATGGATCTTTGCATTCTGATATGGCTGATCCTGATCATTCTATTTATTGTCGGGGAGCTTGTATCGGTCGGACTGACATCCATCTGGTTTGCCGTAGGTGCGCTTGTCGCATTGATCAGTGCATTTTTCGGAGCGCCGTTCATACTTCAGATTATACTGTTTATAGCAGTATCGCTGATCGCGCTTGCAGCGACACGACCGCTTGCGAACAAATTCATCAATCGCAAAGTCCAAAGCACCAACGCGCAGAGTCTTATCGGTCAGGAGATCCGTATCAAGGAGCAGGTCAGCAACATCGACGAGACCGGTATGGCGGTCGTACAGGGACAGGAATGGACGGTACGGTCGGCAGATGACAGCGTGGTCATCGCGCCGGGAGAGCTTGCACGGATCAAAAGCATCAGTGGAGTTAAGCTGATCGTAGAAAAAATGAACTAACATTTTAAGGAGGATTTAAAAAATGGGACCACTTATTGCACTTGTAATCATTGTACTTATCTTATTGATCATTATTGCTAACTGCGTCAAGATCGTTCCGCAGGCACATGCAATGGTAATCGAGCGTTTGGGAGGATATCTTACCACCTGGTCAGTCGGACTTCACTTCAAGGTGCCGTTCATCGACTGCATCGCAAAGAGAGTTCTCTTAAAGGAACAGGTAGTTGACTTCCCACCACAGCCGGTTATCACCAAGGATAACGTAACCATGCAGATCGATACAGTCGTATATTTCCAGATTACTGATCCGAAGCTGTACGCATACGGCGTTGATAACCCGATCATGGCAATCGAGAACTTAACCGCTACCACACTTCGTAACATCATCGGTGACCTCGAACTTGATGAGACACTTACCTCCCGTGAGACCATCAACACCAAGATGCGTGCAACCCTCGACGTTGCAACCGATCCTTGGGGAATCAAGGTCAACCGTGTAGAGCTTAAGAATATCATCCCGCCAAAGGCAATCCAGGATGCAATGGAGAAGCAGATGAAAGCAGAGCGTGAACGTCGTGAAGCTATCCTCCGTGCAGAAGGTGAGAAGAAGTCTACCATTCTTGTCGCAGAAGGTAACAAGGAATCTGCAATTCTTGATGCAGAGGCAGAGAAGCAGGCAGCCATCCTCCGCGCAGAAGCAAAGAGAGAGGCAACTGTCAAGGAAGCAGAAGGTCAGGCAGAAGCTATCCTCAAGATCCAGCAGGCAAACGCAGACGGACTTCGCATGTTAAAGGAAGCGGCTCCGGACGATGCAGTTCTTCAGTTGAAGAGCTTAGAGGCATTTGCAAAGGCCGCAGACGGCAAGGCTACCAAGATCATCATTCCTTCCGAGATTCAGGGAATCGCTGGTCTTGCCAAGTCTATCGTAGAGGTTGGCAAGGAGAACTAGACCTGTCCGATTGGATAATAGATATAGTATCAACGGCACAAAGGCTACCCCAATTATTGTGGGTAGCCTTTTTCTTATAAAAATGATATACTAATAGAGATTATCCTGTTAGGGGATAATGATTGCACATAACAGCTCAAAGAGGTGTAAGCATGAAAAAAACTATTCGATTTCGTGGCAAGCTGCGAAGTTACTTATATGGACCGTTGATCCTTACCATTGTACTTGCAGTGTTAAACATTCCGGCATACATGTGTGATGTCCGGAGCGGTGCGATGTTCACCGGGTTTACCGTCCTGTATTTTGCGATCGAGGTATTTACTTATTACTACACGAAACCGCGGCTGGTCAACGAGATCATCAATTTTGCAACGCAGTATGCCACGGTGCAGAAGCGGCTGCTGAACGAATTTGAGATCCCGTATGCGCTTTTGGATTACAGCGGTAAGCTGCTGTGGATGAATGAGCAGTTTACCCTGCTCACCGGAGTCGGACGCTCATACCACAAATCGATCACAACGCTGTTTCCGAGCATCACGCGCGAGTTCCTTCTCAAGAATGAGCAGGCGCAGGATGTCCATGTTGAGATCGGGGAGCGGAGATTTCGCATTTCCTTAAACCGCATTTATTTTGATGCGATCGCGGGCGACAGCAAGCTCATGGATATCGAAAGCTCCGAGGAGTTTCTGACCGCGTTCTATCTGTTCGACGAGACGCTTCTGAACAAATATATGATCGAGAATCAGGAGCAGAAGCTGGTAACAGCGCTTGTATACATCGACAATTTCGAGGAGGCACTCAACAGTATCGAGGATGTAAAGCGTTCCCTCCTTATCGCGCTGATCGATCGTCGTGTCAACCAGTATTTTGTGGAGCGCGATGCGCTGGTGCGCAAGATCGAAAAAGACAAGTATTTTGTTGTATTTAAGCAGAAATATCTCCAGCAGCTTGAGGAAGACAAGTTCAAGCTCCTTGAGGATGTCAAGAATGTCAAGGTTGGCAACGAGATGGCGATCACCTTAAGTATCGGAATCGGTATCAACGGCGCGACCTACAACCAGAGCTATGAGAATGCGAGAACGGCGATCGACCTTGCACTCGGACGAGGCGGCGATCAGGTCGTTATCAAGAACGGCGAGGAGATCACCTATTACGGCGGCAAGACGAAGCTCGTCGAGCGCAACACCCGTGTCAAGGCGCGTGTCAAGGCACATGCACTCCGTGAGATCATCGAGAGCCGTGAGAATGTCCTTATCATGGGACACAAGATCACCGATGTGGATGCCCTCGGTGCAGGCATCGGTATCTACTGCGCGGCACATGTGCTTGGCAAAAAGGCACAGATCGTCGTAAATAATCCAAGCAGCGGAATCCGCCCACTGATGGAGATGTTTTCCGTGGCAGCGGGCTATCCGGAGGATATGTTTATCGACAGCGAGCAGGCGCGTCAGATGGTAGGACGCAACACGCTCGTCATGGTCGTGGATACGAATCGACCTAGCTCCACCGAATGTCCGGAGCTTTTGCAGAAGGCAGACACGATCGTTGTGTTTGACCACCACAGACAGGGCAGCGAGACGATCGAGAATCCGGCACTTTCCTACATCGAGCCGTATGCATCGAGCGCGTGCGAGATGGTTGCGGAGGTGTTGCAGTATTTTCAGGACGGCATGAAGCTCGAGCCATGCGAAGCAGACTGCATGTATGCCGGTATATTGATCGACACGAACAACTTTATGACAAAGGCAGGTGTGCGTACCTTTGAGGCAGCCGCATATTTAAAGAGATCCGGCGCAGAGACAACACGTGTGCGCAAGATGCTCCGCAATGACATGGAAGCCTCTAGGGCAAAGGCGGAGGTAATACGTCGTGCGGAGGTATACCGCGGCGCATTCGCGATATCGGTCTGTCCGTCAGAGGATATTGAGAATCCGACGATCATCGGAGCGCAGGCAGCCAACGAACTGCTGAACATTTCCGGTATCCGCGCATCCTTTGTATTGACCGACTATATGGGAAGAATCTATATAAGCTCACGATCCATCGATGAGATCAATGTCCAGCTTATCATGGAGAGGCTCGGCGGCGGAGGTCATTTCAATATGGCGGCAACACAGCTTAAGGATTGTACGATATCCGAGGCAAAGCACATGATCTGCAACACGATTGATGAGATGTTAAAAGAAGGAGACATAGAGGCATGAAGATAATTTTATTACAGGACGTGAAAGCATTGGGCAAAAAGGGACAGATCGTTGAGGTCAGCGATGGCTACGCAAGAAACGCCATCCTTCCGAAGAAGCTCGGTGTCGAGGCAACCAGCAAGAACTTAAACGACCTGAAGCTGCAGAACCAGCACGCAGATAAAGTGGCAGCAGAGAATCTTGCAGGCGCAAAGGAGCTTGCAAAGACGATCGAGACCAAGAAGGTTGTCGTAAAGATCAAGACCGGAGAGGGCGGCAAGGTATTTGGCTCCGTTTCCACCAAGGAGATCGCAGAGGCAGCCAAGGAGCAGACCGGATTAGAGCTTGACAAGAAGAAAATGCAGCTTCCGGAGGCAATCAAGACACTCGGAACCTATGAGGTTCCGGTAAAGCTTCATCCGCAGGTAACAGCGAAGTTATCCGTACAGGTTGTCGGAGAATAGGGGGAGCCACTTGGAGGAAACACTTATCAAGCGGATCATGCCCAACAGCCTTGAGGCGGAGCAGTCGGTCATCGGTTCCATGATCATGGACAAGGACGCGATCGTAGCAGCAAGCGAAGTTCTGATCAAGGATGATTTCTACCATCAGCAGTACGGAATCCTTTTTGAATCTATGGTCGAACTCCATGAGAGCGGGCAGCCGGTCGATCTGGTCACGTTACAGAACAAGCTGAAGGAGAAGGATGTTCCGAAGGAGATCTCAAGCCTTGAGTTTGTGCGCGATCTTGTGACATCGGTTCCAACATCCGCAAACGTTAAATACTATGCAAATATCGTAAAAGAAAATTCCATGAAGCGGAAGCTGATCCGCGTGACGGAGAACATTGAGAATGAATGCTACGCGGGCAAGGAATCTTTGGAAGTGGTCATGGACAAGACGGAGCATGATATATTTGCGCTCTTGTCGAGCCGTACCAGCGGGGAATTTGTGCCGATCCGTCAGGTCGTTATGAATGCCCTTGAGAAGATCGAGAAGGCATCCAAGCAGAAGGGAACCGTAACCGGTGTCCCGACGGGCTTTCTGGATCTTGACCGTCAGACCGCAGGCATGCAGCCATCTGATCTGATCCTCGTTGCAGCGCGTCCTTCCATGGGTAAGACCGCGTTCGTTTTGAACATCGCACAGCACGTTGCCTTCCATGAGCACATGTGCGTTGCCATCTTCTCTTTGGAAATGTCAAAGGAACAGCTCGTAAACCGAATGTTCTCCCTCGAATCCAAAGTAGATGCGCAGGCGCTCCGTACCGGTAATCTTTCCGATGCAGATTGGGAGAAGCTGGTAGAGGGAGCCGGGATCATCGGCGAATCCGATCTGATCATCGACGACACGCCGGGTATCTCCATCTCCGAGCTGCGCAGCAAGTGCAGAAAATATAAGCTTGAACATGACTTGAAGCTCATCATCATCGACTACTTACAGTTGATGAGCGGCAGCGGCGGCAAGTCCAGCGAGTCACGTCAGCAGGAAATTTCCGATATTTCACGATCCCTTAAGGCGCTGGCGCGTGAGCTTAGCGTACCGGTTGTCGCACTGTCCCAGCTCTCACGAGCCGTAGAGCAGCGCCCGGATCACCGCCCGATGCTTTCCGACCTCCGAGAGTCCGGAGCGATCGAGCAGGATGCCGACGTCGTTATGTTCATCTACCGTGACGACTACTACAACAAGGACACTGACCTAAAGGGCATCTCCGAGATCATCGTCGCTAAACAGCGTAACGGTCCTGTCGGAACGATCCAGCTCGCATGGCTGGCAGAATACACGAAGTTCGCAAATCTGGAGCATTGATTTTGTAAAAGAACCCGTTTTTGTCTCCTTTTTGTCCCCTTTGATATGATATGATCCATTCATAACAAAGAAATAACACGCATAAGTGTTTGAAAATGGAGGACAAGACAATGGGTAAAGAAGCAGAAAATAGACAGAACAGACCACCACATAGTGGCTTTGCAATGTTTTTCTACAGGATCTTTTTTGCAGTATTTGGTGCATTTGAGGACAAGATTAACGAGCAGAACGAGTATTATAGAAAAGAAGAGAAGAAAGCAAAGCAGCTCAAAGACGCTGCTGTTGCGGAGAAGGTCGAGGCGGCAAAGGCAGTCAAGGAAGCAAAGAAGGCTGATCATCTTAACGTTTATGCGGAGAAGATAACGGAATTACATACAATTTCGAATCAGATGGAGAATATCCAGAATGGTTATTGTTATACAATGCTTAGCAATCTCTATTCGGCAGATCAGGTAACTTCGATTTACGAGCATTATAACAGTTCTGCTCAGCCAGGACAAAAAGAGACGAATAACAGCCCGGTAATGATGGAGGCTGTAGGTACGATCGTTGCTATTGTGTCAAATGCCAAGCGTGAAGGAATGTCAGAGGCAGATACCTATAAGCTTATTGATGGGGTGTTTGGCGGCAATGCCAAAGAGAAGGACTCAGCGCTTAATGATATAATCAACAAGGGCAGAGAAACCTACCGTGCAGCGCTTCAGGGCAAGGCGGATCTTGACAGAACAATGGGAGATATTTTCGTTGATGCATCCAGAACACTCACCAAATATATTGCGAATGGTGTTCCGGTTAGCGCAAAGCAGGTATTTGCAGGCAGAACCTTAAAGAAGATGATGGATATCCTTCCGTTTATGAATCCGAATGATATGGCAAGTATGAAAAATGATCTTGACAGCGATGCAAATTATAACGCAGCCTTCCAGGGCGCAATAAAGATCGGAGAAATCGGAGCAAGAGGACTCCGAGCACAGTATAAGCTGATAGATGATAAATCGTCTGCTATAAGCGATGATAAATATATGGGATATTATAAGGATTACAAAGCATTGAAGGCAGTGGAATATGGTCTTGCCGTGTCAAAAGCCAAGGAAGGGAATGATTATCCTCTGATCCAGAAGGGAATCGGAAATAAGGAGACACAGGATAAGATCGTAAAAGAACTGCGTAGCATGGAGGGCAACGAATTTAAAGAGAAAGCAGAGCCATATGAGCGAACTGCAACGAAAAATAATATCCTGAATAATACAAGATCACTGCAGGCATTAGGGAAGAACACCTATGAACAAACTGCCGCAGCTTTTAAGCTTATGAATAATGAACCGCAGAAAGAGAATGTGGCGAAGCCTACAAACGAAAACCAGATTGGCGGAGTAGAAAAGACTGACATCAATCCTCAGACAAAGAATGAGGCAAAGGTTAACGCAAAATAAAAATATACCATGCATGTAACTGGCAGCATCTTCAAAGCTGCAAGCAGCAAGCAAAATAAAAAGCCTCACCGGCAGAGCCGGTGGGGCTTTTAGAGAATCAGTTGTTATGTCCGTTCCAATACGGATCTTTATATGTACCGGTGTAAATGGAATACCACTGAACCCATGGATCGCCATCGCTGGTATCAAAGCGCAGCCATTTTTCGCTATCTTCGGAAGCCAGCTTCGTACCAAATGGAACTGTGCTTCCGTTGTAAGAGGCTGTCCCGCTGAAATATACGTATACCTTGTTTGCTTTCAGATCTTTATAGGTAATCTGCACCACCGTATAATCTGAAATAATGGCGATCGCCTCAAAATTACTCCCCTTTGGATTAAACGCATTATATATCGCATTGATCAGCGGATGAGTATCGTCCTCATTTGGAGCGGCAACCGTGCTTGACAGATATTGCACACTAAAGCCGGATGCATGGGAAAAAGCGGTATCTCCAAGCTCGCCGTTGGCAGCATCAAGGATAACAGCAGAGGTCGTTTTCTCGAAGTTCTTGGCGTTGGTCAGTGCGACCGATTCCCTTGCCTTGTCAATATACTTAATGAGTGCCGGTGAGAGGACTCCTACCAGAACTGCCATGATTGCGATCGTAACGATTAGCTCAACTAATGAAAATCCTTTGTTCGCTTTGTGCTTTTTCATATATACTATTACCTTTTCTGTACATATCGAATAATATTTCGTAACCGCAGTATAGCACAATTTACCGCTTGTTGAAAATCCCCTTTTTTATATTGGATATTTAAAGGTGTCTACTTGTATTGCTGTTCACACAGCAGCAGTTGCCCTGGCGCTGCTGCTCGGCGCCGGTGCTGCCCTTAATCGTTAGCTTCGGACGAACCGCTATTTCTGGCGAAGAAATTAGCCAGAATAGCTCCGGATACGTTATGCCATACGCTGAACACCGCTCCCGGAATGGTCGCCAGAGGATACTGTGCAAAGTGAACAGTCGCCAGCGAGGTCGCAAGCCCGGAGTTCTGCATACCTACCTCGATAGAGATCGCACGGCATTTGGTTTCATCCAGCTTCAGCAGCTTGCCGATGAGATATCCAAGCGTGTACCCCAGCACATTATGCAGTATGACAACGCAGATGATCAGAAGTCCGGATGTCATAAGCTTTGCAGAGTTGGCAGATACGACAGCGGCTACGATCGCCACAATCGCGGTGGTTGAGATCAGCGGAAGGATTTCCACAACAGCTTCTGTAAAGCTCTTGAAAAAATGATTGATCACGAAGCCAAGCAGGATTGGAACGATGACAACCTTGATGATGGACAGGAACATGCTCAGCACATTGACATCTACCGTCTGTCCGGCATACAGCTTTGTTAATAACGGAGTCAGAAACGGTGCAAGGATCGTAGATACTGAGGTCATACCGACCGACAAAGCCACATCGCCCTTTGACAGATAGGTCATGACGTTGGAGGAGGTTCCGCCCGGACATGTGCCGACCAGAATAACTCCGACTGCCAGCTCCGGACTTAAGTGGAACAGCTTGGTCAGCGCGAATGCCAGAAGCGGCATGAGGGTAAACTGCGCAATACAGCCGATGACAACGTCCTTCGGGCGGCTGAAAACCACCTTGAAATCTCCAGGCTTTAGGGTAAGACCCATACCAAACATCACAATGCCTAAGAGCGTATTTACATAGCTTGTTTTGATAAAGCTGACGGCAGAAGGTGCAAACAAGGCAACCAGCGCCATGAGGATAACGATGAGAGCCATATAACGGCTGACAAAATTAGTGATTTTTTTTAATACATTCATTTTCTTACTCTCCTTATGAAGCTCTTAAATCGTGCATATCCTACTCCTGTTTTTGGCAGCTGTCAATACATGGAACCGCCCATGTGTCCAAGCCGGTTGACATGAAGCTCCTCAAAAAGACGATAGAGAACATACATTCTGATATCGGGGGAAGGAGCGGTGATTATGGCAGAGAGAATCAAGGAACACCGCGCAAAGGTAAGAGGCTTTGTGATCGGAGCAGGCGCAGCACAGACGATGATGAACCTGCACGGTATCCTGCCGGGACTTGTGCTGGCATGCGGATTTTCCGGACACGGCTTCGGAATTGCACCGATCAGAGCTGTTCCGGGCGGCTTGGAAGGCTGGAGCAGATCGATGAGCGGGAAAGCATTGCTGTTTTGTTTTTTGTTCTAGAAAATTGATATGTGAAGTGGTACAATTACCTCGATGTGGCAGTTGGAGGGCGCGCTTATGAAAGTTAGTAAGGAATACCGGATCATACCGTATACAATAGCAGCATTATTGATTGACCTGTTGGGAAGAGCACTTGCAGACAGGCTGATACTTCCGATCTGGTGTGACTCCATAGGGACTTTTCTGATCGCATATGTTGCCGGACCGGTATGCGGCGGGGTAGTCGGCTTCACGAATAATATCATATATGGGATCTTTCAGGAGCAGCAGTCCGTATTCTGCATCATAGGTGCGGTCATGGGTGCTGCCGTAGGGTATTTTTCCAGGAAGAAATATTTTGAGAGCCTGTTTAAGACCATGAATCTGGGAATGGGACTGGCGCTGTTTGTTTCCACCGTGTCTGTGCTCCTTAAGGTCACGGTTTATGAAGGTTCGATCCAGAATGTCTGGGGAAGTCAGGCCGCACTCATGTGCATGGATAGCGGATTTCCCAGAATTCTGTCACTTTTCTTCGGGCAGTTCTGTGTGGAATTTCTGGATAAGCTCGTAAGCGTTGAGGTGGTTTTTGGACTGATCCGGCTAGTACGGTTCTGCAGAAACCGTACCGGAAAAAGCCCTGCCGGCGGGACGCTTACCGGTCTGTTTGCACTTGGTTTACTGCTGGGGATGTGTGCCGGAAGAACACAGGTATTGGCCGCTGACAACAAAATAGATTATGATTCCTATCTTCAGAAGGTGTATACCAGCGAGGACGGACTGCTTTCCGGCGAAGCAAATGATATAGAACAGACGAAGGAGGGAAAGCTCTGGATTGCAACCTATGCGGGGCTTTATAAGTACGATGGCAATAAGTTCAAGCTGTTTAATGACCTTCCGGAGGTTAAGAGCGTTATCTGCCTTCATACGGATGGGGAAGGCCGCCTGTGGGTCGGAACGAACGACAATGGTATAGCGATTCTGATCAATGAACAGGTTGTAAGCACGATCGATGAGTCGGAGGGGCTGCTTTCCAATTCCATCAAGGATATCATCAGCGACTCCTACGGCAATTATTATATAGGAACAGCAGACGGTATATCGGTAGTAACCCTAAACGGCGGGGTCAAGGTCACAAAGAATTATGAGCAGATAAAGAACGCTTATCATATGACAGCCGACCATGATGGCAATGTGGTGGTCTCAACAGACAGGGGCGATGTATACTGGCTGAAAAACGGGGAGATCGTAGAATCGTATACCGATGTCATACAGCAGGCGAATATTCGGGGGGTCTGCTTTATAGAGGACGGAAGGCTCCTTATGGGGACAACCGCGAACATAATATACGAATTTGAGCTTGTAGATGGTCTGCCGCAGCTAAAGACAATGGAGTCGCTGGAGGGTGTGGACGCGATCAACTCCTTCTATGTCACAGACAATGGCAGCAAGGATATATTTGTATGCTCGGATAGTGGCATTGCTGTTCTGCATGATGATTATACCTTCAGCAAGCTGAAAACGGAGGGCTTTTCCAGCACGGTATACAATATGCAGATGGATTATCAGGGCAACCTGTGGTTCTGCTCCTCCAGGAACGGACTGCTTAAGATGAGCAAATCTCCGGTTCAGGAGCTGTTTCCGCAGACAGGGGCAGATGCCGCCGTGGTGAACACGACGGAGAAGTGGCAGGATCTGCTGTTCTGCGGTACGGATAACGGACTGGTAATCATCCATGAAGCGGATAATACGACTGTTGAAAATGAGATCACAGAGCAGTTCGCCGATACGAGAATCCGCTGTATAAAGGCGGACAGCAGGGGTAGCCTGTGGATCGCGACTGCCGGAATGGGGATCTGCAGAATAGATGCAGATACACAGGACGGATATAAGCTGAAATGGTTTACGGAGGCTGACGGAACCTCAGGAATGCGCTTTCGGAGCATTCTTGAGACCGAGGCCGGCAGGATCGTCGTATCGGGAGATTACGGAATTACCATCATAAGCGGAGATACTGTTGAGCGGGTATACACGATTGATGACGGCTTCATCAATGAAAAGTCGCTCTGTATGCTCGAATATAAGGACGCTTTATATGTTGGCTCCGATGGCGGCGGCATCAGCATTATAAAGGATGGTCAGGTGACAGGGCACATCCAGAAGGAGGACGGGCTTTCCTCGGATGTAATCCTGCGTATGGTTTATGAGGCGCAGAGTGACGGCATGTTTATCGTTACCAGCAATGGCCTCTGCTACATGAATGCACAGGGACAGGTGAGCAGCCTCGACCAGTTCCCGTACAGCAACAACTATGATGTGATCTGCCGGGACGGAACCTGCTGGGTACTCGGAAGCGCGGGCATATATGTCGGAAAAGCCTCTGACATTATTGCAAATACGAGGACGGAATACCCGATCATCGATACGAAAAAGGGACTTCGCTCCTCCCTGACTGCCAATGCATGGCTCTGCCGGGATGGAGATGAGCTGTATCTTTGTAGCGGAACCGGTGCGATCAAGATCAATATGTCGAACTATGACATAACAGCCAAGTCCTACCGAATGCTTCTTGATTCTGTTACCGTGGATGGAACAGAATACAAAATAAGCCGTTCGGAGGTGCTAAGGCTCGCATCGGATGTCGGAAAGATTACATTTGAGCCGGAAATATTAAACTATTCCGTGTACGATCCGTACGTAAGCTATTATCTTGAGGGGTATGATTCCGGTGAGACAGAATGCCTGCTAAGTGAATTTGGGCGGATCACCTATACAGATCTCAAATCCGGCAGCTATGTGTTTCATATATCCATCCTGGACGGGCTTGACGGCGGCATCATGGAGAGTGCCAGCTTCAGCATACAAAAGGATCTTGAAATGTACCAGAACATATGGTTCAAGGCATATGTGATGTTCATCATAGGGCTTGTGATCGTATGGATCACCTGGGGCGTAACCAGGATGTGGAGCCAGAAGACAATTTTAAAGCAGCAGTATGAGCTTGAATATGCGCAGAAGCAGATTGAGATGGGCAACGAAACAATCCTCTCCATCGCGCGTACCGTGGACGCGAAGGATGCCAGTACAAGCCAGCATTCCTTCCGGGTATCGGAGTATTCGGCTGCAATCGGAAGGCGGCTCGGATTTTCGGAGGAAAAGTGTGAGGGCCTGCGGCAGATGGCGCTGCTGCACGATATCGGCAAGATCGGCATACCGGATGCGATACTGAATAAGCCGGAACGGCTGACAGATGAGGAATTTGCCATTATGAAAACCCACGTCATCAAGGGCGGCGAGATCCTCAAGGATTTCAAAATGATCGAAAATGTGCAGCTGGGAGCGTTATACCACCATGAGAGGTACGATGGAACAGGATATTGCAAGGGCTTAAAGGGGGAGGAGATCCCCATCGAGGCACGGATCATCGGAATCGCAGATGCGTTTGATGCAATGGCAGCGAACCGTGTATATCGCAAGCAGTTGGATATTGATTTTGTGATCGGAGAGTTAAAGCGGTGCAGCGGAACACAGTTTGATCCCAGACTGGTTGAGATCATGCTTTCCCTCATAGATGACGGAACGATCAACGTGGCAGCTTTATACGAGAAATCAAAGGAGAACGGCTGATATGAATAAGAAGCATATTATTTTATGTATTATTACATCAGTAGCTATGTGCATCGCAGCATATTCGCTTTTCCATATGACAGGGACAGGAAAGGAAAGCCTGAGGATCGGCTTTATATTTCCGGGGGATGAGATAACGCCATTTACCGAGAATTTCATAGATGTGATGGACAGCCTGGTCAGTGAGTACGGAGACAGCATAGAATGTATTGCAGAATATAATGTGGCAGATGACCAGGTTGAGGATTTTCTTGACGGGCTTATAGATGAAAAATGCGATTATATCATAGCAGCGAACAGCGGCTATGAGGAAAAGACCAAGGAGGCAGCGGCCGCCCATCCGGATATCGAGTTCTGCGTACCCTTGGGGGACAATGCCAACGAGGGAGAGCTCCTTTCAAATTACCATACCTGCTCCGGAACCATATATCAGGGAAGGTATGTGTGTGGTGTGATCGCCGGGCAGAAGCTGAAGGAGATGATCGACAACGGGATCATAACCTCCGATCAGGCGAAGCTTGGATATGTTGCATCATTTGCAAATACCCAGTCGATATCCGGATACACAGCCTTTTATCTGGGGGTGCATTCTGTGGTGCCTGAGGCAGTCATGCTGGTGGAATATACCTATGAATGGTCGGATTATTACAAGGAAAAAAAGGCAGCGGAGGAGCTGATCGGCAAGGGCTGTGTTATTATATCCCAGCATTCTGACACATCGGGACCCGCAGCAGCCTGTGAGGCTGCATCGCAGGACATTCCGGTCTATCATGTCGGATATAATCAGAGTATGACGGACATTGCCCCGACAAGCTCACTTGTGAGCTGCTCCATCAATTTTACAAGCTATTTCAGCCAGTCGGTGAATGCCCTGTTGCATGGGAAAAGGATTGAAAGCTGCATACATGCAACTGTGAACGGGCAGGATGCCATGGCAGGCCTAAAAGAAGGCTGGGTGCGTATCCTGGATATCAACCACGCAATACTGCCGGAGAATATTGACAGCATCATAGAGGATACTGTAGAAGACCTGGAAAAAGGAAAGATAGACGTATTTTCGGGACCGTTTGTGGGGGTTAACCCGGATGATGAGAGCGATACGGTAGACCTGACGACACCATATACAGAAAATGAGAAATCGTCCGCGCCGACCTTCCGGTATATCCTTAAAGATGTCATCGAGGTATTAAATAAACCGTAACTGCTCAGGACGGATGTCTTTATTTTTGGGTTGAAATCCGGTAAGCGTTCCTGCCGTTATTTTTGACGGAATACAGCTGACACGTAGCATATGAAAGAAGCTGCCAGATATCTGGTCTTCGGAACTGGTCTGTTACTCCCAGAGATAACGTTCGAGCTGTGTTACCATTCCCTTCTGCTCCAGAACAGGGATAAACTCACCCGGTGAGATAAAGGCTCCCTCATGGAACCATCTTGCTAATGCCTCAGCTCCGGCAATCGTATTCTCCGAAACTAAATACTGGGGCTGCAGATAAATGACAAACTCGTGTTTGTCGATACATTCCTGTAAACGTTCTTCCGTCAACTCATCTACAATACCTGCAAAAGACTTGACAAAAAGTGCAGAAGTGTATGAAATGGTATAGGGGGCATGAGATGTTCATGCCTATATAATTTCGTATTTCAAATTAGGAGGGATATATTTATGAACATTACCGTATATCTTGGAGCCTTTGAGGGGAGGGAACCGGCACTCGCCGAGGCTGTCAGGGAGCTCGGAGGCTGGATCGGACGAAGCGGCAATGCGCTGGTATATGGCGGCTCAAAATCCGGACTCATGGGGATGATCGCCGACAGCGTGCTGGAGGCAGGTGGTGAGGTGACCGGTGTGGAGCCGCAGTTCTTTATAGATGAGGAGGCCCAGCATGAGGGACTGACAAAGCTTATCGTCACAGCGGATATGACGGAGCGCAAGGCGAAGATGATCGAGCTTGGCGATGCATTCATCGCATTTCCGGGCGGAACAGGAACGCTGGAGGAGATCGCGGAGATCATGTCGAAGGTGTCCTTGAAGCAGCTGGATGCACCATGTATCCTATACAATCTGAACGGCTACTATGACAGCTTAAAAGCCCTGCTCTCCCATATGATCGAGATGGGGCTGTCGACTGCGGCGCGGCAGGAGGGAATCTATTTTGCGGACAGCCTGAAGGAGATACAGGATATTTTAGCGTAAAGAAGTATCCGGTTCTATTGATATTGAGGAGCTGATAAAAATCGCCGCCGGAATTATAGCTGTTTTTGTCGAAATAACACGATGAAAAACGTTTGAAAGGGCTTGTCCCATTGTTTATAATGAAAGGGAAGCAGATGGAAGTACGGCGCCTGCATCCCAGCGGGCGGTACACGAAAAGGAGGTTTCATATCGTGGAAAAGGTACGTTACATGATCTCCGATGCCGCGCAGATCGCTGGCGTGGAGTCACATGTATTACGTTACTGGGAGGATGAATTGGAGCTTACAGTTCCGAGAAATGAACTGGGGCACCGATACTATACACGGGAGAACATACAGCAATTTCAAAAGATCAAGGAATTAAAGGAGCAGGGCTACCAGCTAAAGGCAATCCGGATGATCCTGCACGGACAGGAGCCGGAGGCGGCGCTTGTGGGTGAAAGTCAGCCCCCCGCAATAACCGCGCCTGCACCGACAGATCATGGACAAGCCACCGATAATGCGCTTACAGCGCAGGGACGGATTCCTGCCGGACAAGCAGCGCTTGCGCCTGCGGGTAATCAGCAGACGACGCTTTCCGCGGAGGAGCGCATGGATCAGTTCCGGGAGTTGATGAGTGATATTGTGGGACATGCGATCGCACAGAACAACGAGGAGCTTAGCCAGACCATCGGGCAGGAAGTGCAGGAGCGCGTCCTAAAGGAGATGGATTACCTCATGCGTGAGCAGGAGGATGCCGCAGAGGAGCGGTTTAAGAAGCTGGATGTAGCGATACGCGGAAGTGTACATAAAAAGCGTTCCTTCTTTGCGAAGGAGAAGGCTGCAAAAGCGCTGAAAGAAAAGAAAAAGCCTGCAAAGCTGCAGACTACATAAAAAAGACCGGAATCTGTATCATACAGGTTCCGGTCTTTTTAGTTCTCTATCGAGAAATGTACAAGGTGCAAATTAACCCTCGTTGATTGCTCCGGTAGGGCAAACACCAGCGCAGGTTCCGCAGCTTACGCATGCATCTGCATCAATTTCGTACTGAGAAGCTCCGGCGCTGATAGCACCTACTGGACACTCGCCAGCGCAAGTTCCACAGCTTACGCAAGAATCAGTAATAACGTATGCCATAATAAATTCCTCCTTGTAAATAATGATCATTATTCGCCACAATCGGCTTACTATAGATTTTAGTTGAAAAAAGTTTGTCATTCAAGTAGCTGCATGTTTTTATTTAGGCACAATACAGCTTGTACTCATTTAAGAACAATCCATTCGAAGCTTCGGCGGTTGTCAACTTAGACACCTTGCCGGTACAGACCTTATGCCTTTACCGCTGCTTTTGTCTTTGGCTGAGCTTCTTTCTGCTTCGACTTCGTCTTTTCCTGATTTTTATCAACTCCCTTTTCCGGGACGGGCTTCTTCTGCTTGATTGCTTCCTTGGTGTTGTCAATAATATTGACAACAAGCCCGGTATCCTTTAACAGCTTGGTCATATAGCTGAAGCTGGAAACAGGGATTCCGTTCGGAGTCAGCGCAGGGGAGATCAGATTATTGAAATCCGCGGATTTTTCGATATTCTGGCGGATTGTCTCGAACTGCTCCGGGTCCTTCAAAAGAAGGCTCTCCATCATACCCGGCTGTCCGTTGCCTTTTGCTCTTTCCATAATTACCATGCTGCAAAGTGCGCAGCTACTAAGGATAGCTCTGCTGTCCTCTGCAGAAATGACTTCAGGATTTGGGTCGTATTTCTGAAGCGGCTCAAGGATCGACATATTGGCATAGCCGACAAGCACCTGCTCATAATCGTCAAGCGCTTTGCCGCGCAGAGGCTTGATGGAGGTGCAATACTGCTCCCTCAGGCTCTCCTCCAGAGAAGATGAAAGTCCATGCTCCCCGCGGAAATCAACTGCAAGCTGGTCAGCCAGCTTCGATGGATCCATCAGGTAGAAAGCAGACATCACGTCATTGGAATCCTTCATATTAGAGCAAAGCGGAATCACTTTATCACCGAGCTTTTTAAGCCCATCTCTGCCGTCCGCGATAAGTGCTGTCTCAACAGGACCGATCTTGTCACTCGAAAGCAGCTTCCGTTCTTTGTCGATCATTTCGGATGCAACCAAAGCACCTGCCAGAAGGCGGATGGCATCCGTTTCATCCGGCTTATTCAGATAGAAGCCGGAAAGGCTGTCTTTTATTGTCTGATCAAGTCCGGCTGGTGCCAGTGTGGAATAATCTTTCTCGAATATCTCCGCAGGGATAGCATAAACATGCTCTCTCGCAAAATCATTCGCTGCGCCAGGTGTTACAAATTCCGATGGGTGGAAGTTCGCCAGAAGATGCTTTACCTCACGTTCGCTCAAGGTAACATCTTCCAAATGGTCGAAGTCCTTATCCGGTATGATCTTTTTCAATGCATCCTTGCCCAGGAACTGCAATGCCTGGTACAGAGGTGAATTTTCGCTGGAATTTCCATCGCTCCGGGAGAAAAAGGTCTCCAGAGGACCAGGGGTGCCCAGATCGTAATCCTTACGCTCCTGCTCGATCAGCTCAGCAGCAATCATGCCGCCCAGTGTATGTGCAAGCTGTGTAGGAAGCTTTTTCTGATACGTGGAAAAGTTCTCGTAAAAATTGTCGCTTTCTTCATCCGTATCCGGTACAAGCTCACCCTTTAACTGCTTGAGCTGAGCTTTGAATGCCTCTTGGAACGTTTTCGGAAGGGAAGTACTTCTGCTACGGGTACTCATCTGCTTTTCAAACCAGTCGAGAGGTGCCTTTTCCTGCTCAGCCTGCGCGTTGCGGGCAGCTTTATCCGCCTCCGCACGCTGCTTCAGCTCCTTGGCAAGAGCATCCTCCGCTTCACATGCAGCTTTTATTGCTTCCTGATCCATGCCGTTGTATTTCTGGAGAGTCAATCTCGCCTGATTGGTAAGCTCCAGCTCTTTGAGCTTTGCAAGGGCAAACTTCTTGACTTCTCTTGCTGCTTTGACACGGCGCAGCTCGATGGAGCTTCGATCGTCATCATCCATGACTCCATCCTCTTTGTGGCGAAGATAGATCTCGGTGGAGTTAAGCAGTTTCTGGAACTTAAGGTATGCCTTTGCAGTCGACTGCCCCGGCTGCAGTTCTTCCAGCTTGCCTGCCTCGGCAAGTGCCTTCTGCATTTCCTTGTACTCCGGAGAACTCTTAAGCAGCAGAGGATCAGCATCCTTTAAGCTTCTGGTATAAGTACGGAACTGTTCTTTCAGACTATAGTTGTAGAGAGATTCCGGACTGCCCTCAGAAGCACTTGGCCCGTTGCTATGATCTGGCGTAAGGATGATTACGCGGTCATTCTTCTCGATAGCTACCGGGATGCCCTCGTAAAGACGGTTCCAGTTTTCGTCCTTTGTATACTCAAAGCCATCCTTCATAACTCTCTCGCTATACCATTCGGCACCTGTCGTCATCCCATAGGTATTTTTGATATCAAGGATCTTATCCTGTATCTTATATTGGGAATTAGGAAAGTAGAATTCGTAATCTACCATGAAATCCGTGACCGGATCCTTAAGATGGTTAGGCAGTTTGAATTTGTTGAGTTCTTTAAAGAACTTTGCCATTGCAAAGGTTTCGGCAGGCGTAAAAATCTTTTTCTTCTTCTTGGCATTCGCTGCCTGCTGCTTTGCGGGAGCGTCTGCCTGTTTCTCTGCTTCGTCCTCCTTACTCTTGGAGTGGCGGGCGAAGAATTCTTCCTGGGCTTCCTTTTCTAATTCAGCCATCTTGTCTGAATGATTGACTTTGCCCTTAGCCTCCATCTTTCTATAGAATTTCTTTATATTGTCCGGTATTTCCTCATCTGCGCCTTGCCTGAAAAAACCGATATATTGGGAGATACCTTTCTCGGCACTGTCGAAGTTATAGTCGTCCAAACCGGCAATGTCCAGATATTCATAGGCAGGGTTCGCCATCATCAGAGCTTTATTCTGATAATTTGTGGCATCCGCGATCAGAGGAACGTAAGTTTCATTCAGCAGCTTTTTTTCTTCCTCGGTATAGGCATAGAAATCACTAGACTCGTCTCGACGAAAAATTTCAATCTCGCAATAGAGGTTGCAGGCGTTCATCAGCTTCCGGTAATTCTTGGCAAGCTCCTCAGCAGGCAGATTTTCATCCAACAGCTTCGGAAGTTTCTTTATGATCTCATACTCATCCTTGAGGCGTTGCAATATAATCTCGGTACGAAGCCGTGCAAACTCCTTATTCTGTCCCTCTGTATATTTGGACCAGTTTTCATCCTTGTTGAATAAAAAGGCAACCTTCATATTGTGCTGCTCGATTTTTTCACGCTGCTCCTTTGTGGCACTCGGATCCGGAACAATATAGAGCTGCTGAGACTCACGCTCGAGCCACCGCTCCTTACCCTTCGGCATATCGTGTAACTTGTAGAAGCTAACCGTATCCGCCTGATCGATGCAGTAATCACGCTGCAACTTATTTAAAGCGGCCGATTTCTTTTTGCGCTCCTTGCGCTCCGCTTCATTAAAACGGCGGAGAGGACGCGGCGGATGATTGACATTCTTCGGATAAAGCTCGATGAACTCGATGGTCTCCTGCGGCGTCATAAGAGGCTTCATAACCTTATCTATATAAAGATCGAAGATCTCTCTCCTGAGAGCGGGAGTCAGAGTTACTTTGCTATTTTTTTCCGCTGCTATGATCATATCATAGAGGTTTTTTCGGTAAGTAATTCCTAAACTCATTGTTGATTCCTCCTTCATTTGTAAATTTAATTTTCGCAACAATTTAAGTTTGATTGGCTATAATATACCACAAGTTTGGAGACAAAAGGGAGACAAATAAAAAAATAGGGAGAAGTCTTTTTTGTCTACTTTTTGTCCCCTTTTCTGTGTATAATATAAGCTGTGAGATGGGAAGTCAGAGCTGGGATGTATGGACTCCCCGTTAAAAGGTACGCAGACAGGACGCAACAGCTGCAAGAGGACAGCAGGTACGCCCTAGAATAGAATAAGTAGAAAAGGGAAAAAGATAATGACTTTGACATCAACAGCCATCATACATATAGCATTGGAGATATGGGGTGTTTTCTTCTGCTTCATAGCAGCGATTTCGGTCGGGCTGGAGGGGAACCGCAAAAGCAGGTCAGACCGGATGATTGTTGTGATGGAGCTGACGGTTGCCGCACTTTTGACGATGGATGCCGTTGCCTGGGGCTTCCGTGGGTATCCGGGCGCACTCGGTTCAGTGATGGTGCGCGGCAGCAATATGGCAGTATATCTGTTAAGCTATGCGACGCTGATAGAATTTACAACTTACCAGATCAGCGTGATCGGCGATAATACCGATTTCCCGGTTCGGATCTGGGGGCACTCCATCTACTGCATCAGCATAGTGGGAATGGTGATCGTAATCGTCAGCCAATTTACGGATTTCCTATATTATTTCGACGCTGCAAACTACTATCACCGCACAGAGAACTTCTATGTTTCGCAGCTTATTGCGGTGGTTGGGATGGTACTGGCTGCGTATATGATGTGTTACCATAGAGAAAAATACTCATCTGATATGTTTATATCGTTGCTTTCTTACATGGCACTTCCACTTTTGGCTGCCATTATGCAGCTTTTCATCTATGGAGTGGCGTTGCTGAATATAGCGATTGCCCTGTCCATGCTGCTGATATATGCTTCCTGGCAGACCGACCGCTCGAGGGAGAATGAGCGGATGGCGAGGAAGCTCTTAGAGCAGGAGAAGCGGCTGAACAAACAGCAGCAGGATATCCTGATGAGCCAGATCCAGCCCCATTTTATCTTTAACTCACTGACTGCCATCGCACAGTTATGCGAGAAGCAGCCGAGGGTGGCAAGGGATGCGACCATTTCCTTTGCGGAGTTTTTGAGAGCGAATATCGATGCCCTGAAGAACCCGGAGCCGATTCCTTTTTCCAGAGAGCTGGAGAATATCGAAAATTATCTGATACTGGAGAAGATCCGTTTTGGCGATCAGCTCGACATCCGTTATGATATTCAGGAGGATACCTTTCAGGTACCGAGCTTGAGTATACAGCCTCTGGTAGAAAATGCAATCAAGCATGGCATCTGCCAGTCCGGCATAGTAGAGATCCGGACTAGAAAACTTGAGGATGCCTATGAGGTGGAAATAAGAGACAATGGAATCGGCTATGACGGGACGACTGTTCCGGAGGATGGCAGGAACCACATCGGCGTGGAGAATATAAGAAGCCGTCTGAAGGATCTGGTTCAGGCAACCCTCACATACGAGATACCAAAGGAGGGCGGCACGATTGCCCGCGTTCACATACCAAAGCATGAAAACGCTGGCAGGGATGCAGAAAATAACGGTTCTGTTAAGGCCAAGCGAAGAAGTATAAGATAGGAACAAACACAAAACAGGAGGATAAAAGAATGCCTAAATCAACATTTGACGTACTAAAAAACATGGTTACAGAGTTCCGGCAGACATCGGCAGAGACAGGAGAGTCTTTGGAAGCCTTCAGCAGGAGAAAATATCAGGATCTGAATGAACCGATTCGATTTGAAGATCTGGAACGTGTTTATCAGGAGCAGCCGGAGAATGAGCAGGAGCAGCCGGAGATTGGTCTCCCGGAGGAATTTCGCAGATATCTGATTATAAGCGCACCGGAATGGGAAAAGCGGGAAGCAATGTCTCAAAAAGCCAGACAGGTTAAGGTAGATACGAAGCTGATCTATGAGAAGCGAAAGCCGATAAAGGGACCGGATGTCATGGGACGCAGCATCAATGAGACTGCCTACTATCTGGAGAAGAGCGGACAGATGCAGCTGCTGGAGGAATATGAGCAGCTCATGTCCACAGCACCGGACGAAGAACGCGACAGAAAAATCCGCATCCAGCACAATTTCGGACGTACGGAAGTTGCGAAAACAGAGGAACAACTGAAGTATGAGCGCGGGCATATGCTTGCCCTTCTCTCAGAGAGATACATGGATGTTAAGCCGACAGACCTTCTGAATCTGTCCACCGAGGAAAAGGTGGAGCGGATGGAGGAGATGGAGTTCATCTATGCCATCGCCTGCAATCTGGATACAGTATTGAAGGGAAATGACGACATTCTCTTTAGAGAGGAAGATCGTTTGATCTGCGAGCATATGCACAGTCTGATGGAAGTGACAGGCGGCATCGCCATGGAGTATGAGCTCATGTCAAATCCGTGCTATAAGTATCTTGATCTTGGAAAGTACTTTTCAGACTTTGATGCCAACCATATTGGCGATATGGGTACTAAGCTGATCATGGTGAATTCAGATGCGATTAGCAGATTAGGCATGGATTTTATGATGGGTGGTTTCAGAATTCAGCGGCAGGTTGGAGTCCGTGTGGAGGAGGAACTGAAAAATCAGGGCTTCGACTTGGCGAAGACAAAATATACCAAGCCGGATGGCACAGAATTTGATCCACTTGGCATGGAGGAAATCGGTTATATAGCGACAGGCGGCACCTTCTTTGCAAAGGATGGCACGCATACACGTAAGATCAATGCAGATATGAAGGGCAGACTTGAGACGGCAGAAATTGAGCCGAAGGATTATGTGATGCCTGGCATCAAAAAAACTCTGGACGAGTTTGGGATGTCAGATAGCCATGTCACCTTCATGAAGGAGGATAAGACAGTCTGGGATCCGGAGAAGCTGGAGGATCTTGAGTATTTCGATAAGGGCAGCAGTATTTTTGCCAACTGTGGTGATAAGCAGGTATATATACGGCATGAAAGGAATATCTTAAGGAATAGTGATAAGATAACAAGTGGGTATACGCGGTACCACATCCTTAATGAGGAGACTCGTGTTAACAACGAAGCAAATACGGTGATTCAGCAGGCACAGTATCAGATTACGCATGTAGAAGAAGCAAACCATAATGCAGCTGCAGCACGGATTCGGGAAGCGGAGCAAGCTATTGCAGATGCAAGAGGGGGTGAGCTGCGGAGGATTCGGATGATGCTGAAACGCTCCGATCCGTTTCTGATGAAGAGTTCACCGGAGTATAAGCATGTCAAGCGTGCAATGAAGGCCTTCTCGCGCCTGCCGAAGCTGAATAAGAATGATCCGGATAACCTGCAGCGTGCGATAGAAGTGCTTGGCGAGGTGTTACAGAATGCCGATACATATCTGGCAAATAAGGATAGAAAAGCTACACACAGCAGTACTGAGACCAGTCGTATGGCATCCATCCGCCGGACCAGAGAGTTCGCATTCAACCATCTTAACCGGTTAAATGATATGGTAAGGGACATTGCGGAACAGCAGAGATGTAAAGGAAGAATAGCGGTTCAGGAAGCTGTTATCAAGGAACAGGAAAACAGAGTGACAACAGCGGTATGGCAGAAACCTAGATTTGGCGCAGGATTTGACGGAGGCACTGTTCCGCCAAAGGTGCAGAAGTTCTTTGAAGAGAGATGGAAAGCGGCAGAAAAAGCAGCATCAGAAAAAGACAACCCGCCGATACCGGAAGTTCCACCAATGCTGGAAGTGCCACCAGTGCCGGAAGAGATAAAGACTTATCTCCGGAATGAGGAAAAGGCGCGCAAGGCAGAAGAAGCATTCAAGGCGGCGGAAGCACGCAAGGCAGAGAAAGCGCGTAAAATAGAAGAAGCAGCTAGGGCAGCAGAAGCACGCAAGCTCGCAGAACAGAAGTTTAGTGCCTTCCAGGAGAAGCTGGACAATCTCACAGACGAAAAATGCCTGATAGAAAACGACAGCATTCTTAATATTGATATCTCTCTTGGCGAGGTCTCAGGTGAATCCATCCATCGAAGCCAATATAGAGAGCTTGCGGTTGTACCAGAGGTGGATCCAAAGGAGCCATTGACGGAAAAGCAGGAGAAACTGGCGAAACAATTACTTGCGGACGTGTTTTTAAGACGCACGTTCCGAAACGACCAGCATGCGCATCCGGAGCATCCGGAGGCAGGCGTGATCATGCAGTTGTCCGAGAAGCTGTCACTGCCGGACTACGAATATGTGGTAATGGAAACCCCGACTTTCAAGGCAATGACAGAAAAACTTTCCAGAGAGAGGTTGTATGACTTTGTCATCAATCTTGATACTGATTTAAGACAGCAGACGCTGGATATCATGAACGAGATACCGGGAACTGCCAAAGACCTGTTCGCCAAGAAGAAAATATATGTGGAGCCACCGCAGGGAAATATCTATACGGCAATCTATCGATCCATACACGGGAAGGATCTATATGACAAATTAGATCTCGAACCGGAAGTGAAAGAAGACGAACCGGTAGCCAAAGACAAGGAAGTCAAGCAGAAAGACAAGCCGGAAGCAAAGCCGACAGGCAAAGAAACCGAGCCGGAAGTAAAGCCGGCAGCAAAAGAAGTAAAGCCGGCAGCCAAAGACAAGGAAGCCAAGCCGGAAGTTAAGCCGGCAACCAAAGGCATCGGCCGTCAGTAAACCGGCACCAAGCTGTCACTAAGCCAGCAAAGTTAAGTCAGCGCCCGGCATTTTCTGCCGGCGCTGATGTCATTGTTGGCAAATGATAAGGATATCCAGTTAAAAGGAGTTAAATTATGCCAGTTAGTGAGAATCAGGCCGCACAGCAGATGTGGCATAAAGTGAGAGATATGAGAGGCCAGTTCCGTCAGGGACAGGGGCATGAGACGGAGAGTATTGCAGGTTTTCGTAACAGGGTGGAGCACGAACTTAGCGCTGCGCCGTCCATGGAAGAGTTTGAGCGCGCATTGCCGGGAAGATTTATTACGTTCCTGATCAGGGATACTGAGAAGCAAAGGAGCCGGGAATCTCTTGGAGCGTTTTTGCGGAACAGACTGGTGGCAGCCGGAACAGCGGATCTTGGATACACGGGATATCCGATGCCGTCTGCAGCTGAGAAGCTTCGCAGCGTTGTCCGCAATTATCTGGAGAATACGGGCAGGAAGGAACTGGCAGATGAATTTGACCGTGTGATGGCAGTTGAGCCGGATTCGGAGATCGAGCGCCGTATCCGAATCGATAAGCCGAGGCTGAAACACAATACAGCGCAGGAACTTGAAACAGAGAAAAAGAAGAGAGCTTATGCCCGTGGAGCTATGCTTGCAAAGCTGACAGAAGAATTTGCCGGACTGACACCGGAGACCTTAGAGCAACCTGCAAGTGATATGGACTATCGCAGACTCAGCCACCCTTATATATATCTGGGAGCCTTGGCTTCCCAGATGGAGGCCTTGCTCGCTGCACCGGAGAACAAGGCAGAGATTCTCTTTGCTCCGGCTGACCGCGAAAAGTGCAGCCATTTGACGGGCTTTTTGCCGATAACGGACAGAGTTATCAAACAGATGGAAATGATGAGCAACCCTTGCTATCAGTATCTGGATGTGGACAAGATGATCCGCTACATGGAGCATGAGAGCTGCCGCAAAAAGTGTCAGAAGCTTGCGGAAAAAGGCGGTGTGGTGGGAAGCTTTGCGTTGGATATAAAGGCAATGCAGGATACCTCCCTCGGATATAATCTGGAAGAGCTAGCTGTGGAGGCGGATAGTGCCATGAAGGCAATGGATAACGCCCGCACAAAAGATCTCGAGGCTCTAAAGAAATCAGTAAAGAAAGAGGCATCCTTTCATCTGCTGCAGACCTACTCGGAATATGAAATCTTCAAGAACAGCGTGGAAAGCTATTCTGTTCCAAAAGCACCGGATTTTAAAGATCCAGAATTCTCAAAGAAGCTTCGAAGTATGGCGCAGGCAACGAAGAAGCTGTATAAGGCTAGCTGCCGCTACTTAAAGTATAAGGGAGAAAATGTCACCGGAAGCCGTGACAAGAAGCGCGTGGAGGCTGCCAAGGAAGTTCGGAAATATGCGGTTGAACAGATGAATCGCCTGAAGAATCTGAAGCGCCTGAAATCAGTCACGGACGATTTTGCCATAGAAGCAAGAAGAAAACAGGCAGTCAAGATCAAAACAGCCGCGGGTGGTAGAGGTTCGGTGGGAGAGTCTGGAAATGCACCGAAGCTGGAGCAGGTCTCTGGTGCGATGGCGGATCGCCGGAGCGTAGGAAGCCCTCTTACACAGAAGAAGCCTATACAGCGAGGTGAATTTTACAAACAGGGCAAGGATTTTGCCTCCGCTAAATTCCGCAAGGAAAATGCCAATACCGTGGAGCTTGACAGAAGGTTGAAGCTGATGTTTTTCCCAGACGAGGAATTTGACCTCTATGCGGCACTTGGACTGGATATGCAGGTGTCTCCTGAGGAACCATTAAAAGACCTGAAATTAGACACTGCCAGAGAGGTGATCAGTCATCTGGCGATGAAGCAGGTGCTCCGTGATGAACAGCGCCGGGCAGCTAAGAGCGGAATCGACAGCAAGATACTGCCGCTGGCAGCCGGAATGAATATAGACGATTTCCGTAACTTCATGGGCGAGACACCATCTCTGGCATCGGCTTTGAGTAAGATCACACGTGAAGATGTCTACAGTCTCGTGGCAGGGGAAGACCGCAAGGCACTCAAAAAGCTGTCGCGCAAGGTTGCTCTCGAGCTTCCGGCCGTAGCAGAAGCCCACCTCGGCAGAAACCGCACCAACACAAATAAAGGCAATGCCACAAAGCTGACCGAGACCAAGAACATAAAGAAGACTGAGGTCAAGCCGGTTCAGCCTCAGGCTGGCAGAGGATGATGCACCTGCCCATTAACGGCGTGAACATCGTAATCAGGAAAGCCAGAAGCTAGATAAGGACAAAGAAAAAGACAGTCACAATTCGGAAAGGTGACTGTCTTTTTCTAGTCTGTCTAAAGCTGTAACAACTTATTTGTCATTCGGAAGCATCGTCTTGACCATCTTCGGTCCCGCGGACTTGTGCATGTTGTTTTGCATTTCATGTTTACCTGTCTTGTCAGCAGACTTTGGATTCGGAACGGACTTGCGCTCCTTCTGTAGCTTATGAACCAGTTCTAAGTCCTTTTTGATTTTGTTCTGACGCTGCTCGTAATCTGCCCGATTTACATTTCCTGCAGCCGGTGCCTGTTCCTTCTCGATAATGACCCAATCATCCTGCAACTGCATAGCCGGAGCATTCTGCAGCTTACGTACCTCCTCCAACGCTTTCTGTGCATTCTGACGTTTTTCATCGGCTACGAAAACGGCATAGGCTTTTGCACGTCCGGACTTTTCCAACTGCTCCGTCAGGATACGTGCCTGCCTTCTGGATTCGTCGCGCAGAGCCTTCATTGCTTTATAGCGCCTGTTTGTGAACCAGTGGAAAATGTTCTTCTTAGGATGCATATCCATAAACTCTTGACAATGCTGCGCATTGAATACCAGAAGGTTTGCAAGAAGTTGCAAATTCTCAATGGAGCTTCCCTGCTTTAGAACCTTTTGGATTGTTTTCACGTTCTTCTGGATCTTGGTATACTCATTGACTTCGGCGAAATGGGGATCCATGAGATCGAACAGCTTCTTGTCTGTTTTATCCATATAATCAATCATCTTGAACATCGTTTCAAAGGCTTCGTCCTTTGGAACCCATTTCTTCTCAGGAACAGCATTTGTTGTAGTTCTTCTCAGGTTCGGATTTAAGTTGGCGCGGCTGTCAAGTGCATCTTCCATAGCTTTCTTTAACTCGGCGTACTGCTTGGAGGTCAGAAATGAGAGATTTGCATGCGTAAATACCTCATACATTCTGTCGTACAACTGGAATTTGGCATCTGTATCCATCTGAAGTTTGCGTGCAGCAGCAGCTTTCGGCGAAAGTCCTGCCAGAGACTGCGCAAGTTGCCGGTCTTCCTCATCCTTCACCTGCTTCTCCGCCTTCTTGAGAAGCTCCTGTTCGGCCTGGTAGGTGGCGGTGTTGAGTGGAGTCGGATCACCCGAATAAGAGAGGAATGAATCCATTCTGCGGAAGTTGTTCTTCCAGCACTCCAGCCAGCATTCCTTCAGATATTTGTTATCTTCAGGGCTGGTCCAGTTGTCATACCAGCAATAAGCTTCATCATCCAACGCGTCCTGGTTATATTCCGGAGCGTCATGCCATACCTCATCATGCTTCTTTTCCCAGTCGGCAATCCATTTTTGCTCCCAGACCTCCTTGAAATACCGTTCGCGGTATGCCTGTTTATTTTGCTCCCAGTCAGCCTTCCAGCGTTCCGCGCCAAGTTTGTCAACATCAATATCTTCCAGAATGCCATCGGCCGGATCCACAAAAATATCTTCGCTGTTGACAATTTCCGTATGCTTATAATGAGCCTCAATTGCATCCCATTCCATCTGAGTCAGCTCACCACTCTTGATGCGGTGGAATTCCTCGCGGTCCGGCTTGTAGGAAACCCAGTTCTTCGTCCATTGGATGTGCCAGTTAATGCCCCAACGCTGCTCGTATTTATTGCGCTCGTCCCTTGAAATGGGAAGGTTATCTGTATCCGATAACAGCATATTTGCCATTGCCTCTTCATGGTAGTGCTCTCTGAAATACGGCTCCCACTCTGCCTTCCATGCATCCAGTTCCTTGTTGGTCAGCTTCTTAAAGGCTTCGTTGCCATCAAAGATGGTCTTGTCTTGATAGATCTTTTCCTTGGCTTCGATTTCATAATTTGTAATCAGAAGGTCATTATTTGAGAGGAGACCGGTCTCGGAAAACTCAATTCTATGAATCGCATCCTGAAGACCTTGGTAATAAGCAATGGTCTCAGGATCGTTTAAGATCATATTCTTGATGTAATTATCACTATGGCAATCCTTTTCCTTATTCCAGATATCCAGTGCCTTAAGATGGAAAACATAGGTCCGGTAGGAAGAAATTTTCTGCCGGTTCGCCTTAAGCATTTCATAATTCAAGGCATCTGCATCCTCCGGATTTTCCTTCGGCATAAGCGGCTGGAAGAAATCCATCAGTATGCGGTTGGCGGTCTCGGAAAACTCATTCTCGCCGTTGGAAAGATATCCAAGAAGAGCGGCAAGCTCACCTGACATAGCAGTACTTCCATGGATCATCGTATCAAGAAGACTTGCAGCCAGAGCTTCTCTTTCAGCAGCCTTCTTTTCAGCTTTTGTTAATTTTCTACGTCTTGGTTGTGGGTTTGGCATATGTATATCCTCCATCCTTTAATTATACTGTTCCTTTGATGCTCCTATCATATCATATAAAAGGTGACAAAAGGGAGACAATAGCTTGACCTTTTTTGAAGAATTTAGTATATAATTAAAGAAGAAATTGGTCGGATGCAGCAGGCAAAGGTCGGTTTTTAGCAGAAATAATATTTTTTCGTAAAAAATCTGCATTTGTCTCCCTTTTGTCTCCTTTCGTTTGGTATGCTGTACCCATCAAAACAAAGACATCTTATGAGGAGGATGAAATAATGAACAAACTTAAGAAATTAAACATCAATGAAACCAAAGTATGTGCAGCAGTATTGACCGTAGGAGCATTACTTCTTGTAACAGGAGTATCAGCACAGGCAGCTGACTTCAGCAATGTAGTTAATCCGGTTGTAAGTCTTATCAACAGCTTATTGAAACCACTTCTTGCACTGGTTGCAGCAGTTGGTACTCTCTATTGTGTATTGCTCGGTGTTAAGTTCGCTAAGGCAGAGGAGCCACAGGAGAGAGAAAAAGCAAAGTCTCATCTGAAGAATGCCATCATCGGCTTTGTGCTTATCTTTGTACTTATCGTAATCATGAACCTTGCTATGGATCCACTTCAGAACTGGGTTAACAGCAGCACAGGCGGCAATGTTAAGATTAAGTAATAAAATAGAGTGAGAACAGAGATTAGCTGGGGGAGTTCTATAGCCCCGGCTATTCTTGCTTAGATGAAAGGATACAGATGAAGAAAAAGCGGCTATTGATTGGAATAATCACAATATTGACTCTTGGAACCGGAGTGGGTGGCGCTATCCAGAGGATCGAGGCTGCAGGGGAGGACAATGCTCAGAAGGCTCTTGAGACCTCCATGGGCAAGATGTACCTTGCGGAGTGGACCCGTGTAACGTCTGCATCCCAGCTTAAAGCGTGTACCGAAGCTACACCGATGAGACTGTATGCAACGGTTGGAAACAGCACCTATCTGGTTTATGATTCTACAGACTCTAATACAGGAAGTACTCTTAAAGTGTCACCGCTGAAGGAAGTAGATCCGGCAATCGCTAAGAATGAAGGATTTGCTGAGCTGACGGCGGAGAAGCCGGCAAGCTCCGGCTATATCCAGTATACCGGCAAGACGGACAGTGATAATGATGACAGCCCGATGTGTTATCTTTCCTTAAGCAGCACCGGCAAGACTTATCTTGGGGTGGACAGCAACAGAAAACTGATGATCCAGTCATCCGGCAAGACCGCATGGACCGCATATCTTTCCAGCGAGGATTCCGGAAATTATGCGTCGTTCTTCGTAAATATCGCCTACCGGGATGATCCGGCTCTGTACTTCGATGGATCCTTGTACAGTAATACCAAGGGGTACAATGATGATTATACGAAGTTTGCTCTGTACATCGGCAACATCACGGACTTTACCGTAATTCAGGATGATATTACGGTTGGTGCGGGACAGACCGTGCGTATCAGCAAGAGCGGCGGAGTTGCGCTGCAGGATGGATGCACGCTGACGATAGAAAAGGGCGGTGCCGCATTGATTGGCACTTATTTTCTGAATCAGGGCACGATCGTGAACCGCGGTACTGTGGTTGTGATGGATGATGCAAGCCTGCAGCCGGTCTATCAGACGGGAGGCACACTGAACTGCGAGGGCGGTGACTTGTTGATTACGGGCAAGGGCAGGTTTATGAGCGGTGAGAGCATAACTTTCAGCAACGGAGCGTCTGTTCTGAATCAGGGGATTTTCCTTGCAGGTGAAAATGTAACCTTGGATAATGCTTCCTTGATTAGTGAGAGCGGATCTTATACGTTGCTGGGATATGATATTCTGGCAGATGATTTCAGACATGCCGGTACAACAACCATAAATGACAGTTGTATAGCCGGCACTTCAACACTTCCGGCGCTGGAGAAGTCCTCGCTGGGTAATATTTCAGATTCAACCCTTCGCTTTAGCGGCGATAGCTGTCTGATCAATCGCGGCGGTACTGTCGTTGTCCATCAGACTGTTTCCGGTTCGGAGGATATCAGGACGGAGAAGGGCACGACTTACAGATAGGAACAAGGTGATTTTGTAATATGCTGGATAAACTGAAGGAAAGATTGAAGGATGGACTGCTGGGCAGGTTGAAAGAGGTAGACAGGGGGATGGTGATCTTTAATGTCTGCTTCCTCCTGTTTGGCACAGTATTTATGGGATATGTTCTGCGCGTACTGTTTTCCAATATCGGGACGATACTCCGGGGCGAACCGTTTGAGTGGCATCCGGGCTATCTGCTTAGCGGTCACACCTACCTAGCAGGCTTTGCCTTTATGGCATTTGTTTGGGCGGTGTTCTGGGTTGGAAGCGGGCGCTCCGGCGGCAGTACAAGAGCAATGAGAGGTCTCCTTGGGAGAGGCAAGAACTCAGCGGTCAGCGACAGCCCGCTGGAGAACAGCCGGTTCCTGACGGATCAGGAGAGGGACAAGTATTTCACCCCTTTTACCTATAGCACAATCCAGAATGTAAAGAAGGATGGTGTACCGGTTCGCGCAGTTCTCAATAAAAAAGGACAACTGGAATGCAATTTCATGTCAGGTGCGCACTCTCTGGTAATCGGTGCTACCGGTTCCGGTAAGACGACAACCTTTATCAATCCGATGATTCAGTTGATTGGTGCGACCAACTGCGGCAGTAGCATGATCATGACGGATCCGAAAGGAGAGCTTTTCAGCCTCCACTCCCAGTTCCTGAAGGAGAGAGGATATGATGTCAAGTTGCTTGATCTGCGTGATACCTATTCTTCCAGCAGGTGGAATCCGCTGGATTCGATCTGGGATATGTATCAGGAATATGTAGCGGCAGGACAGGGAATCCGCGCTCACAAGGACAGTATGGACAATTATCCGGATTTAAAGCAGGTGGATGGACCGGCTAAACCAGGAGATCTCTGGTGCGAATGGCGCGACAAGGCGTATGCCGACATCACCCACTGCCAGGATGACGTGGCTGTTGCAAAGCAGAAGATATACGATGAAATGTACGAAGACCTGAACGATCTGATCAGTGTTATCTGCCCGATCGAGAATGATAAGGATCCTGTCTGGGAAAAAGGTGCAAGATCCATCATCATGGCAACCTGTCTGGCAATGCTCGAGGATAGCGAGAATCCGGAGCTTGAGATGACGAAGGACAAGTTCAACTTCTTTAACCTGAATAAGGCAATTTCCAACAGCTCCAACGAATTTCAGGCGCTGAAAGAGTATTTTGAGGGCAGAAGTCCTCTGTCACAGGCGGTAACGATGTCAAGGCAGGTACTATCCGCTGCGGATGCTACTCTTTCGAGTTACATGTCCATCGCCTTTGACAAGCTTAATATGTTCAACGACCGCGGTCTTTGCGGTCTGACAAGTGCTACAGATATTGATGCTGCGTCCTTTGCAGAGAGACCGACAGCATTATTTATGAAGATCCCGGATGAGAAGGATACCCGACACGGGCTGGCAGCGGTGTTTGTACTCTGTATGTACAAGGCACTGATTAAGGTAGCCAGCGCCAGAGAGGATTTGTCTCTCCCGAGAAATGTTTACTTCATTCTCGATGAGTTTGGTAACATGCCTAAGATCGAGAAGTTTGACAAGATGATTACGGTAGGACGTTCCCGTAAGATTTGGTTCAACATGGTCGTACAGAGCTACAGCCAGTTGAACAATGTCTACGGTGAAAAGGTCGCGGATATCGTTAAGTCAAACTGCGGTATGAAGATGTTCATCGGTTCCAACGATATCGGAACCTGTAAGGAGTTCAGTGAGCTCTGCGGTAACATGACGGTACGCACTACCTCCATGAGCAGCCAGACCGGCTCCAAGGCGGGTGACATCAATGTATCAACACAGACACAGACGAGACCGCTGATCTATCCTTCCGAGCTGCAGAAGCTGAACAATGCGGAGACAACAGGCAATGCGATTATTGTATCGTTCGGTAACTTCCCTCTGAAGACGAAGTATACACCAAGCTACAAATGCCCGCTGTACAAGTTCGGCATGATGGACATGGAGGAGCTGCGAAGCCATATGTTCCGTGCGGATGAGGTCTACTATGATCTCGGCAGGAGAAATTCAATTATTTTAGGGGAAGAGTAGGTAATTAAGTAGTATGAGAGCCTTAACAAAAAGGAAGAATGCCAGATATATACTTGCCGCCTTTGCGATGACGTGTGTGCTTACTTCAACAGGCAGAGTCCTTGCATCGGAGACTTCTACCGTGGGAAAGCCGGGCGCTGCCTTCGGGACAGAGTCGGACACGGAGGATACCTCAACCGTCATCTCGGATTACAGCAACAACAATACAGATTACGGCCTTGAGCTGACAGAGACACAGACAGCCCTGACAGCTTCCACCTATTATGACAGTCTGACAGAGCGTTATCTGTATATGACAGATGTTGGCAGGGTAGAGGCAAGCGTCATGGATGGGATGATTGTAACCGAGCCGGTAGTCCTTGCATCAGAAAATACCTCAGTACTGATCCTGTACAAGGACGGGGCGCGTGTGACCTTAGCTGACAGTACCACGCTTGAGGACAGCGGGTATTATGTGGTACAGTACAATGATAACGATGGGGCAACCCAGACCATCCTTGAATTTACCATAGTGCCATCACTGACAGGCATGATCAGTCAGTATTCCATTCCGAGCGGTTTTCGGGCAACAGAGATAACCAGAGATGGGGAGAGCCTGGCAATCACCTCAGACATTGATCTGACGAAAGAGGGGCAATATCATATTGCATACCAGTGTGAGCGAACACAGGTTGCCTACTCACTGGATCTGACAATCGATCATACTGCTCCGGTTTTGACACTTGACGGTGTTGAGAACGGCGTGGCAAACGGACCGGTGGATCTCTCCGATGTGGAGGAGGGTGCGACAGTTGCGATCACGCTGGATGGCAATGATTACAATTACAGGGAAAAGCTTTCCGAGAGCGGCAATTATGTAGTTACAATCACAGATGCTGCCGGCAACGAGAGCACCTATGAATTTACAATAAGAATTTATCTGGACAGCAGCGCTTATGTTTCCATTATCATTATGCTTGCCATACTAGCAGGCATTGCGGTCTATATGGTGATCGAGCGCAAGAAGCTGCGGACAAGGTAAAGGAGCAGCGGACAGATGACAGATAATAAGAAGCGAAGAAAAGGCAGGTGACAGTGGAATGTATCCGACAATACTTGGAACATCATTGATTTCAGACCTTGTAGGCGGAACCGTATCGGAAGGTCTGCAGTGGATACTGAATAATACCATATTCCGACTGTTATATTGGATAGCGGCGGCAGGCTGTTGGGTAATCGGAATTTTATATAGCATGTTTGAGGTCATGGCGGGACTGGTTAAGGTCACCTATGACGGTGAGAAGCAGTATCTGATCAATATATTTTTCGGAAACAGCGCTGTAAACAAGGTATACTGGGGAATCGCGCTGATAGGCTTTGTACTCTGCTTTGCATTTACGATCATCGCAGTTATCCGGAAGATGTTCGATATGGAAGGCAAGATGCAGAACTCCCTCGGCCAGATTATCGGAAGCGGACTAAAGAGCATCATTCTGATCGGTCTGATGAGCGCGTTTATGCTTGCGATGCTGAATATGACCAACATACTGATTCAGCAGGTAATGTATATTTTTAACAACGCGGAGGATCTCGGAGAGGAAAAGACCATAACCTATACGGATGAGGAATATGCAGCGATGGCGCGTGTACTCAATACCATTGGTAATTATTCATTAAATCCGGCATGGACGAGCCGCTATAATATCAATAGCTGCTTTAACGATTTCCGCGAGGATCTGCAATGGCTTTACGAGCAGGGCGTATTTGATGTATACTATGATGATACCGTCATTAAGCATACAAGCTGGCAGTCAGAGCTGGAGAAGATTGTCTATACTGTGGATCTTTCGGAGGAACTTCCACTGAATATCTACAATGAGAATCTTCAGGCGGCGCTTGAACATGTCGTTGAGGTTATGGAAACGGATAAGAAGTTCAAGCCGATCGCAAGCTATCAGAGAACAACTGCAACAGGATCGGAGTCGGTACCGCTTGACCGGATACTGTTTTTGGCATGTACCATGCGGGCGGCAAACAACTCCGCTTTCAACGAGAATGCAAGCTTTACGGATGCGCTCCGCGCTCCATATTATACCGGAGCAAAGAGTATCTACGATTATGATACCGTAATCGCAGACTTTGATATCGGTCTTGCTACGGATTACATATTATTGTTTATCATCGGTTATATCATGATTAAGGATCTGATGGAGATTATCTTTACCTGTGTATCGAGAATCTTCAACATGATACTTCTGTATCTGATATCGCCGCCACTGATCGCGGCAGCTCCTCTGGATGGGGGCGGTAAGTTTAAACAGTGGATCACGGCAATGGTTGTACAGAGTTTTGGTGTATTCGGAACAATCATTTCCATGCGTATCATGATGCTTCTTATTCCGATCATGCTTGGCGGCGATCTGATACTTTTTGACAATGTATTTTTGAATATATTCGGCAAAATCATTCTGATTGTAGGTGCGATCGAAGTAGAGAAGAAGGCACAGGGCTTGATTACCGGTATTCTGGCAGACAATGCAGGACTGCAGGCGGTTAATGCTGGAGATATGAAGGAGACAGCCGGCAACTTTATGAGTGGCATGGGTTCCCTTGGCTGGGGAGCAGCCAAGTATTCCGGAAAGGCAGCTTGGGGAGCTACCAAGCTCGGCGCAAAGGGCACTTACTATGGTGCAAAAGGCGCTTATTACGGAACCAAGTATGCCGGAAAGGGCTTGTATGCAGGCGGCAAATATGTCGGGAAGGGCCTTATGGCGGCGGGTTCCGCAGTTGGAACCGGCGCAAGCTGGGTTGCAAGCAAGGTAGGCAATATGTTTTCGAAGGATACGGGCGGTAAAGGTACAGATGGAATCGAAATGCAGGATATGAGCAATACGACGCCGGAACCGGAGAAGGCACCGACTATGGAGTCGGAACAGTCACAGCAGAAGAATCTGCAGGGGACTGGGGGCACCGAAGCAATACAGCAGGGGGCAAGTGGAAATAAATCCTCAAACGGCTTCTATTCTGCGAGAACACCGGTGCAGGCACCTTCAACGCAGGCAAATCCGGAAGTGATCAGCAATGTCAATAAGGGCTATGATCCGCTTGACGGCAAGGTACAGGTAGGCAAGCCGTCCCGTCCGTTAAAGACACCACCAATCAATAAAAATAATAGCAACAAATAAGAATTAAGAAACAAGAACTAAGAAATAAGAAAAGTAACTGTCCGCAATTTGGACAGTTACCCGCAAAGGACTTGAACTATGAGACTCATACCGGGAAAGACAAAAGTACAGATAGAACTATTCAAGGGTATTAGCCTGTGGGATATGCTGGTGGCTGGCATCGGCATTCTGCTGGTTCTATTTGTGCTGATTTCATCTCTCCCGGGGAAGTTCTACATTATCATGGGAATCGGAATCGTGTTTGTCGGTCTGTTGATCCGTATGGACACCGTTCCGAACTACCGGTATCTGCTTCAGATACTGCGCCATTTCAGTTACGCGCGCAGATATGCAAAGACTTATGATGATGCAGCGATTAAGGCTATGAGCAGCGGAACTGCTGTAGCGGAGCTGGCGGACAGAAATAAGAAGGGCAGAAAGAAAAAAAGCATTCCGGTCGTAAAGGAAGATCAGTCAGGCGCAGCAGCCCAGAGTACAGAAGCCACAGCTCTCCCATCTAAAAAAGAACTCAAAGAGATCATTAAAAGAGAAAATGCGATCCTGAAGGATAAAAAGGCAACAAAAGAAGAACAGGACGCAGTGTGGCTTGCCAGAGCACAGAGAAGTGCGGCAAAGAAGGCAGGCAAGACGAATCAGAAAGAAACAAGGGCAGAGCGTGCAGATGTCTCAAAGTTGATGCCCTTTACCAATATCAAAGATGGCTACATCGAGTACGGCAACAAATATTATGGTGCCGTTTTGGAGATTCCGTCGGTAGAATTTCGGTTTTTCAGCGAGTTCAGACGCGATAATTCGATTGTGAACGGACTCGGAAGAGTGCTTAGGAATCTTCACGGAGAGTTCTCAGCAAATATCATCAAGCTGGAACGACCGATGATCTATGATGATTATCTGCAAAAGGAATATGACAGGTTAGATGACCTAAAGGCAGCTTATGTCAATGGTGCATTGAATGAGGAGGAGCTTCAGGCGAGAGTTGAGATACTTTACGACCGCATTGAAGAGCTTCAAAAGCTCTGCGATCAGGACAAGGTAGTCACTCCTTTTTATTATATCGCACTCTTTGAGAGCGATAAGAGACAACTGGAAATGCAGCTTTCCTCTGCAGTCGAGGCACTTCGCGGCGGAGAGCTGGAGTGCAGACGCTTAGGAGATGCTGACCTTGCAGTTTTCTTGAAATATACCAATGAACTGGACTTTGATGAGCGTGAGATCAAGGATATTGCACCGGAGTATTACGCTCAGTGGGCAATGCCACAGTCTCTGGATATCAAAGCGCGCAGAGTTGAGGTCAACCATATTGTGACACACAATATGAGGGTGGTGAACTATCCGAGCACGGTAGACGATGGCTGGCTTGCAACGGTTATGTCCATGCCGGCCACGAAGGTAGTTGTTAAATGCCGTCCGATGGAACATGCAAAGGCGGTCCGCAATCTCGATCGTTCGCTGCAGGAATTAAGGGGACAACTGATGGCGACCGGCGTGGATTCCAGAGTGATCGAACTGCAGACGCATATTGAATCACTCAGCGCGCTGCTGGCAAGTTTACAGGGCGAGAGCGAGATGCTTCTGGAGACGAATATCTATGTCACAGCGTACGATATCGCCGCGACAAGAGCGAACCCGAAGATTGTCCAGCCGCCGATTTCCATGCGTTCCAATATTACCGGCATGAAGAAGATGGTAAGACGCTTGTATCAGGAGCACGGCTTCCGTCTGAATAATATGGAGTTCGGACAGATGCAGGCATTTATCGGTTCTCAGGTAAGCGCTTGGGATCCGATGTACAAGGATGGAAGAGGAATACCGAGCAACTCACTCGCAGCCTGCTATCCGTGGGTATTTGCCAATGTATCTGATATGGGAGGACTCAAGCTTGGAAGCAACGATGGCGTGCCAGTGTTTTTGGATTTCTTCCGCAGGGACAATGAGCGTATCAATTCCAACATGGTTATCATTGGTAAATCCGGTTCCGGTAAATCCTATGCCACGAAGGATATCCTGACCAATCTGGCAGCGGATGACTGTAAGATATTTATTCTCGATCCGGAGAATGAGTACACGGAGTTGGCAGCCAATTTACATGGCAAGTTTATAAATGTAGGAAATGCCACACAGGGACGTATCAATCCGTTCCAGATTATTACAGCGTTAGATGACGATGGTACCGGTGAGAATAAGAACACCGGAAGCTATGCGACACATCTGCAGTTTTTGGAGGAGTTCTTCCGTCAGATCCTTCCGGATTGTGACCGGGATGCGATGGAGTATCTGAACAGTTTGATCGACCGAATGTATACAAACTTCGGCATTACGGAGGAGACGGATCTGTCGAAGCTTACTCCGGCGGATTATCCGATTTTTGACGATTTATATGACGCGGTACTACAGGAATTTCAGCAGACAGACAATGAGTATGTCAGATCGATACTGCGTATCCTGATGAATTATATCGCGAAGTTCTCAACCGGTGGAAGAAATGCGAATATCTGGAACGGACCTTCCACAATCACTACGGATGAGAATTTTATCGTATTCAATTTCCAGAGCTTGTTATCGAACCGCAACAGCACCATTGCCAATGCACAGATGCTGCTTGTACTGAAATATGTAGATAACGAGATTATTAAGAACAGGGATTATAACCTGAAGTTCCGTGCCAACCGCAAGATCGTGGTAGCAATCGATGAGGCACATGTATTTATTGATGCGAAGTTCCCGGTAGCGCTGGACTTTATGTTCCAGCTTGCAAAGCGTATCCGTAAGTATAACGGTATGCAGATCGTCATTACCCAGAACATCAAGGATTTTGTAGGTAGTGAGGAGATTGCAAGAAAATCTACCGCAATCATTAATGCCTGCCAGTACAGCTTTATCTTTGCACTGGCACCTAATGATATGCAGGATTTGTGCCTTCTGTATGAAAAGGCAGGAGGAATCAATGAGAGCGAGCAGGAGCAGATCACCACAGCAGCCAGAGGACAGGCGTTTACGATCCTTGGGGCAGCCAGCCGTACCAGCTTTCGTGTGGAAGTGCCGGAGGATGTGGTCGATATGTTCCAGAACCCGGATTACGAGAGCCGCTATTTCGTAGGAGAAGAAGGCGCAGAGTACTGGGAGGATTTTATCGGAGACAGTAGGGAACTCGCAGAGCAGAACCACAGAAAGCCGGTAGTAATCGAGGAAGTAGAGAAGAATCAGAACGATTCGGGAGAGCGCAGCCATATTACGTTCATGGAGCTGACGGCAGAGGAAGCAGCAGAGGAAGAAGCAGCGGCAGAAGCCCGGAGGGCTGAGCAGGCAGCAGAGGCAGCAAAAGCTTCGTCACGCTTTAGCTTTGAAGAAGTCGAGGAGGAAGAACCTGACAAGAGTACAGGATTCCTGTTCGAGGAAGTGGATGAGGACAAAACGGATACTGCACGGCAGACAGCGGTCGGCGTAGCAGGTGTAGCCGCAGGAATTACGGCAGCAGGAGTGACTGGAGCAGTTGCGGGAGTTGCAGGCGCGGCATCAGGAGCAGTAGGAACAGCGGGAGCAGGTGCAACAGAGATGGTACTGACGCAGCTTCTGGAGAAGTTCAGTTACGATTCCATGTCAGCCCAGATCCGTCAGGCAGTACAGGAGCAGGTCGCTGTAGAACTGAAAAAAGAGCTTGAAGTGCGCGGTATCGACAGCAGCCAGCCGGTTGAAACCTACAGAGGAGCAGATAGTACCTCTGATGAAGACAATTACAGCTTTGACATGGGCGGCGACGAAGATAACGAGGACGACTTCTTTGCAACTCCTGAGGAACAGGAGGTTTCTGAGGAAGATGAGTCTTATGAAGAAGCACCTTACGAGGAAGAACCATACGAAGAAGCGTCTTATGAAGAAGAAACTTCTGAGGACAGCTACGAGGACGATGATGAGGAAGATGAGAGCAGCTTCTTCGGCAGTTCAGAGGAAGAATATCAGGATGAGGATGACGAGGATAGCTTCTTCGGCAACTCAGAAAGTGAGACAGACGACCCTGACAATGGCTTTGACCTGATGAGTATGCTGACGCAGCTTGCAGACGAGATGGAAGATATTACACCTATAGACGTTATGGATGCTTACGGGGAAGAGGTTGTTGATATTTCCCTTGAGGATCTGGCAAAATATGTACAGAAGACAATCTATCATCAGAAATAAGGATACATGAACAAATAGCTTATGGGACAGCTTATAGGAGGAAATAATCATGAAGATGAAACTGGTGAACCATGGAGACAGCGGAGAATTGTTTATAGAGGGACGTCTGGACACGAATACCACCCCGGAGGCAGAGGAAGTATTTCAGCAGATGACGGAGAGATTCCAGACTCTGACACTGAATATGGAGAATCTGGAATATGTATCAAGTGCAGGACTGCGTGCTCTTAAGAGGCTGCACGTTGGAATGGCAAAAAAGGGCGGAACGCTGGAATTAAAGCAGGTCAATCGTATGGTAATGGAAGTATTTGAGATGACCGGATTCGCGGGATTATTGAAGTTTGTATAGATGTGATCCGAACACATCGGAGGTTAAAACATGAGAACTACGAAAGCAAAGCTAATATTATTCACATTGATGGCAGTATTTCTGGTTTCCTTTGCGAGAGTGCAGAGCGTTGAAGCTGCCGAGGTAACAAACACCTATGCATTGACTCTGTCAACAGGTTCTACCGGTACGAAATTATCTAATTTCCAGTACATTGCAGTGCATTATCAGGATACTTCCGGAGTCGAGAGAACGCATTACCTTCTGCCGGATGGGGCAGAGGAGAGAAGCAAGGCAATCTTGAATGGACTGGTGCCGGATCAGACAATCCGCAAGACTATGGAGGATATGATAGGTTATTCCATCAGGTATGAGGACCAGGGCCTCTTTGATGCATATAGCACATCAACGCTGTATTTCCAGCCGGATTATGAAGTTAACAGTATAATAGGCGTGGATTTCCTGACTAAGACCTCAGACAAATGGAGCTGTGAAGGGCTTCGCGTATACCGCGTAGATGAGGTCTACGGCACCAGAGGCTATTCCTATATTTCAGGTCAGACTTATCAGGAATTTAGGGGCAGTTTGCTCTTTACAACGTCTGCCTCAAGCGTGAATACTTTAAGCTGGACAGATTTCCAACTCTTGCGCTTCGGACTTGACAGCAAGTGTACAGTCGAGGCAGAGACCGCCAATATTGCATACGACAGCAGAAATGACAGCGAATATCTGGTAAAGCTGGATATTGCGGATGAATACAAGGCTGGACTGGAATCACTTGCAGCAGAGTATCAGGATAACAAGGCAGGGCTTGAAAGCCTGCAGGAAGCAGAGATGCTCAAGCTTCGCATTATGTACAAGGATATTTACGGCTGCCGGAGAGTGATTTCCGTGCCGGTTATCAGCAATGTCATTGCCTATGCGCTTGATATGGGAGTTGACTCTTCAGATAATAGTCCACTGTTAGGACTGGCAGGACAGGGCGAGAGTATTGTGCTGAAGCTTCGTTTGCCGGATTTTGCAGAGCTTTATACGGCATCAGATAAATCAGGCAATGTCACACAGCAGGCTGCACTCTACTTTACCTGTGGAGATAAGACTCAGTTGAAGGGCTTAGGTATTTCACAGACGGAAAACTCACGTACCAAAGCCAGAACCGAAGCAGCCAAATCCACAAAGGATGCGCTGACACTTGCCGGGGTAAGCATGTACAATGTGTCCCAGACAAGCTCCGACAGCGGAAGCATTGCCGCCGCGAGTGCAAGCATCGAGAATGGCTTGCTGAAGGTGAATATTACAGGTTCTCCAATTTATTATCATGTAGCAGCGACAAGCACGGGCGACGTAATCAGCTATAACGGAAGCGAAGCCAGTGTTACTATGCATAAATACACAGAGGGAAGCAATCTGACACTTACCAGAAACTATGACGATATGTATCTGATCCAGCTTGTGACAGACACTACTTCACTTTCTGGCACGAAAGATGGACTGTCTGTAGAATTAAGCTATATGGATCTGTCGAATGTTTCCAGAGTGACAGATGCCTATGATGTCAGGGAACTGACAAATTCCTATTACGGTTACTGGCCATCCAGTGGCTCGGATTTTGCATACATAAAGAATGCGTCATCCGGGAATACGCTCCAGTTTGTAGTTACCTTGTCAAATGTGGATTACTTTACAGGTATCAGAGTCTCCGTAGATGGCAATGACGAGTGGCAGATGAACGGACTCAAGATTTATAAGCTCACGAATCTGGGCCAGAGAGTGGGCGAATTTAAGGATATGACGATTGGAACAGTCTCCTCTCATGTCGCTTATACCAGAGCATTTGAAGGCACACAGGTCTATGGTGCAGTCAATATGCAGATGCTGGTGGAGAACGGAGGAAGCAAGGAATTTTCCTTTACATCTGACAGCATGATAGAGGTTGAGCCGTTCGACTGGAGCAATAAGAAATATGCCCTGACCTATACAGAGGCAAATAATGATCTTGGATTTACAACCGGCAGCTATACCTATACGGTCGAGGTAAATGTGGCAAGCGATGCGCAGGCAACCTATTCAGACGGCGACAGCGGCAGTAAGAACCAGTTTTTCTTCCGCCTGCAGTTTGAAAATGGAAGCAGCCCATATGTGCTTGCAAACCAGCAGATGACTTCTGATGGATTCCGTGCGGGACAGACCGAGACCTTTACGATTACAACCAACGAAGATTACGGCAGCGTGACGGCGGTTCAGATTATACCGGAGATGAAGAACAGCGAGGATTATACCTACGATAAACTCAACATTGATTCTATCCGGATCATCCAGAACAGCAAGAGCGCAATGAGCAAAACCTGGACGGTAAGCTCTGTAGGATGGATCGGAACCGAATATACAGATCCGGGCGAGGAGAATGGACTCCGCAGCCAGAAGGCAATCTATGAATCTGAGCTTGCCAAGACCTACAAAGTAGACTACACCACCAATGTGGCAAATCTCCTTTTCTGTCTGGGAACAGGACTCTACAAGGATAAGGACGGAAATGCAGTAGAACAGTTCCAGGGCAAGGTTGAGGTGACGGTACAGTATGTCAGCATCACCGGAGAGAGTAAATCAGCAACCTATGACATTGTAAAGTATATGTATGATTACATAGGAAGGACGCCTGCGAGCGATTCGTCAGGACTTGGCGGAGCAGTCAGCGATCCGGACTATATGTTCCGGGAGAATCATATGGATCGTTTTATCCTTCCGATATCCGATGTCCAGTCCATTACAAGAGTTGACTTCTATCCGACAAGCAGTAACGGAACAAGCTGGCAGATCAGCAGCTTGGCTATTTCTGAAATCTCAGATCAGGGCAGTCGGTACGTCAGCGACAAAGATGAAATCATCTATACCGGAAAGGTCACAAAACTATGTAGTGAGGCAGAGAAGATCAACCTGATGGTATGCCCGAAGGGTACCAAGCAGGAGGGTGTCAAGGTCAACATGACCGAGAACAAGCTTGTGTTGGATTCGGACAGCACGAGATGGGTATCTGTTGTAACCAGAGAGCCGATTTCCACCAGAGATAAGCTGAACGTCTATCTCTATATGAAAGGTGACGCCAACGACAAGAGTACCTACGATCTGCAGATTGCCGTTGAATATACGAATATTTCAGGAATGACGATCAAGTCTACAGAACGTATCATGGACAAAGACAGCAGCTCTGCGGAGAATATGTTCTACATACAGGGCTTGGAGGTCAAGGAGATGAGTACCTTGGATAATCTTGCGATAGAGACCTCCTCTGACCGGCTCAGCTATACACCGATTGATTATGCGATGGTACAGAGAGTGCGTTCCGGCGTAATTATCGACACCTATTATGTATATTTTGGAGGAGCAGATCCGGGAACGACCAATACTGTGGTAAAGGCAGGACCTTCCTCCGCAAGCCAGAGCACAGGCGAGTATCAGGTAGTGACACTTGACTTTGACAGCAGTACACCGAATACACAGCTTGTAGCTGAAAACCGCGATATTGCAGTAGCAATCCGGTACATTTCCAGCGCAGGCAATGTGGCAGGAACAGAGACAGAGTACACCTCATCTTATATCTTCCTGACGGATCAGCAATACAAGACGCTCTACAGCGGGCAGAGTGTGGATATAACCTTCCACGAGAAATACGTCAAGAATATCACAGGAGTTATTCTGGTACCGACCGGACAGGTATCTGCAGATATTACAGGCGCAGTAGTGGCTACTTATCAGCAGTCAGGCACAGACACTGCGGCAGATACAACCCAGACGGCAGTACCGACAGGCTGGTACAGCTTCCCGGGAACCCGTCATATAGAGGTTAATCAGGGCTCCAATACCGGTACGATCAACCTGACAGATCCGGTAGTAAGCAAGGATACAACCGACATGACGAATGTTGTTGTCCCGGTGACAATGACCATCAAGACAGCGGGAGCAGCGCAGGACTATGAGAGTGGTACGGCAGCGCCGATCCGCATGAACCTGTATTATACCGGAGCAGACGGGCAGGCACTTGTATATAGCGTGGAGGATATCACTAAGCAAACCATCACAGGCAGCAGCTTTGCAACGGATGGCACAGCAACCCTGAAATTTATGCTGACAGGAGTGAAGTCATTATCCTATGTTACCTTTGAACCTTATGATGATGACGCAGATAATATTGCAGCATGGACACCGGAGAATATTACCATCCAGCTTCAGACAGTTGCGGAAACCAGAACGATCAGCCGCGAGGTTAACCGAAGACTCTATGAGGGAATGGCAGAGGCATCCAGAATCACACTTGCCAATGTAGTCGTATCAGCGACAGTTGCAGTCCGGGAAGCTGGAGCTGCCGAGTACAGCACGACCTATAATACCCTCAATGAGGATGTGAACCTGCTGCTGTCAGACGGACAGGGCATACAGATACTTCCTGTAGTAAACGGAAGCACGCAGGGCTTTGGCTATAAGCTTGAACGTCTGGGAACTGACAGTACCTCGGCAGTACGGATACCGCTGAGCACAGCTAACGGAATCACACTAGATGCTAATAATTATCTGACACTTGAGACAGGAGCCCTTAGCGCGGGCAATTACCAACTGACGGTTTATGCACTTGAGGATGGGAAGCTGAATACAGTTGTGAAGTTCACGATAGAGACTGCTGAGAATACAGTGACAGATTCAGACGGAACAAAGGACAACACGCAGAAGTCCGAGACCGAAGAATCAACGGAAACCACAGAGACGGAAGAAACAGGCGAATCAACAGAAACCACCGAGACGGGGGAGTCAGGTGGATCAACGGAATCCGTAGCGGAGACCGCAACAACATCAGAGTCGGAGCAGACAGTAGAGTCTGCATCCGGCTCACAAGCCTCATCATCGGAAGCGGTATCCGATGAATGAAAGACGGCCGTTTCCGGATGAGAGGTAAAAGCCAGACAGCAGTGGTGTGGTAAGTCAGCAGAGTAGGTGCCGCAAGGCATACAAGATAAGGCAGGAGGTTTCCGGATGAAGATATTGGCAGTAGATGACGAACAACTGGCATTGGAGATGTTGACAGAGGCGATTAAGGAGGCATGTCCCGAAGCGGAGGTGCTGGGGTTTTCTAACCCGCAGGATTGTCTGAAAGAAGCGCAGAAGGGGATGTTTGATGCAGTATTTACAGATATCCATATGCCTCAGATGACGGGACTGGAGTTCTCTGAGAAGCTTCAGAAGCTCAGACCCGGTGTTAATATCATATTTATTACAGCTTATGACAATTACGCGGTGGAGGCGCTGAACCTTCATGCCAGCGGCTATCTGATGAAGCCGGTCACGGCAAAGAAGGTGGAGAAGGAGCTGAAGGATCTGCGTTATCATGTGGAGGCACAGGAGTCTTACAAGTGCCGGATTCAGTGCTATGGCAACTTTGAGGTGTTCGACAGGCAGGGCATCCCGATCCATTTCCGGAGAAGCCGTTCCAAGGAAGCACTTGCTTACATTGTCAATAAGCGTGGAGCAAGCTGCACGACAAAGGAAATTGCTGCCGTGTTATTTGAGGACATGGCGTATGACGAGCAGCAGATCAACTACATGAAGAAGATTATGGCATCACTGGCACAGGATCTCGAGGCAGGCGGCATAGGTGACATTATTATCAGACAAAGAGGCAGCGTAGCCTGTAATACGGCGAACTGTAACTGCGATTATTACAATGAACCGGAAAAGAAAGATGACCTGAATCAGGAATATATGTCCCAGTATAGCTGGGCAGAGTACGAATAGGAGGCTGTATGGAGCGAATTACAGTACCGGCAAGCATTGACCAATTAGATATTGTCCAGGATTTTATTGCAGAGAATCTTGAGAATTATCAATGTCCGCCTAAGGCAATGATGGCGATTGAGATTGCTGTTGAGGAGATTTTTGTAAATATTGCCAACTATGCCTACCGCCCTGAAGTCGGAGAGGCAACGATTTGCGTAGAGGTCGGAGAGGAGCCTCTCGAGGTTACGATACAGTTCCTTGATCATGGAAAGCCTTTTAATCCGCTGGCAAAGGAGGACGCAGATACCTCGGAGGAGGCACTCTTAGAGCGTGAAGGAGGATTGGGAATCCTCATGGTGAAGAAATCCATGGATTCTGTTTCCTATTCTTACGAAAAAGGCAAGAATATATTGACAATTTTGAAAAAAATGTAATTCAAGGGGACTTTTTGTCCCCTTTTTGTCTCCTTAGGACTGATACAATTATACAAAAGCTAGGGAACAGGCTGCAGACGAAGCAGTTTTATGGATAAACCAGAAAGGATGAGAATTATGCCATTACCGCAGAACACTACACAAACAGAAGCATATCAGAACATTGCCAATATTACAGGAGTAGATTTTAAGTCAGGCAGTCTGGAGGATATTAACAATGCCTTGAACCAGATCTATATTGACGGTACGAATATCTTTGCTGTACTTGGTATCAGCGCATTGGATTCCGTAGATAACTCCAACATCAGACAAATCAGCCAGACACTGAATCAGGCTTTGTCCGCTACCGAGAACACTTATAACTTTGTCAGCGTAATGAACCCGGATGATCCGACAGCAGTGCCAAGGATGATCTCCAACAAGAAGCTGAAAGATGGAAGAGGAAGAGATATAAGCAGTGCCGACCGCGACAAGGCTGCACAGGCGAAGGAAATGCAGCAGCAGAAGAATAAAGCTGCAAAGACCTATGAGAGCAATTTCAAGAAAACCCATCAGCAGAAGCTTGCGGAACTGAATGAGAGTCTGAGTAAGAAGGTTACAGCACCGGGAGAGTTCAGAAACGGAACGAATCTGTTTAGCCGTAATTTCTTGGATCCGGCGCATGGACAGACGAGAAAACCTGTCGCTCTCAAGGGACTTAGGAATAATCTCGAACCGGCAGTGGATATGTGCAACCTGATTCTTCTTAACAGGGGCTACACCATGGAGGAACTGGCAGGAGACGGCATCAATGCCAGAGAGGGCAGAAAAGAAGTCGGCAGCAAGATGGAGGAGCTTTTAAGCAGCCCGGACATGGAAGAACTTCTGATCCATCCGGATCTTGCCCAAAAGCGGGAAGATGAACTTCGTGGCTTTATAGCCGAGGCGTTTGCAGGACTGGAAAATCTTAGCTTTAAGCCGGTCGACCTTTCGGATGACAAAACGTTTGCCAATGTGAACGACAACCGGGTAATTGCCACAATGGCAGACAGCCTGAAGCAGATGATACAGTTTGCCCAGAATGATTTAAAGTACGACTGGCTTCCTGAGGCGGCTGAGCATGCCACATACATTACGAATTACACTGATGGTGTCATGGCGATGGATACCCAGAGAATCAAGGCCAGTCAGTCAGCCACCAGAAGTGAAGAATCGGTTGCTATGGGTGTGGCCGCACAGGCTTATATTGACAACTTGGGACCAAACTATAAGAGGTATCGCACAACCGATATTCGTTCAGCGAAGAATGAGATGGCTATGGCAAATACACTTGATGTGGCTTTGCCTGAGGCACTGAGTGAAGAAGCACAGACTAAGGAGCAGCAGGCTCTGGGACAGGCTGTTGACAAGAACAAGCCGGAGGAATACCGCAGACTTGTAACGGAGCAGGTTAGAAATTCCGAGACCTTTACATCAGCAAAAAAGCATGTAGATATTGCAGCAAGCAATATCGCCATTATGAAACCGGCAGAAGCGGTCAACTGGTATAGTGAGGCGCTTGGCTCGAACGAGCAGCACTATAAAAAGGTCCTGAACGAACTCTTTCCGGGGAATGCACAGCTTGACAGAGGCTGTACGGTTGCGACTCTGTTCATGATGCATGCAGCATGGGAAGCAGAGAAGAATGGACAGCGTTTTGATATCAAGGAGTATATGAACAATCCGAAGCGGCAGAGTGAGGCTGCGGAGAAAGCCCTTGCGTTTTTCCGGGAGCATCCGATTCCGCATGAGGTTACAGCACAGTCGAAGGAGAGTTCAGCACTCTTAGGTCAGATAATAGCCAGCTTCTATCGCAATGCCCATGAACAGAGTGTACCTTCCTTTGACGTGAGCAATAAGGCTGAGGCTGAGGAATTAAAGCGTTTTACCGGAGATTTTAAGACAATCCTGCAGGATAGTGAGCAGTTAAGAGATCTCGTTCCTCCGCATAACAAGGAGTTGTCAGATATCTTTTTCGAACAGCTTGGCGGCGAGAAGGCTTATAATGAAATCAAAGCCAGAAACGGTCTTGCAGGCTTGGCAATGAGTGCAGAGAATGATCTTTTGAATGTCCTTGATGATCTTGAAAGCAAGAGTCTGGACTATCTCTATGGCAATTCAAGCAAGACCTATAGTATGCGTCAGCTCGCTGTTGCAACCTATTTTCTGTCTGACATGGCAGAGCCGGTTCTTGGCAGAAGAATCAAGGATCTGCCGGCGAATGAAGCGCTTTGCACCGTGGCACAGTCCTTTATCCAGAGTGGCGTAGGGAGCAGACCATTTGAGAAACTGTATAATGTTGCCGGTGATCCTGCAAAGACCAGAGAGCAGCAGCGTAAGCTTATGGAGTATGTTACGTCTAACGGAAAGACGGATGAGCTTGGTATAAGGGAAGCCTTCGATGAGCTTGCAGAGCAGCAGAGACAGACTTATTTGCCGCTTTATGAAAATGGAATTCCTACTATGAGCGAAGCAATCAAAGCTATCGATCATCAAATGTCACCGGAAGAGAAAAGAGCACTGGAAGAACAGAAGGAGCTGGAACGCGCAGAGGCTGCAAAGAAAGCAGAAGCCGCAGCGAAGGAAGCTGAGGAAAAGCGTAAGCAGGAGGAAGCACTTAAGAAGGCAGAGGAAGAAAGAAAGGCGGCGGAAGCCCAAAAAGCTGCAGAGGAAGCAAGAAAAGCAGAGGAAGCTGCAAAGAGAGCGGCAGAAGAGAAGCGAAGACAGGAACAGCAGGCGAAAGAGGACGCTGCAAAGAAGGCAGAAAGCAGAGAACTTTCTGAGCTTGAGAATAATGCGCCTCACGATTGGAGCGCAGAGGTTCCGGAGGCAGACTGGAAGGCACGCCTCGAGCTTATGGATAAGAAGCTTGCAGAAAAGGATCCTGCACTTTTAAAGAGCTCCGCTGAATATAAAGCAGCCAGAGAGGGCTTACAGGCAGCCTTAAAGGCGCTGAATGCACCGGGCGGCATGGATAAGAAGGCATTTAATGAGAGTATGGACAAGGTATTCCACAATGCCGGCAATTATATTGCGAAGAAAGAAAACGGCAAAGTCGGCAAGTATTATGGCCAAGACAGACTGGATGCAATGCGTGATCTCAGAGGCATGCTGGCAAACAGAAATACCTATGCCCTGAAGCCTTCCGGAATCGCAGAGATCTTCGGTGTTGGTGATACCTATAAAGAAAAGCTTGAATCAGGCTTCCTTCGTCTGGGTGCTTACTTGAATGAAGCAGAGGTAAAGAAACTTACGAATCCGAAAGAGAGCAAGGAGATGATCGATCTTGTTGAGAGAGTTCTTGCTGAGAGAGGAAAAGATCATTATACAAGAAAAGAGCTGAAGGAAAAGATGGCATTGCAGGATGCAGAGCTCTTTGATGATAAAGCCCAGCTTCTTGATGATCCGAGCAGACTCCGTGAGGCAAAGAATGCGGTGATGAAGGTGATGCGCTCTAAGACTGCCATGACAGAGACCGCTGCCAACTGGTTTAGTGTCATGAATGCGTATGAAGCGATGGCAGAGCTGAGCCAGGATGACATCGTTAAGCGATCCGGACAGTTAAAGAATGTCAGGGAAGTGGCTATGTGTGGACGTCTGGCACAGAAGGTTATGGAAACCCGTTACAAGGCAATGGACTTCGATGCACCGGAGCGTTTGACCAAGCAGGAGGCAACAGAGATGGTAGCCTTCGCATCCCTCGGAGAGTTTATGCGTCATCCGGACAGCACAGAGCATATCAAGGTATTTAATACCTTTATGAATGCGAATGACAGCGAAGCGAAGCTCCTTAAGAACTTTGCCGAGCAGGATACTGTCAAGAAGCTTTGCGAGAAGCAGGGAAAGGAAGCAATCAACCATATTTCCGGCAGAACAGCCCAGCAGAGTATTGGAAAGCTTGGAATGGTAGAGCTTACAGAGAAGCTGCGCAGGGACAACCAGAAGATGCAGGAGGCTATCCTGAAGTCTATGAATAAGACTCTTGCAGTTTCTCCGGAGCAGCTTAAGCAGATAAACGAAAAGCTGGCTCAGAATGCCTTGAAGCAGCCGGATGCTAAGAAAGAGCAGGAGAAGAAGAACAGCGCACCAACGAAAAAGAAGATTCAGCCTGGCATCCAGAAGAAACTGGATGAGCTGAACAAGGCAGCGAAGCTTTCTGCAGGCAGGGGATTAGGCAAGTAAGGATTCTAAAAGAAATGGAACAGTTTTTGATGAAAATAAAGGTAAATAAAAAAAATTCAGCAGTGGCGCTATTCATATTCAATGTGATTTTGTTTATTATTCTGACAATGCCCTTTAAACTGTGGGTAGCAGCGTCAGAACTGACGGATATGCGTCCGACAACCGCCATGACACCGGTATTAGGAATGATTTTCGGATGGCCCGCAGCATTCGGCTGCGGCGTCGGAAATCTGATCTGTGACCTCGTCAGCGGATACGAGATATCCTATGCCTGTATCAGCCTCTTACAGCAGGTATTATATGCCATGGTACCGTTCTATCTCTGGAGGCGTATGAATCCGGAGAGGGATGGGCGAGAGTTTTGCCTGGACAGAGTTTCCAGAATCCTGAAGTTCTCACTGGTGCTTCTGGTGGATGCTGTACTGATAGTGGTATGTACAGGTCTGCTGAATCATGTATACAATGTGATTTCTTTTATTTCCATGGACAATCTGTACCTCCTGATCAACAGCTTTGATTCCGGAATTTTATTCGGGACACCGCTCCTGATTCTTGGAAATCTGTTGCAGCGTTATATCCAGAATCTGCAGAATGACAGCAAGGACAAGGTGGTTCATTTCTCCCTGAATGAGAGAATGATCCTGAATACGATCATAACAGGTATTGTCATCAGTGTAGTTGTGGGCGGCGTTGTATACCTGACCAACAAGCTGAGCGCGGGAAATGCTCATGTCAGCTTGATTGGACAGATGTTTTTGTTCCAGACAATGGTACTTAATGTGTATTTTGCCCTATCCCTTGGCTTTATGTATTATACAGAAACCAAGATCGCAAGACCGGTTGAGAAGCTTGCAGAGGTCAGCGGCAATTACTACACAGAACATACCAGCGAGGATAAGAGACAGGAGCTGCTTGATGTCTGCGGACAGTATGCGAAGGACGCTACGGAGGTAGGCGAACTCTCCAGATCCTACATATCTATGATCGAGGATCTCGAAAAATACATCAGCAATCTTCAGGAAGTGACGCGGGAAAAGGAGCGGATCAATGCGGAGCTGACGCTCGCGTCAGATATTCAGGCACATATGCTGCCGTGTATCTTTCCTCCCTTCCCGGAGCATAACGAGTTCGATATTTATGCGACCATGACACCGGCCAAGGAAGTTGGAGGAGATTTCTATGACTACTATATGCTGGACGGTAAGCGCATTGCAGTAGTGGTTGCAGATGTGTCCGGGAAGGGTGTTCCGGCTGCGCTATTTATGGTAATTACCAAGGTACTGATCAAAAATCATGTACAGCTAGGCCTTGAGCCGGAGCAGGTATTTGAGAAAGTCAACAATCTTCTTTGCGAGGGCAATGATGCAGATCTGTTTGTTACGGCATGGCTTGGAATACTGGATCTTGAGACCGGCACGCTCACCTATGTGAATGCAGGACACAATCCGCCGCTGCTTAAGACCGCAGGGGGTGGATTTGAATATCTTCGCTGCAAACCGGCGCTTGTGCTGGCAGGCATGGAGATGACAAAGTATACCCAGAGCCAGCTTCAGATGAAGCCGCAAGACAGTCTGTTCTTGTATACAGACGGGGTTACCGAGGCTACAAATACAAAGAATGAGCTGTATGGAGAGGAACGTTTAAAGAATTATATCAACGCCCATGCACAGGATGGTGTTGTGGAGAAGCTTCAGGGACTGAAGCAGGATATAGATGCATTTGTAGGGGAAGCACCTCAGTTTGATGATATCACGATGCTCTCTCTTGATTTGAAGCACTTGCTATAGACACAGAAAGGAAGCCAATATGCCAGATCCGAGCAATAAAGTATTAGAAGCCTATCAGACAGTCGAGAAGCTGACAGGGTTAAAACTTAAGGAATTAGAGCAGGAAGAGGTCAGAAAGCTCCTGAAGAAGTTTTATGTCAATGGACGCAACCTGTATAACTACAGTGATATGCAGCGGATAAGCGTGGATGAGGCGGTTCGTATCTTGAGTAGTACACTTAAGAGTAATTTAAATGCAACCAGCAATATCGGAAGACCGATTTATATGATAAATCCGGATGATCCGTTTGCAATGCCGCAGATGATTGTGCCGAAAGAGCCATTGGATAAAAACGGTAATGCAATTCCAAAACCTCCATCTGATGTAAAGAAAAGATTCAAGGATATAGTCGCAAATTCAAAGGAATTTGAAAAGCAGTTTAAGAATAATCACCGTAGGAATCTTCAAGACTGCGCCAAGAAGCTTAACAATTACAGAATTCAGGAAGCCTTAAAGGCAGAGGATTATTTTGAGGCAGATACCCTTAAGCATCAGAGCGTATTAAAAAGCCTTCAGAACGAGGGCAATGCGGTCGGACTCTGTAGTCTCCTGCTACTTGGAAGAGGTTACAGCATAAGAGAACTTGAGAAAAATGGTGAGGAAGTAAGAGAAGCAAAGCGCAAGGTGGGCGATCAGGTTGCATCCATTTTCGATGGTTCCCTGTCTTCCGAGGAGCGTAGCAGCAGGCTGCAGAAGCTGGTAGCTGAGGCAATCGGAATCTTAAACCAGACTTCCTTCGAGCCGGTAGATTTATCCGAGGAGAGCACGCTTGGCAATTTAACCTACAATCAGTATATTGCCTCTATGGCAGACAGCTTGGGGCAGGTTATGCAGGATGCACAGCAGACCATGGAGGGCGACTGGATTGCCAAGGCAGCTTCCGATGTTACAAAGATCACGAACTTTACCAGGGGCATTACCGAAATTGACAGGCTGCGGCTGAATGGCATTGCCGGAGGCTTTCGCAGTCCGGAGCAGATGCAGGAGTCTGCACGGGCGCAGGTGTTGGTAGAGGAAATAGGATCTGATTATGCAACGTATTGTACTATGCCTCTCGGTGTTGCCGGAACAGATTTTAACCTGCTGGAAGAGTTTCAGAAGACGATGAAGAACGGACTCGGCGCGCAGCCAGATTACCAGGAGGCTTATAAGCAGTACAGCCGCAAGGGCAATATGGATAGCTTTAAGCAGCTTCTTAAGCTGGATATGGAAAAGGCGCATAATACGTTGGCTGACTCGGTGAAGGAGAACCTCCGTCAGGCTTCTGTGGACATGGCAGAGATAAAGGAAAGCAAGTATCTCGCGTGGGCAAAAGGCATACCGGAAGTGACAAGCGATGAGCTTGCGAAAGAGATAGGGAAGCTGTTCAATGGCGCGGCAAGCACTCAGGCTGGAAGATGGTATACCATGCAGAGCCTTTTTATCGGATTTGGCTGCTACATGGCAGAGCAAAGAAACGAAAAGGTTGAGATAAAGGATTTCCTCACCAACAGGGAGCTTCAGGAAAAGACCGGAAGGGAAGCGTATGAGTTCTTCAAGGCGCATCCGATTTCAAATAAGGGAACTCCAGAGGAAAAGAAGGATGGCGAACGTTACTTTATTAAGGTGATGGCTGCCTTTAACCGAAAGCTTGCCGAAACGGAGATCCCGAAATACGACTACACGAATCCGGAGGAAGTCAGGGAAAATAAAGAGTATGCCGCTGCATTAAAGGTGATTATTTGTGACAGCCAGCAGCTCCGGGGCGTTGTTTCAAATGCGACGATGGAGGAGTTTTACGAAGCACATGGCGGAAAGGATAATTACGATAACTTTTTCCAGCAGGAAGTGCTCGCGGAAGCAATAGCAGATGCCTTATCGAATCAGATACCGGAAGATATTCTTGAGACAAACAGCTTAAACAGTATTGTGTCAAAGCATAAGGCATCCTTTGCGGCGGGTGATCTTTTTTTCCTAAGAAACTATGCGGATGAATTCCTTGGAAGAAAGATCGGGGAACTGTCGAAGGAAGAACTGGAACTGAATATAAGCAGTGTAACTTTTAACGTAAAGCCAATGATGCAGGAGCTTGTCAACAAGAACCTGAGTAATACGAAGTTTAAGAAGCAGCTTAAGGAGTATCTCCAGTCCTACGGGAAGAAGGATGAAGCAGGTTTCGAGAATCTGATGGATGAGAAAAATGCAAGCCTGATGGGTGCTCCTAAGGTAAAAACGCAGTCAAAAGCACAGCCGGAGAATGTTAGGGATGCACAGCCAAAAGCACCGGCGCCTGCAGATGGGAAGGCTATCAGTCCGATCGCAAAGGGAGCATATGACTGGTCTGCTGAGATGCCTCCGAAGGAATGGAAGAAGCGTCTGAAGAAGTTCTATGACGAACTCGACAGCCACGATCCGTCGATGCTTCTCAGCTCGGATGAATATAGGGATGTCAAGAAGAATCTGAAGAAAGCTCTTGATATCCTGGACAAGCCGGTGAATCACCGTATCGATCAGAAAGCATTTAATGAACGTCTGAACAAGGCATTTAACAGAGCCGGTGACTATATTGAGAAAAAGGCAAAGGATGGCATTGGCAAACATTATGGCAGGCAGCGTCTGAATGCTATGAAGAATATCCGCAGCCTGCTTGCAGAAAGAAACCGGGACACGCTTGATCTGACCGCAGTCGCAGAGATCTTTGGCCAGAAGGTTCTTTCAAATGGAAAGAATGGACAGGCTCAGTCATTCGTATCGGATGGAGCTTCCCGACAGGAAAAACTCGAGAGAGGAATGATCCGCCTCGGTATATATTTAAAGAGCATCGAAGATGATGAACCTGAAACGGTAAAGGGAAAGCTCGAATTGGTGGAGAGAGTCATCGCGGAGCGTGGCAAGAACAGCGTTACCAGAGAAAAGCTGATGAACGAGATGGCTGCGATAAGCATTTCACCATATGCGGATAACGAAGAATTGATGTCACAGGCAGCACATCAGATTATCGAGCGCGTGAATGCGCAGCAGGGGCTGGACAGGCAGGCGGCAAATTGGTGCAAGGTATTGAAGGCATTTGATGAGACCTGCGCTAACAGCACAGACCAGAAGCTTCGTGATATGGTAGACAGTCCGGAGGTGAAGGGCTATCTGCAGCTCGGTGGATTCGCTGACCGGGCGATTGAGGTTCAGAATAAAATCCTTGATGTGGAGGAGACAGCTGCCCTTTCCGAAGCAGATGCCACGGCTATTGTAGCTTCTGCTACGATCGGCACCTTTATGAAGCGGAGTGATCTGGGATATCATGTCAAGGACGTGGAGGAAATCGAACGGGATAATATGGAATTTTTCAACCAGTTTATCCTGAACAGATCCGATGAAGAGATGCTTGCTTATTTTAAAAAGAGCGGAGATGTACAGGCAATCCAGCATGAGAAAACCAATGACGGACTAAAGAAGCATGTGACAGCAGAGATTGAGCAGGAGATGATCGGAGTGCGCGGAGCCAGAAAGATCTGCGCGGAAATGGCGGTCAAAGAGGCGAAGAAAAAACAGCAGTTGCTGCAAAAACAGCAGAAACAACAGCAGAAACAGCAGCAGAAACAGCAGCAGAAACAGCAGTTAAAGTAGCATCGAAAGGGGTGTTCGCTACTGTTTCCGCTGCAAAATTTCCGGGGAGCATACACGTTAAGAAACGGTATGCTCTCTTTTGTTCTGTCATTCCTTGACAATAAACTTTTATGTATTATATAATAATTCGAATATTGCTAAAAAGAAGGAATCTTATGACTGAGGAAGAACGAAGAATAAAGAGGCAGGAGACCACCCGCGCGCGCAAGCGTCAGATTCATCGCAGGGTGTGTATACTGCTTCTGGTTATGATATTGGCAGCGGCAGGGATTGGATATCTGGTACTGTCAGGTAAAAGACCGGTAGTAGACCATCTGATCACGGAGGCAGGTGATAGCATTACACTTGCGGATTTTTTGACCTCGCAGGATACACAGGCTGCCTTTGTTACGGACATTACCCAGATTGATACAACGGTACCGGGGGAGTACACGGTAGCGATTCAGGCAGGGAGAAAAGAATATACGGCAAAGCTTACGATTGCAGATACGACTGCGCCAACGGCGCAGGCTGTTCCTGTTACGGTCTTTTCGGGGGACGAGCTAAGGGCGGCGGACTGTGTGACGGATATTTCCGATGCAACAGAGGTTACGGTTTCTTTTGAGAGCGAGCCGGAGCTTACAAGTGCGGGCGAGAAGACGGCTACGGTTGTCCTTACCGATATGGGTGGCAACGAGACTAGGCTTTCCACAACGATCACGGTGCTTACCGATACAACCGCACCGGTCATCGAGGGAACGAAGGACATCGAGGCGTTTGTGGGTGACACGATCAGCTATAAGGCGGATGTGACCGTGACGGACGATTATGATGAGAATCCGTCCCTTTCCATTGACAACAGCCAGGTTGACCTGACACAGGCAGGCACTTATCCGGTGACCTACACGGCGACAGATGCGGCGGGCAACAGCTCCTCTGTGGAAATCACGTTGATGCTTAAGGATAAGCCGGAGAATTATGTAGAGCCGGAGGAAGTGTATGCACTTGCACAGCCGGTCTATGATCAGATCATTGATGACTCCATGTCCGATATGCAGAAGGCGTTTGCAATCTACCGATGGGTAAATACGAACATCGGCTATAGCGGGGACTCCGACAAGTCTGACTGGACGATCGGGGCATATGATGCATTTACAAACCTTTCCGGTGACTGTTATAATTATTTTGCAGCAGCAAAAGCACTGTTTAATCTTGCGGGAATTAAGAATATTGATATAGTAAAGAGTGACACCTCGCATTCCTCCCATTTCTGGAGTCTGATCAATCTGGGCTACGGCTGGTATCATGTGGACTGCACACCACGCAAGGGGGATGGCGACAATTTCTTTATGGTGACAGATGCGGAGCTGGAGGCATATTCCTCCGAGCATCATAACAGCCATATTTTTGATCCGACGCTCTATCCGGAGCGCGCGACGGAGTCTGTGCAGGATAAGGTTGACTATGAGAATGGCGTGCTGAATGAGTAGCGCGTTGTCCACAGGTGATGATAGAAGAAAAGCAGGTGAAGGCTTGAGCTTAGGAATTATCGGGGGCCTTGGTCCAATGGCGACCGCTTATTTTATGGAGCTCCTTGTTAAAATGACAAAAGCAGAATGTGATCAGGACCATTTGGAGATGATTATTTATAATTCCCCTAAGATCCCTGACCGCACCGCATATATACTTGGCAAGAGTGAAGACAGTCCACTGCCGCAGATTATAGCGCTTGGACAGAGACTGCGTCAGCAGAATGTTTCCTGTATAGCGATCCCATGCATTACCGCCCACTATTTTCATCATGAGATTCAGGATGGAATCGGGCTGCCGGTGATCCACGCAATCCGCGATACCGCCGAGATTCTGCACCGCGCAGGAATGCAGAGAATCGGCATCATGGCAACGGACGGCACAATCGCAAGCGGCATTTTCCAGCGCGAGATCGAACTGACAGGAATGCAGGCGGTGATCCCGGACACGCAGACACAGGCGATGGTTATGCATCTGATCTATGAGGATGTTAAGGCAGGCAGACCGGTGGATATGGAAATGTTCGGTCGGGTGAAGGAGTGTCTGAAGGCTGCGGGGGCGCAGGTGATCGTGCTTGGATGCACGGAGCTTTCTGTCATCAAAAAGGATCATGAGCTTGGAGACGGCTTTATCGACGCGATGGAGGTACTTTCCCGTTCTGCGATCTTAGCGTGTGGTAAAGAGATTAACCCAGAATATGAAGAATTATTTCATCCGTTTTCGTAAATAAATAAAAGGAGGGGACTGCGATGCAGCAGACCAATGTATTAGAGTATCTGGAGCAGACGGTTGTGCGCCTGCCGGACAAGATCGCGTATGCCAACGAGGAGATGGGACTGACCTTTGCCGAGGTATCCCATGACAGCCGTGCAATCGGAAGCTATCTGCACAAGCAGGGCTACTACAATGAGCCGGTAGTCGTTTTCATGAAAAAGCATCCGAAGGCGATCGCCGCATTTTTTGGCTGTGTATACGGCGGCAATTATTATGTACCGATTGATGAGGAGATGCCGAGATTTCGTATCGACCTTATTTTTGACAATTTAAAGCCAAAGGCAATGATCTGTGATGCCTCCACACTTGAGATGGCAAAGACTTTCCGCTTTGACGGGGAGATCATGCTGTATGATGAGGTAAGCCAGTCCGAGATTGATGATGAAGCATTATCAGCCATCCGCGACCGCCAGCTGGACACAGATCCGATCTACATTGTATTTACATCGGGTTCGACGGGAATCCCGAAGGGGGTTGTAGCATGCCACCGTTCGGTTATCGACTATATCGAGAATCTTTCCGAGGTGCTGGAGTTTAGCGAGGACACCCGTTTTGCAAACCAGACACCGTTGTATTTTGATGCCTGCTTAAAGGAGCTTTATCCGACGCTCAAATTCGGCGCAACGACCTATATCGTGCCGAAGAGCCTATTTATGTTCCCGGTCAAGCTGGTAGAGTTTTTAAATGAGTACAAGATCAACACCGTATGCTGGGTTGTATCTGCACTTACCATGATCTCGTCCTTCAAGACGTTTGACAAGGTGGTTCCGCAGTATCTTCACACAATTGCCTTCGGAAGCGAGGTATTTCCGATCAAACAGTTCAACATCTGGAAGGAAACGCTTCCCAATGCGAAGTTTACCAACCTTTACGGACCGACTGAGACAACCGGAATGTGCTGCTACTACAAGGTCAACCGCGATTTTGCGCTCGATGAGGTAATGCCGGTCGGCAGACCGTTCCATAACACCGAGATCCTGCTGCTCAACGAAAAGAACGAACTGGCAAAGGACGGCGAGGTTGGAGAGATCTGCGTGCGCGGTACTTCCCTGACACTCGGATATTATCACAATTTCGAAAAGACCAATGAGGTCTTTGTACAGAACCCACTCAACGACCGCTATCCGGAGCTTATCTACCGCACCGGAGATCTCGGAAAACGCAACGAGTTCGGCGAGCTGGTATTTGTTTCCCGCAAGGATTACCAGATCAAGCACATGGGACACCGGATCGAGCTTGGCGAGATCGAGGTCAACGTCAACATGCTCGACGGCATTTCTTCGTCCTGCTGTGTATACAATAAGGAAAAAGGCAAGATCATCCTCTTCTACGTCGGCGAGATGGAGGTAAAGGATCTCATTTCCACCTTGAAGGAAAAGCTTCCGCGCTACATGATCCCGAACCGCGTGGAGAAGCTTGACACCATGCCGCTTACCGCAAACGGTAAGTTAGACCGCGTGACACTCGCAAAGCGCGTCAACGAATAGAACAGATAACGGAAACCCAGACGGGTTTTTGAAATAAAAAAGACAAGAGGAGAAAAAGAAATGGATACATTATTAGAGATTTTAGAGGACCTTCACCCGGAAGTGGATTTTGAGACCTGCGATACTTTGGTTGATGACAAGATCATCGATTCTTTTGATATCGTTTCCATCATCTCAGAAATCAACGAGGAGTTTGACGTTGTAATCCCGGCAGAGGAGATCATCCCGGAGAACTTTAATTCTGCAGAGGCATTGTATGATCTGATCCAGCGCTTAGGCGATGAATAGGAGCGGACATGCTGTTTACATCTTATGAATTTATTGCCTTTCTGGCAATCGTGTTCGTGCTGTATTATCTGGTGCCAAAGCGTGCGCAGTGGCCGCTGCTTCTGGTATTCAGCTACATCTTCTACTATCTGGCAGATCCGCGCTACCTGATCTTTATTCTGGTGACGACGATCTCTACCTACTGGATCAGCCTTCGCATGGAGAAGATCAACAACGAGCAGAACACATATATTGCCGAGAACAAGGCGACGCTTTCCCGTGAGGAGAAAAAGGCTTACAAGGCTAAGATGAAAGCGAAAAAGTGGCGCTTTCTGTTGTTGTGCCTGTTTCTTAACATCGGAATCCTTGCGGTTACGAAGTACACCAACTTCGTGATCAACAACATTAACTCGTTTTTAAGCGATGCTTCAAAGCTTCAGCTTGTGGACATGATCATCCCTATGGGTATCTCGTTCTACACCTTCCAGACGATGGGCTACATCATTGATGTGTACCGCGGCAAGCAGGAGGCACAGAAAAATCCGTTCAAGCTGGCATTGTTTGTATCTTTTTTCCCACAGCTGGTACAGGGACCGATCAGCCGTTACAACGATCTTTCGCAGACGCTGTTTTCGGAGCATAAGTTTGAGGGCAAAGCAGTTTCCTTCGGTCTTACTCGTATCCTTTGGGGATATTTTAAAAAGGTGGTCATTGCCGACCGCATCATCACCGCGGTTACCACACTTGTCGGGAACCCGGATCAGTACGCCGGAACCTATGTGTTTATCGCGATGCTGTTTTATGCGTTCGAGCTGTACTGTGACTTCACTGGAGGTATCGACATCACGATCGGTATCGCGGAGGTTATGGGAATCCGCGTTGCGGAGAACTTCAACCTGCCGTATTTTTCAAAAAATATCAAAGAATACTGGAACCGCTGGCATATCACGATGGGTACATGGTTTACGGACTATATCTTTTACCCGATCTCTGTCTGCGGACCGATGTTAAAGCTCTCCAAATGGTCGAGAGCGCATCTGGGAGAGACGATTGGAAAACGTGTTCCGATCTACCTTTCAAGCTTTGTCGTATGGTTTGCAACCGGTATCTGGCACGGCGCGGCATGGAACTTTATCGTGTGGGGACTTATGAACTTCGTTGTTATTATGATCTCACAGGAGCTTGAGCCGCTTTACGCCAAGTTTCATCACCGTTTTGCGGTGGAGGGCAAGGCACCGTGGGAGGCGTTCCGCATCATCCGGACGATCCTTCTGATGAGCTGCATCCGTATGTTTGACTGCTACCGTGACGTTCCGCTTACCTTTAAAATGGTCGGAACGATGTTTACACAGGCGGATCTTTCTGTATTTACAAACGGTTCACTGCTTGGACTTGGCATAACAGCAGCGGATTATCTGGTGCTTGTGGTCGGATTTGTCATTGTACTTTCTGTCAGCCTTTACAAGTATCACAGAGGACCGATTCGTGAGGCACTTTACGCAAAGCCGGTAGTTGTCTACTACGGTGCGATGGCACTTTTGTTTGTGCTCACGATCATTTTTGGCGCTTACGGCGTGGGCTACGATTCATCACAGTTTATTTATAACCAGTTCTAGGAGGGTGCAGGATGAAAAAGAGAATTATTTCGGGCATCCTCGTACTGGTGCTGATGCTGGGATGTCTGTATGTGGCACAGAGACTTCTTGTGCCGAAATATCAGAAGGGAATCGTGGAGGGCTCCATGATTGCCGAGTATTACAAAGATAAATCCGACCATGAGGTCTTATTTGTCGGGGACTGTGAGGTCTATGAGAATTTTTCCACAATCGAGCTGTGGGAGGATTACGGGATCACAAGCTATATCCGCGGAAGTGCGCAGCAGCTTACATGGCAGTCCTACTATCTGCTTGAGGATGCCTTGCGCTACGAGACACCAAAGGTTGTCGTATTCAACGTGCTGGCGCTCAAGTACAATGAGCCGCAGAATGAGGCTTACAACCGCATGTCGATCGATGGAATGAAGTGGTCTATGTCAAAGGTCAACGACATCAAGGCATCGATGACACCGGACGAGACATTTGTGGAATATCTGTTCCCGATTCTCCGCTATCATTCGCGGTGGTCAGAACTTAAAAAAGACGATTTTGAACACATTTTTTCCAAGGATCTTGTAAGCCACAACGGCTATTACATGCGTGTGGACACTAAGGCACAAGGAGAGTTCCCGGATCCGACTCCGCTTGCGGATTACACGCTGGGCGACAAGGCGATGGGCTATCTGCAAAAGATGACGGATCTATGCAAGGAGAAGGGAATTGACCTTGTACTGATCAAAGCGCCGACCGAGTTCCCACACTGGTACGACGAGTGGGACGAGCAGGTGCGCGCGTTTGCCGAGGAGAATGACGTGGCATATATCAACTATATCCCGCTTCAGGAAGAGATCGGTCTGGATATGACGCAGGACACCTACGATGCCGGACTGCATTTGAACACGCAGGGCGCAGAGAAGATGGCAAAATACTTCGGACAGTATCTCGTAGACAACTACGACCTGACCGACTACCGCACGGATGCTTCCTATGCTTCCATCTGGCAGGAGAAGGTTGACTTCTACAACGAGATGAAGGCGCAGCAGTATTCCGAACTTGAACAGTATGGAGAGCTGAGAAGCTTTGGCGCGAATGCAATCGAGGATTAAATGTAGAATTTTAGGAGGACGATCATGAAATTAAGAAAATTGACAGTAATGATGGCTTGTGTTGCAGTAAGCGGATTGCTTATGTGCGCATGCGGCGGCAGCAATGATGCCGGAAACGGTAACAGCACAGCAGACACGAACACCGAGGTGAGCGAGACTGATACCGCGGCGGAATCTCAGGCAGCAGAGACACCATCAGCAGCAACCGGCTATGTATACACCTTAAACGGCGTTGAAGTTTTTGCAAATGAGAAGATGTCTGCAATCGTTGACCAGCTCGGCGAGCCGACCAGCTATTTCGAGTCAGAGTCCTGCGCATTTCAGGGACTTGACAAAGTATACACATACGGAAGTGTTGTGATCAGCACTTATCCACAGGACGGCGAGGACTTTGTATACACGATCGAGCTTAAGGACGATACCGTTGAGACCGCAGAGGGTATCTGCATCGGAAGCAGCAAGGACGACGTTGTTGCGGCTTATGGCACCGCTGCCAGCGAGACAGACACCGCGTTGACCTACCAGAAGGATGACTGCGTACTTGCATTCATCTTAGACAGCGATAGCGTTACCAACATTACTTACACCGCGATCACGGAGTAATTTCTAACATCAAATGGATAGGCGGCTGCGATTCTTCGCAGCCGTTTTTGCATAAGGGCTCCGGCACACAAGGACTTCAGTACACAACGATTCCAACGTATAAGAGGGAAAAGATATGGAAACAGAGATTTTACATGTAGACAGTAAAAATCCGGATCAGGAGGATATGAAGCGGGCGGGCAGACTGATTGCCGCAGGCGAGCTGGTGGCATTTCCGACCGAGACGGTATATGGACTTGGCGGAGACGCGCTTGATCCGGAAGCATCCAGGAAAATATATGCCGCAAAGGGGAGACCATCCGATAATCCGCTGATCGTACATATTGCAGAATTTGACGATCTATACCGTGTGGCACGGGAAGTCCCGAAGGAGGCGAGGCTTTTGGCAGATGCTTTCTGGCCGGGACCGCTGACCATGATCGTGTGGAAAAGTGAAGCTGTGCCGTATGCAACCACAGGCGGCATGGATACGGTCGCCGTGCGCATGCCAAATCATCCGGTTGCGCTCTCATTGATCCGCGAAAGCGGCTGTCTGATCGCAGCTCCGAGCGCGAATACCTCCGGCAGACCAAGCCCGACAGAAGCGGCGCATGTCGCAGAAGATTTAAGCGGAAGAATTGCTATGATCTTAGATGGCGGACCGGTCGGGATCGGCATTGAATCTACGATCATTGACCTGACGGAAGAAAAGCCGATGGTGCTCCGTCCGGGCTACATCACTCCGCAGATGCTCTCTGACGTGATCGGAAGAGAAGTCATCATCGATCCGGGAATCATTGCAATGGATGACACTAAGAAGCCGAAAGCTCCGGGCATGAAATACAAACATTACGCCCCAAAGGCGGACATGGCAATCGTCGAGGGCGATGAGGAAGCCGTTGTCTCCGCTATAAAGCTGCTCACATCAAGAGCAAAAGCAGCCGGCAAGCGTGTAGCCGTGATTGCTTCAGACGAGACACAAGCCCGCTACCGTGGAAACAGCCGGAGCGAGTTCAGAACATCACAGCACGGAGCCATTCACAGCGAGGCAGATGCGTCAAATTGTGGAGACAACGCAGATGAGTTTGCCGCGGACGTTGTCCTTTCTATGGGAAGCCGTGCAGACGAGGATTCTATTGCCCGCCACTTGTATCACATTCTTCGCGAATGCGACGAGCTTGGCGTGGATGAGATTTATTCAGAGAGCTTTTCCACCCCGCGCATCGGCAATGCGATCATGAATCGCCTGCTCAAAGCTGCGGGACATCAGGTGTTGCAGGCAGAAGACATTGAGTAATGTCATAATTTATTGCGCAATGATTTTTCCTTTTAGGCAAAGAGGGTATGGCGACAAACAAAATGCCTGAAATACCCCGCGAGTTGCAACCACACTCACAAAGAGAAGGGAGTTCTGCTATGAAAAAATTATGGAAGTCACTTATAGCCGCATTATTATGTGCAACCATCCTGACGATGACACCGGTGGAGTTTTCCGGAACAGCCGTGCAGCGGGTAGAAGTAGAAGCAGCCACAAAGTCCACAGCGAAGTCTGCGACCACCATAAAGGTGAAGAAAGCAGATGCAACGACTGCGGAAAAGGTACACAAACAGTTATATCAGGGAAAAACCCTGACACTTCAGGTAAAGGGAAACAAGAGCGCTTCCGAAAAGCTGGTCAAAAAGCTACAAGCCAAGATCCAGAAAACAAACAAGCAGGGTGTTCTTTTCCAATATACGGCAGGAACAACAAAGAATGGGTACACAACCTACACCATTTCCACGGAAAACGCAAAGCTGTATATGTATAGTGTGAAGTTCGTAGAGAAGCTGTGGAAAAATACTCAAAAAATGGTCAAGTCAGAGACAATGAAAGCCTTTTATCAGGATTACCTTAGTAACCCGAACGAGACAGAGCGGATGCTGCATACGATATACGACTGCTATACAACCTTTCTGGTAGAGAATAATTCTTTTTCAGGATTAAGAAGCCTTAACAATCCGGCAATATACAACACAGATGATATCTGGTTTGCCTCAAGCATCAAATTCTCCGGTATCAGCGAGAAAAAGACTACCGCCAGTGCAACGCTTGCTGAGCAGTATAGCGGCTGGATCATAGACAGTGATATTTATCAGAAGATTGTCAAATCCGTAACAATGCTGGATGACAGGACGGCGTGCGTCAATGTAATGTCATACGACGAGTTTGTCGCGGACAAGGAAATCAAGGCGGCGTGCCTGGATAGCAAATACTGGACGTACTATTACCTTGAAAACAGCGCAAGCAGTGCAAATACAAAGGGCGGAGTTCATCTTCTGCTAACTAATGCAGAAGCAATTCTTTATGGGACAGAGAATTTTTGCGATCTGAGCGATGCCATGAAGATCTATGCGATCTCAAGCAGTAAATATTTCGGATGCAACAGCAGTCATGACGATGTGGCGTATGGTATGATTTACGATTATACCTATACCATTTACTACCCACCAAGCCAAGAGGTTCTTGCAATGAAATGGTTGTATAAGAACAAGGCAACCGGAGTGTGCCAGACTTTTGCAATGTACGAGCAGCTATTGCTTGACCAGCTCGGCATTACAAGCTACTTTAATTCCAACGATGCGATCAACCATGCATGGACAGTCGTTGCGGTGAAAAATTCTAAAGGTAAGACACTTTGGATTCCATTTGATTACGGAATCGGACCGTCAGAAGGGTTGGCGGTATCTGAGGATATTCGGGCGAAATATCTCGCCACCGAGGAGATGCGTTACAGGCTGTATCTCGATGGAGTTCCGGGAGCACCGTCGAAAAAGAACTTTATTACGGAAGATTTTAACTGACATTTCCCAATTCGCATAATATTTTGCAAAGATGCCTGCAACAAATTTATGGATGCAATAAGTGGGAATTTGTATCTAACTCTTTACGAGAAAGCGCGGAAGTGGTAATCTGTTAAAGGAGAAAAATGGGGTGGTAATTGCATGAAAACATATAATCGCATTATATTTGTCGGAAAATCCGGTACAAGCCGTGAGCCGATGGCGAAGGGAATACTGGAAGATTTTTCATTAAAGCACCCGGTGGAGGTGCTGGCAAAGGGACTGGTTGTTCAATTTTCCGAGCCGATCAACCAGAAGGCAGAAGCGATACTTATCAGCAATGGAATACACATGGAGGGCTTCGTATCCGTGCAACTGACGGAGGAGGACCTGACGGACGATACCTTGATCCTTACGATGGAGCGTTCCCAGAAGGAAAAGCTGCTTGAGCTTTACGGCGAGGACAGGGAGGAGGACATTCAGGTGCTGACCGAGCTTGTAGGGGACGAGCTTGAAATCCTAGATCCATACGGAGGCGCACTTCCGTCCTACGGACTGTGTTATGAGACGCTTCGCAAATCCATCAAGAAACTGGTAAAACTATTAAACGAAAACGAAGGAGAATAGACATGGCAAAGGTAGTAGTAATGGATCATCCGCTGATCCAGCACAAGATCGGACTTATGAGAAGAACAGAAACGGGATCCAAGGACTTCCGTACACTGGTAAGCGAGGTTGCAATGCTTGAGTGCTTCGAGGCAACCAGAGACCTTGAGCTTACAGATGTTGAGATCGAGACACCGATCTGCAAGACCACCGTAAAAGAGTTAAAGGGAAAGAAGCTTGCTGTTGTACCGATCCTGCGCGCAGGACTTGGAATGGTAGACGGAATGCTTGAACTTATCCCGGCTGCAAAGGTAGGACACATTGGACTGTACCGCGATCCGGATACCGCAGAACCGGTAGAATACTACTGCAAGCTGCCAGCCGATTGCGCAAACAGAGAGGTCTTTGTGGTTGATCCGATGCTCGCAACCGGAGGATCTGCCGTAGAAGCGATCCAGATGCTCAAGAACAGAGGCGTAAAGAACATCCACTTCATGTGCATCATCGCCGCACCGGAAGGTGTAAAGCGGATGACAGAGGCACATCCGGATGTAGACCTTTATATTGGCGCGCTTGATGATCACTTAAATGAGCACAAGTACATCGTACCGGGACTTGGAGATGCAGGAGACCGTATCTTCGGAACAAAATAATCAAACGATAAGGCACCGTACAATTTGAAAAATTGCATGGTGCCTTTTTGCAAACGGAAAGGGGATCAGACATGACAGAGAAAAAGAGAGAGGACTACATAAGCTGGGACGAGTATTTCATGGGAGTTGCGATGCTCTCGGCGATGCGCTCCAAGGACCCGAACACGCAGGTCGGTGCCTGCATCGTAAGCCCGGAGCAAAAGATTATGTCCATGGGCTACAACGGATTTCCGAGCGGCTGCTCCGATGATGAGTTCACATGGGCGAGAGAGGGCGAGGACAACAAGTATTTTTACTCCACCCACAGCGAGCTGAATGCGATCTTAAATTACCGCGGGGGAAGCCTTGAGGGAGCAACCATTTTTGTGACGCTTTTTCCATGCAACGAGTGTGCAAAGGCGATCATCCAGAGCGGAATAAAGGAAGTCGTTTATGCAGATGATAAGTACAGCAATACGCCGGGTGTGATCGCATCGAAGCGGATGCTGCGCGCAGCGGGCGTTAAGCTGCGCCGTTACGAGAGCAAGGGCAGACAGGTAAGCCTGACATTGTAGAAAAGAGGAAACGGATTTGAGCAAAAAAGGCAGCAAACGCGAAGTCATGGATGCGCTTATGATGGTGTTCCAGTTTGGCATCTGTATGCTTGTGCCAATTTTTATGTGTACGCTGTTTGGCGTGTGGCTTGGCAATAAGACGGGCATAAACTGGCTTTGCATCCCATTCTTTTTCGTAGGGGCGATTGCCGGCGGGCAGAGCGTGTACCGCATGACAAAAAAGTATATGAAATAGCGGGTTCGCAGGGCGTTTAAAGACCGCGCGCAGCAGACGCTTTTGGGTGTGGTCATAGCGTATGCCGCTGCCTGAATTTTAGGCATTTTTCATGAACTGTCTATTGGGTTTCGGTAGACAAATCGGAGCAAAAAGAGGTATAATACGATTATTATTAGGGCGTACTATGCCCGGGAGGTATGGTTTATGTTAAAAAGGCTCAATGATGCGCTGCCCGGACTGGTACTCGGAATTATCCTGTACGGATTGACGATCCAGTTTGTGGGGATGTGGTTTGTGCAGGACAAGCTCTATTACACGATCGGGCTGTGGTATGGCATCGCGATCGCAGTCGCAATGGCGGTTCATTTGGCGGTAGTTATCTACGATGCCGCAACACTATACGATGAGAGCCGCGCATCCAAAATGGCTGTGGTCAAATCGATAACACGCTACGCAGTCGTGGCGATTTTATTTTTCCTGATTGCATATTTCCACTTCGGAAATGTGGTCATGGCATTTGTGGGAGTCCTTGGGATCAAGGTTTCCGCGTATCTGGTACTGCCGGTCAACAACCTGCTGGCACGCATTTTCCCGGATCGGTTCGCACCGTCTGTTGGGGATGACGAGGAACTGCTCGCAGAATACTTAGCGCAGCAGGAGGCACAGGAAGCGCAAAAAGCCGCAGAAGATACAGCCTGCGGGCTGCCGGATGCCGTAGCAACTGTCACCGGGGCCGGTGATATAAAAGAGAATAGTTAATTGCGCAATGCAATTTCACTATAAAATTTAATAAGGAGGTGACAACGTGAATCAGGGAATTTTACTGTCGAGTTCATCAGACAATATCGACTTTATGATCCACGGAATCATACCGGTTAATTTCTTCGGGCATGAGGTATGGATCACAACATCGCATGCCTGCATTCTGATCGTAATGCTTTTGATGGTTGTGTTTGCTTTTGCGGCGAACCGCAAGCTGAAAAAAGCATCGCCGGATAAGCCGGACGCATTTCAGAATGTGATTGAACTGATCGTGGAGATGCTAGACAACATGGTAAAAGGAACGATGGGAAAATGGGCACCGAAGTTTGTCAATTATATCAGTACCATCTTTATCTTTATCCTGATGAGCAACATTTCCGGTCTGTTTGGACTCAGACCGCCGACAGCGGATTACGGAACGACTCTTGCGCTTGCGCTTATCACGTTCTGCATGATCCATTTCAACAAGATCAAGCATCAGAACCCAAAGACGATCTGGACGGATATGTGTTCACCGCTTCCGCCGTGGCTGCCGCTCTGGGCACCGATCAACATCATCAGCGACATCGCAGTACCGATCTCTTTATCACTGCGTTTGTTTGCAAATGTGCTGTCAGGAACCGTTATCATGGCTTTGGTATACGGACTGCTTCACATTATAGCACTGGCGTGGCCGTCCGTGCTTCACGTATACTTTGACTTGTTCTCAGGAGCAATTCAGACTTACGTTTTCTGTATGCTGACCATGACCTATGTTACACAGGCTTGCGGCTCGGAGGATTAACGGCATAACATCACAGGAATTATCAACAAAATCATTTTAAGGAGGATTTACACTATGAATATTACAGGACAGGATTTGATCAGGGCATGCTCAGCTATTGGTGCAGGACTTGCAGTTATCGCAGGTATCGGACCTGGTGTTGGACAGGGTATCGCAGCAGGACACGGTGCTGCAGCAGTAGGACGCAATCCGGGCGCACAGGGCAAGATTATGTCAACCATGTTACTTGGACAGGCGGTTGCAGAGACCACCGGTCTTTACGGACTTGTAGTTGCACTGCTCTTACTTTTCGTTCATCCACTTGGCTAAGATTAATACGCCGCAATAAAACGGAAAGGAGAGTAAACGTTTGTTAGCACAAGAAGATTATAGCTTTCTATTTAATCTGGATGCGCAGCTGCTCTTCGATACGATATTACTTGCCGTAGCAGTATTTTTCCTGTTTTTGCTGATGTCATATCTGCTGTTTGACCCTGCAAGAAAACTTCTCAAGGATCGACAGGAACGGATCTCAAATGACATCAACTCCGCGAAGGATGACAAGGAAACTGCCGCTGCATTGAAAGCCGAATATGAAGGCAGGCTGAAAGAGATCGATAAAGAAGCCGAGGTAATTCTTTCCGAGGCAAGACAGAAGGCGATCAAGAATGAAGCCAAGATTATCGACGAAGCAAAGGAAGAAGCATCCCGCATTATCAAAAGAGCGCAGGAAGAGGCTGAGCTTGAGAAGAAGCATGCGATGGACGACATGAAGCAGGAGATGATCCAGATCGCATCCCTGATGGCGCAGAAAGTCGTCAGCACATCCATCGATACACAGATTCAGGACACTCTCGTAGACGAAACGTTAAAGGAGATGAGTAACTCAACATGGCAAAACTAGTATCAAACACATACGGGGATGCATTGTTTGAGTTGGCTCTTGAGACCGATAAGCTTGACGTGATGTTAGAAGAGGTTAAAAGCATTTCCACCGCGCTTAAGGACAACGTGGAGATGACCAGACTGATGAATCATCCCAAAATCGTAAAAGAAGAGAAGATCGCTTTCATCGAGGAGGTCTTTAAAGGACGTGTAGATGATGAACTTGTCGGACTTATGCGGATGATCGTGGAAAAGGATCATTACAATGAACTGGAAGATGTGTTTGCATACTTTATCGATCAGGTAAAGGAGTACAAGAACATCGGAACCGCATACGTAACATCCGCAGTAGAGTTAAGCGAAGCTCAGAAGGCAGCCGTGGAAAAGCGACTGCTTGAGACTACAAAATATGTGCAGTTTGAGATGCACTATGACACAGATGCCGCACTGATCGGGGGAATGGTCATCCGGATCAAGGACAGAGTTGCCGACAGCAGTATTCGGACGAAGCTCTATCATCTGACCCGCGATCTGACCAGGATCACGATCCCCGGAGAGACAAGCGGCGAAACAAACATAAAGGTAGGTGAAAGCGCTCCATGAATTTAAAACCAGAAGAAATCAGCTCTGTGATCAAAGAGCAGATTAAAAGATACGCTTCCCAGCTCGAAGTTGCCGATGTCGGAACCGTTATTCAGGTTGCGGACGGTGTTGCACGTATCCATGGCTTGGAGAACGCAATGCAGGGTGAACTTTTAGAGTTTCCGGGAGAAGTTTATGGAATGGTATTGAACCTCGAGGAGGACAATGTAGGTGCCGTACTTTTAGGCTCACAGAAGAACATCAGCGAGGGAGATACTGTTAAGACGACCGGACGAGTTGTAGAGGTTCCGGTTGGAGATGCACTGTTAGGACGAGTTGTCAATGCGCTCGGACAGCCGATCGACGGCAAGGGACCGATCGAGACAGACAAGCGTCGTCAGGTAGAGAGAGTTGCATCCGGTGTTATTTCCAGAAAATCAGTAGATACACCGTTACAGACAGGTATCAAGGCAATCGACTCCATGGTGCCGATCGGACGCGGGCAGCGAGAACTTATCATCGGTGACCGTCAGACCGGTAAGACCGCAATCGCGATTGATACCATTATCAACCAGAAGGGGCAGGGCGTAAAATGTATTTACGTTGCTATCGGACAAAAAGCCTCCACGGTTGCTTCCATCGTAAAGACATTAGAAGAGTTCGGCGCTATGAGCTACACGACCATCGTTGCAGCTACCGCGAGCGAACTTGCACCGATCCAGTACATTGCACCGTATGCAGGCTGTGCAATGGGCGAGGAATGGATGGAGAACGGCGAGGACGTTTTGATCGTTTACGACGATCTGAGCAAGCATGCGGCAGCATACCGTACCTTGTCCTTACTGTTAAAGCGTGCTCCGGGACGTGAGGCTTATCCGGGTGACGTTTTCTATCTGCATTCCAGATTGTTAGAGCGTGCAGCGCGCCTTTCTGACAAGCTCGGCGGCGGTTCTCTTACCGCACTTCCGATCATTGAGACACAGGCAGGCGATGTATCCGCATATATTCCGACCAACGTAATCTCCATTACAGATGGCCAGATCTACCTTGAGACAGAGATGTTCAATTCCGGATTCCGTCCGGCGATCAACGCAGGTCTGTCTGTATCGCGAGTAGGTGGTTCTGCACAGATCAAGGCAATGAAGAAGATCGCAGCTCCTATCCGAGTTGAGCTGGCACAGTACCGCGAGCTTGCAGCATTTGCACAGTTCGGTTCCGAGCTGGATGCCGCAACCTCTGAGCAGCTTGCACAAGGAGCACGCATCAAGGAGATCTTAAAGCAGCCACAGTACAAGCCAATGCCGGTTGAAAAGCAGATCATCATCATCTACGCAGCAACCAAGAAGTACCTTCTTGACATTGCGGTAGAAGATATCCTCCGCTTTGAGAGCGAGCTCTTTGAGTACATCGACACCAAGTATCCGGAGATCCCGGAAGCGATCGTAAATACCAAGGTGATCGACGAGGAGACCGAGGCAAAGCTTGTCAAGGCAATCGAAGAGTGCAAGGCAGCATTCAAATAAGACGGAAAGAAAGCAGGTGGTAAGAAATGGCCTCAATGCGAGACATTAAGCGAAGAAAACAGAGTATTTCCAGCACACAGCAGATCACCAAAGCAATGAAGCTTGTTTCTACCGTCAAGCTGCAAAAGGCAAAGACCCGCGCAGAACAGACCGATCCGTATTTCAACTACATGTACAAGACGGTTAAGTCCATGCTTGTCAGAAGCGGAAACATTGATCATCCGTATCTGACAGCAGGCGAATCGACCAAGAAGGCAGTGGTTGTCATTACCTCCAACCGGGGACTTGCGGGCGGCTACAATTCCAACATTGTCAAGCTCGTTACCGGGGCAGACTGGAACATCGATGATGTGGAGATCTATGCAGTCGGAGGCAAGGGTGCCGAGAGCTTGGAGCGCAGGGGTTACCATATTGCAGAAAATGCCTCTCATATCATGGAGAATCCGACCTATCCGGATGCCGCAGCGCTTTGCAGTAAAGTGCTTGAAGCATTTACCTCCGGTGAAGTCGGCGAGATCTATTTAGCGTATACGCACTTTAAGAACACGGTGTCACACGAACCGCAGATGATCAAGCTTCTGCCGGTCGAGATCGATACCGATGCGGATGACGCGGAGGACTCAAATATTCTGATGAACTATGAGCCGAATGAGGAAGAAGCACTCAACACCATCATTCCAAAGTATGTGACAAGCCTTTTTTACGGAGCGCTTGTCGAGGCGGTTGCCAGTGAAAACGGAGCCAGAATGCAGGCGATGGATTCCGCGACCAGCAATGCCGAGGACATGATCAGTGATCTGACATTAAAATACAATCGTGCGCGTCAGGGCTCCATCACGCAGGAGCTTACGGAGATCATTGCCGGCGCGAACGCAATTTCATAAAATATAAGGAGAATAAAAGATGGCAGATAAAAATGTAGGTAAGATTACACAGATTATCAGTGCCGTTCTGGATATCAAGTTTCCGGAAGGCGCTCTGCCTGAGATCAACGATGCGATCGATATCCCGCTCAAAGATGGCGGCAAGCTGGTCGTTGAGGTTGCTCAGCATCTGGGTGATGATACTGTAAGATGTATCGCCATGGGACCGACCGACGGATTGGTTCGTGGAATGGATGCCATTGCAACGGGAGCACCGATTTCTGTTCCGGTTGGAGAGAATACCTTGGGCAGAATGTTCAACGTACTCGGCAACCCGATCGATGATATTGAAGCGCCAAAGACCGAAGAGGTATGGCCGATCCACAGACCGGCACCGACCTTCGAGCAGCAGGCAACCTCCCAGGAGCTGTTAGAGACAGGTATCAAGGTCGTTGACCTTCTCTGCCCGTATCAGAAAGGTGGAAAGATCGGTCTGTTCGGTGGTGCGGGAGTAGGAAAGACGGTACTTATCCAGGAGTTGATCCACAACATCGCAACAGAGCACGGCGGATATTCCGTATTTACCGGAGTAGGAGAGCGTACTCGTGAGGGAAATGACCTTTACTACGAGATGAAGGAGTCCGGAGTTATCGACAAGACAACGATGGTATTCGGACAGATGAACGAGCCACCAGGAGCAAGAATGAGAGTTGCGCTGGCAGGACTTACAATGGCTGAATACTTCCGTGACCGCGGTGGTAAGGATGTATTGCTCTTCATCGACAATATCTTCCGTTTCACACAGGCAGGTTCTGAGGTGTCCGCACTTCTTGGACGTATGCCTTCCGCAGTAGGATACCAGCCGACCTTGCAGACAGAGATGGGTGCTTTGCAGGAGCGGATCACTTCTACCAAGAATGGTTCCATCACCTCCGTTCAGGCGGTATACGTTCCGGCGGATGACCTTACAGACCCGGCTCCGGCAACAACCTTCGCACATCTGGATGCAACGACCGTACTTGAGCGTTCCATCGCAGAACTTGGTATTTACCCGGCAGTAGATCCGCTTGCATCTACCTCCCGTATCCTCGATCCGCGTATCGTCGGACAGGAGCATTTCGAGGTTGCCCGCGGAGTTCAGGAGATTTTGCAGAAGTACAAAGAGCTTCAGGATATCATCGCGATCCTGGGGATGGACGAGCTTGGCGAGGATGATAAGCTTGTTGTAAACCGTGCGAGAAAGATCCAGAGATTCCTTTCCCAGCCGTTCAACGTAGCAACACAGTTTACCGGACTCGAAGGAAAATACGTTCCGATCGGAGAGACGATCCGAGGCTTCCGCGAGATCCTTGAAGGAAAGCATGATGATGTTCCGGAAGGATATTTCTTGAATGCAGGAACGATCGATGAAGTTCGCGCCCGCATGCAGTAAGGGGTGAGTAAATGGCAGAGGGAAGTCGTTTTTTCAAAGTAGAGATAATTACTCCAGACCGTGTATTCTACACGGGTGAGGCAGACTTCTTGGAGTTTGTCACATCCGAGGGAGAGATCGGTGTATACAGAGATCACATTCCGATGACGACGGTTCTTGCTCCGGGCATTGTGACGATCCACAATGGCGAGGAGGAGAAGATCGCAGCAGTTCACACCGGATTTGCGGAGATCTTAAATGATAAGGTCACACTTCTCGCAGAGCTTGCAGAGTGGCCGACCGAGATCGACGTAGACCGTGCAGAAGCCGCAAAGGCGCGCGCGGAGGAGAGACTTGCCGCACACACCGAGGATATCGATGTCAAGCGTGCAGAGTTTGCACTCCGCAAGGCACTTATCCGTATCGATGCCGCAGGAATGCGATAATTTCATAATCGTATATGATAAGATGGGGCGCATCCGTGAGGGTGTGCCTTTTTTCGGGATGCGGTAATTTTTTCTCAATATATGGGGGTACAAAATACTTGCGGTTTTTTGAAAATGAAGTAAAATGATAGCTGTTTGATGTAGAAAGAGGGAATTAAAGAAGATGAAGAAACACGAAATTGATATGATAAACGGTCCGCTATTGGGAAAGCTTTTACTGTTTGCGCTGCCGCTCATGTGCTCAAGTATCCTGCAACTGCTCTTTAACGCAGCGGATATTGTTGTAGTGGGGCGCTTTGCAGGAGATAACTCACTTGCGGCGGTAGGATCGACCTCCTCACTCATCAACCTGATGGTCAATCTGTTTGTGGGACTATCCGTGGGCGTGAATGTGCTTGCTGCGAAATACTTAGGTGCTAAAGAGGAAGAAGCACTATCCAAAACGGTACACACAGCGATTCTGATCAGTATTATCAGCGGAATCTTTCTGGCAGGCTTCGGCGCAGTCTTTTCCAGACAGCTTCTGGAGTGGATGAGTTCACCGGAGGATGTAATCAATTTATCCGTGTTATATCTGCGGATCTATTTTATGGGAATGCCGGCAACGATGGTATATAACTTCGGTTCGGCACTTCTTAGGGCAAAGGGCGATACGCAGAGACCGTTGTACTTTCTGCTTTTTTCCGGTGTGATCAACGTAGGGCTGAACCTGCTGTTTGTTATCGTATTCCACATGGATGTCGCGGGTGTTGCACTCGCAACTGTAATTGCTCAGAGTATATCTGCGACCCTGATCCTGATCTGCTTGTACCGTGAGAGCGGCGCCTTCCACCTGACGCTTAGAAATCTTCGCATGGACAAAAATACTGTTCTGCAGATCATACGGATCGGACTTCCGGCAGGATTTCAGGGAGTTGTATTCTCTTTGTCGAATGTCGTGATTCAGGCGTCCGTCAATTCGTTCGGCTCGATAGTGGTTGCGGGCAATTCTGCAGCATCGAATATAGAAGGCTTTGTCTATGTTGCAATGAATGCGTTTCACCAGGCGGCAGTATCCTTTGTCGGACAGAATATGGGGGCCGGAAAATATAAAAGAATTCAGCAGATCCTTTTCCGGTGCATCTGTTGCGTGGTAGTTGTGGGAATCATACTTGGAAACGGAGCAGTCCTGTTTGGAAACCAGTTGCTGCGCATCTATACGAATGATGAGGCAGTCGTCGCAGAGGGAATGGTGCGGATGAGGGTGATCTGCGGAACCTACGCAATCTGCGGAGTCATGGATGTGCTGGTAGGCGCGTTGCGGGGCATGGGCTATGCAATCGCACCGATGATCGTGTCACTGCTTGGAGCATGTGGATTACGGCTTCTGTGGGTTGCCACGATATTTCGGCTTCCGGGATACCACACACTTACCGTACTGTTTTTATCCTACCCGGTATCATGGGCGGTCACAGCAAGTGTACACCTGATCTGCTTTGTGATACTTTTCAGAAGGGCACAGACACAAAGAGGCTCCTATTGCGAAGCAAAACCTTAAATGAGGCTGCGAATCGTTACCGGCAGATTATCATTAGACGCTTGCCGTAAAGCAGCAGAATGTGATACTATGATAAAAGGGGCGAAAGGTAGCATCGGTTCATGCCTGCATGCAATTCGATGCATATCCGAATGACCCTCTCACCATAGTATGGAAGGAGAACCCGATGGAATTATACGAATTGATTGATTTGAACGATTGCCCGCTTTGTGGCGGAGGCGCCCTGCTCGAAGAGGAGAATGGCTGTTCCTACTATGTTATGTGCATGGAATGCGGCTGCCACTCCGTCAATATCGACTTCCGCAGCGAGGACGAGAGGCAGCAGGCAGCGGAAAAGACCGCATTGCTCTGGAACACAGGCAAGGTTATTTCTAGCAGTCCGGGAGAATGACCGGATGCTGCAGGATATAAGTGCCTGCCGCGCACGGCAGGCGCTAAGGAGTTACTAAGAGTCAAGGGATGTTTATACGAGGAGGAGAAACTATGAACGATTACAATGACTACGCAGATGTCTACCAGAGATTATTTGGTGGAAGCTCTGTAACATCTGACCTGATATCATTAGCGCTGCTTGTGCTGATGATCGTTGCGCTGTGGCGCATTTTTGTAAAAGCCGGGGAACATGGCTGGGCAGCACTGATCCCATACTATAAGGATTACGTCCTTTATAAGGTATCCGGAAAGAAGAATTTATTCTGGGGCTTTCTGATCTGCTCTCTTTTAAGCGGAGGAGCAATCATCGCATTCATCGTACTATTTTTGATTATTTCAGTTAATGTGCTCCAGACGATAAGCTACAACCCTGCCGATGAGGTTGTGATGTCCTACGGACTGGTTGTTATCGTTGCAGGACTTGTGCTTGTTGTCTGCGGCATCCTTTGCATTGTGTTCCGCGCAATCCAGTGTGCCGGACTTGCAAAGTGCTTTGGTGTAAGCGGCGGATATGCAGTCGGACTTTTCTTCCTGCCGCATATCTTTTACAGTATTCTGGCATTCGGCAACCGCTATATTTACTACGGACCAAATGGAATGAGCACCGATAATCCGTATGCCAATCCATATGTCGCCAGCCAGCCGTATTACGGACAGCCGCAGCAGCCAGCATCACAGTATGATGGAAATGATGACTCCGCACCGGAGAACTAAAGAGAAAAGGAGCAGATGGAAAGAGTAAGTAGCCATGGCTAATTTCACACGCAAAGCAATCAAACAAACCTTTATCGCCTTATTGGAGGAGCATCCGCTGAACGAGATTACCGTTAAGGACATCGTAGAAAAGTGCGGTATAAACCGTAATTCCTTCTATTATCATTTTCAGGATCTCCCTACACTTCTGGAGGAGATCATCAAGGAAGAGGCAGAAGGCTTTATACATAGCTACCCGTCTGTCAGCTCCATTGTGGAATGCTTTGATGCGATGATCAAATTTGCTTCTAAGAACAAAAAAGCGATCATGCACATTTACCGCTCGGTAAGCCGCGAGTCATTTGAACGGCACCTCATGAGCGTGAGTGAGTATTTTGTCCAGCAGTATATCGACACGGCGTTAAAGGATGAGAAAATACCCGACAAGGATAAACAGACGATTGTCTGCTACTACAAGTGCGTATGCTTCGGCCTGATCATCGACTGGCTGAATAACGGCATGCAGGAAGAGCATGCCAAGTCTGTCCGCCGGATGTTCCTGATACAGAAGGATTTTTCCAAGGAAATATCGGGATTTCTTCAGGGACAGATATAAAAACCACATAGTTACCACGAATTTAGATAGACACGGAACCCCTCCGTGTCTATTTTTTGTTCAAAAACATGCCCGGTGTCTGTTTTTTGTACATTCTGCAAGGAGCTGACTGTGTGCAGATTAAGAAAATTTTTATATATTACTATGCAGGAAAGCGGTATTTGACCGTAAATGCTGAAAAAAGGAGGCTAAAAAAATGAAGATGCGTTCCGTACTTCCGATGAGGATAGCAAAATATGGATACATCCTGCTGTCGATTGTGTTTTGCATCGCAGGAATTACCATGTTAGTAGTCCCGGCACCACCGGAAAAGGTAATCGGCAACTTCTTTGGAATCGCAATGCTGGTATTCGGTGTTGTAAAGATCATCGGGTACTACTCCAAAGACTTGTTCCGACTGGCGTTTCAGTATGATCTGCAATTTGGACTTTTACTTCTGGTTCTTGGCTTGATCACACTGATTAATCCCGGAAATGTCATGGGCTTCATCTGCATCTCCCTTGGTATCTGCATGCTGGCAGAGAGTATGTTCAAGGTAAAGATTGCGCTTGAGGCAAAGGGCTTTGGAATCCGGGTATGGTGGCTGACCTTTTCGCTGGCAATCGTGACCGGAGTTATGGGTCTGCTGCTGGTATTTCGGCCATCCGATGCAATGCAGGTTATGATGGTTCTGCTTGGCATTTCACTTTTTGCCCAGGGAATCTTAAACCTGAGTGTTGCGATCAGCATGGTCAAGATCGTTAAGAATCAGGCACCTGATGTTATTGATGTAGATTATTATGATATGAAGGAGGACTAAACAGATGCGTTTTTCAAAAGCGGTTGTTAAATTACGCGTACCGATTCTGATCCTTACCATATTGCTGATGATCCCGTCAGCGATAGGAATGGCAAAGACACGTGTTAATTACGATATGCTGACCTATCTGCCAAGCGATATGGAAACGGTAATTGGACAGGACGAATTGCTGAAAGATTTCAACAAAGGAGCTTTTACATTTTTGATTTTTGAGGATATGCCGGATAAGGATGTGGCTAAGCTCAAAGAAAAGGTAGAAGCCGTAGACCATGTAGATACGGTACTCTGGTACGATTCACTTGCAGATTTATCTGTACCGATGGAGTTGTTGCCGGATGAGGTCTACAAGGAATTCAATACGGACCATTCAACGATGATGGCAGTATTCTTTGACACAGGAACATCCGATGACCTGACAATGGAGGCAGTAAAGGAGATTCGTTCCATCTGCGGTGAGCAGTGCTTCGTATCCGGTATGACCGCACTTGTTGTTGACTTAAAGGATCTGTGCGAGAAGGAGGAGCCGATTTACGTCGGACTCGCCGTACTGCTGGCATGTGTTGCCATGCTGATCCTGCTGGATGGTTGGCTGATACCTTTCGTATTCCTGGCATCCATCGGAGCGATGATCCTTATCAACCTTGGAACGAACTATTTCTTAGGAGAGATTTCTTATATAACGAAAGCATTGTCGGCGGTATTACAGCTGGCAGTTACCATGGACTACTCCATCTTCCTGTGGCACAGCTACAACGAGCAGAGAAGCCTGTGCGATGATCACAAGGACGCGATGGCAGTTGCCATCAGCAGGACCCTTACAAGCGTGGTAGGAAGCTCCATCACGACTGTCGCAGGATTTGCAGCACTTTGCTTCATGAGCTTTACCTTAGGCCGCGACCTTGGTATCGTTATGGCAAAGGGAGTTGTCTTCGGTGTAATCGGATGTGTAACGGTTCTGCCGTCACTGATCCTTGTATTTGACAAGCCATTGCAGAAGACAAAGCACAGATCAGTTATCCCGAACATGGAGAAGTTTGCCGGAAAAGTAATCAAGGTATATCCGGTATTTATCATTATCGCACTCGTGCTTGTGCTTCCGGCTCTGTACGGCTACAATCAGGCAAATAAGGAAGTATATTACGACATGGGCGAATGTCTTCCGGAGGATATGAACTATGTAATCTCCAATTCAAAGCTGAAGGAAGATTTTGATATTGCATCCACCCACATGGTACTGATTGATGCGGGACTTTCCTCCAAGTCAGTCAAGTCCATGATCAATGAGATGGAGCAGGTTGACGGTGTAAAATATGTACTTGGACTGGAATCCGTAATCGGCTCCAGAATACCGGAGGAGATCATACCGGACAGCATCAAGGAGATTTTGGAGAGCGACCGTTATGAGCTGCTTCTGATCAACTCCGAATATAAGGTGGCAAGTGATGAGGTAAATGCACAGATCACAAGCTTAAACAGCATTATGAAGGAATATGATCCAAACGGAATGCTGATCGGAGAAGCACCATGTATGAAGGATATGATTGAGACAACGGATCACGACTTCAAGGTTGTAAATACCGTATCAATCCTGGCGATCTTCGTTATTATCCTTCTGGTTGAGAAGAGTATTTCTCTTCCACTTATACTTATCGCAGTTATCGAGCTTGGTATCTTTATCAACCTCGGATTGCCACATTACTTAGGACAGAGCATGTCCTTCATCACTCCGATCTGTATCAGTACCATCGAGCTTGGTGCGACAGTCGATTACGCGATCCTGATGACGACACGTTATAAGGCAGAGCGAATCGCAGGAGGAGACAAAAAGCACTCTGTCTGGACTGCATTGTATACATCAATTCCATCCATTTTAGTATCCGGCATGGGATTGTTCGCAGCAACCTTCGGCGTAGCAGTTTACTCAGATATCGAGATCATCAGCTCCATGTGTATGCTGATGGCAAGAGGTGCGGTAATCAGTATGTTGCTTGTATGCTTCATCCTTCCGGCAATGTTCATGCTGTTTGACCGGATCATCTGCAAGACAACAGTTGGAATGACACATATCAAAGATCAGAAAGCAAATTAGGAGGCAAACGATTATGAAAAAGGTTACAACAAAAGTCATAGCTCTTAGCTGCACCGCAGCTCTTTGCTTAGGCGGAGTTGGAGTTGTATATGCAGTCAACGGTAACAATGACAATGCACAGGAAACTGCCGTAACAACAACTTCCACACAGACCGATGACACTCAGGAAGTGTCCAAAGATGAGACCGTATATGTACTCGCAGGAGCAGACGGAACAGTCCAGAAGATCATCGTAAGCGACTGGATCAAAAATGCACTTGGCAGCGACAGCGTAAACGATGCATCTGAGCTGAACAATATCGAGAACGTAAAAGGTGATGAGACCTACACCGTAAACGGCGACAACATGACCGTATGGGATGCACAGGGCAACGACATTTACTATCAGGGAGACATCGAGAAGGAGCTTCCGGTTGGAATGACCGTATCCTACAAGCTTGATGGCAAGGAGATCTCCGCAGAGGAGCTCGCAGGAAAGAGCGGAAAGGTAACAATCCGTTTCGACTATACCAACAACCAGTACGAGATGGTAGACATCAACGGCAAGCAGGAAAAGATCTATGTTCCGTTTGCAATGCTTACCGGAATGTTGCTTGACAATGATACCTTTACCAATGTTGAGGTATCCAATGGTAAGCTTATCAACGATGGTGACCACACCGCTGTTGTAGGTATCGCATTCCCTGGACTTCAGGACAACCTCGCGATCAGCGAAGATGACCTTGAGATTCCAAGCTATGTAGAGATTACCGCAGATGCAACCAACTTTGAGTTTGGTATGACCGTAACGATCGCAACCAACGAAGTATTTAATGAGTTCGATACCTCAGATCTTGACTCTGTTGATGATCTGAAGGATTCTATCGATGATCTGACAGATGGCATGGATCAGCTGCTCGATGGCTCCTCACAGCTTTATGATGGTCTTGCAACCTTACTTGACAAGTCTGGTGAGCTGGTAGACGGAATCAACCAGCTTGCAGACGGCGCAAAGGAGCTGAAGGAGGGCGCTGCTTCTCTGGATGACGGCGCTAAGCAGATCAAGAACGGTACCAAGAAGCTTTCTAAGGGACTTGATACTCTTGTTGAAAATAACGATACCTTAAATGGTGGAGCAAAGCAGGTATTTGAGACATTGCTCTCAACCGCCAATACACAGCTTGCAGCAGCAGGACTTGATGTGCCTGAGCTCACCATTGAGAATTACGCAGAGACCTTGAACAACGTTATCTCTTCTTTGGATGAGACCTCTGTATACAATCAGGCACTCGAGACAGTAACCGCAGCAGTCGAGGCAAAGCGTTCCGTAGTTGAGGAAAAGGTAACCGCAGCAGTCCGTGAGCAGGTAGAGGCTAAGGTAACTGAGGCTGTGAAGGCTCAGGTTACAGAGAAGGTAAACGCAGCCGTTAAGGAGCAGGTAACTGCCAAGGTACAGGAAGCTGCAAAGACTCAGGTAGAGTCAAAGGTAACGGATGTAGTAAAGGCAAATGTTCAGTCACAGGTAACTGATGCAGTAAAGGCACAGGTAACTGCAAAGGTAAATGAAGCAGTAAAGGCGCAGGTAACTGCTGGTGTTAATGAGGCGGTAAAGGCACAGGTAACCGCAAAAGTAACGGAAACAGTGCGTACTAATGTGAAGGAGCAGGTAGTATCATCACTTGGTATGACTTCTGATTCGTATGACGCAGCAGTTGCAGCAGGATATGTTTCAGCAGACCAGCAGGCAGCAGTTAATGCCGCAATCGAGAGCCAGATGGCAAGTGATGATGTAAAGGCACTCATTGCAAGCAAGACAGACGAACAGATGGCAAGCGAAGAAGTTCAGGCAACTATCGCATCCAATATCGATGCACAGATGGCAAGTGCAGAGGTTCAGGCAACCATCGCATCTAATATTGATGCACAGATGGCGAGTGCAGATATCCAGTCTACCATCGCAAGCAATACTGATGCACAGATGAATACCGATAAGGTTAAGGGAATTATCAGTACAAACATTGAGCAGCAGATGGCAAGTGATGATGTAAAGGCACTCATCTCCACCAACATTGATACACAGATGGGATCTTCCGATGTGGCAAGCATCATCAGCACGAACATCGACGAGCAGATGGCGGGCAGCACTGTAAAGGCACTCATCACTTCCAACACCGATGCACAGATGAAGACCAAGGCAATCAAGAAGACCATCAAGGAAAATGTCGAGACACAGGTTCAGCAGCTGATCTCCGAGAACATGGCATCTGATGCCGTACAGGAGAAGCTTACAGCAGCATCCGAGGGAGCACAGTCCATCATCACCTTAAAGGCATCCTTAGATAGCTACAATACCTTCTATCTTGGATTACAGACCTACACCGACGGTGTTGCAACAGCAGCAGACGGCGCAAGCGAGTTAAAGAGCGGTGCCTCTGACCTGAAGGATGGAACAGCAGAGCTTAAGAGCGGCGCAGAAGCATTGTATGACGGAATCCTGCAGCTCAAGGATGGCGCACCGGCACTTGTTGATGGCGTAAGTCAGCTCAAGGATGGCGCTATGGAGCTTTCTGATGGACTTAAGACCTTTAACGAGGAAGGCATCCAGAAGATTGCAGATCTTGTAAATGATGACGTAGACGGACTGGTAGAGCGTATCAAGGCAACCGTAAACGTATCCAAGAACTATCGGAACTTTGCAGGAATCAGCGATGATATGGATGGCGAAGTAAAATTCATCTATCGTACCGATGAAATCAGTGCAGATGTCAAGGAGACAGAGGAAGTTACTACCGAAGCTGAATAAGCAGTAATAGAATTAGACCAATAAAACGGCAAGCGCAATGCTTGCCGTTTTTTGCTACATCAAATAAGTTTTTAAATAAGATATTTACTTCATGACAACCTTCACAAATTTCTTCTTGCCGCGGCGTACAACAACGCCATCCCCGGCGAAGAAATCAGCAGTGTACTTGGTGGCAATATCAGATACCTTCTCGTCAGCCACGGAAACACCGCCCTGCTGTACATTTCTGCGGGCATCGCCGCGGGACTCACAAAGACCGGCTTTTACCAGAAGTCCCATGATATCAAGATCGCCGTCAGCAAAATCCTCTGCGCTAAGCTCAACGGTTGGCATGTTGTCGTGGCTTCCGCCGCCGGCAAACAGTGCGTGGGATGCTTCCTTTGCCTTGGTTGCTTCTTCCTCGCCGTGAACCAGCTTGGTAAGCTCGTAAGCAAGGATCTCCTTTGCCTCATTGAGCTGTGCGCCTTCCCAGCTATCCATTGCATCGATCTCTTCGAGCGGAAGGAAGGTAAGCATACGGATGCACTTTAATACATCGGAATCCGCAACGTTTCTCCAATACTGGAAGAACTCAAACGGTGAAGTCTTGTTCGGATCAAGCCATACAGCGCCGGACTGGGTCTTACCCATCTTCTTGCCCTCAGAGTTGAGAAGCAGATTGATAGTCATCGCATAAGCATCTTTTCCGAGCTTACGGCGAATCAGCTCCGTACCACCGAGCATGTTGCTCCACTGGTCATCGCCACCGAACTGCATGTTACATCCGTACTTCTGGAACAGCGTGTAGAAGTCGTAGGACTGCATGATCATGTAGTTAAACTCCAAGAAGCTGAGACCTTTTTCCATACGCTGCTTGTAGCACTCGGCGGTCAGCATTCGGTTTACGGAAAAATGCGGTCCGACATCGCGCAGAACGTCAATGTAGTTAAGATCCATCAGCCAGTCAGCGTTGTTGACAAGCATAGCCTTTCCTTCGGAAAAATCGATGAAACGGCTCATCTGCTTCTTGAAGCAGTCAACGTTGTGCTGGATTGTTTCTGTTGTCATCATCTGGCGCATGTCGGTACGTCCGGATGGATCTCCGATCATGGCGGTTCCACCGCCGATCAGAGCGATTGGTTTGTTGCCTGCCATCTGCAGACGCTTCATCAGGCAAAGCGCCATGAAGTGTCCTACGTGAAGGCTGTCTGCGGTCGGGTCAAATCCGATGTAAAATACAGCCTTGCCATTGTTGATCAAGTCTTTGATTTCTGCCTCGTCCGTAACCTGAGCGATCAGACCACGCGCAACGAGTTCGTCATAAATAGTCATGTGTATTACCTCCGTATGATAGAATAAAAAAACCCCCCGTCCTTGCATAAGGACGAGGGGGATCATCTCGTGTTACCACCTTAATTCGCGGACTGCTCACACAGTCTGCCTCCATGAGTCTCCGACAAGACTCCAGCCTCTATAACGTGCGCCACTCCGTTGCAGCCTACTTGGAAAAACCGTTGGGTGCAAAGCTCCGGGATGTATTCCATATCTGCTTCCCACGCACCTCTCATCAACCGGTAGCTTTCTGTCTGTTCCACACACATGTACTTGTTCCCATCACAGCCTGTAACTGCTTCAATTAGGTGTATTATAGCCACGGAGCACAATGTTTGTCAACTGCAAATTCCGATAATGCCATTTTTTCATTATCCCAATTTCTGGCAGTTGACGCACAACCCATTTTCGGATAAATTAGTCGTAGGAGGAATTGAACAGATGACAAGACGTAGAATTACAAAGCTGCTGGCAGCAAGTGCAGTAGCGGTAGGGGCATTTTTGCTATCTGCCCCGAATCTGGCAACGATCAACCCGGCACAGGACGAGGAAGCCGTTTTTCTTACATCGGATGGACAGGTGATCCCGGCGCAGACGATGGGAAGCAGCACCCTGATCGAAGAGGCAGTGGCACAGGGGCGTGCGGCAACGCTGTTTTCCAACGATTCCGTTACCCTGTACGGAGCAACGATGGACGAGACCTATTTTGACGATGGCAGCTTTACCCTGACAAGCGACTCGCCATTTACGAACCTTACATATTCCCATGAGGAAAAGTTCGACGGCTATGAGCTGTTTAACGGAATTGATGTCTCAAAATGGCAGAACACCATCGACTGGGCGGCATGCAAGGAAGCAGGAGTGGACTTTGCAATCATTCGTGTCGGCTACCGGAAGTTAGAGACAGGAGAACTTTTGGAGGACCCGACTTACAAGCAGAACATCAAAGGCGCATTAGACAACGGGATCAGCGTAGGCGTGTATGTATTTTCGCAGGCGCTCACCACGAAGGAAGCCAAGGAAGAAGCGAAGTTTTTGATCAAGCGTGTCAAGAAATACGATGTGACACTGCCGCTCGTAATCGATTACGAGGGCGGCTCTTACACCGCAAACGGCAAGAGCTATCCTGGACGGCTGGATCAGGCGTATGCGAACGGAACTGTGGATATCAAGTCCGCGACCAAGACGGTCAAGGCATTCTGCCAGTACGTTGAGAAGGCAGGCTACACGCCGATGATCTATGCCAACAGCAATTTCCTTTTGAACAAGCTCGACGGAGAGGCACTTGGGAAAAAATACAAGATCTGGCAGGCGCGCTATGCACAGAGCACTGACCCGAACAACGGCTATCTGTATTATCCGGGCAACTATGAATACTGGCAGTATTCCGAGAGTGGATATGTCAATTCATTAAAGGTTGACTGCAACTTCCTGTATAAGGACTTTTCCATCAAGACCAAGACACCGGCGGTCAGCGGGCAGAGCGCCGCGAGCGTGGATCTGGAGTGGGATAAGACGGATGATGCCATCGGCTACATCATCTATCGCCTGAATCCGGCGACCGGAAAATACAAGAAGATCGCGACAACCAGAGAGACCAGCTACACGGACGAGGGACTTACCTCCGCGACCGAGTATTCCTACAAGATCCGCGCGTACTGGAAGTTTGGCGGCGAGAGTTACAGCGCGAACGCGTCAAGCAGCATCGCAACGACCACAATGCCGCTGCCGCCTGCAAAGGTAAGCGTGAAAAAGCGTACCGCCGACACAATCACCCTCGGCTGGAAGGCTGTTTCCAGAGCAAAGGGCTATGTGATCTACCAGTATGATCCGGAGGAGGATGCATACAGCGAGATCGCAACTATAAAGGGAAAGAACAACCGGACATATCAGGTTACCGGACTTACCGAAGGAACCGAGTATCAGTTTATCGTCTGCGCATATATTACCTATGAGGGTGAGCAGATGCTAAGTGACGACTCTGAGGAGCTGTTTGCGATCACAAGACCTGCGGGCGTAACAAGCTTAAAGGTTGCAGGAAGATCCACCAAGGCAATCTCTCTGAAGTGGAAAAAGCAGTCCAACGTAACCGGCTACATGGTATACCGTTATAATAAGAGCACTAAGAAATGGGTAAATATCGGAACAACAACGAAGAACAGCTTTAAGGATACCGATGTTGTTTCCGGAACGACTTACCAGTACCGTGTGCGCGCTTATATCACCTACGATGATGTCGATTACACCGGCGAATACTCCGATACGCTGACGACCATAAGCTCACCGGCAGCACCGACCGAGCTTTCCGCGGCAGCACGCACAAAGAAATCCGTCACACTCAGCTGGACGAGAGATTCCAAGGTAAACGGCTATGTGGTATACCGTCTCGACAAAAAGACCGGAGAGTACGAGGAGATCGCATCCATAAAGGGCAATAAGAACACCACTTATACAGATACCGGACTTGCGAAAGGCACCTCATACACCTATGTGGTGAGTGCTTATAAGATGAGCGGTGATATAAAATGCATCTCACAGAAATCGGCAGAACTGACGGTTACGACGAAGAAATAAGCGAACAAAGGTTAGTATTGACTTACCGAAGAGACCTTTGGTATACTTACCAAGACTTTAATACAGAATTTATTCCGTGAGGGAGTAGTTCGCGCAGATGCGTGGTTTGTCAACATACCGGCGCTTTTTAATAAGCCTGGCAAATCTTAAAGAATGAGACTCATGTATGCTTTGAAATATAGGCATACGTGGGTCTTTTTTTACTTTTAATCAGGAAATTTTTCCTTGGAAGTAAAAAGCTGCACATAGATGTGATGCGCTGCTGCAATCCGGACGGAAACAACAAAGGAGGTAAACATGGCAGATTTTGTCAATCAGTCACCAATGCTTGCAGTAGTTCTCTTTCTGGTCATCGGATTTGTGCTTTTGATCAAGGGGGCAGATTTCTTTGTGGAGGGAAGCTCAAGCGTAGCAAAGAGATTTCATGTACCAGCCATCATCATCGGACTTACGGTGGTTGCGATGGGAACGTCCCTTCCCGAAACAGCGGTAAGTGTTACCGCTGCCATCGTAAAGAACAATGAGCTGGCAGTCAGCAATGTTGTTGGATCCAACATTTTTAACCTTATGGTTGTTATCGGCGTATGTGCATTCATGGCACCGATTGCGGTAGGAAAGGATACAATCCGCAGAGACATCCCGTTTTCAGCTATATGTGCGCTGATTCTGCTCGGACTTGGCGTATGCGCGGTTGGAGATGGTTCAGGGATGATGCTTGGGCGTTTCGACGGTATCGTACTGCTGCTGCTTTTTGTGGGATATATCGTTGCATTGATCCGAAGAACCTTAGAAGCACAAAAAGCCGGGGAAGAAATTGAGGTAGAAGGCGGATCGGATGATGAGATCCGGCTTATATCAGTTCCAAAGAGTCTTTTGTTTATCGTGGGCGGTGCTGCTGCCATAGCATTCGGCGGTGATCTTACCGTAGATGCTGCAAGCCGGATTGCCGTTGAGCTTGGTATGAGTCAGACGCTGATCGGACTTACAATCGTATCCATTGGAACCTCCCTTCCGGAGCTTGTAACCTCGATCGTGGCAGCAAGAAAAAATGAGATCGGCATGGCACTTGGCAACGCGATCGGTTCTAACATATTCAATATCCTGATGGTACTTGGAATCGCATCCACGATCAGCCCGGTCGGCATTATCACAGAGAACATCATTGACATCGTGATTCTGCTGTTATTTACACTGATCGTGTGGGTGTTTGCGGCAACGAAGCAGAAGCTCAGCCGGAAAGAGGGCTTTGTGATGCTCGCGCTGTATGTGGCTTACGCGGTTTACATCATTATGAGATAAAACAGATATAGGGGAGAAAATAATATGTTACTTTTTTTAAAGGTACTCTTAACAGAGTTCATTGCGGAGATGGGCGACAAGACACAGCTTATGCTGGTTGCGCTTACCTCAAAATACAAGCTGCGTGACATCATCATCGGAACCGCGGCGGCAATCTTAGTGTTAAACGGAATGGCTGTACTGGCGGGCGGACTTGTCGGCGCACTGATCCCGGACTGGATCATCAAGTTCATCGCGGCATTCGCATTTATGTATTTTGCGGTGACCTCCCTCAAGAAGGATGATGACGAGGAAGAGGAAGCCAAAACCGGAAAGATCGGATTTGCACCGATCGCAGTTTTCTGCACCTTTTTCGTAGCAGAGCTTGGAGATAAGACACAGCTTACTGCCATCACCTTCGGCGCAAACGAGGGCTTGAGCGCAGGCGTGATCGTATGGTTAGGCTGCTCCATCGGACTTTTTGCGGCAGACATCCTTGGCATGCTGATCGGCTATCTGCTAAAGAGCAAGACTCCGGAAAACTTCTTAAATATGCTCGCATTCGTTATCTTTGCAATCTTCGGCGTATTTACGCTCCGTCAGGGACTGATGATCGAGGGCTGCCCGGTTCCGTCATCGGCGGCATATCCGGTACTGATCGTTGCAACGGTACTGTTCGCAGCCGTATGCCTGCTTTACCATCGCACAGCCGGCAACCACTTATGCGGCGGGCGGAAAACCCGTTGAAATAAAGACATGCAGACACAGGGAGCCTCTTGCGGGAGTCTCCCTAACCAGTTTTTAAGGAGGAATTAACATGAGTATCGATTTTGGAAAAATCAAATCAGACATCGTAAGCGCAGGAAAGGACATCGGTGCGAAAGCAAAAGAGGTATCCGATACCGCGAAGATCAAGATGGACATCCGCACCAAGGAGGATTACCTTGCAAAGCAGTACGAGGCGCTCGGACGTCAGTATTACGAGGCACATAAGGATGATGAGGATGCTGCGGAGAAGGAATGCTTTGCAAATATTGCAGAGGCGCAGAAAGAGATCGACGAGCTCAACGACCAGCTTCTTACCCTGCAGGGCGCAGTTATCTGCCCGAACTGCGGCGTAAAACAGGTAAATGATGACAACTACTGCACAAACTGTGGAGCATCCTTAAAATAATATGCATACGCGAGAAGAAGCGCTAAGCTATGGACTTTCATTCCCGAATACATATCAGGAGGCACCGTTCCATGACCAGAACTGGCAGCTTGTGCGGGTGAAGGGCAGTAAAAAAGCCTTTTTGTGGACGTATGAGATGGACGGTTACATCCATCTGAATGTGAAGGTAAACCCGGAGTGGAGGGACTTCTGGAGAAGCACCTTCACCTCCGTGGTTCCGGCATATCACCAGAACAAGGAGCACTGGAACACGGTAATTCTTGATGGCACGATCCCGGATGCAGATGTGAAACGGATGATCGCGGAGAGCTACGATCTTGTGACGGACAGCCCGTCGAAGCGCATTTACGAGGCGGTAAAAAAGATCCCGCGCGGACATGTCGCAACCTACGGACAGATCGCTGAGCTTGCCGGGGATAAAAAGATGGCGCGTGCAGTCGGAAATGCCCTGCACCACAATCCCGATCCCGACACGATCCCATGCTACCGGGTGGTCAATGCCAAGGGCGAGCTTTCCGGTGCGTTTGCATTCGGCGGAATGCGTTCACAGGAATCCTTGCTGCGCGCAGATGGCATCGAAGTTGTAGACGGTTGGGTAGACCTGACAAAATATGGAATATAAAAAAGAAGGCGACATCGTTGCAACTTACCGATGCCGCCTTCTAAACTATTTCGTCCATTGGACCTTACCTCTTTCGTAGATTTTGTGTAACGTTCTTCTTCGTCTCTTCGTATTTTACTTGATCTGTTCTTCTTATGACATTTGGAGTTGTACTATATTTAAATGAATAAGGTCTAGCACTAACTCTGTTTTCTTTGGTATGTTGTCACGTTTTCCTCTTTTAAAAACTTTGAAACGAATGCACTTAAGTTTCTGGTGGAATCTACCTCCTTTTCTGATTTGTTGTTCTGTGACTTTCTTTCTCTAAAGTCTTTCATGTCTCTCTCTTGTTTATGTCTTTATTATAGCATGTGAAATTAATATTGCAAGATAAAAATGAAAAAAATTTAAAATTATCAAACAATTACAAAACAGACATGCCACTTTTGTGCAAATTTTATGGCTGTGCAAGCACGGAAAAAGATGGATTGTCTGACATGATGATTTGGTGTAGAATTATGATAAAAAGTGATCAATGACGTAACAGCGGATGCGCATGATCGCAGGAAAAACAGCAATATAAAAGCATAACAAAAACACAGATGGAGGAGTATACACCTATGGAAAAATCAAAAGTATATTTCACAGACTTCCGGACAGGAAACGGAGTCGGACTGCCGGAGAAGTTAAAAAAGCTTTGCCGCAAGGCGGGAATGCAGAGCATGGATATGGACAATAAATTTGTTGCGATCAAGATCCACTTCGGAGAGCTTGGCAATATCGCATACCTTCGCCCGAACTATGCCAAGGCGGTCGCAGATCTGGTAAAAGAAGCCGGCGGCAAGCCATTCCTTACGGACTGCAATACCCTCTATCCGGGATCAAGAAAAAATGCGCTCGATCATCTTGACTGTGCGCAGGAGAACGGCTTCAACGAGACGACAACCGGATGCCATGTGATCATCGGGGATGGTCTGCGCGGCACGGACGATATAGTTGTCCCGGTTGAGGGCGGCGAATACTGTAAAGAAGCATACATCGGTCGTGCGGTCATGGACGCGGATGTGTTTATCTCCCTGAACCATTTCAAGGGGCATGAGGCAACCGGATTTGGCGGAGCACTCAAGAACATCGGTATGGGATGCGGAAGCCGTGCCGGAAAAATGCACCAGCACAGCCAGGGCAAGCCGGTCGTGGAGACCTCCCGCTGCAAGAACTGCAAGCGCTGCGCAAAGGAGTGCGGTTCCGATGCGATCTCCTACGAGACAGGAAAGGCTGTTATCAATCAGGAGCTTTGCAAGGGCTGCGGACGCTGTATAGGGGCATGTGCCTTTGACGCGATCCACAATCCGAACGGCAATGCCAACGAGATCTTAGGCTGCAAGATCGCAGAATATTCAAAAGCGGTGTTGGACGGAAGACCAAACTTCCATATCAGCCTTGTCGTGGATGTGTCTCCGAACTGTGACTGCCATGCCGAGAACGACGCACCGATCCTGCCAAACATCGGAATGTTCGCATCCTTTGATCCGGTCGCACTCGATCAGGCGTGTGTGGATGCCTGCTTAAAGGCAGCACCTATGCCCAATTCCCAGTTGTCCGACAATCTGGCGAAGCCGAACTGGCATTTCCATCGGGACAATTTCTTAGATTCCAACCCGAATGTCCGCTGGAAAGAGACGTTGGAACACGCAGAGAAGCTAGGACTCGGAAGCCGGGAGTACGAATTGATCAAGATGTAGCTAGATTGGAGAGAAGAGAGCTAACCATTGATTTTATCAATAGTTTAATAAAAAGGGGAATGCACAAGATGAAAACAAAAATGAGAACAAAGCTTGTGGCAGCGATACTGTCGGTGAGTATGCTGTTTGGCACAACATCGGTTAATGCTGCAACCATTGCAGAAAAAAATACGGGAATTGAACTTGAAATATATGCGGAAGGGGCATATTCAAACTGGGATGGAGTGTCAAATGTCTCACAGTTTGTTAATGAAAAGGGGCAGTTCTGTTTTGCGTATGACAACGGAAAGAATGTCATTGTTGTCAAGACGAAGAATGGTAAGGTACAGAAGAATACGATCAAGCTCAAGAAAAAACATGATTTGTTTGGTGGGGTAACCTGTGATAGCAAGGGAAATTATTACCTTGTGACAGGGGAGACAAACGAGACGGAAGACACCAGTAAGAATACGATTTTTATTTCTAAGTATGATAAGAATGGAAAGCATGTCAAGACAGTTGGGGACAATGGCAGCGCAAGCCTCGGTTGGTGGTATGATAGTAGCTTTTATACAAAGATTCCGTTTGATGGGGGCAACTGTGACATTGCAATCAATGGTAATACGCTTACTGTTAATTATGCGCGTCAGATGTATAGCGGTCATCAGAGCAATTCCGTTTTTACAATCAACACGCAGACGATGGAAAAGCTTTCGGTAGGAAATGTATACAATTCCCATTCATTTGCACAGAGAGCAATCCCATACAAGGATGGTTTCGTGTTGGCAAGTGAGGGAGACTGTTACCCAAGAGCATTTACCATCAATTATGTCGCAAAGGATGGTTCCTTTAACTATGAGGGTGATTCATTTCACTTCTGGGTAAAGAAAGGCGCCCTCGATGAGTGGAATATGTGGCTCGTGAATGACAATTTCGCGCGGATGGGTGGTGTTGCGGCTGTAAATGATACAACCGTCTGCCTTGTTGGACAATCGGTAAAGGCACTGGATAAGAAAGCAGAAAAACAGAGTGAACAGGTGTTTATCCAGATATTTGATCCGACCAAGGATCTGGGAAGCGCGTCCGCCTATGTTACAAGCGGAAAAAGAAGCGGATTGTCCGGCGGTAACGGAGACGAAGAGGTAACAGACTATGGCGTGAAGTGGCTCACAAACACAGACAAATCGGTCATTTCCAATACGCAGGTTGTATCGGATGGAAACGGAACGATTGTTGTGCTGTTTGAACAGTACGCTTCTAAAACTTGGGAGTATGAGGGTGTATATTACATCATATTAGATGAGAAGGGCAATGTTGTTTCCAAAAAACAGAAATATTCAGCCGCCGCCCAGCTTAACCCGTATGTGATGCCGGTATACACGAAGGGCAGCGTGTATTGGATCGGAAATAAATCCGGCGATAGTAGTAATAAGATGTACGTTTATAGCCTAAAGGTAAATTAGCTGCCTATTGTACATAAAAAGGAAAACTGCCCAACCGGGCATACCTTATGATACCTTATGCCATCTGGGTAACCTTCGCGGGCTATCTGAACTTTGGCATCGCCCTGCTAAACAAATAAAAATTATCACTAAAGAATCAACAAACATTGCCGATATACATGTTGAACGTAAAAAAGAAACAAAAAAGGGGCTAAAGATTTATTATTTAGCTCCGATAAAAAAGGTAGAAGTTTTAATTTCAAGGAAGAAAGGGGATGCTGTTTATGCGTATAGATGCATACAATCAGATTTCGCAGATCTACAACTCACAGACGATTGCAAAGACGAACCGGACACGGACGAGCGCAGGACGCATGGATCAGGTATCCATCTCGCAGGCTGGGCGTGACTACCAGATTGCGAAAAACGCAGTATCAGAAGCTTCGGATGTTAGAGAAGACAAGGTAGCTCAACTCAAGGCAATGATCGACAACGGAACTTATAAGGTTGATGAGGGAGATTTCGCCAGCAAATTATTAGCGCAGTATAGCGCAGTTTTGTAAAGAGAGGATTTGGTGTGGCCAGTTTAGTAGAAGATCTTGTAACTGTATTAAATGAAGAGGAACAGCTTTATAGGCGTTTTATCGAGTATGGGGAGAAAAAGCGCCAGATACTGATCGATTCAGATGTTCCTGCGCTTGAGCAGCTTACAAGTCTGGAACAGACGACAAGCGATGAACTGCTGTCATTATCGAACAGACAGATACAGATATTGAAGGATATCGCTACCGTCATCGGGAAGACCGGGGAGAAGCTGACAGTAACTAAATTGATCGGATATCTGGGAAGTCAGCCGGATATCCAGACGAAGCTTCAGGAAGCGAGAGACGGACTGCTTGACGCAGCAGGACAGGTTCAGGAGCTTAACAGGACAAACGAAGCACTCTTGAAGCAGGCGATGGAGCTTACCGAGTTCAATATCACCCTGTTTCGAAGCATGCGTCAGGCCCCGGAGACCGCCAATTATGACAAGAATGCTTACAACACAGGTACACTTCTTGGCAGCAGCGGTTTTGATGCGAAGCAATAAGGAGAATTTGGAATGGCAAACGGTTTTGGAAGCTTTTATGTAGGTACATCAGGGTTACAGAGTTCGCAGAATGCACTCAATGTTGTTGCGAACAATCTGTCTAATGTGGACACCAAAGGATACGTTCGCCAGCAGGTTATTTTCTCCGACAAACATTATCTCAGATTAAAAAACGCTACCACCTCGACCAATATGCAACAGTCCGGTATTGGTGTCTCCATCGGAGATGTGGTACATGCAAGAGATTTATTCTTAGATAAAGCGTACAGACTTGAGAACGGAAGACAGTCCTTTTACAGCAATACCTATGAGGTAGTGACACAGGTGGAGGATCTGCTTCAGGAGCTGGACGGCGAAGAACTTAAGAACGCTTTGCAGGATCTTCGGACTGGCTTCCAGCAGCTTGCGGAAGCACCTGCGGATTCTGTCAACCAGAACCTCGTTATCCAGCAGAGTCAGATACTTCTCGGACGATTCTCTGCGCTTTATTCAGATCTGCAATCTTACCAGTACAACCTGAACAATCAGGTAAAGGAAAAAATAAATAGCATTAACGATATTGGCGATCAGATCTACGAGCTTAACCTCTACATCCAGAAGGTTGAGGCCGGCGGGGTAGAGACAGCAATGACCGCGCGCGACCAGAGAGATGTACTTCTCGATGAGCTGTCAGGCTATGTGAATATCACATATTCTGAGGATGCAAGCGGCTTTGTGAATGTGCAGCTAGAGGGAACCGATTTCGTGGTAGATTACGGCTGCAATTATCTGGATGTGCAGAAGGATAAGACAACCGGCTTCTATACGCCGTACTGGTCTAACCTGTCTGATCCGGATAAGGATAAGTATACCTATCTGTATAAGAATCTGCTCGATATCTCAACGGACAGCAATACGGATGTCGGTTCCTTGCGAGCACTGCTCTTTCAACGAGGAACAGGCTTTGGCACGTATGCGGATCTGGAGGATGAGAAGGCATATGCCGGTATTGAGGATTGTACGCTGATGGAGACCGAGGCGGAGATAGACCGCCTGTTCCATTATATCGCAACATCGATCAATGATCTGTTAGCACCGAATATCTCCGCAGGAGACGCACTGAATCTTGGAACAGGCACACTCATGGCAACGGATGCCAACGGCACCACCTATGTGATCAGTGCTGACACGAAGATTCTCGACACAGCAAACTGTTCGGTAGGTGCTGATAAGTCGCTTCCACCGGCGGAACTGTTCACAAGACGTGGAACAGACCGTTACACAGAGGTGACCGGTGCGGACGGCAATACCTATTACATATACAACGAAGAAGATACGGCTGACACCGCAAAGTGCTACTGTATTACCGGCTGTGAGATCAATTCAGAGCTTTTGCGCGAGGAGTCCAAGCTTCCGACAATGCGCCGGGACGGGGCAGTGAATTACGCACTTGCAGATCAGCTGCAGAATCTCTGGGACGCCTCCTGCATGACGATTGATCCAACGGATAAATCCCCCTGTACTTTTGAGGAATTTTACGACAAGATGATTAACAAGCTGGGAACAGACGGCAACGTCTACTATTCCTCCAGCCAGACACTCGACACGACGGTGTCTTCGCTGGACAATCAGAGGCAGCAGGTCAGCGGGGTAGCTTCGGATGAGGAACTTACACATATGGTAAAATATCAGGCAGCATATAACGCAGCCAGCCGTTACATCACTGTAATCAGCCAGATGACGGAGCTGATTGTTACAGGGCTGATCTAGCTTAAAACTCAGCGGCAGACGTGCCGTGCTGCCATCAAAGAATAAGTCGGATGACAGAGGGAGGATTGTATGCCTTCGACATTTATGGGATTAAATATTGCAGCAAGCGGTCTGTCGGCATTCCAGACGGCGGTTACCACAACTGCAAACAATATATCAAACTCACAGACAACGGGCTACAGCCGTCAGACAACCACACTGCAGGCAACACAGGCACTTCGGGTGACGGCACGTTACGGAAGCATCGGGACAGGCGTGACAGCGACTAAGATCACACAGGAGAGAGATCTGTTTTATGATTCACGCTACTGGAACAACAACTCCAGTCTGGGATTATATGAATCAAAGCTGTACTATCTGGATCAGATACAAGACTATTTCAAGGATGACCAGACGCAGACCGGGTACACGACCTTGTTCAACCAGATGTTTAACAATCTCGATGGAATGATCGGGGAGGGTGTGGAGGACAAGAGCGTTCGCAACCAGTTTATCAACTCTGCACAGAACCTCTGCACGTACTTTAATTCCCTGTCCGATTCCCTCAGCAGCCTTCAGGCAGATGTCAACGAGGAGATCAAGACAACTGTTACGAACGTCAATGCAATTTCTAAGAAGATCGCATTGCTGAACGAAAAGATCAACAACGTTGAGGTGCGCGGCGGCTACGCAAACGAGCTTCGCGATGAGCGCGCCAACTTGTTGGATGAGCTTTCAAAGATCGCATCGGTTGACACCCGCGAGGTAGACATCATCAATACCTACGGAGATAACCTCGGCGGAACCAATTTTACGGTAACGATCAACGGTCAGGTACTCGTAGACGGTTCGGATTACCGCACACTGGACTGCGTTTCACAGGATTACCGCAACAACCAGAACGATATTGACGGACTGTATTCCATCGTCTGGAGTGACACCGGAATGAACTTTGCGGTGACGACAGATTCTGCCGGCGGCTCATTGAAGGCACTTTTCCAGATGAGAGACGGCAATAACAATGAAGCATTAAATGGCACGATCACGGGTGTTGGAGCCGAGCAGCGCACGAACCAGTACACAGGCGCGCAGGAGACCGTCCGCACGATTATCATGACACCGACATCACCGAAAGATCTTGCATCCCTAGATATCGCAACGAGAGGGCAGATCAATGTCGGAAACAAGTCCTACACCTATGATGGCTGGGAAGCGGTAGCGGATGAGGATGGCAGCCTGATCGAGTTCAAATATTATCTGACCGAGGATTTAAACGCTGTTGAGGAGCAGAACCTCACCGGAAAAGATGCGACCTGCGGGCAGGCGGTTGAGGGAATGGGTATCCCATATTACCAGGAGCAGATCAACGAATTTTTGCGCACCTTCGCGGAAATGTTCAATGATATTGAGAAGAGCGGGCAGACGCTCGATGGCGGGAAAATGGGCGCATTTTTCGTGGCAGGCAATATCGTGACCGGCGGCGAGTACGATATGAGCGACTGGAATCCGGAGCTTGCAGACGGACAGACCACATATACGATCTCATCATCAAGCAGCTCTTACTACATGATGACCGGATCGACATTGAAGGTAAATGCAAAGTCCCTTTTGGATCCGGGATATTTTTCAACCACCGTGGATGTGACAAATGGTAGCGCGGCGTATGACCTTATCACAAAGCTCAAGGGGCTGCAGGATGATGTGGATATGTTCCGCGGAGACAGCGCAGGCGCATTTTTGGAGACACTGCTATCGGATGTCGCGGTAGATACACAGGAGGTTACGGTATTTTGCAAGACCTATACCAGCCTGGAGGAATCAATCAATAATCTCAGGACCTCGGTGTCAGGTGTTGACGAGGACGAGGAAGCAATCGCGCTGGTAAAGTTCCAGAATGCTTACAACATGGCATCCAAGGTCATCTCGGTCATGGCTGAGATGTACGACAAGCTGATCAACGAGACCGGCGTTGCATAAATACAGATACAAACGGCTCCACGGACGGAGCTTTAAGTACGACAGGGATGTGGTGAAGATCAGGAGGTTACAATGAGAATCACCAACACAATGATAACAAGGAATACCAAATCCAACATCAATCTAAACAAGACCTATGTGGATAAATATAATACGCAGATGACGAGTCAGAAGAAAATATCAAAGGCTTCTGAGAATCCGGTAATTGCTGTTCGTTCACTGCGTCTTTCCACGAGTTTAAGCCACCTTGAACAGTACAAGAGCAACATCGAGGATGCCACCTCGTGGCTGGATGTCACACAGACGGCACTCAAGAACATGAAGGATCTGCTCAAGGATGTGCGTACCCAGTGTGTAAACGGCTCTACGGATACGTTGAATGCAGATGACCGCAGTACGATTTTAAAGAACCTTCAGGAGCTTGCCGACCAGATCTACGCAGAAGGAAATGCGGATTATTCCGGACGTACCATTTTTACCGGATACCGCACCACGGAAAATCTGACCTTTGACGCAGATGAGAGCAGCACCTCCTACCAGATCAGTCAGACCTTTGGCTATGGGGATATCAAAGAACACCGTTATGTGACCGGAGATGTTGAGATCCCGTCAGAGGTGGATGCCAACACGGCAGACTGCAGCACAAACATTGATTATACGTATGCGAAGCGTCTTCGTCTTGCATACGATGGGACAGACTCGCTCGATAACCTGACTTATACCTATACAGATGCAGCGGGCAACGAGATAAAAGGCAATCTGGCAGATTATACCTACAACACCACCGATGCCGATGGAAATGTTACTGCCACCACCGCCGCTATTGTGGAATATCAGAATGAGGAAGAATGGCTGGCAGCTTCACAGGCAGCCGGACATGACAAGAAAACCGTTGAGAACAATCAGATTGTATACATTAAGGGCACCGGCGAACTTGTCTTAAATGATGAGCTTGCCAGCTCCTTGATCAGCAGCAAGGCAGAGGTTCAGATTACCTACACAAAGACCGGCTTTGAGAAGGGTGAGCTTCGCCCTGAGTATTACTACGACTGCGTTGATCAGAGCGATCCGGCAAAGCCGATTGCCTACACCAAGGAGAATCAGGAGATTTCCTACGAAATCAGCAATGCTGCCTCGCTGGTGGTAAATACACAGGCAAGTGATATTTTTGATATGAATATCCTGCGCGATATCAATGAAATGATCGATATCGTCCAAAAGTCTGTAAGCGCCCATGAAAAGGTGGACGACATCAAGGAAATGATGACACAGTCCAAGTACGTCGGGGATGAGGCACTTACCGCCAAGCTGCAGACCTATCTCGATGCAGCACAGAAGGAAGCAGACTATGCAGATGACAATGTCCAGAAGACCTTTGAGCAGTACATCGGGAATTTTGATGAATACTTCGACAAGGTGAACATGGGAATCACTAATGTCGGAAGCACTGAGGTGCGCCTGACCATGACACAGACGCGTGTGGAGAACCAGACAACTACGGTTACCGAACTGAAATCCCAGAATGAGGATCGCGATATCTCAGATATCATCATTGACTATTATGCAGCCTATTATGCATATCAGGCAAGTCTTACAGCAGCAGGCAAGATCAACCAGACCTCCCTGCTTGACTATATTTAAACAATATCGTCGGAGACGAAAGGAGAAGACCATGAAGGCAAAAACAAGATTATTTGGTGAGATTGACATTGCAGATGACAAGATCATCACGCTCGATAAGGGAATGATCGGATTCCCGGAGCTTACCCATTTTTCCCTTATTTTTGATGAGGAAAAGAAAGAAAGAAAGACCAGAATTATGTGGCTGCAAAGCATGGATGATGCGGATATCGCATTTCCGGTTATGGATCCGCACTGTATCAGAAGGGACTATAGCCCGAATGTAAACACAGAGATTGTTGCTCCGCTCGGTGAGCTTGACACAGACAACACCTTTGTTCTGGTGACCGTTACCGTACCGCAAAGGGTGGAGGACTTTTCCGTCAATCTGAAGGCACCGGTCGTAATCAACACGGATACCTTAAAGGGTGTCCAGTTGATTGTTGAGGATGATTACCCTGTAAAATACAAGGTATACGAAATCTTAAAGGCAGAAAAGGCGGGAGAATAGAGATGTTAGCATTGACAAGAAAAAAAGGCGAAGCACTCGTCATCAACAACAATATCGAGATTACAGTTCTTGATATCCGCGGTGATCAGGTCAAGATCGGCATCTCAGCACCGAAGGATGTCCCGATCTACCGCAAAGAAGTATATCTGCAGATCCGCAAGGAGAATGAGGCAGCCATCAGCGTAGACAGTCTGGATATGATCAAAGATTTTTTGTAAAAATTATAAACTTTCAATGCGCGGATGCCGATAAAGGTATTAGAAAACGGCAGATGCCAGATGCGGCAATTTTCACACGGAGGTGACAAATTATGGCGATTGAAGCAATTTCAGGAGCAGGAATGACATATCAGGGAAGTACGTCAACTGTCGAGACCAGAGCAGAGGTAAGACCTAAGGTTGAAGCAGCAGAACAGCTGCAGGTGTCCGAGAGGCTTGCACAGAATACGATTTCTATCGATACCAAATCAGCAGGGGATCGGGAGAGCGGCTCGCAGGACACATCCGCAAAGCAGAAGGAACAGTTGAAAAAGGCAGTCGAGGAAATCAACAGGAAAGCCAACAATTCAGAGGCGATTTTCGGGATCCATGAGGCGACGAACCGCGTGACCATTAAGCTGATTGACAAGGATACCAAGGAAGTAATCAAAGAGCTTCCACCGGAAAAGACGCTTGACATGATCGCAAAGGTCTGGGAGATGGCAGGCATCCTGGTAGATGAGAAGAGATAGGGAGGACACACCATGACAATGAGAGTAACCGGACTTAATTCCGGATTAGACACAGAATCCATCATTTCTGCGCTTGTGTCCGCTTACAATACCAAAACAGAGAAATATACCAAGGCACAGACAAAGCTTTCCTGGACACAGGATGCGTGGAAGAGCCTGAACACGAAGGTGTACAGCCTTTACACGAATCTATCCAGTCTGCGTCTCTCAAGCGCATATTCGTTAAAGAAGACGACGGTTTCCGATCCGACCAAGGCGAGTGTTACGGTAGACAGCTCCGCAGTAACCGGAACGCAGAGGATGAAAGTGAAGTCGCTGGCGCAGACTGCATATATGACAGGCGGAAAGCTGACCGCTGACGAAGCCCTGACCTCAGACAGCACGCTGGCAGATCTGGGTTATACCGGAGAACAGACCGGCATTAAGCTAAAGACACAGGACGGAACTGAAAAAGAGATTACGCTTGGTACGGACACCAAGCTGAAGGACGTTGTTGCCAGCTTGAAGGAGGCAGGTCTGAATGCCAATTTTGATGAAAAGCAGCAGCGGTTCTACATCAGCGCAGGTACGTCCGGAGCAGCAGGTGAGTTCAGCCTTGAGGCGGCAGCGGACGACAGCAATTCCGCAGCGGTACTCGGACTGCTCGGCTTCACAACAGTATCCGATGATGAATACGATGCCATGACAGATGAGGAAAAGGCAAAGTATGCAAAGAAGTTAGACGGAACGGATGCCGAGATCACACTCAACGGAGTAAAATACACCAGCGACACCAACAGCTTTGCAATCAATGGACTGACCATCAACGTAAGCGGTGTTACCGGAGAGGATGAGATCGCACTTACAACAGAGACCGATACACAGGGGATCTATGACAAGATCAAGGATTTTCTGACAAGCTATAACAGTATCATCAATGAGATGTCCAAGCTCTACAACGCAGATTCCTCTTATGGGTATGATCCGCTTACCGATGAAGAAAAGGATGCAATGTCAGATACGGAGGTCGAGAAGTGGGAGACGAAGATTAAGGATTCCCTGCTCCGCAATGATTCGACCTTGAATGGAATCATGATGTCCATGATCAATACCATGGGAAGCTCTTATGAGGTCAACGGACAGAAGTATTCTCTTTCCTCTTTTGGTATTTCCACGCTTGGCTATTTGAATGCTGTCGACAATGAGAACTATGCATACCACATCGATGGCGATGAGGATGATGAGAACACTTCCGGCAATGCAGACAAGCTCAAGAAGGCAATCTCCGAGGATCCGGATACGGTGATCGATTTCATGAAGCAGCTTGCGGGTAGCCTGTATACCAGCCTTGGCAACAAAATGAAGTCAACGTCCTTAAGCTCTGCTTATACGATTTATAATGACAAAGAGATGAACTCCCAGTATTCCCAGTATAGCAAGACAATCAGTGAATGGGAGGACAAGCTGCAGGACAAAGAGGATTATTATTACAACAAGTTCTCTCAGATGGAGACAGCACTTGCGAAGCTGCAGTCACAAACCAGTTCTCTTTCCGGACTGTTTGGCACAAGCTCATAATAATAAGATCCTCAAAAGGATGAAGGGGAGGTACTACTCATGGTACAGAACAGAGCGTTTGCGGCTTACAACAACAGCAAAATACTGACAGCATCTCCGGCAGAGCTTACACTTATGCTGTATGACGGAGCGATTAAGTTCTGCAATATTGCGGTCGCTTCGATTGACAACAAGAATCTGGAGGCTGCACACAATAACATTCGTAAGGCAGAGAGAATCATCATAGAGTTTGATACTTCGCTGGATGACCATTATGAGGTATCGAAGGATTTCCACAACGTATATCATTATCTTCAGGGACGGCTGCGCGAGGCGAATGTGAAAAAGGATAAAGAGATTCTGGAGGAGGTGCTGAAGCATCTGCGCACGATGCGTGACACCTGGAAGGAAGTCATGCAGCTTACCCAGAACGGAAAGAATACACAGGTATCATAAGGAGCGGTCATGTCAGATTCCTACATTGATATTATGATCCAGAGCCTGCAGAAGAAGTGCCGGGTGCTGGACGAGTTAGCAAAACTAAACGAAAAACAGCGGCAGGTCTTAGAGGATCCGGAGGGGAATGCAGAGGACTTTGATAAGATTGTGGAGGACAAAGCTGCACTTATCCGTCAGATCGACCAGTTGGACAGCGGCTTTGAAAAGCTGTATGAGAGGACGAGAGACGAACTCTTGACAGACAGGGAAGCCTATGCCGCACAGATCCGCACGATGCAGGAATACATCCGCAGGGTGACGGATAAGAGCATGGAGCTGCAGGCACAGGAAGCCCGCAACAAAGAACTGATGATTAGCAAATTTGCACGTGTAAAGAAGCAGGCACGTCAGGTTCGCGCGAACTCCAAGGCAACCAGCAGCTACTATCAGAGCATGAGCAGAACATTGGTGGTTGATCCGCAGTTTATGGATGACAAGAAATGAGGGGGAATTTATTTTCCCCTCATTTCTTGTTTTTTTTCATTTGTGGGGTTAAGTATTGGAAAGTCAGTCCGATATATAGACTGTAAGGCAAAATGATAACAGGCGGCTGTGGTATAGCCACACCCGGGAAGCTGCCGGTTATCAGGAAGTAACGTAGCTGACCGGAATCGGGAAGCTGCAAAATATTCTCTGGAATGGATGTCCGGAGGTTAAATATCAAGGAGGATTATATTATGGTAGTACAACACAACATGCAGGCAGTCAATGCCAACAGAATGCTCAACGTAACAACAAACGCTCAGTCCAAGAGCACAGAGAAGCTCTCATCCGGTTACAGAATCAACCGCGCAGCAGATGATGCAGCAGGACTTTCAATTTCCGAGAAGATGAGAAAGCAGATCCGTGGACTTGACCAGGCTTCTTCTAACGCAGAAGACGGTGTATCTTCCGTACAGACTGCTGAAGGTGCTCTTACAGAAGTTCACTCTATGCTTCAGAGAATGAATGAGCTGGCAGTACAGGCATCTAACGGAACCAATAGTGAGTCAGACCGTTCCGCTATCCAGGATGAGATCGATCAGTTAACAACTGAGATTGACCGTGTATCTGAGACAACCAAGTTCAACGAGACTTACCTGTTAAAGGGCGAGACCGGAACAAAGACGATCAACATGCAGGCACATGACGCAGGACTTGCTGGAAAGTTAACCGACAATGGGGATGGAACAGCAACATTCGTAATGGATGAGCTTAACGCTGGTGATACGGTAAGTATCGGCGGAAAGACCTATACGATTGG
>CAVDTR010000001.1:0-69110 GCA_963612015.1 Lachnospiraceae bacterium | reverse complement strand
GAATTAGCATCAAAGGAACTTCTTGCCGCTAACCAGATTGGTGATACAGAAGGATCTGCTAAGGTTGGTGTAGGTGATGTTAACACAGAAGTTGATCTTACTCATGGTGATGGAACATTCCAGATTCAGACAGGATCTGCAAAGGTTGCTAACGCATTAAGCTTCAGTCTTCACGTAGGTGCGGATGCCGACATGACCAACAAGATTCAGGTCAACATCGAGACAATGAACTCTTCTTATCTTGGAATCAAGGGATTAAATGTTACAGATGATTCCGGTATCGCTGCTACATACGCAGTTGATGCAATCGCAGATGCAATCTCTAAGGTTTCTTCTCAGAGATCTGCTCTCGGTGCTGTTCAGAACAGATTAGAGCATACCATTGACAACTTGGACAACGTAGTTGAGAATACCACATCTGCAGAGTCTCGTATCCGTGATACAGATATGGCAGAAGAGATGGTTAACTACAGCAAGAATAACATTCTTGCACAGGCTGGCCAGTCTATGCTTGCACAGGCAAATCAGTCTACTCAGGGTGTTCTTTCTCTGTTACAGTAATCTGATTTGTTATCCATAAGACTACTATTACAAAACTGGCGACGGGTGCTCCCGTCGCCTTTTGTACATTCGATTGTGCAGATAGAGTTTGTCTACCTTTTGTCCCCTTTCCGGATTTATAATAGAGCAAATTCGATAGCTTGAAAGGAAGCATTTACTATGCCAAAAGATAAGAACCTACCCAAAAACCAATACAGTGAATACAGCGGCTTTTTAGATTTATCAATCTATGGTAACAAAACAGCGGGAAATAATGTAAAGGATCTTAAAAATCTTCAGTACTATCTCAAAAAACTGAATGCGGAAATCAGCAAATGCTATATCAAGGATGATCAGAATCAGTACAAACCGATTGGCAGGGACCGTCTGAAAAAGATTAAGGATCTCTATAAGCTATGTGATTTTTATGCCTCCAAAGCCGAGCAAAAGGCCAAAGAGCAAAACGCAACCGGAACGCTGGTATCACAACTGCATAAGATCCTCAAAGAGGATGAAGCTTATGTAAGCTGCCTGACGGAAAAAAGTATTTTTCCGGAGAGTTTCAGACGAAATATAGTTACTCTGAATAGCGCAGATTTAAAGTCGGTCGGATTTAAAATGAGCTCCAGAAATCCGATTACTTATACCGATGAGAGCGGGAAAAAGGTATCTGGCTTTTTCACCGGAAGTTCTTCCAATAATAAATACGAAAAAGATTTATACATAAAGCATCGTCAGGAAGTAGATGAAATCAAAGCGAAATTAAAGCATAATCGCAATAACAGAGAACTAAACGCCCAGATGGACGAAAAAATACGGGAAAGAGAAGAGAACCCGGCACTGCTGCAGACAGTGGTATATGGCAGAGCAGGAATAGAATATGGGAATAATATTACCGACCGGAATTGTGCAATGACCAGAATTGCCAATCTTCTGGGACTGAATGAGCTGCTTGCTGAGTCTCATCCCATGACGGTATATGATGAGCAGGGTACCGAAAAAAAGGGTGTCTTCATGAGCACCAGCAATGGAACAATCTATGAGAACCTCCTTCAGGTACCGGCTTACAAAAAAATGGTAGTCGAAAATAAGAAGGTGCCATTTTCGCTGGAGAGTCCTACATTAAAGAAGAATCTGGCGGATATGCAGATTCTGGATTATATTTGCGGAAATGTAGATAGACATCAGCAGAATATGACTTATATTTTTGATAATACCAACGCGGATCAGCCGCAGCTGATTGGCATACAGGGAATTGACAATGACTTATCCATGGGTACGATCAATCCGGTAGACAGAGGCATCATGAATCTGCCGGCATTAAAGAAAATACGCGTCATTTCAGAATCACTTGCAGCCAAAATCAAAAATATGAAGCAGGAAGAACTGGAATATGTGCTGAAAGGACTCGATCTGACAGAACAGGAAATAGCTGCAGCATGGCAGAGAACCACAGAAATCAAGCAGCGTCTGGAAAGAGCAGAAAAGTATACTCCGGAAACACATAAGTTTTCTGATAATTATATAACCATCATACCTGACCGGAATTACGAGGACATATATTTCAACGAATTTTGCTCAAGAGATCGGAATTACTTTGATACGGTTAAGAATATACCGGCATTTCTGAAAAATGATTATAAGATGGATGAAGCAGTCAAAGAAAAATTGCCGCAGAAGCTCCGCCTTAACTATGAGCCGAAGCAGGTTCCTTATGCAGAAGCCAGATTAAACAGATTGTCGTTTACCAAGGAAGTAATCGATAAAAATAAAGATTCTTTTGCAAAATTTAAGCAGAACCTTGAAAATCTGGCGATAAATAGCGAAACAGGAAAGGTGGAGATCAAAGGAAGACGCTCGGCATTGTACACAAATGTGTATGAAGCTGTTGACAAGCTGCGTAAATGGTATGAGACATACGATGAGAACAGCACCGACAAAAAGACTTTAAAACCACTTCTTGAAACTGCTGTAACCGCATGCCGGGATTATATCAGAGCGCACAATCCGTATTCTGAGATCGGCAAACAAAGACAGAAGGCAATAACGGACATCATAGAATTTATCGGCACGCAGGGTATCATGATCAATGAATACCACGAGTATGTCGACCGCAGGATAACAGAAAAAATGCCAAAAGCAGGGGAGAAATCTAAGCAGAACACTTCTTCTAAGAACTCTGTGGGCGGCATGGTACCGAGATAATATCGGGCATGCTTCGGAACAGCCGGTCAGCGATTCCGGAGTAAAGATAAGGAGTACTTATGTGGGAACAATTATTCTCTGTCGGCAATTTAAATCGTGGCGTGGAAATCTATATGCAGGGCAAGTGCAGCATCATAGATGATAGTAAGACAAGCGCTTGTGTTGATGTCGCTGACAAACGTGGCTATTTTTATATAGTTGATTTCGATTTTGAACCTGGCACAGGCATTTTTGAAATGGATTGTGACTGTCGGGAGGCAGAGGAAGGCATTTACTGCAGGCACATGGCGGCGGCAATCTATGAGCTGAAGAATACCGGGATATATGTGCATGAATTTGAGCAGACACGCCGGGAGGTGGAAAATCAAAAGCAGAAGCAACAAAAAAGCAGCGAGGAGAAAACAGGGCAGCAGGTGCAGTTGTTTACCGGTAGGGGGACAGATTATCAGTATTATTCCATGCCGGAGATTGTAAAGGATGTTGTGTTCACGGAGGAGGTCGTGCGCGATGCGAAGCTTCTTGCAGACAAGAAGCAGGTTACGATAGATGAGGTGAATACCGGCTATTGGAGAGCCGGGGACGATGACGGTCAGGTGTGTCATGTGGAGGGAAACTTCCACAAGGCAAATGGATATCTGTATAATGTAGGGTTTCTTATGAACCGCAGTGAGGTCGTGCAGATGGAGTGCAATGTGCCCGGGTGTGGCTGCAGGTATGATCGGAACGATGTTTATTATTACGTTTACCGTAAGCTGAAAAATCCATGCAAGCATGTGGCTGCATTGATGCTGCAGATGGATGCTTACCAGAAGGAACATATGGTGGGAGATGCGACTGACCGTATGGGCAAGCTGATGATGGATGTATTCCGAACCATGCATGCCAAAACAGAATCCCAGAAAGAGCAGGCAAAGCAGATTGTTGCCAATGTCCAGTTGCAGCCGCGTCTGATTCTGGAGGATGAGCAGTTTAAGCTTTCCTTCAAGATCGGGGATGACAAGCTTTACGTTCTCAAAAGCATCAAGGATTTTGTGCAGAAATATGAGGATAAGGATGTGCTCCAGCTTGGAAAGAGCAAGCAGATCAATCTGGCAACTGCCCGTTTTTCCGAGGAGGGTGAGCGCTATCTTGATTTTATGGTGCGTGAGGTTAAGCAGGAATTTGACCACAAACGCAAACTGGAGTCAAATTCAAAATCCTGGTATGCCCCGGAGGTAAAGGCGGAGGGCATGGCAGGCTTTCTTTATTTGTATGGCACGAGACTGGATGACTTTTTTGATCTGGCGGAGGAAAAATCCGTTGCTTTTACCAATAAGGACGTTGGTGCAAAGGAGATACAGACGAAGCTTACAAGAGGCAGCATATCTGTTGAACTTACGCTGTCTGTGCAGAAGGAGAAGCGGCAGTTCCAGTCCATCCGGCTGAACGGTGAACTTCCGGTTCTGGTGGATGGCTCTAAATACAAGTATTATGTGGACGATGGCAAGCATGAAATCTGTAGGCTTGAAGAGGAGACGATGGCGAAAATGAAGCCTCTGCTCAAGCTGTCCCGCAATAATGAGATTGATCTGAATATCGGCAGAGCGAATCTCCCGGAGTTTTATTACCGGATTCTTCCTTATCTGAAAGAGTGTGCAAGGATTGATGACCGGGTGGGGGATGCTGTTAAGGATTTTCTTCCGCATGAGGTTGATTTCCTGTTTTATCTGGACTCGGAGAAGGACAGAATGACATGCCGCCCAGTTGCAAGATATGGAGATCAGAGATTTTCCGTACTGGACTGTGAAAAAGCAGATCTGTCGCTTGAGGCATTCCGCGACAGACTTAGGGAGACGGAGGCAGTACAGCTTGTAAAAACATATTTTCCGGAAACCGGAAGCGGAGACGATGAAGGCTTTTTGATTGCTGGCAATGATGAGGATACTGCGTACCGGATTCTTGATGAAGGTGTTCCTTCCCTGATGGAGATGGGAGAGGTACATTGCACGGATCGCTTTAAGAGCCGCAATATCCGGCGCAATGTCAAGATATCCGTTGGCGTTTCCGTCAAGAGCGAGATCATGGATCTTGAGATATCGTCGGATAATCTGTCCGCAAGGGATCTGCTCGACATTTTAAACAGCTATCGATTGAAAAAGAAATATCATCGCCTGAAAAATGGCGATTTTGTTGATATCACAGATGAGAGCATCGCGGAACTTAGCTCCATGATGGATACGATGCACATTTCCCCGAAGGAGTTCGCAGAGGGCAAGATGCATCTGCCGCTGTACCGTGCAATCTATCTGGACAAGATGCTAGAGTCCTGTCAGGAGATCTATGCCAACAGAGATCATCATTTCCGCTCGCTAGTCAAGGAATTCAAGACGGTCGGGGATTCGGATTATGAGTTGCCGGCGAACCTGGAGAATGTCTTGCGCAATTACCAGAAGTATGGATATAAGTGGATTCGTGTCCTTGCAGCAAACCATTTCGGCGGCATCCTCGCGGATGACATGGGACTTGGAAAGACAGCACAGGTCATCAGTGTGCTTCTTGCTGCCAGACAGGAGGCAGGGCGACCGTCGCTCATTGTCTGTCCGGCATCGCTTGTATACAACTGGCAGGCGGAATTTGACAAGTTTGCGCCGGAGATGACAACGCTTGTGATCGCGGGTACGCAGAGCGACAGGAAGGAGCTGTTAACCAAAGTCAGGGATGAAATCTCCGCACAGTCAGCCGCAGCCGTACAGCCGGCAGCTTCCGTTCTTCCGTATGATGTGCTGATTACCTCGTATGATCTTTTGAAGCGTGATATCGCAGAGTACGAGGATATGCGGTTTGCGTATCAGGTCATCGATGAGGCACAATATATCAAGACACACACGACGGCTGCAGCCAAGGCAGTAAAGGTCATTCAGGCAGACCATAAGTTCGCATTGACCGGAACACCGATCGAGAATCGCCTGAGCGAACTGTGGAGCATTTTCGATTATCTGATGCCGGGATTTCTATACAGTTATGACGTATTCAAGAAGGAACTGGAGACACCGATTGTCAAGACGAAGGACGAGGAGGCAACGAAGCGTCTAAAGCGCATGGTTTCTCCATTTATTCTGCGCCGTCTCAAGAAGGATGTGTTAAAGGATCTTCCGGAAAAGATCGAAGAACTTCAGTATGCCCACATGGAGGAAACACAGCGGCAGTTGTATGATGCACAGGTGGCACATATGAAGGAGATGATTGGTTCGCAGGATGAGGAATCTTTCAATAAGAACAAGATTCAGATTCTTGCAGAGCTTATGCACATTCGTCAGATCTGCTGTGATCCATCGCTTATGGTCGAAAACTACAAGGGAGAATCCGCAAAGCGGATTGCCTGCTTAGAACTGATTGAGAGTGCGATCGAGGGCGAACATAAGATGCTTATTTTTTCCCAGTTTACGACAATGCTGGAACTGCTTGCGAAGGATCTAAAGGACAGGGGAATCCCCTTTTACACGATCACCGGTGCAACTCCGAAGGAAAAGCGCATCCAGATGGTAAATGAGTTCAACGCAAATGCGGTTCCGGTCTTTTTAATCTCGCTTAAGGCGGGAGGCACCGGACTGAATCTAACCGGGGCAGATGTGGTCATCCATTATGATCCGTGGTGGAATGTAGCAGCACAGAATCAGGCGACCGACCGCGCACACCGGATCGGTCAGACCAAGGTTGTCTCTGTGTACAAGCTGATCGTGAAGGACTCTATTGAGGAAAAGATCGTGCGGATGCAGCAAGAAAAGGCAGATCTTGCGGATGCAATCTTAGGTGGGGAGAATGGAAATGTGGTCAATATGACTAGGGACGACCTGTTGCGACTGCTCTCCGAATAATTCTATAAAAGGCGGATGTACTGTACATCGTATACTCTGGAAGCATATTCTGCTAAATTGTGAAGATACTAAATACTGCAGAAAAGGAGGATACAGACTATGAGTGTACAGGCAGTAAATGGAGATACCATAGCTTTATTAAAGGAATGTGATTCCGGATGCAAAATGGCAACGGACAGCATCGAGCAGATCGGGCAGTTTGTGAACAACCCGGAGCTTAGCGAGGTCATTGCGAAGTACAACCACGACCATATTGCGCTTGGGGAGGAGATCCATCAGCTTCTCAATGAGCTTGGCGAGCCGGAGCAGGATCCAAGCATGATGGCAAAAGCATTTGCATGGATGACATCCCAGATCAAGATGATGGTAAAAGGCGATACCCATCAGGCGGCGAGCATTCTGACGGACGGCTGCAACATGGGAATCAAATCACTGAACGAATACCGCAATGAGTACCGGGATGCGGATGAAAAGACGACGCGGCTGTGTGACAAGCTGATCAAGATGGAAAAGAACTTCATGGGAGACCTTGAACCGTTTTTGTAGAAAAGTATCTATAGAACCGAAAATATAAGAGATATCCGGAAAAGAGTCACAAAGTGACTCTTTTTTGTTTATGAAAAAACAAAAAAATGCTTGGATAGTGGCAAAAATGTGATAAAATAAAAATGATTATAACCTATGGCAGAATGAGGAAACGGCAATGGTAACCTGCAATAATTTGACACAGGCTGAAGAATTAAAAGATAAAATAATGAAGAACCATTCAGGTGATTTCCGGTATGTGGTTGAATTGTGTGATGCGCTTGAGGATTATGCGCAGCGCACGAACGATAAAGCCCTGTTGGGGTATGCCTCTTTCTATAAAGGAGAGGCACACTATGTCCTGAATGATGCGGAAGAAATGTTTACGTGTATGGCGAGGGCCGTGTCTTATCTTACAGAGACAGAGCAGTGGAATCTGCTGGCGAGAGCATACAATATACTGGCGATCGCATCCATATACCGCGGGCAGGCACCGGTGGCGGTAGATTATTATCTGACGGCATTAAAGTGCGCAAAAGAGCATGGGGAAAGGATGATTGCTGCCAGCATACATATCAACCTCGGATACCTTTATATGCAGAATGCAATGTACACTGAGGCAGAGACATATCTGGAGGAGGCCCATAAGCTGTATTGCAGCATGGAGGACAAGAAGCCGCATATGGCTAAGCTGACAATGATTTACACGAATCTTGTTAACTGCTATATGCTTGCGCACGAAATGGAGAAGGCCGCCTACTATCTGGAACGGCTGGAGAGGGAGTGTCGCCCGTACTTTGATCTGATGGATCAGGTATATGTCGGCTGCATGGAGACACGTTACTACCATATCAAGGGAGACTTCCTCAGAAGAGATGAGCTGATGCGGTCGATTATGAAGAGTTTCAGAGAGGGGCAGATGCCGCTTCTGGATCTGTTTGATGATTTGTATTCGCTCTGTGAGCTGGCGCTCGAGATTAAGGAGTATGATGTGTTTTTACAAATTGTCAAAGAACTTGAGCCGGTTGTATCCCATACCAGGCTGCTTAATCTTGATCGCAGGATTCAGGAGCTTAAGGTTAGCTATTATGCGGTGGCAGGAGATGAACGGGAGTATTTTAGGGCGACCGCACGCTATTTCAAGCTGAGCCAGCGTATGGATACGGAAAACAAGCGGATGATTGCTAATATGATTCAGGTTCGTACTTCCCTGGAAAAGCTTAAGGAGAGCAATGCCCTGCTGACAGAGAAGTCAGAGACAGACGCACTTACCGGAATGTCAAACAGATACCGGATGACAGATGTTTTCCAACAGATGATGGACGAATGCTATGCAGAGCAGAAGCTGCTTTCGGTTGAAATTCTGGATATTGACTATTTCAAGGAATACAATGACAATTACGGACATCAGGCGGGAGATGAGTGCATCTGCAAGATCGCAAGCCAGATCATGGCAATGCAGAATGAGCAGATCTTCTGCGCGAGATACGGTGGCGATGAATTTATTATCATTTATAAAGGAATCAATGAGCAGGAGGTGCGGGCTCTGGCGCAGCAGCTTAAGGAGAGCGTCAAGGCGCTTGCAATCGAGCATGCTTATTCCAAGGCGCTTGCGGTGGTGACAATCTCACAGGGAATCTGCCAGTCCGTTCCGAGGGAAGGGAATAAGAGCTGGGATTTCCTGCACATTGCCGATGAGTATCTGTACAAGGTCAAGAGAAGCCGGCGTAATAATATCTGCGCGGGATCATTAAAAGGGGATGGCCATATATTGAATGCCGAATGAAATTTTACTTGTTTTTGGGCGTGATACAAAGTACAATCAAACTATCAAAGGATAAGGAGATGGGGATATGCACAGTAATTATTTTCAAAACAAAAAAATCAAAGACAAGCTCAAGGTGGTTTTAAAGGCAGCTTGTCTGATTCTGCTGGTCAACAATATTTTATTTGCGGTATTGATGATTGCTTTCGGACATCCGGTATTTCTGGTCATTCCGGTAATCGGAATGATAACGATGCCTGTTTTGGGACAGCGGGTTGTCGCAGCACTGACAGAGAATATTCTTGAGCCGCTCGAGGAGATTGAGAAGGCGTCTGAGTCACTGGCAGAAGGGAATCTTGACATCGAGATTGCTTATGAAGCACAGGATGAGCTGGGAGGGCTTGCCGAAAGTTTCCGCAATACGGCTGCTTCCTTAAAGGAAATCATCGAGGATATGGATCAGCTTCTGGCAGAGTTCGCTCAAGGAAATTTTACTGCGGAATCTAAGAATAAAGAAATCTACCGCGGCAGCTTTACGCAGCTTTTAGAGAATCTGCGTGCGGTTGAGGTGGGAATGAGCGAGACGCTCTCTAACGTACAGGAGTCATCCGATCAGGTATCTGCAGGCGCAGATCAGCTTGCGCAGAGCGCTCAGGGACTGGCAGAGGGCGCAACCGATCAGGCAGCAGCACTTCAGCAGCTTACCTCCTCTATCAATGAGGTTGCAGACCATGTTGCAGAGAATACCAAGTCTACCGAACGTGTACATGATCAGGCAAAGCAGGTTGCAATCAAGGCAGACAGCGGTACAGCCAAGATGAAGGAATTGATCGAGTCCATGCGCAACATTTCCGATACCACCAACGAGATCCAGGCAGTCATCGGCAAGATCGAGAACATTGCAAGCCAGACCAACCTCCTTTCTTTGAATGCTTCCATCGAGGCAGCGAGAGCAGGGGAGGCAGGACGCGGATTCTCAGTCGTTGCTGAGCAGATCAAGGCTCTTGCAGAGGAGAGTGCTTCCTCCGCAGAAGAGACCCGTGTAATGTTGACCAACAGCCTGAATCAGGTTGAGAACGGAAGCCGTGTCGCAGATGAGACTTCCCAATATATGTCCGAGATGGTCGAGCAGCTTGACCTTGTTGTACTTGAAGTCGCAAAGATCCGTCAGGTATCCGACCAGCAGGCAGAATCTGTAAAGCAGATTTCTGTTGCAGTAGATCAGGTAAACGGCGTTGTACAGTCCAACTCCGCTACTTCCGAAGAAGTATCTGCTACCAGTGAAGAGCTTTCTGCTTCCGCAGAGGGACTTGATGAGATGGTATCCGGTTTCCAGATCCGAAGATAAATACATACTGGATCGAAAGAGCCGTTCCGACGTCGGAACGGCTCTTTTTGTATAGAAAGTTTATAAACTTTTTATTTGACCTTTCCTCTTTCCACTACTATAATCTAACCTAGTTAGCAATATGAGGAGAACAGATCTATGGCTACAAAAGAACAGATGACGATGCTTTTTACGGAAATGATAGATGCGCATCCGGTACAGGTGCACCAGCACATGGCGGAGACCGTTTCGGGAATCGGCGCGGTGCTTCGTTTTCTCTATCTGAAAGATGCTCCGGTTACTGCAGGACAGATCAGTGAGCAGCTTGGCATCAGTACCGCAAGAGTCGCAGTGCTGTTGAAGAAGATGTCTGCAAAGGACCTGATCAGCAAGTCCTGTGATCCGGTGGATGGCAGGGTAACGATTGTGCAGCTAACCAGCCACGGCAGACAGGTGATTCAGCAGATCCGCGATGATATGTGCAGCCAGATGGAGAAGGTACTCGATGCGGTCGGGGAACAGCGCCTTAGGGAGTATATTGAGACCGGAAAAGAAATCCAGCGCATTGTGCATCCGCCCAAACATCCGCCCATGTAATACAAGGTGTGTAAAGCCGAAGCTGCCCCTGCGCAGCTGGCGGATATGGAAAGAGTCAGGAGATGACTCTTTTTCTTAAGATATATATCTAACGTGGTTAGATAAATATAAATAAAGTATAAAGGAGAAATAAAGAAATGATAAAATTATTTCGGAATTTTAAAAAGCAGGAGTGGGTGCTGATGGTATTTGCGCTGGTCTTTATCGTGGCACAGGTATGGCTTGATCTGACGATGCCAGACTACATGGCAGACATTACAAGGCTGGTGCAGACTCCGGGAAGCACGATGGACGATATCCTAACAGCCGGTGGAAAAATGCTTCTGTGTGCGCTTGGCAGCCTGTTTGCAGCAGTGCTTACAGCAATCTGCGCAGCGCGGATCGCAACCGGATTTTCCGCGACACTCCGCGGGCTGCTGTTTGAAAAGGTGCAGTCCTTCTCCATGGAGGAGATCGGCAGATTCTCAACGGCAAGTCTGATCACGCGGTCGACCAACGACGTGACACAGATTCAGATGCTGATCGCGATGGGACTTCAGATGTTGGTCAAGGCACCGATCATGGCAGCATGGGCGATTGGAAAAATCGCAGATAAGCAGTGGCAGTGGACATTTTCAACTGCGGTTGCCGTGGTAGTTCTTCTTATCGTAGTAGGGCTGTGCCTGTTTCTGGTTACACCGAAGTTTAAACGCATACAATCCCTCACAGATGACCTCAACCGGGTAACGCGCGAGAACTTAAACGGCTTGTCCGTAGTGCGCGCATACAATGCAGAAGCCTATCAGGAGGATAAATTTGACAAAGCGAATGAAGCCTTAACAACGACCAACCTTTTCGCACAGCGGACGCTTGCGTTTATGATGCCGAGCATCCAGCTCGTGATGAGTGGATTGTCACTCGCGATCTACTGGATCGGGGCGGTGCTCATAAACGAAGCAGACCTGATGGGGAAGGTGCAGATCTTCTCTGATATGATGGTATTTTCCCAGTATGCGATCCAGGTTGTTATGTCATTTATGATGCTGGTCATGATCTTTATGATCCTGCCTCGTGCATCGGTAGCAGCAAAGCGTATTCAGCAGGTGCTTGATACACAGCCTTCCATCGTGGATGGAAATGTAAGAAGCGGTGACCGTGATAAAGAGGGCGAGGTTATCTTTTCCCATGTGTCCTTCCGCTACCCGGATGCGGAGGAATGCGTGCTGGAGGACATTTCGTTTACTGCCAAAAAAGGGCAGACGATAGCGTTTATCGGTGCGACCGGATGTGGAAAGAGCACGGTGATCAACCTGATTCCGCGCTTCTATGATGCGACCGAGGGAGAGGTACTCGTCGATGGCGTTAATGTCAAGGACTATGTGCAGGCGGATCTGCGCAATAAGATCGGATATGTTTCACAGAAAGCAACGCTGTTTAGCGGAACGGTGGAGTCGAATGTGGTTTATGGTGACAACGGCAAAGAGACTGCATCTGGGCAGGAGGTTAAGGAATCCCTTGATATTGCACAGGCAAGCGAGTTTGTAGATGCGATGGAAGGCGGCAGCAAGGCATATGTTGCGCAGGGCGGATCCAATCTGTCCGGTGGGCAGAAACAGCGACTGTCTATTGCCAGAGCAATCGCAAGAAAGCCGGAGATCCTTATATTTGACGATTCTTTTTCTGCACTGGATTACAAGACAGACCGGGTGCTCCGTGAAGCACTTGAGGAGGCGTGCAGGGATGCAACACGGATCATCGTTGCGCAGCGGATCGGCACGATACGCGATGCGGATACGATTATTGTGCTGGAGAACGGAAGAATCGCAGGCATGGGAAGCCATGAAGAATTGATGAATACCTGCGAGGTATATCAGCAGATCGCACTTTCACAGTTATCAAAGGAGGAACTTGCGTAATGGAGACGAAGGAATATAGAACAAAGAATAGAGGACCGATGGGACGCGGCAGCGCGGTTGTGGAGAAGCCGAGGGACATGGTTGGTATATGGAAAAAGCTGCTGGGCTATTGCAGAAAATACGGTGCCATATTTGTGATCGCGATGCTGTGTGCGATTGTGGGAACGGTTTGTACGCTGGTCGGACCGGACAAACTTTCAGATATGACCAACACCATCACGGATGGAATAATGGGGACGATCGACATGGAAAAAATCGCGCAGATCGGCTTTACGCTGGTGGCGCTGTATGTGTTAAGCTATGTGCTTTCCGCGGTACAGGGCTGGATCATGGCGACAATCACACAGCGGATTTCCCGGCAGATGAGGGAGGATATTTCCCACAAGATCAACCGGCTTCCTATGTCCTATTACAATAAGACCACGACCGGGGATGTGCTGTCCCGCGTGACCAATGACGTGGACACGATCGGACAGTCCTTAAACCAGAGCATTGGAACTTTGCTTACGTCCGTGATTCTGTTCGTGGGAAGTCTTTTTATGATGATAAAGACCAATGGCGTGATGACACTTACTGCGGTTGGTGCGAGCCTGGTTGGTTTTGTTATTATGTTTGCGATTATGGGTCGGAGCCAGAAATATTTCCGCAGACAGCAGGAGCATCTGGGCGAGATCAACGGTTATATCGAGGAAATTTACGCCGGACACACCGTTGTTAAGGCGTACAACGGCGAGTCAAAGGCGCAGCAGGAATTTGACCGGATGAACGGTAATCTTCGGGAGAGCGCCTTCCGCGCACAGTGTCTGTCCGGACTTATGATGCCGATTATGAGCTTTATCGGCAATCTCGGATATGTTGTGGTCTGCGTTGTCGGCGGAGCGATGGCATTAGACGGTAAGATCAGCTTCGGTGTGATCGTTGCATTTATGATGTATGTTCGTTATTTTACCCAGCCGCTGTCCCAGCTTGCGCAGGCAATACAGTCCCTGCAGTCTGCAGGAGCAGCAGGGGAGCGTGTGTTTGCCTTCCTTGAGGCAGACGAGATGGAGGATGAGAGCGGCAAGATCGAACACCTTGACAATGTTAAGGGTGAGGTTATGTTTGAGCATGTAAAATTCGGATATGACGATGGCGGAAGGGAGATCATTCATGACTTTTCTGCGGTAGCAAGACCGGGAAAGAAAGTTGCGATTGTCGGACCGACCGGAGCGGGCAAGTCCACGCTGGTCAACCTTCTGATGCGGTTCCATGAGATCTGGGACGGCAAGATCAGCATTGACGGTATATCCACCCGCGATATGAAGCGGGAGGCGGTTCATGAGCAATTCTGCATGGTGCTGCAGGATACCTGGCTGTTCGAGGGAACAGTGCGGGAGAATCTTGTCTACTGTACACCGGATGTATCGGATGAGGCCGTGCGCAGAGCTTGCAAGGCGGTCGGACTGGATCATTTTATCCGTACGCTGCCAAACGGCTATGACACGGTGCTAAACGATCAGGTCAGCCTCTCCCAGGGACAGAAGCAGCAGTTGACGATCGCGCGTGCGATGATCGCGGATAAGCCGATGCTCATTCTCGATGAGGCAACATCCTCCGTCGACACGCGCACGGAACAGCAGATCCAGAGCGCGATGGATAAGCTGATGGAAAACCGCACCTCGTTTGTGATCGCACACCGTCTGTCCACGATCCGAAATGCAGACCTGATCTTAGTGCTAAAGGACGGAGATGTGATCGAGAGCGGCAGCCACGAAGAACTTATGGAAAAGGATGGTTTTTATGCTTCCCTTTATAACAGCCAGTTTGATAAAGCTTCATAAAACGCAAAGGACATTGGACAGGCTACAATTCTTTCACAAACATTTCACAGAAAAAACATAATTTACAGATATCCTAGAAGATATTTGAAGTAGGAGGTTTTCTATGATTTCAGTCGAACACTTAACGAAATGTTACGGAGATTTTATGGCTGTTGATGACCTGTCCTTTGAGATTGAGGAAGGGCATGTATACGGCTTTTTAGGACCGAACGGTGCAGGAAAGTCAACGACCATGAACATTATGACGGGCTGTCTGTCGGCAACGGCCGGACATATTCGGATTGATGGGCATGATATTTTTGAAGAACCGAAGAAGGCAAAACGGCTGATCGGGTATCTTCCGGAGCAGCCGCCGCTTTACATGACGGAGACCCCGGAGGAGTATCTGCGTTTTGTCGGGGAGGCAAAGGGCTTAAAAGGCCAGGAGCTGACCGCCCAGATTGCGGATGTTATCGAGCAGACTAAGCTGGGGGATGTGAAAAACCGCTGTATCTCAGCTCTTTCCAAAGGCTACAAACAGAGAGTAGGAATTGCACAGGCGCTTTTGGGCAATCCGAAGGTAATCATTCTTGATGAGCCGACAGTCGGACTTGATCCGATCCAGATCATCGAGATCCGAGCACTGATCAAGGAGCTTGGACAGCATCATACAGTTATTTTCAGTTCACATATCTTATCAGAGGTACAGACAATCTGTGACCAGATCCTGATTATCACGAAAGGGCATCTGGTAGCGTTTGATACGCCGGAAGCACTGGAAAAGCGTCTGGCTGCATCTAATGAGATCACGATCGTTACCCCGTCAGAAGAGGATGAGCTGCGGCAGACGCTCGAACCGGTCGCAGGCATTGCAGAAATTAAGACTGATCCGGCACAAAACGGATATACACGGGCTTACCTGCAGACTGCGGGCGATGATATCTACGCGGTTTCCACGCAGGTGTTCAAAGCATTTGCTTCCTGCGGCAGGACGCTTGCAGAGCTGACAGTTAAGAAGGCAAATCTTGAGGATGTCTTTCTGGAGCTTACAGAGAGCAATGAAAAAGAAGAACAGGAGGAACATGACGAATGATCGCTGTACTCAGGCATGAATTAAGAATTTATTTTCATTCGCTGACCGCGTATGTGTTTGGAGCTTTTTTGCTTGCATTCGTAGGAATCGGAGCAATGCTCTACAACATCAGGGCGGCTGTCAGCAATTTTGAATATGTATTAAGCTTCGGCTGTTTGATCTTTGTGGTGATTGTGCCGATACTGACGATGCGTGTTATTGCTGAGGAGCGCAAGCAGAAAACGGATCAGCTTCTGTATTCACTTCCGATTACGACAACACAGGTGATCCTTGGAAAGTATCTTGCACTACTTATCATCTATCTGATCCCGCTGTGCATCATAAGCTTGTATCCGCTTGTATTTGCGCAGTTCGGCGATGTGTATCTGCTGACCGCTTACGGCTCGCTGCTTGCATTTTTCATCCTGGGAGCGGCGCTGATCGCACTTGGCGTATTTATATCCTCGCTGACCGATAATCAGGGCTTTGCAGCCGGAATCGGAATTGCAGTAATCCTTTTAAACTACTACTGCGTGAGTCTGTCCGAGTACATTTCGTCAACGGCGTTCGGATCCTTAGTCGCAATCTGCGTCCTGATTCTGCTTTTATGTGTCGTGATAAACCATCTGACGAAAAACGACAAGGTGGCTTACGGAACGGGATTTGTTCTTTATGCGGCAACCATGCTTACCTATTATCTGGATTCTGAGCGGTTCGAGGGATTACTTCCGAGCATAATGGAAAAGGTGTCATTGTTTGAGCGTTTTTACAACTTTGTCAATGGCGTGTTTGATATGACAGCGATCGTATATTATGTAACCTTTGCGGTTTTCTTTTTGTTCCTGTCGGTACAGTCTTTGGAAAAGAGGAGGTATAACTGATGAAAAAGTGGAAAATCTTTCAATCATCTCCAAAAAGACAAGAAAATAAGATCGCGCTGCGGGGTGGTACTTATTCTTTGGTCATCACGGGGATCGTGCTGGCAATTCTGATCGTTGTTAATGTGTTTGCCTCAGCACTTCCGGCCTCTGCGACCAGATATGACATCAGTGCTTCAAAACTGTATTCCATCACAAGCAATACCAAGGTGGTGGTAAATGCACTGCAGCAGGATGTGACGATTTACTGGATCGTGCAGTCCGGTGAAGAAGATGCCGTCATTGAGACGTTGCTGAGCAAATATGAGAGTCTTTCGGATCATATAACGGTTGTGAAGAAAAACCCGGATGTATATCCGACCTTCGCGCAGCAGTACACGGATGAGACAGTCGATAACAACAGCCTTATTGTGGAGAGCGGCGATCGGAGCAGATTCGTCAGCTACAATGATATTTATGTGCAGGAAGCAGACGTATACTCCTACTCTTATACGACCTCCTTTGACGGTGAGGGGGCAATCACTTCTGCGATTGACTATGTTGTGAGTGAGGAATTGCCACAGGTGTATGTCCTTGAAGGTCATGGTGAGACAGAGCTTCCTTCTACAATCACCGACCAGATTGAAAAGGCGAACATGGAGACGACAGCGCTGTCGCTTCTGACGGTAGACGAGGTGCCGGAGGATGCGGACTGTGTACTGATTTATGCACCTTCCAGTGATATCTCTACGGAGGAGAAAGATATGCTTTCCTCCTATGTGAAGAATGGAGGTAAGCTGCTTGTTATGGCAGGACCGGTAGCAGACTCTGACCTTGACAATCTCTATGCGCTTTTGTCTGATTATGGCGTGTCAAAGGTGGACGGAATCGTTGTTGAGGGTGACCGGGAGCATTACGCCTTCCAGACTCCGTATGTGCTTTTGCCGGAGTTGTCTGACAATGAAATAACAAGTCCGCTCAAGGAGGAGAGCTATTATGCACTTCTGCCGATTTCTTTGGGCCTTACCATTAGCGGTGATACCACAGAGGGTACGGTGGAAAGCCTTCTTTCAACAACTTCCGAGGCGTTTAGCAAGACGGCTGGTTACGAGCTTGCCACCTATGAGAAGGAGGATGGAGATATTGACGGACCGTTCTCACTTGCGGTATCCATTACCGATAATGGCGGCGGACAGATTGTCTGGTTTTCTTCTTCTGCATTTCTGGATGATATGTACAATGCATATTCTTCCGGCGCAAACGGGGATCTGGCAATGAATGCACTTTCCGCCCTGATCGGTGAGCGTGAAGCAATCGCGATCCGCAGCAAATCATTGAATTACAATTACCTGACCATCAGCGAATCTACGGCATCCTTACTGAAAGTATTGATGATCGGAGTGTTCCCGATTGCGTACCTGGCAATCGGAATCTGCGTTGTCGTAGGAAGAAGGAGGGGACAGCATGAAGCGGTCTAAACGAATCGTGGTTCTTCTTGGTGTTCTGGCATGTGCATGTATTGTGACGCTTATCACAATGAAGTATGAGCAGCGCCAGGAGGATATCAAAAATACAGCAGCAGTTATTCTGGAGATCCCGAAGGAGACGGTAACTGCATTGTCGTGGGAATACGATACACAGTCCTTTGCTTTTACCAAGGATGAGAACTGGCAGTATGATGAGGATGCGGCATTTCCGGTAAGCGAAGATAAGATCAACTCCCTTTTGGAGGAGTTTGAATCCTTCGGAGCCTCCTTTGTGATCGAGAATGTCGAGGACTACGGACAGTACGGTCTGGACGAACCTACCTGCACCATCAAGATCCAAACAGAGGATAACTCTTATGAGGTGCTGCTGGGAAATTACAGTACAATGGATTCGGAACGTTACGTTTCCATCGGGGATGGCAATGTATACCTAGTGAAGGAAGATCCGATGGAGCAGTTTGAAGTGTCTATAAGTGATCTGATTCAAAATGATTCTGCTCCATCCTGGAGCCAGGTTACCTCAGTTGGGTTCTCGGGAAACGAGAATTACGACATAACCTACACGGAGAACAGCGCCGATACCTACTGCGCCGAGGATGTCTACTTTACCGAAAAGGATGGAAGCAATAAGCCTCTTTCCACCTCGCGTATGCAGACGTATCTGAATACTCTGCGCTATATGGGGCTTACGGATTATGTTACCTATAATGCAACAGAGGAGGAGCTTGCAGAGTATGGTCTGGACATCCCGAAACTGACGGTCACCGTGGGTTATTCCTACGAGGATGAGGACGGGCAGACACAGACAGGAAGTTTTGTACTGAATGTCGGCGGAAGTGTATCGGACGAAGCCTCCGGCAGCACAGCGGCTGAAAATACAACAGACGCATCTGCAGATGGAACTGCCTCTGATGAGACCGCAACGGATGGCTATGTAAGGGTTGGCGATTCCCAGATTGTCTATCGTGTATCTGCCAGCACCTATGAGCAGCTTCTTGCAGTCTCCTATGATGATCTGCGCCATGAGGAGATATTCTCCGGAAGCTTTGACAGCATTACGAAGCTTGATGTTTTGTTAGATGACCAGCTTTACACACTGACCACCGAAGAAAAGGACGGGGATCTGGTGTGGTATTACAATGGTGAAGAGCTGGATATGACAGACGTCAATAGTGCGCTTACCGCTTTAAGCGCGGATAGTTTTACAAGCGAAAATGCAACAGAAAAGCAGGAGCTTGCGCTGACACTCTATCTCGACAACGAAAATTACCCGGAGGTATCTGTCCAGCTTTACCGCTACGATGGCAACGACTGCCTTGCGGTGGTAGACGGGGAAACGATTTCCCTGGTTGCCCGTTCACAGGTGGTTGACCTGATCGAAGCACTCAACAAGATCGTTTTAAACTGATGAAGGCATTGACATCCGTGTTTTTCCGTGCTAAATTAGTGGTCAGAATAAACCAAAACACATAGAAAAAGAGAGTACATCTGGGGAAGCTTTACAGAGAATCTCCTATGCGCCGGAGTACGGTCGCAGGCTGAGAGGGAGAGAGAACAGGCAGATGGAACATGGCTTTGGAGTGGCAGAACTGAACCGCGTTTTTACCGGCACGGATAAGCTCTGACGGGAACACCCGTTACAGTGGAGGATGTAAGAGCAATCTGCATCTGTGGAGGCATATATCGCAAGATATGTGCGAATAGAAGTGGTATCACGGGATTATGGCTCGTCTTCTTTACGAAGGCGAGCCTTTTTTGTGGTTTCACTTATTTAAGAAATGGAGGATAACACAATGAGCAACAAGGGAAAGTATTATATGACAACCGCGATCGCATATACGTCCGGAAAGCCTCATATCGGTAACACCTATGAGATCATCTTGGCGGATGCCATCGCAAGATACAAAAAGGCGGAAGGATACGATGTATACTTCCAGACCGGAACCGATGAACACGGTCAGAAGATCCAGGAGAAGGCAGAGGCGATCGGAATCACACCGAAGGAATATGTAGATGAGGTTGCAGCAGAGGTAAAGCGTATCTGGGATCTGGTAAACGCATCCTACGACAATTTTGTCCGCACGACCGATGCAGACCATGAGCAGTGCGTAAAGAAGATCTTCAAGAAGCTGTACGACAAGGGCGATATCTACAAGGGCTCCTACGAGGGACTTTACTGTACCCCGTGTGAGTCCTTCTGGACAGAGTCACAGCTTGTAGACGGCAAGTGTCCGGACTGCGGACGTGAGGTACAGCCGGCAAAGGAGGAGGCGTACTTCTTCAAGATGAGCAAGTATGCGGATCGCCTGATCGACTATATCAACACACACCCGGATTTCATCCAGCCGGTATCAAGAAAGAACGAGATGATGAACAACTTCCTGCTTCCGGGACTTCAGGATCTGTGTGTTTCCCGTACCTCCTTCAACTGGGGGATTCCGGTAGACTTTGATCCGAAACATGTCGTATATGTATGGCTGGATGCCCTTACGAACTATATTACCAAGATCGGTTACGATCCGGACGGTTCAAGCGAGCTGTTCAAGAAAAACTGGCCTGCGGATCTGCACCTTATCGGAAAAGACATCGTGCGTTTCCACACGATTTACTGGCCGATCTTTTTGATGGCACTTGACCTTCCGCTGCCGAAGCAGGTATTCGGACATCCGTGGCTGCTGCAGGGCGGCGAGAAGATGAGCAAGTCAAAGGGCAACGTTATCTATGCAGATGACATGGTAGACCTGTTTGGCGTCGATGCAACCCGTTACTTCGTGCTCCATGAGATGCCTTATGAGAATGACGGAATCATCACATGGGATCTGGTAATCGAGCGCTTTAACTCAGACCTTGCGAACATTCTCGGCAATCTGGTTAACCGTACGATCTCCATGAGCAACAAGTATTTTAGCGGTGTCGTAAAGCACACAGGCGTGACACAGGACGATGCACAGGCTGCGATCGACGCAGACTTAAAGGCAGTGGTAACCGCAACCCGCGATACCGTATCCGCAAAGATGGAGAAGCTTCGTGTGGCAGATGCCATCACAGAGGTGTTCGGATTGTTCCGCCGCTGCAACAAATATATCGACGAGACAACTCCTTGGGTTCTTGCAAAGGATGAGAACCTGCAGGATCGCCTTGCAGAGGTTCTCTATAACCTGACCGAATCCATCACGATCGGAGCGAGCCTTTTACATCCGTTCCTTCCGGAGACCGCAGAAAAGATCGTTGCACAGTTAAGCACCACACTGCGCGAGTATGCTGATCTTGACAAGTTCGGACTTTATGAGAGCGGAAAGACTGTAACCGACAAGCCGGAGATCCTTTTTGCCCGTCTTGATGCCAAGGAGGTAATGCCGAAGGTAGAGGCAATCCAGGCAGCACAGAAGGCAGAGTACGAGAAGGAGCAGGCGCGCCTTGCCGGAGGTACACTGGCATCTGCACCATGCTGCGAGCAGCCACAGAAGGATGATGCGTCCGGACAGGGAGTGGTAGACATCGAGCCAAAGGCAGAGATCACATTTGATGACTTTGAGAAGCTGCAGTTCCAGGTTGGAGAGATCATTGCCTGCGAGGCAGTAGAAAAGTCCAAGAAGCTGCTCTGCTCTCAGGTTAAGATCGGAAGCCAGGTAAAGCAGATCGTTTCCGGCATCCGCAAGTATTACGCACCGGAGGAGATGGTCGGCAAGAAGGTTATGGTTCTTGTAAACTTAAAGCCGGCAAAGCTTGCAGGCGTTTTATCTGAGGGAATGTTATTGTGCGCAGAGGATGCGGATGGCAACCTCGCACTTCTTACCCCGGAGAAGCCGATGCCGGCAGGAGCTGAGATCGCGTAAGCGTTGAGAGAAGGAATCGCAACATGGAAATTTTCGACATTGTAGATGAAAACGGAATGCCGACAGGTCAGACCGTCGAGCGGAAGGAAGCGCACCGCAACGGAATATGGCACAGAACCTCCCACGTCTGGATCGTGCGGCGGCATGAGGGAAAAGTACAGATCCTTCTGCAGAAGCGATGCGACACGAAGGACTCATATCCGGGCTGCTATGACATTTCAAGTGCCGGACATATCCCGGCGGGAGCGGATTTTGTCTCGTCTGCGCTCCGGGAGCTTAAGGAAGAACTGGGACTTGAAGTGCAGGCACAAGACCTGATAGAGTGCGGAACGCGCCGCATCCTGCTGGACGAGGAGTTTTACGGAGAGCCTTTCCATGACAGACAGTTCAGCAAGGTATTTTTGTTGTGGCTGGATAGGGAGGAGAGCGAGTTCTCTGTCCAGAAGGAAGAGATCGACAGCGTGCGCTGGATGGACTTTTCTGAATGCAAGAAGGCGGTTGCGGAGAATGCGATCCCGAACTGTATCGACATGGAGGAGCTTTTGATGCTCGAACCGCATCTGCAGGAGGATAAGTAATAAATATCTGTTGAACATTACATCCGTTCTCCGGTATCCTATCCGAATGCAACCGTGTCATCGGTTGACTCGACTGCCAGACTTGCAAAGACACAGAGCACGAACCGGGAGCTTAATGATATCGCGTCAGGCTTTTCCGGGATTATGACCGGGTACGACAGTGATCGCCAGTCTTACGGATATGAGATGATCGGAAGTACCATCGATTATTACGCATAGAATTGCACACAAACGGATCAACAAGCGAATCCCCACATGATAGAGGTCATGTGGGGATTTTTGGGCTTTATAGGAAATTCCTTGTCTTATAAAAATAGTATTGACAAAACTGTAACTAGACTGTATATATACATATATACAGAATGAACACGGAGGGATCGAATGAAGATCATCATTCAACCGCATGGGACAATGGCAATCTACGAGCAGATTGTCAACCAACTAAAAAATGAGATCGTGACCGGCTCGCTGGTCGCAGGCGAAGCACTTCCGTCCATCCGTGCACTTGCGATGGAGCTGCAGGTGAGCGTCATTACGACCAAACGTGCATACGAGGAGCTGGAAAAAGAAGGACTGATCCGCTCGGTGGCAGGGAAGGGCTTCTATGTATGCGAGTACAACACGGATTACCTGAAGGAAAAACAGCTCATGATGCTGGAGGAACGGCTCGGCGAGCTGATAGAGGCGGCAAAGGGCGCGGGGCTTAGCTGCGAGGAGTTTGTGGAGATGGCGGAGACCTTATACCGGGCGTAGCGTGTGGCACAGAGTAGGAGGAAAAATGTTACTCGAATTTGAACATGTGACAGGAACAAATAAAAAATATGCATTGCCGGATGAAAAACAAGATCGGGCTTGTAACCGAGCAGAATCTTTTTTTCACGGAGCGCTCCATCATCCAGAATGCAGAGCTGATGGGACGTTTTTATGAGGAGTGGGACATGGAGCTTTTCAAGGAGCAGATCGATCGGATGGAGCTTCCGGGCTACCGGACGGTCGGCAAGCTCTCACGAGGCGAGTTCTTCCGGCTTTTGCAGGAAGTGATCGCGGATGAAAAGGCATCGATACTCATGACAAGCCATATCGAGAAAGAGATGCACAGGCCCGGAGAGCATCGGCAACAATGGCACGCAGGCAGCAACGAAACACAAGGCACCCGCCATTGCATGAGAAAGACAGATATTGCAATAAGAAAGACGCAAAATATAGGAATATTAGGAGAAATAAAATGATATTTGAGACACACGCACATTACGACGACGACAAATTCACGGAGGACAGGGACGAGCTGATCATGGCTGTGCATGAGAGCGGTGTGCATCCGATCATCAACGTCGGGGCATCCATCCACTCAACGCAGACGACGCTGGAGCTGGCGAAGCGCTACCCGTTCATCTACGCGGCGGTCGGCGTGCATCCGAGCGATGTCGCAGATCTGAATGAGGACACCTTCGCGTGGCTTAAGGAACAGACCGCCTATGCAAAAACAGTTGCGGTCGGGGAAATCGGGCTGGATTATTATTGGGACAAGGAAGCGGATGTGCAGGAAAAACAACGCTACTGGTTTGGCAGGCAGCTTCAGCTTGCAAGGGAAGCCGATCTTCCGGTGATCATCCACTCGCGCGATGCAGCAGCAGATACGCTTCAGGTGATGCGGGACAATCACGCGGAGATGATTCCGGGCGTGATCCACTGCTATTCCTACTCGCCGGAGCTGGCGCAGGAATTTGTGCGCATGGGTTACTACATCGGAGTCGGGGGAGTTGTCACCTTTAAGAATGCAAAGAAGCTGGTCGAGACAGTGCAGACGATCCCGATGGAGCGGATTTTGCTTGAAACCGACAGCCCGTATATGGCACCGGAACCGCACCGAGGCACGCGCAACGATTCCCGCAACATCCCATATGTCATCGCAAAGATCGCCGGGCTGAAAGGGATCACGCCGCAGGAGATAGAGCGGATCACGGAGGAAAATGCGTACCGCCTGTTTGCAAAATGTCCGCACCGGGAATAGGGATTACAGATTTTGCAAATATATTTTGAAAAGAGGTGTAAGATTTAACGTCAAAAGCTGTGTATATGGGTGAAAGGGGGATAAAACTGGAGGAAGTGATCGCCGACCGCGAAGAATTTTGGCATGACAGAGACGAATGTGTCCGTCACCTTGAAACAGCTCAGGGAAAAACTGCACAGCTACCTTATGGAGAAGGGAGTTGAACTATGAAGGAAGAAAAACTCTTTGAAGTAAACGGCTAGGCTAAATTAAATGGAAATTAGCTAAAATATCTAAAAAAATAAATTAAATTTGTTGATTTTATCAATTCCAAATTTTATCGGGATATCATAGTATGATAGAGAAAGTACAATGTATGATCGGAGAAGTATGACATACAAAAAGGTGCTATGACATTTAAGGAACCTACGGAGAAATTTATGGAGTTGACGGCAGAAATTACTCGCGCGGAGCTTAAACCGCGCAATAAAAACAGGCTAAAAATAGAAGCGGATTCCCTGATTATTATGCAAGGGGATGACGTGCGGGAGCAGATCGCCCTTCGCACCGATGCTGTGCTTGCGGACAAGAATGCGGATGTGCATACACGCAGGCTGTATCAGTATATGGAGGCGGTAGGCAGATCCGGCTGTGTGATGTACGGACATCAGAATGATCTATGGAAAAAGGCAGGGGCAAAGGATCTGTCTTTTTCTGATACAGAAGATGTGACCGGGGAGCTGCCGGGCGTGATCGGCATGGACGCGCTGGCATTTACCGGATGTGAATTTAACGTGAAGAAATATAACCGGCTGTACGCAGGAAAAGATGGTTTCCCAGATGGGGCGATCGACGAGGAAGCCATTGGAACCGCTTATGCGAATGTCGTGGCGGCTGCAAAGCTGGCAAACTATGCAATGGAGCGCGGCAGCGTGGTCAGCTTATCCGCGCACATGCCGAACTTTATGAAGGTGGCAATTTTCCCGGAGTATCGCGGGGACGGGAAGCCGGACGATGCAGCAGTACAGGATGAACAGTCGCTTGCAAAAAAGCAGCAGGCGGATGATCCGGATTTTGCACTGCCGCAGAAGCGCTACCCATCCGATGTGGTCTATGCCAAGTATGATTTCAGCCCATACACCCCGAACGTGCTGGAGGGGGATGTGGTGAATGCGATCATGCCGGGAGGCGCGTACAATGAGGTGTATCTTGCGTATCTGGATATGATTGCCGACTTTGCGCAGCTTCTGGAGGGACCGATCATGTTCCGACCGTTCCATGAGAACACGGGAAGTTGGTTCTGGTGGGGCGAGGCACACTGCACGCCGGAGGAGTTTAAGGCACTTTTCCGGTATACGGTCGATTATCTGCGGGATGTAAAGAATGTACATAATTTCCTCTATGTATACAGTCCGGGCAGTGAACCGAAAAGCCCGGAGGAATTTGCGGTGCGTTATCCGGGAGATGACTATGTGGACATGGTCGGTGTGGATATGTACGACCGCATCTCACAGAAGGGGCAGGACGAGATCTTCTTTAAGGACTTTGAAAAGCAGCTTAAGGTCTTGCAGGACTTTGCGGTAGAACATGACCGTCTGATGGCGGTGACGGAGACCGGACTTGCCAATGATGTACCGGATGAAGGAGACAACGCGACGGCACTGTTCCGTTCCGGCAACTGCAACCGGCGCTGGTACATGGATGTGCTCGACGCTGTGGCTAAGACAAAAAGCTCCTACTTTTTGCTGTGGGCGAACTTTGGAAAGCACAATACCTTTTATGCTCCGATCGTGGAGCACGTCGATGCGGACGGCACACGCTACGGACACGAAATGATGGACGATTTTGTGCGGTACTACAACGATCCGAGATCTGTTTTCTCCGAGATGCAGAAGGAGACGGTAAGAGGTTTTCAGAAATAAACCGCAGACAGGACACACTGCGGAAATAAAATAGAGATGGGGAGAGACTATGATTCAATTTAATGAAAAGACAAAGACCTTCGAGTTAGACACAAAGAACACAACTTATGTGATTGCAATCTGTGACGAGGAGCAGTTCTTAGGGCATGTATATTATGGCGCAAAGATCAGCGATGATGCGACGTATCTGCTCCGGACGGAGGAAGCACCGTTTGTTCCGTCAAAGAACAATCGTGACAGAAGCTCCTTCTTCGACACCTTCCCGACCGAATATCCGGGCAATCAGGTGGGCGACTACCGCGAAAGCGCTATTACGGTAAGAGACGCAAACAATCACAGCGCGGTACAGTTCGTGTACTGCGGACACAGAATCCTGAATGAAAAGCCGGCTCTTAAAGGACTTCCGGCTACCTTTGAGAAGCCGGGCGAGGTAATGACACTTGAGATCGATGTGACAGATCCGGCACTTAACCTGAATGCGACGCTCTCCTATTCTGTTTTTGAGAAAGAGGATGTGATCACGCGAAACATCACCGTTAAGAATGCATCCGAGGAGACAATATACCTGACCAAGATCATGTCCTTAAGTCTGGACATGGATCAGGAGGATTACCAGATGCTGACACTCCACGGCTCATGGGCGAGAGAACGTCAGATGGATTTCCGCAACATTGGATACGGAAAGCAGAATGTGGGATCGACCAGAGGCGAGTCCTCCCATCAGGATCATCCGTTTGTAGCACTTGTGTCTGAGAAGGCGACACAGGAGAGCGGTTCTGTATACGGCTTCCACTTTGTATATTCCGGCAATTTCCTCGCACAGGTAGAAAAGTCACAGTTTGACAGCCTGCGCGTACAGATGGGTATCCATCCGGACAATTTCTGCTACCAGTTATGTCCGGGCGACAGCTTCGTTGCGCCGGAGGTTGTCATGACCTACTCCGCAAACGGACTTGGACAGATGAGCAGAAACCTGCATGACCTGTACAGAGAGCACCTGATCCGCAGCCCGTACCGCACCAAGGAGCGCCCGGTTCTCATCAACAACTGGGAGGCAACCTACTTTAACTTTGACACCGAGAAGCTTTTGTCCATCGCGCGTGAGGCGAAGAAGGCAGGCATTGAGATGCTTGTCATGGACGATGGCTGGTTTGGACACCGCAATGATGACAATACAAGTCTGGGAGACTGGACGGTCAATGAGAACAAGATCCAGGGCGGCATCAAATATCTGGTAGATGAAGTCAACAAGATCGGACTCAAGTTCGGCATCTGGTTCGAGCCGGAGATGATCTCCCCGGATTCCAACCTGTACCGTGAGCATCCGGACTGGGCGATCGCGATCGAGGGCAGAACTCCATGTCCTTCCAGAAACCAGTATGTGCTGGATCTCAGCCGCAGGGAAGTTGTCGATTATGTATATGAGTGCATTGCAAACGTTCTGCGCAGCGCCAACATCGAGTATGTAAAATGGGATATGAATCGCCAGCTTACAGATCTCGGCAGCGCTTATCTTGGAAAAGAGAACCAGGGCGAGCTTTGCCACCGCTATGTGCTTGCAGTATATGAGCTGCAGGAGCGTCTGCTGACAGAGTTCCCGAACCTGCTTTTAGAGAACTGCTCCGGCGGTGGAGCGCGTTTTGATCCGGGAATGCTGTATTACAGCCCGCAGATCTGGTGCTCCGATGATACGGATGCGATCGAGCGTCTTTCTATTCAGGAGGGAACAGCGCTGATCTACCCACTGTCCACGATGGGAGCGCATGTTTCCGACTGCCCGAACCATACGGTTGGACGTGTGACACCGTTTGCGACCAGAGGTGATGTGGCACTTGCGGGAACCTTCGGCTATGAGCTTGACATCACCAAGATTCCGGAGGAGGATCGCGCGCAGATCCCGGAGCAGATCGCGCGTTACCACAAGTACAATGCGCTGGTGCGCGGAGGCGATTACTATCGCATCGCATCTTACCGCGAAAATCACATGTACGACTGCTACGAGGTTGTGGCAAAGGATAAATCAGAGGCACTCATCACCTTTGTTCAGGTATTGAACCGCCCGAATTATCACAGCCGCCGCATCCATGTGTACGGATTAGACCCGGCAACGCAGTACCGCATTGAGGGCGAAGATAAGCTGTATTATGGGGATACCCTGATGAATGCAGGAATTTTAGTGCAGAATATGTGGGGGGATTTCCAGTCAAAGCTGATTCATATTATTGAAGGAGGCAACTGATGGCAAAAGCAGTAAAATTAGCAGATATTGCAGAAAAATTGAATGTCAGCGTGGTAACTGTGTCAAAGGCGCTCTCCGGACAGAAGGGTGTCAGCGAGGAGATGCGCGCGCGCATCCGCAAGCTGGCAGATGAGATGGGATATGTGCCGGCAAAGGGCGCAGGCGGGAGACGTCCTGCACCGAAGAGCTACAACATCGGAGTGCTTATACAGGAGAGCTATCTGGATAAATACGATTCCTTTTACTGGATGATGTACCAGCGCGTTGCAACGCACGCGATGGAAAAGAGCTGCTTTACCATGCTTGAGGTGATCACCCAGCAGATGGAGCTGACACCGGAGCTGCCGAAGGTTCTTGAGGAGCAGAAAGTCGATGGCATTATCGTTGTCGGCAAGCCTTCCGAGAGCTATCTTGCGATGATCCGGGAGCGGACAAACATCCCTACCGTATATATGGACTTTGCGGACGAGGGAAAGACCGCGGATGCTGTAGTATCCGATAACTATTACGGCGGATATTACGCGACAAACTATCTGCTTTCCATGGGACACAAGAAGATCGCCTACGTTGGAACGCTTCTTGCGACAAGCTCTATCACAGACCGCTACCTGGGATATGTAAAGGCTCTTATGGAGCATGGCATTGAGATCCGTAAGGACTGGCATATCAATGACCGCAGCATGTCAAGCGGGCTGATCGATGACGAGAATATGATGATCCTGCCGGATGAGATGCCGACCGCATTCTTCTGCAACTGTGATCTTGTTGCGGGCAAGCTGATCAACAAGCTGCAGCGGCAGGGCTACCGCGTGCCGGAGGATATTTCCGTGGTCGGATACGACAATTATATCCACCCGGATCTGTGCAATGTGGAGATCACTTCCTACGAGGTCGACTTTGAGGAGATGGCAGCGCAGAGCGTTGTGATGCTGATCCGGAAAATGGCAAACGAGACCTCCAGCTGTGGAATCCATGTGGTCGAGGGACAACTTGTGATCAAGGACAGCGTGCGCAGGATCTGACCGCATCCGGTATTATGACAGGAACCGAAAAAGAACTGTTTTGGCTTCTCAGTTTTTTAATTTCATAAACTAATTTAATTAACTTTAATTGATTAAAAAAGCACTCTTTTGCCAGAAAGGGTGCTTTTTGTTAAAAGTTGCACAAAAATGACATCCAAAAATCATTAACATAGACGAAAATAACAGTCAAATGTGAAAAAACATTGAACAGATTAAGAATATAAGCTATAATTAAGCTAAATTACATGAGACAATTAACTTAAACAAAATTAATTTAACTTAAACAAGCTTAAATGTGAGCTTCTGGAGAGGCGGAAAGCCATGAAAAGAAAGCAGATTATAATGGCAGCACTTGCCGGCGCGGTGATTTTAGGCGGCTGCGGGCAGCAGGAAACAGATACAAACGTATCCGAGAGTTCGGAGACACAATCCGCAGAACCTTTTGTCCCTGAGGTCATAGGTACATACGAGGCAGAGGATGCACAGTTAAAAGGAAATGTCAGCATAGGTAACAGCAGAGAGGGATATTCGGGAAGTGGGTACGCGACCGGATTTTCCGCAGATGCAGATGCCTGTGCTTTTTCCGTCGAAATCGGTGAGAACGGATTTTACGATCTCGGACTTGCGACAGCGGCGAGCGATTATAAAGAGAATTATGTCAGCGTGGATGGGGAATCCGTTGGAACGGTCGCATCGGATGATGCAGAGTTTACCACCTCCTATCTGACAAGAATATATCTGACCAAGGGAACACATGAGGTTGAGGTATCGAAGTATTGGGGCTGGATCGATCTTGACTATCTGGTGGTACAGACTTCGGAGCCGTTAGATACATCAATGTATGATGTGCCGGCAACACTTGTCAACCAGAACGCGACAGAGAATACCAAGCGGCTGATGAGCTATCTCGCAGATAATTATGGAACGAACATCATTTCCGGACAGTATTCACCGGACGGCATGTTCGGTAAGGAATACACCGTGGTCAAGAATGCCACAGGAAAGACACCGGCGATACTCGGACTTGACTTTATCGAGTATTCACCATCGCGTGTGGCACACGGAAGCAGCAGTAAGGCAACCGATTTTGCTATCGCATATTGGAAGGCGGGCGGTATCGTGACATTCTGCTGGCACTGGAACGCACCGGAGAAGTATCTGACCGGCGAATGGTACAGTGGCTTTCGGGCAGAGCAGACGAACATTGATCTGGCAAAGATCATGGAGGGTGAGGATCAGGAAGGCCACGATCTTTTAATGGAAGACATTGACGCGATCGCAAAGCAGTTACAGATCTTACAGGATGCGGGAGTTCCGGTTCTGTGGAGACCGCTTCACGAAGCGAGCGGCGGCTGGTTCTGGTGGGGTGCAAGCGGTGCGGAAGCATACAAGAAGTTATACATTTTATTATACGATAAGCTGACCAATGAATATGGTCTTAACAATCTGATCTGGCTGTGGAACGGACAGGATGCGGACTGGTATCCGGGTGACGAGTATGTAGACATCATCGGTGAGGATATTTATCCGGGCGAACATGTTTACACCTCACAGATCAACAAATATCTGGAAGCAGTCAATTATACGACTGCAAAGAAAATGGTTGTGCTGTCTGAGAACGGATGCGTATTTGATCCGGAGCTTGCAAAGAGAGACGGCGCGATGTGGGGCTTCTGGTGTACCTGGGGATCTGAATTTGTGGCGAAGGACACAGCAATTTACAGCTACAATGACCAGTATACCGAAGAAGATAAGCTGAAAGAGTTTTATGACAACGACATCGTGATCACGATGGAAGATCTTCCGGATCTGACAGCGTATCCGATACGGGAGGAATTACAGTGAGTTCGCTTTTTAACCCGGACGGAAAGCTGATGCCGGTGCTGACCAAGCTGGGACAACTGATACTTGCCAATCTGCTATGGCTGTTGTGCTGCATCCCGGTTGTCACGATCGTTCCGGCGACGACTTCCTTTTATTACACAGTCACAAAAAGCATCCGCAGGGAACGCGGATATGTGGCGGAGGAGTTTTTTCGGTCGATGCGGCGCACCCTCAAAAAAGGAATCGGCTTTTCGGTTCTGGCGATCCTGTGGGGCGTGGCACTGTGGTATGGAAGGATGTACGCGATAGCAAATGAAACAGAAGGCTTTAACTTCCTGCTTTTTGCATACGATGTACTGATCGCGGTAAGCGCTTGCGTGGCAAGCTGCCTGATCCCGGTTTTTTCGAGATTTGAAATGAAGATGACCGGCATTTTGAAACTGTCTTTTGTTATGGCAGTCCGGTATATTTATTTTTCTATCCTGCTGGTGGCAGGAACGATACTTGTCGGATGGCTTGTGATCGTCAAGCTTCCGATGCTCTGCATTGTGATCCTTCCGGGATTGTGGTGCTATGTATCCACTTATTTCATAGAGAGAATGCTTCTGGCGTACATGCCGCCTGCAAAGGAGGATGAGGACGCGTGGTATCGGGAGCAAAAGTAATCATAAGAATTAACGTGAAGCAGTTCACGGGAAAGAGGGAGAAATGAGACATCGCAAATGGCCAAAAAGAATCATATCCGTATCATTGGCAATGGCAATGGTCTTTACCATGAGCCCACAGATGGCAGAAAACTCGTACGCACAGACGGATCTCAGCACGGAGGACTTTGAGAATATCATCAGTACCTATTCCGTAGATCCTTCCATTCCGGGCTACAACGAGTATCTTACACTGCATGAAGCGGATTATGTGCAGGACGAGATCAAGGTAGGCGCAGATGCACTTGTCCGGTACGAGGAAGATGGCGTTGCCAAGACCCCGGAGATCTGGACAGACTACGAGGGCGTTACGGGGGACAGCATCTATACCGGAGAACAGGATCTTGCCGAGTTTGAGTTCAACGTCGCAAAGAGCGGATATTATGCAGTATCTGTGGATTATTACCCGGTAGAAGGCAAAAGCTCAGAGATCCAGAGAGCATTTTTCATTGATGGACAGCTCCCTTATGAAGAACTTTCCCTTATTGAATTAAACCGTATCTGGGTAACGGATGTGCAGGATACCTACACCGACAAGAACGGCGTTGTGGTAAAAGCATGGGAGACTGATAATCAGGGCTTTCAGGTAAAACCGGAAGCAATCGAGGCTCCGGAATGGGTAAACACTTATCTGTACGATTCCAACGGTTACATTACAAGCCCGTTGGAGATCTACCTGGAAGCGGGAACGCATACCTTGTCCGTAATGTCTTTGAAGGAGCCGATGCTCATCCATGAGATTACCTTCAAGAACCCGGCAGAGGTTGATGATTATGCGACGACCAAGGCTGCATGGGATGCGGCAGGCGCGACAGTGACAAGCGGACAGATGATAAGAATCGAGGGAGAGAACGCGACCAAGATGTCCTCCCAGATGTTATATCCGAGACAGGATCAGTCCTCACCGGCGGTATATCCGTCCAGTCCGAAGCTGCTTTTGAACAACACGATCGGCGGAACTTCATGGCAGGATGCAGGACAGTGGATCGAATGGGATTTTGATGTTGCTGAGTCCGGATATTATAATATCGCAGCTTACTGCAAGCAGAACTTCGTCCGAGGCATTGATGTATGCCGTAAGATTTACATTGATGATGAAGTGCCATTTACAGAGATGAATGATTATGGCTTCGCTTACGAACAGAACTGGCGCAAGGAAGTGATCTCAGATGATGACGGCAATGCGTATGACTTTTATTTAGAAGCCGGACATCACACGATCAAGATGGAAGTTGTACTCGGCGACATGGCAGAGATCATCAGCCAGGTACAGGAAACCGTACAGCTTTTGAATTCCATTTACCGTCAGGTAATTTACATCACGGGTGTTTCACCGGATATCTACCGTGACTACCAGATCGAAGCAAGTCTGCCAAGCCTCCTCGGAGAACTTGAGAAAGCAAAAGTGGGAATCGATTCCACGATCGAAGCGCTTCGCGTGACAGCAGGAAACAACAGCGACAAGCTGACCGTACTGGTAACAATGAGCGACCAGCTCGCAGAATTGATCGAGGATGAAGAGCGATTTACAGAGGTTATCTCCTCCTACAAGGTAAACGTAAGAGCATGTGGTAACTGGATCACACAGGTACTTCCGCAGCCGTTGCAGATCGACCGCCTGATGATCTACTCCGCAGACAGTGAGCCGGATATCGCTTCCGCAGGATGGTTCTCAAGAGCTTCTTACGAGATGCAGAGATTGTTCTACTCTTTCATCATTGATTACAACCAGATCGGTAATGTGGTTGAGGATACTGACGACAGCATAACACTTACACTGTGGGTAGGAACCGGACGAGATCAGGCGAACGTAATCAAGGCGTTGATCGATGAAAACTTTACCAACGAGACGGGAATTAACGTCAACGTACAGCTGGTTGATATGAATACCCTGCTCCGCGCAACACTCGCGGGCGAGGGACCGGATGTGGCAATCCAGGTTGCAAATACCAACGGTATCGCGGGTGCGGTATTAAATACCGGTAACGATACGCCGGTCAACTACGGACTGCGTAATGCGGTACTGGATTTGACACAGTTTGATGATTTTAATGATGTGACGACTCGGTTCTCCGAGAGCGCACTTGTTCCATTCTCCTTCAATGGAGCGACCTACGCACTGCCGGATACACAGACCTTCCCGATGATGTTCTACCGTAAGGATATCTTGGCAGAGATCGGACTTGATGTTCCGACAACCTGGGATGAGGTCAAGGTTGCAATGACAGTCCTTGCAAAGAACCAGATGGAGTTCGGTATGCTTCCGACGGAGCAGATCTTTGCAATGCTTCTGTTCCAGAACGGCGGAGAGTATTACACCGCAAACGGTGATGCATCTATGCTGGATTCGGATATCGCGGTCAATACCTTCAAAGAGTATTGTGAGTTCTATACGGATTACAAGCTGGATAAAGCAACCAGCGTGGAAGAACGGTTCCGTACCGGTGAATGTCCGATCATCATCTCCGACTACACGACCTATAACAACCTTCAGGTATCCGCACCGGATATCGCGGGCTTGTGGGATTTCACCGTAGTTCCGGGAGTTGAGAATGAGGACGGCACCATCAATCATACGACAGGAAGTGCAGGACTTGCCGACATCATCATGGCAAACACCGAGCATCCGCAGGAAAGCTGGGAGTTCTTAAAATGGTGGACCAGCACACAGACACAGACCTTGTACGGAAGAGAAATGGAAAGCCTGATGGGGGCGAGCGCACGAGTTGCAACCGCAAACCTTGACGCACTTGCAAATCTCTCATGGCCGATCAAGGACTACGAGGAACTGATGCAGCAGTTCGATCAGGTACAGGGTATTCCTCAGGTGCCTGGTGGATATTATACATGGCGTAACGTCAACAACGCATTTTACAGTGTGACGACAGATTCAAGCAGTACAGGAAGAACGTATGTGGCAACTCCGAGAGAGGAACTTATGGATAACGTTCTTTACATCAACGCAGAGATCGACTACAAGCGCGAAGAGTTCAATCTTCCGCTTGCGTCAGAATAAGGAAGGGGTGGAAAAATGGCAACAAACGGCGTATCACAGGAAGCGCTTGATATCGCAAAGAAGCAAGGCTCCCTTCGTTACCAGATGAAGAAAAACCGTGCTTCATACGCGATGATGGCTCCATATTTCATCCTGTTCTTCTTCTTCACCGTATTACCGGTGCTCATGTCCATCGTGTTAAGTTTTACAGACTTTAACATGTTGGAAGCCCCGAACTTTGTCGGATGGAGAAACTACGTTAAGCTGTTCCTTGAGGATAACATCTTCACGGTGGCACTTAAAAACACTTTGATCTTCGCGGTTATCACCGGACCGGTCAGCTACATGCTGTGTCTGCTGTTCGCCTGGATCATCAACGAGTTTAAAGGCGTGCTCCGGGCATTCCTGACCTTGATCTTCTACGCACCGTCCATCTGCGGTAACGCATACCTGGTTTGGAACCTGATCCTTACCGGAGACAGATACGGATACTTGAACGGTATTTTGTTAAAGCTTGGCATCATCAATGAGCCGATCCTTTGGATGCAGACAGAAAAATACGTCCTTCCGGTTCTCATTGTTGTACAGTTATGGCTCTCCCTTGGAACCGGTTTCCTCTCATTTATCGCCGGTCTCCAGACGGTAGACAAGAGCATGTACGAAGCTGCGGCACTTGACGGTGTCAAGAACCGCTGGCAGGAATTGTGGTATGTTACACTTCCTGCAATGAAGCCGCAGCTGATGTTCGGTGCGGTCATGCAGATCACACAGTCCTTTGCGGTGGCTGATATTTCCATCAACCTCGCAGGTAACCCGTCAGTCAACTACGCGGGCGCAACAGTTGTAACACATCTTCTGGACTATGGTTCAACAAGATTTGAAATGGGATATGCATCAGCGATCGCAACAATATTGTTCCTGCTGATGGTTGGAACCAATAAGTTAGTACAAAAAATATTAGGAAGGGTTGGAGAATAGTTTTGGCCAAGAGAGAGAATACAAAACCGAAAAGGCGTTTGTTCCACAGAGAGAAACAGCTGAACCGCTCACTGGCCGGCAACACTCTTCTGTTTGGAATCATGATTATATGCGGAGTGTTCATGGTATTGCCACTGGTAATGATCGTGAACAATGCGCTCAAGCCGCTGGATGAGTTATATCAGTTTCCACCGAAGATTTTTGTGCGCAACCCTACACTGGAAAACTTCTCAGACCTGTTTGTTTTGATGAACGATTCCTGGGTTCCGTTTTCACGTTACATTTTAAATACCCTGATCATCACGGGCGGCGGAATGATCGGTCACGTTGTGATCGCATCCATGGCTGCATATCCGCTGGCAAAGAACGAGTTTCCGTTTAAGAAACAGCTCTTTTCCATGGTAGTTCTTTCCATGATGTTCTCATGGACGGTAACACAGATCCCGCAGTATTTGATCATCAGTTGGTTACATATCAACAACACATACTTGTCACTGATCCTTCCGGCGTGGTCATTTGGTATGGGACTTTACCTTATGAAGCAGTTCATGGAACAGCTTCCGGATTCTCTCATGGAATCTGCCAGACTTGATGGCGCGAGTGAGTGGAAGATCTTCTGGACCATCGTAATGCCGAACGTAAAGCCGGCATGGCTGACACTGGCAATTTTCCAGTTCCAGCAGATGTGGGGAAATACAGGTTCCCTGTTCCTGCGTGACGAGCAGTTGAAGCCACTGCAGTATTCATTACAGCAGATCACGGCAGGTGGTGTTGCCCGTGCAGGCGCAGCGGCAGCAGTAACCTTTATTATCGCAGCAGTGCCGATCACTTTCTTCCTGATTTGTCAGAGCAACGTCTTAGAGACGATGACAACATCTGGTATGAAGGATTAAGGGAGGGGAAATATGAAAGCAAAACAGATTGTAAAAAGTATTTTTGCTCTCCTGCTTACGACAGTAACGTTAGTGAGCATGGCACCGGAAGCGGTGAAGGCTTCCGAGCTTCCATATACGACCTACAACTACAATTACTGGGAGTACATCGTATATACGCCGGCAGCTTACGAACCGGACTTTTCCGTATCCGGCAAGGATCTTACTTATAACGGAGAGCCGATCGGACCATTTGTGACACCGCAGGATATGTGTGTTTCCGGCGATGGACTGATCTACCTGGCAGATACCGGTAACAACCGGATCGTTGTCATGGACGGCAAGATGTCAGAGGTTAAGCGGATCATAACAACGTTTGACAATGACGGCGAGGAGGATTCCTTCAAGCAGCCAAACGGAGTTGCAGTATCCGAGAGCAATCAGCTCTATATCGCAGATTCACAGAACAAGAGAATCGTTGTATTGAACGAGGACGGATCTCTTGCAAGAATCGTGTCCAACCCGACTTCCGAAGCACTTGACGATGGATTCGTATTTGTACCGCTTAAAGTATCTGTCGACTATGCAGATCGTATCTACTGTGTCGCACAGAACATGTTTGAAGGAATCATGGTATTCGAGACAAACGGTGAGTTTGCCGGATTCTTCGGAACCATTAACGTAGAGATCACTCTATGGGAGAAGTTCTGGAGAAAGCTCGCATCCAAAGAGGAGCGTGCAAAATCCCAGTTGTTCATCCCGACAGAGTTTACCGGTATCGACATTGATCCGGACGGATTTGTATATGCCTCCAACATCGACCCGAACGGCGTGCAGGGTGTGCGTAGATTGAATCCGAGAGGTCAGGATGTCATCAAGAAGGGTGCCAACGAGAATCTCGGTGGTGACTTACAGATCGATGGATCGACCGATTATTCCGGACCATCCCAGTTCGTGGATGTTGTGTACCGCGACAAAGGAATCTATTCCTGCTTAGACCGTAAGAGAGGCAGAGTATTCACCTACGACCATGAAGGTAATCTGCTTTACATCTTCGGTGGACTCGGAACACAGGCGGGAACCTTCAAGCTTCCGGTTGCAGTAGAGAATGTCGGCAACGATCTTCTGGTACTGGATGCGACAGATGCGAAGGTTACCTACTTTAAGGAGACCGAATACGGACGCCTGATCAACGATGCAGTCGGACTTCGCTACGACGGAGACGAGGCTGAGGCAGTTGACCTCTGGCAGAGAGTTTTGTATCTGGATGAGAATAATGAGCTTGCAAACACCGGTATCGGTAAGGCTTACCTGACCGCAGGAGACTACGAGCAGGCAATGAAGTACTTAAAGCTTGGTATGGCAAGGGATTATTATTCCGTAGCATATCGGCGTCACCGTAACAATTTCCTTACGGAGAATGCCAATGTCTACCTCACAGTACTGATCGTTGTGATCGTGCTGATCGTGATTTACAACAACTTGAAGAAACGCGGAATCATTGTGATAAAGAAGAAAAAGAAGGGGGATGAGCAGAATGCGTAAATACTTTGCAGCAGAAAAATGGAAGTATCTTCTGTACACCATTTCCCATCCGATGGACGGATACTACTGGATCCGTCACAAGGACAGAGGCAGCGTGCCGATTGCGATCATTCTGGTCATGCTGTTCGGATTCAGCTTCACGGGAATCCGACTTCTGGCAAGCTTCGTAGTAAATGACCTCGATCCACGGAACATCAACCTTGCGTATGAGCTTATGGGTGTGCTGGTTTTCTACCTGCTGATCTGTGTCAGCAACTGGTCGATCACCTGTTTGATGAGCGGCGAGGGGCGTTTGAAGGACATCGCGATAGCGATCGGTTACGGAACTGTTCCGATCACCTTCTCACTGGTGCTTGCGACTATCGTAAGCCAGTATATCGCGGATGATGAGCAGGCATTTTACACATTGATCCTTGTTGTGGGGATCGCGTATGGTGTGATCATGATGCTGATCGGTATCATGCAGGTACACAACTATACATTAGGAAAAACGATACTGACGTTACTGTTAACGTTTGTGGCAATGTTCATCATCGTATTCTTAGTTTTACTTTTAAGCAACTTGCTTGGTATGGTATATAACTTCTTCCACAGTATCTATACTGAGCTGATCTTTAGAACCTAGGAGGCAGGGCATGAAAAAAGAAAAAGAACCAAAAGTTAAAATGCCCATGAGCATGATGAAACGGATCCTGCTCACTCTGCTGGGAATCGTAGTAGTCATCGCGGTGTTTTACATCATCTACTATGTAGTACATTATGTGAACTACAACAAATACAAAGATTATTTAAGCACCTACGAATATGAGCAGGGAGGAAGCTATTCCCCGATCGCTGAGAGCTCATCAAGTGTGGCAGGATACGAGCTGGTAGCCGAGAACGACAACTTAAAGCTCTACACCGACACCCAGAGCGCAAATGTCGCGATCTACGACAAGCGCAACGGAGAGATCACTTACTCCAATCCGTCGACAGTGGAAGAGGATACCGTTGCAAACGGTGTAAACAAGTCCTACATGAAGTCACAGTTCTTACTGTACTACTACAATGAGGACGTAACCTCCGGAAGCATGTGCTCCTACGCAGACAGTGTTGCGAAGGGACAGTACAGCTGGGAAGGAATCGAAAACGGAATCCGTTACATTTATCAGGTGGGCGATGAGACCGGAATCCATTTCTCCATCCCGATGGAATACAGACTCGGAGAAGATAATTTGGAAGTATCTATTCCGGTAAAGGGCATTGAGGAGCATAATGGTGGATATGTTTACCGTATACAGATGCTCCGCTACATGGGAGCAACCTCCTATGAGGACAACGGATACATGGTAGTTCCGAATGGCTCCGGTTCACTGATCTACTTCAACAACGGAAAGAACGGTCAGGGTAACTATTCCCAGTATGTGTATGACATCGATCCGCTGGCAGCGAACTACACGACCATTGAGAATCTGCAGACTGCAAAGCTTCCGATCTTTGGTATCTGCAAGGAGAATTCATCACTTTTAGTATCTGTGGAGGATGGAGCAAGTACTTCCATCATCACAGCAGCGGTATCCGGTACGGATTGTGATTACAACTATGCATACCCGTCCTTCGTTCTTCGCATCGCGGACAACTTGAGAATGTTCGGTGATGCAACACAGGATGTATACGTTATGGAGCCGGATGCATACGATGTAAACCTTCGTGCAAGATACACCTTCTTAACCGAAGAGAACACCGGATATTCCGGAATCGCAAATTACTACCGCAACCGTCTGGTAGATGAAGGAGTTCTTACCGCAAGCGAGAGCACAGGAGATATTCCATTTTACTATGATGTGATCAGCGGCGTGAAAGAGACCTCACATTTCCTTGGAGTCCAGTATCTGCATACCTTCTCCATGACGGATTTTGATGAGGCGGAGGAAATGTCGATGCAGCTTGCATCGGACGGCGTTACCAATCAGGTAATGAACTTACAGGGCTGGTTCAACGGCGGATACTTCCATGACACAGCCGACAAGATTAAAGTGACCGGAAAGCTCGGAGGCAAATCCGGACTTGAAAGCTTAAATCAGGCACTCAAGGACAACGGCGGCAGGCTGTATGCGGATGTCGCATTCCAGGAGGTAACAAGAGCGGATGACGACTTCGCATCCAGCAAGGAAGCCTCCAGATATTACGGAGCCGGATATGTGGCAACCTTCGGACAGGTCAATCCGACGACCTTGCGTAACACCTCCGGACTTGGATATGTAGAGAACATCTACTCACTGTTGTCACCGAAATACCTTCCACGTTATGTGGAGAAGTTCTCCAAGAAGATCCAGAAGATCGATGTAGACGGTATCTCACTCAGAGACCTTGGCAATGTGCTCACTTCCGACAAGAAGAGAACCAACCAGATCAACCGTGAGGAAGCACTTGATGTTGTACTTGGACAGTTTGAGGTACTTGAGAGCACCAACAAGTCCATCATGACAAATGCGGCAAACAGCTACGCATTTGCATACAGCAATGACATCATCAACGCACCGCTCACCGGCAGTGATGTAGCAATCATTGATACGGATATTCCTCTGTACGAGATGATCCTTCACGGATATGTACCGTATTCTTCTGATGTTCTCAACTATGAGAACTCCGATGACATGGATAAGACCATATTGAACCTGATCGAAGCCGGAGCATCTCCGCACTACATGTTTACATGGGAAGAGTCAAGCGAGATGAAGATGACGGCGCTCAACCGCTACTACTCAACCACCTTTGCCAACTTAAAGGACGAGGCAGTAGATGTTTACCAGAAGATTAACGAGGCACTTGCCCCGGTAAACGGAGCAGCGATCGTTGCACACGATATCATAAGCAATAATGTACGCAGGATTACGTATGATAACGGAGTTACCATTTATGTAAATTATTCAGAGTCAGCAGAGACAGCAGATGGCTTGGAGATACCGGCAATGGGCTACCGATTGGAGGGAAAATAAATGAAAAAGAAAAAAAGATTAACCCTTCTCCAAAAGCGAAGCATCAGCGGCTACATGTTCATCCTGCCGTGGCTGATCGGTTTCATCGTATTTTACATAAGATCTCTGGCAATGACGACACAGTTTGCATTTTCCAAGCTGTCAGTCGATACAATCGGCGGTGGATTTGCACTTGAGAATGTCGGATGGGAGAACTTCCATTACGCATTCCGTGTACACGCATCCTTCAAACAGGTTCTGACAACTTCCGTTTTGGATATGCTGATCGATGTACCACTGATCATTTTCTTCAGCTTGTTCATCGCAATGCTGTTGAACCGCAAGTTTCCGGGAAGAGCGATCGTTCGTGCAATCTTCTTCCTGCCGGTAATCTTAAATTCCGGAGCAATTCAGGCAGCGATGGATTTAAGTGCCACCATGATGGCGGGCGGAATTTCCGATCAGGCAGCCGAGGTTGCAGCATCCGCTGCGGGCACACTTGCCTTTGATATCGATTACCTGATGGATATGTTCGTATCGCTCGGTATTCCGGCAACAGTGCTCGATTACATCGTGCAGGCGGTCGGACGAATCAACGATATTATTTCTGCCAGCGGTGTACAGATCGTCATCTTCATCGCGGCGCTGCAGTCAATCCCATCTTCTATGTACGAAGTTGCTAAGATTGAAGGCGCAACCGGATATGAGACCTTCTGGAAGGTAACATTCCCGATGGTAATGCCACACATCATTACCAACGTTGTCTACACGATCGTGGACAGCTTCACGGAGAGTGATGTTGTAGATCTTGCTTACGATGTGGCATTCAACCAGTTCAACTATGGATTAAGCTCCGTATTCAGCTTGGTTTCAACGATCATCACCTGTATCATCCTGGTCCTGATCTGTGGAATCATACAAAAGCGGACGTTCTACTATAACTAGGGAAAGGAGAGCATGACATGGAAAAGATCAAAAAGATCCGCGCGTATCTGCAGGACCCGTATGAGACAAAAATATTGTTCAATGACATCAAGAATCTTTTTGTTACGATCGTTCGCATTGCGATCATCGTCGGTGTAAGTTATGTAATCCTCTCCCCGCTTATCGGTATGCTTGTCAATGCAATTTCTTCCACGAAGGACGCATACAACCCGATGGTGTTCGTAATCCCGGAGTATCCGACACTGGAGCGTTTCCAGCTTGCATTTACGAGACTGGATTACCTCCCGACAATGGCGAGGGATCTGACATATACGTTGACAGCCACCCTGGTACAGCTTCTTATCTGCTCCATGGTCGGTTACGGATTTGCCAGATTTGATTTCCCGTTCAAGAAGTTTTTGTTTGCATGTGTGGTTGTAATGATCGTAATTCCGACACACACCATCATGCTTCCGCTGTATCTGACCTTCCGTTCTTTTGATCCGCTCGGACTTATGACGATGATCAAGGGAGCACCACTCAACCTGATGGGATCAGTTGCACCGGTGTACATCATGTCGTTCTTAGGCTGTGGTGTCCGGTCGGGATTATACATTTACATTTTCAACCAGTTCTTCCGCGGTCTCCCGAAGGAGATCGAAGAAGCCGCTTTCGTGGACGGATGCGGAACCTGGTATACTTACTTTGGCATCATGCTTCGTAATGCGATGCCAGCGGTCATTACTGTCACGGTATTTTCTATTGTATGGCAGTTCAATGATACATTCTATGCGAAGTTGTTTCTGATCAGTGAGAATATAGTGATCAGTAAGAAGATTTCATCCTTGCAGGCAACCATTGCCAACCTTGACAAGGTGCTCGATCCGAACATCCAGGAGCTGTATCTGGATGCCGGAATCCTGCTGGTAATTCTTCCGATCATCATTATATATCTCTTGTTACAGAAAAACTTTATAGAGGGGGTAGAGCGAAGCGGTATTGTAGGTTGATCCCGTTTCGCACAATCCATGCAATCAACTTTAAATTTTAAAAAGGAGGAAGGAAAAGTTGAGAAAAGAAAAGCTTTTAGCAATTCTTGCAGCAGGCACAATGGTTTTATCCATGACAGCCTGTGGTGGAGAAGCAACCGGAGACACGCAGACATCTGCTGATCCGGGAACAGAGGTGTCCACAGAGTCTGAGACACCGGCAGAGACACAGACAGAGGAACCTGAGACACCGGAAGAGCCGGTTGCAGAAGAGGGACCTGTCAGTGTTGATTTTGAGGATGGACTTTTCGGATTTGCTGGCGTAGACAAGACCGTTAACCCATCATCTGACGATGCAACGATCGAGGTTGCAAGCTACAATGGTTCACAGGCACTTAAGGTTACATCTACTCAGGGCAAGGCAGTATATGTTGCACTTCAGGCAGACGCTATGCTTGGTGACAGCATTTCAAGCTTAAGCTCCGTAGAGATGAGCATCGGCATCGAGAACCCGGACGGAACATTCCAGTCCGCAGCAGGTAACATCTACGGAATCGTAGGTGAGAACAATGACCAGACTTCTGAGGCATGGTCAGTTTACCTTGAGAACGCTAACCCGAAGACCGTAAGCTACACCGTACCGGACGGATACACCTTCGGCGAAGGCAACTACATCGTAGTTTCTCTTGAGACAGATACTGGTAAAGACAATGGTGCTACACCGGCAGTTATGTATATCGACAATATCGCATTCAAGGATGCATCCGGCAACGTTCTTACCGCAGATACCTCTGCTGAGCTTGTTGCAGCATCTACCGGCGAAGACAGATCTAACCTGTTCGCGATCAGCGGAGCAGTTGATGTTCCGGGATTTACTGTAACAGGAGATGGCTGGTCACAGGCTGGTATCGATCTTGATGAGGCTTCCCTTGCAGCATTGCAGCCGGGCAGCGTAATCGAAATCTCTTACTCTTCTGAGTCCGGAAATATATGGTTAGTATTCCCAGGATCAGCAGCAGGCTGGATGAGAATTGGTGTAGGTGATTGTGATGGTTCCGGACAGGGCTACTCATACTACAATGGCTCTAAGAACATTGCACAGATCGATTACGATACGATCGCTCAGTACCTTGGAGACGATGTATCTACATGGGGAACGACACTCCAGTGCGAATCTGATTCTGCATACGAAGTTTACTCCGTAAAGATCGGACAGAAGGCACAGAACCTTGTTGTAAACGGCGGCGTTGAGCTTGCTGGCTTCAATGTATCCGGAGACGGATGGTCACAGAACGGTGTTGATATGACAGAGGACTTCCTCGCAGCATTAGTACCGGGCTCAGCAATCGAAATCTCTTACACATCTGATACCGGTGAGATCTGGTTAGTATTCCCAGGCTCAGAGGCAGGCTGGATGAGAATCGGTGTAGGTGACTATGACGGATCAGGTCAGGGATATGGCGTATTTGATGGAAGCAAGTGCTACATCACTTATGAGACCATCGCACAGTACCTTGGCGAAGATACCTCTAAGTGGGGAACAACCCTTCAGTGCGAGGCAACTTCTTCTTGGGAAGTATACAGCGTAAAGGTTGGAAAAGCATCTGAGATGGTTGCAAACAACAGACAGGTTGAGATCCCAGGATTCAGCGTAACCGGAGACGGATGGTCACAGAACGGTGTTGAGCTTGACGAGGCTTCTCTTGCAGCTTTACAGCCGGGATGCGTTATCAATATCACTTATACCTCTGAGACCGGAGAGATCTGGTTAGTATTCCCAGGATCAGCAGCAGGCTGGATGAGAATCGGTGTAGGCGACTTCGATGGCTCTGGTCAGGGCTATGCAGCTTATGACGGAACACATGCACAGATTACATACGATACGATCGCACAGTACCTTGGAGAGGATACTTCTACATGGGGAACAACCATTCAGTGTGAAGCAACTTCTGCTTGGGAAGTATACAGCGTAACTATCGGTCAGCAGTAAAAACTATATGTACCATACTGCCGGACTACGGCAGTATGGGGTACGAGTATTTTTAGGAGGTTAATTCTTTATGAAGGCATTTAAGAAATTAGTTTCAGCAGGACTTGTTACTGCTATGGCAGTTTCACTTGCAGCATGTGGTGGTGCAACAGGCGATTCTACACAGAACGCTGGCACACAGGGAACCACTGACAACAGCAACAGCGGTTCAACAACCACAGATGACGGATCTACCGGAGCAGCAACTTCAAGCGGATATGCAAGAACAGATGCAGACGGCAACCGTGTATTCTACATCGGTTCATGGTGGGTACAGCACTATGACAGTGCAGACAGCGATCTGAACGACAGCCCAGACTATCAGGCATCCATCGATCAGGACGGAGATGATGAGGCTACCCTTAACCAGAAGGCAATCAACCGTCAGGTTGCACAGCTCAAGTTTGACAACGTAGCAAAGCTTGAGGAGAAGTATAACTGCAAGTTCTATTGGCAGAACTTAACCTACACAGGTGTTAAGGAGTCTATCAATACTTCCGTTCTTGCTGGAACTCCAGATGCAGATATCTACCTTGTAGATACCGGTATGGCTATCCCGGCACAGGCAAACGGACTTGCTGTTGACTTAAAGACAGTTCTTCCGGAAGATGCTGATATCTTCACAGACCAGAACGTAATCAGCTACCTTGATCTTGGCGATGGCAAGGCTTGCATCCTCAAGAGAGTAGAGGCACAGAGTGCAGTAGAAGCAACCTATCCATTAGCATTCAACAAGCAGATGTTAGAGGATAACAACTTAGAGGATCCTCGTGATCTGTACGCTCGTGGCGAGTGGACATGGGATAAGTTCATCGAGTATTGCCAGGTTCTTACACAGGATACCGATGGTGATGGACAGATCGACCAGTACGGATACTGCGGATACGAGTACGAGACATTCGAGAACCTTATGATGAGTAATGGTGCTACCATCGCAGTTGGTACTACTCAGACACTTGATGATGCCAAGACAGGTGAGGCACTTCAGATGCTTTCTGATATGTACAATGTTTATAATATATGTTATCCTTATGATTACGAAGGAAGCCCATCCGACAGCATGAGAAACCAGTATACACAGGGTAACGTAGGATTCTTCCCGATTGCAGCTTGGATCGAGAGTGGTAACAACGACTATGACTGGGATCTTGATGGATCTACAGAGCTTCCATTCGATGTAGTATATGTTCGCTGGCCAGTTGGACCTTCCGGAGATCAGGAGACAAACGCTGGAAAGAACGCATCTTCTGGTGAGTTCTATATCATCCCGGCTGGTATCTCTGATCCGGAAACCGTTTACAACTTCCTGTATGATTACTGGAACTGGATGGATGGCGATTACTCTATCCGTGACAGCCGTGAGACATTACACTGGTGGTATGATGTAACTGGTAACAAAGAGGAGCTTAAGGAAGCAAACTTCAGCGTAATGCAGGAGTGCGGAAATAAGACACAGCTTGACCTTTGGAACAGCATGGGTATCTCTTATGACCTTGAGTCTGTTATGAAGGGTGAAGTTACTCCGGCTCAGTTCCAGGAGACATATAAGCAGCAGGTACAGGATGGTCTTGATGCATACTTCAACTAATCGGCAGTGACCGGTTTGAATATGTAAAAACCAAAATAGCCCGGCAGCACCGTGCTGTCGGGCTTCTTTCATATAAAAAAGGGTAATATGGACGATAAAATAGCTTCAAAAATTTTCTCAAATAATTCAAAATTTGCACGATTTATGAACACGCTGGCGGATGTTTTGTACATCGGGATCATGTGGCTGATCTGCTCGATACCGATCATAACGGCGGGCGCATCCGCAACCGCAGCTTACTATGCCATGGCAAAATGTGTGCGCCACAGCGAAGGCAAGCCAACGAAGGAATTTTTTCATTCCTTCCGGGCAAATTTCCGGCAGACCGTCGGAATGTCAATCCTGTTTGTGCTGATCGCACTCGGACTTGCTGCGGATATGATCTATCTGTGGGGCAACGAGAATCCGACAAACGATGCCATCTTTATCGTGCTGGTGCTGGTCGCGTTTGTGTTCGCGGCACTTGTCGCCTACATATTCCCGGTTTTGTCCAGATTTGACAAGAGAAATCTGGATCTTATTAAAACAGCGTTGCTTTTATGCTTTAAATACCTTCCGATCACGATCGGAATATTGGTCGTATTTTTTGTCGCATGTATAGGTGTGTACCTGATGCCGTGGGCGATACTGGTCATTCCAGGTGTCTATCTGTACGCACTCACCTTTCCAATGGAGTGGATGCTTAGAAAGCTGATGCCGCCAGTGGAAGAAGGAAGCGAAGAAGCTGACAAGTGGTATTATCAATAACAAAAAATATTATGAGGTGCAAAAATGAGTGAACTGAAAATGATTGCTCCTGTGGTAAAGAATGTACCTTGGCAGGAGAAACCGGAAGGAATCGTTGGAGCTCCGATCTGGAGATACACAGAGAACCCGATCATCAAGAGAAACCCGGTAGAGGGTGTTGCACGAATCTTCAACAGCGCAGTTATGCCGTATGAAGGTGCATTTATCGGTGTGTTCCGTGGAGAGCAGACAAACGGAATCCCTTATATTTACCTCGGAAGAAGTGAGGATGGAATCCACTGGAACTTCGATCCGAAGCCGATCCCATTCAAGGATGAGGACGGCAATGACTTTATGCCGATCTATGCTTACGATCCGCGACTGGTAAAGGTTGAGGATACCTACTATGTGATCTGGTGCCAGGATTTCTACGGCGCAGCGATCGGAATGGCTAAGACGACTGATTTCAAGACCTTCACAAGACTTGAGAATCCGTTCCTTCCCTTCAACCGTAACGCAGTATTATTCCCAAGAAAGATCAACGGCAACTTCATGCTGTTAAGCCGTCCGTCTGACTCCGGACATACACCGTTTGGCGATATCTTCGTAAGTGAGAGCCCGGACCTCGTATACTGGGGCAAGCACAGACATGTCATGAGCCGCGGAAATGAGTGGTGGGAGTCCTTAAAGATCGGTGGAGGCGCTGCCCCGATCGAAACAAATGAGGGCTGGCTGCTGTTCTATCACGGTGTAAGCGGAACCTGTAACGGATATGTATACTCAATCGGTGGAGCAATCCTCGATCTTGAGAATCCGTCCAAGGTACTGTATCGTTGTGAGAACTTCCTTCTTACACCGGAAGAATGGTATGAGGAGAGAGGCTTCGTTCCAAACGTAACCTTCCCATGTGCAACCATCCACGACACCGAGAGCGGAAAGATCGCAATCTACTACGGATGCGCAGACAGCTATGTAGGTCTTGCATTCACAAAGCTTGATGAGATCGTAGCGTATATCAAGGATCACAGTGTGACCAACGATAACGACCGCGAGATCGGACGCAGATAAAAAGAATAGTGGCTGCTGCGTAAATTGCGGCAGCCATTTATAAAGAGAAGTGTGCGTGATGCGTCATGTATAGTTCTCTTTATAAAGAAAGGAAGCGGGAGATGAAGAGACAGTTATTAAGAAAAATCTGCACCGGCATTCTTGTCCCTGCAATGATCGCAGGGATGCTTTTCGGCTGCGCGGCGCCGGGAGGAAGTGCAGACGGCACACAGACGGACGGGCAGCAGACCGGACAGGAAGCGGATGCAGCACAGGATACAGAGCCGGCGCAGGAGGATGAGACACAGACTGCGGCAAGCGAAAATCAAAATCCCGATATGGAGGGAATGGACGCGATGAGTGTCGTGCAGGATATGCGGATTGGCTGGAATATCGGCAATACACTGGACGCAACGAAGGATGGCGTACTGCCAAATGAACCGGCATACAAATGCGAGACAGCGTGGGGCAACCCTTCCGTGACACAGGAGCTGGTAGATGCAGTGCTTGACCGCGGTTTTAATGTGGTGCGTGTTCCGGTAAGCTGGATCAACCATGTGGGACCGGCACCGGACTATGAGATCAGCGAGGTGTGGATGGATCGCGTGCAGGAGGTTGTCGACTATGCCTACAACAGAGGCGCGTATGTGATCCTAAACCTGCACCATGAGGACTGGAACTATCCGTACTATGACAACGAGGAAGCTGCCTGCGAGCGGATGCGCATCATGTGGTCACAGATCGCGGAACGCTTCAAGGACTATGACGAGCATCTGATCTTCGAGGCACAGAACGAGCCGAGAAAGGTCGGAACCGCGCAGGAGTGGACCGGCGGAGATCAGGAAGGCTGGGATGTGGTAAATGCGACGAACGCCGCTTTTATCGATACGATCCGGAATGCCGGTGGCTCCAATCCGTACCGGATGCTGATGATTCCGGGCTATGGTGCCAACAGCACTGTGGGAATCCAGCACATTGATATCCCGGAGGGAGATAAACGTATCATTGTTTCGGTACATGCGTACTCCCCATACAATTTCGCGCTGAACAAGAGCGGAACAAGCGAGTGGAACAACGACACCTATGACATAGACAAGCTGATGAGCGACCTAAAGAGCTTATTTATCGACAAGGGAGTCCCGGCGATCATAGGTGAATTTGGTGCAATGAATAAGGACAATGAGGACGAGCGCGTGGCGTGGGCGACATACTACTTAAGCGCGGCAAAGGAAATCGGCGTACCTTGCGTCTGGTGGGATAACGGCGCATTCAGCGGAGGCGGAGAGTTGTTCGGACTGTTCAACCGCTATACCGGTGAAGTGGAATACCCGGCACTGCTTGACGCAATGATGAAAGCAACAGAATAGAAATAGAATGGGAAAGGAAGGAACGAATATGGACAAGAAAGAATTGGCAAGCGAGGCAAAAGCACATCTGCTCGGAGGCATAATCCCATTTTGGAGAAATTTAAGGGATGACGAAAACGGCGGATACTATGGCTGGATGGATTACGATCTGACCGTAGACAAAAAGGCAATGAAGGGCTGTATCTTAAACAGCCGTATTACATGGTTCTTCTCCAACGTTTATGCATTATACAAGAAGGGACTGCTCACAGAGACAGACTTCATGCGCTACGGATATTACAGCAAGGACATCAAGGCGGAGGCAGATCATGCATATCACTTTTTAAGAGATCACTGCATCGACCGCGAGCATGGCGGAATCTACTGGTCACTGACGTATGACGGCAAGCCGGACGATACTACAAAGCACACCTACAATCAGGCATTCTGCATCTATGCGTTATCTTCTTACTATGACATCAGCGGCGACAAGGAAGCCCTTGAGCTGGCAGAGCAGCTTGTTGACCTGATCGAGACACGCTGCACCGACGAGATCGGATACTTGGAGGCATTCACGATCGACTTTAAGCCGGAATCCAACGAGAAGCTTTCCGAGAACGGCGTCATGGCTGCAAAGACCATGAACACATTGCTTCATGTATTCGAGGCATACACTGAGCTGTACCGCGTTGCCAAGAACGAGACCGCAAAGAAAAAGCTGATGTGGATGATGGATACCATCGCAGACAAGATTTACAACCCGACCTTGCACCGTCAGGAAGTATTTTTCGACCGCGAGTACAACTCCATCATCGATCTGCACTCTTACGGACACGATATCGAGACGGCATGGCTGGTTGACCGTGGCGTTGAAGTCCTCGGCGATGACAGCTACAAAGCAAAGATGGAGCCAATCACAAGAGATCTCACCGCGCAGATCTACCGCGTTGCATTTGACGGACATTCCCTTGCCAACGAGTGCGAGAAGGGCGTTGTGAATGAGCATAGAATCTGGTGGGTACAGGCAGAGACCATCATCGGATTTTTGAATGGATATGAAAAGACACCGGAGCATACGGAGTACCTTGACGCTGCACTCGCAGAGTGGGAGTTCATCAAGGAACATGTTGTGGACAAGAGAGCAGGCTCTGAGTGGTTCTGGGAGGTTGACAAGGAAGGAAAGCCTTATCCGGACCGCCCGATCGTGGAGCAGTGGAAATGCCCGTACCACAACGGCAGAATGTGCATTGAAGTTATCAAGAGACTTTCAAAATAGGAGGAAAACAAGAATGATTCATCCAAAGTACAAGGAACTGCTTGCAAAGCAGGAAGAATTGATCACAAGAAAAAACGTTGTGAAGCAGGATTTTTACAACGGAATCTATGACAGATATGAGTATCCGGTGCTTACCAGAAACCATATCCCGCTGTTCTGGCAGTATGACGTGAACGAGGAGACAAACCCATATTTCATGGAGCGTCTCGGCGTTAATGCGGTCATGAACTCCGGCGCGATCTACTTAAACGGAAAATATTATCTGGTTGCCCGCATTGAGGGAAATGATAGAAAATCCTTCTTCGGTGTGGCTGAGAGCGACAACGGAGTCGACAATTTCCGCTTCTGGGATTACCCGATCCTGTTGGATGACACCTGCCCGGAGGAGACGAACGTATACGATATGCGTCTGACACAGCATGAGGACGGTTATATCTATGGTGTATTCTGCTCCGAGAGCAAGGACACTACCGTAAATGATCTCTCCGCAGCAGTTGCAGCAGCCGGAATTGTAAGAACCAAGGACTTAAAGCATTGGGAGAGACTGGACAATCTGACCACCTTACGTTCCCCACAGCAGAGAAATGTTGTGCTCCATCCGGAATTTGTAGATGGCAAGTATGCGTTCTATACCCGTCCGATGGATGATTTCATCGAGACCGGAAGCGGCGGCGGAATCGGATTTGGCCTGTGTGATGACATTGCACACGCTGTGATCGATGAGGAGAAGATGACCAGTCTCCGCAAGTATCACACCATCACCGAGGCAAAGAACGGCGCAGGCGCACCTCCGATCAAGACTGACAAGGGCTGGATCCATATCGCACATGGTGTTCGTAACACCGCAGCAGGACTCCGCTATGTCATTTATGCGTTTGCAACAGACTTAAATGATCCGTCCAAGGTGATCGCAGAGCCGTCCGGACTTCTGATCGGACCTAGAGAGGGCGAGCGTGTCGGAGACGTAAGCAATGTTGTATTTACCAACGGAGCGATCGTAAACGACAAGAACGAAGTATTTATCTACTACGCATCTTCCGATACGAGAATGCATGTTGCAACAACAACGATCGACAAGCTGATTGATTATGTATTTAATACACCGCAGGATCCGGGACGTTCCGTAGAGTGTGTTGCACAGCGCTGCGACCTTATCAAGAAGAACCTTGAACTGTTAAAATAAATCAAAGGCGGACAGCTCCGGGAGACCGGAACTGTCCAATTAAAAGAAAAGGTAGAGAAATATTTATGAGAATCTGGCCTGACAACAAGAATCTGCAATATTGCGGAAGAATTGATTTTGATGATCCGAAAGCACCGGTGATCGTATTTGCCGGAAGCTTCATCCGGATGCGTTTTACCGGTACTTCGGTAAAAGCAATGATCGCCAATCACAAGAACTATTGGACAGATTACATGGGATATATCCTCGACGGAAAGCAGGACAAATTCGCACTCGATGACAAAAGCGAGGAGCGCTGCTATACCATCGCGGAAGATCTTGAGGATACCATGCATGACCTTCTGCTGTTTAAGCGGAAGGATTCCTGCCACACGATAACTTTCTATGGTTTTGAGGTGGACGAGGGGGCGAAGCTCGGTGGGGTTCCGGCACTTCCGACGCGAAAGATGGAGGTGTTCGGTGACAGCGTCTCCTGCGGGGAGGTCTCCGAGGCGGTGGAATACGTCGGCAAGCCTGACCCGCAGCATGATGGGGAGTTTTCCAACAGCTGGTATTCCTACTCCTGGATCACGGCGCGCAAGCTGAACGCGCAGCTTCACATCACCTCCCAGGGAGGAATCGCGCTTCTCGACCATACCGGATGGTTCCACGGACCGGATTATGTGGGAATGGAATCCTGCTATGACAAGATCGAGTACAATGATGAATGCGGTCCGGTAAAGCCGTGGGATTTCTCACTGTATCAGCCGAATCTGGTCGTTGTCGCATTCGGACAGAATGACAGCAACCCGGAAGACTACATGGCAAAGGATTACAATGGAGAAAAGGCAAAGCATTGGAGAGCGCGCTACCGCGCATTTGTGGAGCATCTGATGGAGCTTTATCCGGCGGCACATTTTATCTTAGCAACAACGATCCTAGGTCACGACAAGAGCTGGGACGATGCGATCGATGAGGTGACAAAAGAGATCGGAAACGATCGTGTTTCACACTTTTTGTATTCCAAGAACGGAGTGGGAACGCCGGGACATATCCGCATTCCGGAAGCAGAGCAGATGGCGGAGGAGCTGTGTGCTTATGTAAATTCCCTCGGTGATATCTGGGGAGAAGGAGAATAGTCATGGAAATAAAGCTTAATTATGAGAATGCGATCGCAAACAGAGGCAACCTTGCAAGGATCAAGGCAGTGATGAAGCGCGCAAAAGCGGGAGAAGCTCTTACCGTTGGATTTCTGGGAGGCTCCATCACACAGGGATCGCTTGCGACCGCACCGAACCTCTGCTATGCGTACCATGTATATGAATGGTGGTGCAAGACATTTCCGGAGGCAGAGTTTAAGTATATCAACGCGGGAATCGGCGCAACCGATTCACAGTTCGGATGTGCAAGAGCAGAGAGTGATCTGCTTGCCTACGAGCCGGATTTTGTCATTATCGAGTTTTCGGTCAACGACAGCAGCACACCACATTTCCTTGAGACGTATGAGGGACTTGTGCGCAAGGTATATGGCTGCAAGAAACAGCCGGCAGTGCTTTTGGTACACAATGTCTGTTACGACAACGGCGCAAATGCACAGCTTATGCACGGAAAGGCTGCAAGACATTACGAGCTTCCGTCCGTGAGCATGCAAAGCTGCATCTATCCGGAGCTTGTAGCGGGACATATCGAGAACCGCGAGATCACACCGGATGACCTGCACCCGAATGATAAGGGACATGCGCTGGTAGCATCTGTGATCACCTACTATCTGGACAAGATCGCAGGCGAGCTGGATGTGCTGGAGGAGGCACCGATCGTGGAGCTTCCGCAGCCACTCACACAGAATGCTTACGAGGACTCTGTCCGCTACCGCAACCAGAACAGCGAACCGGAAGTATCCGGCTTTACCAAGGATGACGCTGCGCAGGAGGTCATCACGGATATTTTTAAGAACGGATGGACGGCGACCGAAAAGGGCGCACGCATCGCTTTTGACATCGAAGGCAGCTGCATCGGCGTGCAGTACCGCAAGACCATACAGCTTCCTGCACCGATCGCCAAGCTGACGATAGACGGTGATGAGGAACATGCACTGACACTGGATGCAAACTTTGATGAGACATGGGGAGATAAGCTTGTGCTGGATACCGCAATGGAGCACGGCACAAAGGGCAGACATCATGTTGTGATCGAGATCACAGAGACACATGAGGACGACAAGCTGCCATTCTACTTAGTGTCTGTAATCGCATCAGGAAAGTAAAAAATAAGGCTCATACCACGGAAGTGGCATGAGCCTTATTTTGGGAGGAGCGGGATCAGTGACCGTCGGATGCGGACAGAATATCGCACAGCTCCTTGGAGCTTAACGCATATCCGCTGGCATCGGAAGCACCGGCAACATAAGAACAGAGGCTCTTATAGAGCTGGGCGGCTTCTGCACAACCGTTTTGCATCAACCGCGGCAGATTGCTCGTACAGATCAAAAGCGTTGATTTAAGATCGCTTAGGTATACCTCATAGATCATGCCGAGCCGATGATTGCGCTCGAAATTGTCGATGGTCTGCACGATCGGCTTAATGTCCGTACCATCTAGGATCGTAGAGCGGGAAGCAGTCACGATGGAATACCACTGCGGCGTGCTGTAAGTGTAGCTTGGGAAATCCTTTAACGCCGGATGCTCGTTGTCGATTAACAGACCGACCGTTCCGACCGGGATCTCTTTTCCCATGCTCTCGGAGATAATGCGGAACATGTGATAGCACCAGAAGTCGGTGCAGTAGGTTCCCTCGATGGAAGCTTTGTTCTCCTCATCGGAGAGGAACAGGATCGCATGTGAGTGATTGCGGCAAAGCGATAACGCATCGGATACTGTATTTGCAACCGGAACTTCCTTGGCTGCCGCCGGCATTGCATCAAGGATGTAAGAGTTATCCGCATAGCACCATAAGGTATAGTGATTTGTGATATCCGTACCGGTTACTGCGATGGTAAGCTCGTATTCATCTGCGCCGGAAGCGGAGCTGTTTTCCGGGATCACGCAGCTAAAATCGCCGAGGATATGACGTCCAGGCTCTGTAATATCTGAAATCGGCTGGCAGAAGTCTGCAACCGTCTCCAGTGTGGTTTGGTTGATAAGTGTTGCGGTTACAGAGGAACCAAGCAGCGGCTCCTTGCGGAAAAATGCAAGGGATGCCGTGAATGCAAATTCTTTTCCTGCGGTCAGCAGGTAGCTGTCAAATTCCGCCTGAACGACTGCATCCGAGCAGAAGGTTCTCCACTCAGGAGCAGATACCAGACCTTTGTTCTCCATGAGGGCATTTAATACACCGACAAGGGCTGTACCCTGACCGGAGAAATCCTGGATATCGAGAATCTGGTAGCCTGCGAGCGAAGGTGTGCGCAGTGCGGTCTCCAGTTCTTCCTTGTAGCAGGCGACTGCGAGTGCGCCGGAGTTCTTAAAATACTGCTCGGCAAGACCACCGAGACGTTTTTCTTCCAGACGCTCCTTGAATACGCTGAAGTTCTCCGCCTTGAGAACGCCGGTGTAGGAGTCGATCTCCTTAAAATCCGGGAAGGTGCAGTATTGACCGATCTCATGGGAGACAACCGGGATCGTCGGGACAAGCTCTGCCTGTGCTTCGGTAAGCTTGACGCGCTTGACACCGGTGCCGTACTGGATCTCGATGGTTCCGTCCTCGGACAGCTCACTCTGGTGCTGCTCGTAGGATGGATGAATCGCCTCCTCGTAATTGAAGCGGGTGTCCGGTGCAGCAGTCTGCACATGACCGAGCGGCTTGTCGCACATCGCGTAGGAGCCGCGGATCTGGCGGTCGATGGTAAAGCGCACGCCGCAGAAAAAGTCGTCATTCGGCTGGATGTTTGGCACCCACTGGAAGTTGTTTGAACCCTGTGTAAATAAGATCTGCGGGCGGAATGCCTTGTATTTGCCAAGCAGATCATTGATCGCGGAAGGATTGCCCCACAGCTCATTACCCATCGACATCATACAGAAGGATGGGTGGGAGGAGAACAGGCTTAGAATACGAAAGCCCTCTTCCTCAAGGAAGTGCTGTCCCTCCTCGTTGTAGCCCTCGTCCTCCGGTCCGTTGAAGGTTCCCCAGAAAGGAAGCTCCGGCTCCATGTAGATGCCGAGAAGATCGGCGGCGGTGAAGGCTGCCTCCGGCGGGCAACAGGTGTGGAAACGGTAGTGGTTGATACCGAAGTCTCTGGCTGTTTTCATGACAGATAACCAGCCCTCCACGCTCATCGGGGCAAAGCCGGTAAGCGGGAAGATCATTCCGTCATGCTTGCCGCGGAGGAAGGTGCGGCGTCCGTTGATGGAGAAATGATCTCCGTCAGCCGTAAAATCGCGATGACCGTACCAGATGGTTCGCTCGTCGAGGAGATTTCCCTCCTCATCCGTCAGGGTGAGCGTCAGCAGATACAGGTTCGGCTCGTACTCTGACCAAAGCAGGACATCTTTTGCAAATTCATAGGTAAAGGTATTTTGTGTGCTTCCCGGTGCAAGGACAAGCGGGTATGTTTTTTCCGGAAGCGGATCACCGGTCTGGCAGATCTCGGAAAGGAGCTGCTTCGTATCGGTGTGGCTTGCCGGAGCAGTCTGTGTAAGCAGATCGCTGATATTGGTATCCGCCTGCAAAAAGGCATCCTTCAGACGGCAGGAACGCGCAGAGACTGTCAGCGCAGCGCGTGTTTCGACATCGGTGTGATTGTCCGCAGATACCTGAAGCAGTGCAGATGCATTTGCAAGATCACTTACCGCATCGATCGTTGTAAAAGAGATGCCGCTTTGAATCGTAAGGTGCATATCGCCGAGTATTCCGTTCCAGTTCGTCTGGGTATCCGGCGAAGTCAGATGACCGCCCGGAACCTTGTATCCGGTGTTGGAGACCATGATGGTGATCTCCGGGCAAAGCGAATGGATATACGGGGTGAGGTCGTACTCATGCGGTGCGACGAGGCTGTCAAAGGTTCCGACCTTTTCGCCATCCACCCACACATGGGAGATGCGAGTCCGTTCTAAGGTCAGCAGGATATGTACGCCGTCTAGGACATCCAGTGCGGAGAGCGGAAGCGTGACGGACTTTTTATACCAGGTGTAGCCCTCCATTGCGTATGGATCTGTCAAAAATCCGGTCTCCTTTGCGTCGCTTGGAGTTCCCTTCTGTGACAGGGCAATGGTGGAAGGCAGCTCGATCGTGTCGGAGAAGCTTTGTGACTCAAAGTGCTCATCCAGACCGGTTTGCGCTGCATCGAGGCGAAAATACCAAATACCGTTTAGAGAAATGGTTTCTTTCATGTTATGTTTTCCTTCTTTTTGGGGAATGTATTGTAACGAACTATATTTACCTTTATAATTTTATAAGGACATACTGGAAGAAACAACCATAATTATGCTAGTATAAAAGCATGAAAAATTGCATGCACATATAATTAGGAAAGGAAGTCACATTATGCGGATCGGAGGAATTGAAGCAGGCGGAACAAAGATGGTCTGCGCAGTTACCACAGATGGCGGGACGCTGCTCGAACGGGTGGAGATCCCGACGCGGACACCACAGGAGACGGTACCACAGATGATCGGCTTTTTTAAGGACAAGGAGATCGGGGCGCTTGGCATCGGCTGCTTTGGACCGGTCGACCTGAATCCGGAGTCTGATACCTACGGCTACATCACCAGCACACCGAAGCTGGCGTGGGCGGACTACAATATCGTCGGAGCCTTCCGGGAAGCGCTCGGCGTGCCGGTAGGCTTTGACACGGACGTAAACGGAGCTGTTTTAGGAGAGGCTGTGTGGGGCGCTGCCAAGGGCTATCACAATGCGATCTATATCACGGTCGGCACCGGGATCGGCGTGGGCGTGTGCATCAACGGAGAACCGCTTCACGGGCTGGTACATCCGGAGGGCGGACATATCCTTATGGCAAGGCACGAAACGGATGCGTTTTTAGGCTGCTGCCCGTATCACGGCTGCTGTCTGGAGGGCATGGCAAGCGGACCGGCGATCGAAAAGCGCTGGGGCAAGCCCGGAAAGCTATTGCAGGATCAGAAAGAGGTCTGGGAGCTTGAAGCCTTTTATCTGGCGCAGGCAGTTGCGAACTACATCATGCTGTACTCGCCGGAGAAGGTCATATTAGGCGGCGGAGTCATGCATCAGGAAGGCTTGCTGGAACAGGTACAAAAGAAGGTTGTCGACATGCTTGCGGGCTATGTGCATCACCCGATGATCGAGGAGCATATCGATTCCTATATCGTTCATCCCGCGTTAAAGGATGATGCCGGGATTTTGGGTGCGGTTTATCTTGGAATGCGGGCATATCAGAAGGAGCAGTAAAAACAGATAAGTTTTTGAACAGTCATAGAAAGAGAGGAATGGAAAAATGAAGGAAATTTTATTTTTGGAGCCGGTCTTTACACACAATATCTGGGGCGGCACAAAGCTGCGCGATGAGTTCGGTTATCCGGTGGAGGGAGATGACATCGGCGAATGCTGGGGCATCGCAGCACATGAGCACGGAGACTGCCATGTAAAAGAGGGCGAATTTAAGGGCAGGACGCTTTCCGGTCTCTGGAAATCCAACCCGGAGCTGTTCGGTAACTACAAGAGCGAGCGTTTCCCGCTTCTGACCAAGATCATCGATGCAAAAGCAGACCTAAGCATTCAGGTGCACCCAAATGATGTATATGCCTCTTCCCATGAGAACGGTTCTTATGGTAAAATGGAATGTTGGTATATATTGGATTGCAAAGAGAACGCAACGATCGTGATCGGTCACAACGCCAAGACCAAGGAAGAGCTTGCCGATATGATCCACGGCGGACGCTGGAAAGACTTCATCCGCGAGATCCCGATCCAAAAGAGTGACTTCTTGCAGATCGATCCGGGTACTGTACATGCGATCAAGGGCGGCACACTGATCCTTGAGAGCCAGCAGAACAGCGATATTACATACCGTGTATATGATTATGACCGTTTAAGCAACGGCAAGCTACGGGAACTTCATATCGAGCAGAGCATTGACGTCATCACAGTCCCGGCAAAGGAGATCGGCGACAGCGTGCGCCATACGGATGATGTTCCGGTCAACTGCCTGTACGAGCTGATCGAGTGTCAGTATTACCGTATCTTTAAGCTGGCAGTGGACGGCACCGCAGAGTTTGAACAGAAGTATCCATTTATGCTTGTAAGTGTGGTAGAGGGCAGCGGGGCAATCGACGGACACTCGGTGAAAAAGGGCAACCACATGATCTTATGCAACGGATACGGAAAGGTAACAATCGAGGGGCAGTTAGAGATAATTGCATCAACCCCGGTTTAAAATAGGAGGAAATAGAAAAATGAAAGAAGAAATCAGAAACCAGTATGAAAAGTGGTTAGAAAAAGCGGTAGCGGATGCGGATGTACAGGCAGAGCTTCGCGCCATCGCAGCGGATGATGCCAAGATCGAAGACGCATTTTACCGCAATCTTGCATTTGGAACAGGCGGACTCCGCGGCGTGATCGGAGCAGGAACCAACCGCATGAATGTCTACACTGTGGCAAAAGCATCACAGGGACTTTCCGACTATGTGAATGCCAATTTCCCGGAGGAGAGCAGAAAGATCGCAGTCAGCTATGATTCGAGAATCAAGTCGGATCTGTTTGCAAAGGTTGCGTCCGGCGTGTTCGCGGCTAACGGAATCGAGGTTGCCATCTACACAGAGCTGATGCCGACTCCATGCCTTTCCTATGCAGTTCGCGCACTGCACTGTGCAGCAGGAATCATGGTAACTGCTTCCCACAATCCGTCCAAGTACAACGGATACAAGGTATATGGTGCAGACGGATGCCAGATCACTACGGAGGCAGCAGAGAAGATCCTTGCAGAGATCGAAAAGCTCGATATTTTTGAGGATGTCAAGCTGGGAGATTTCGATGCGCTCATGGCAGCAGGAAAGATCTCATACATCGGCGAGGATGTATATACCAATTTCGTTGAGGAAGTAAAGAAGCAGTCACTTCTCGGCAAGGATGATGTGATCAACCGCGATGTGGCAATCGTATACACCCCGTTAAACGGAACCGGATTAAAGCCGGTTACAAGAACTTTGAAGGAGACCGGATTTACCAATATCACCGTAGTACCGGAGCAGGAGAAGCCGGACGGCAATTTCCCGACCTGCCCGTACCCGAACCCGGAGATCCGCGAGGCAATGGCACTTGGAATGGAATATGCCGCAAAATGCAATGCAGACCTTCTGCTTGCAACCGATCCGGACTGTGACCGTGTCGGTATCGCAGTTAAGGACAAGAACGGCGAATATGTATTGCTGTCCGGCAATCAGACCGGCTGCCTGCTTTTAGATTATGTCTGCTCACAGCGCACCAAGAACGGCACAATGCCACAGGATGCGGTAATGGTAAAGACGATCGTTACCACAGATCTCGGCGAGCAGATCGCAGCACACTACGGTGTACGCACGATCAATGTGCTGACCGGATTTAAGTTCATCGGCGAGCAGATCGGCTATCTGGAGGCAAAAGGCAAGGAAGATTCTTACATCTTTGGATTCGAGGAGAGCTACGGATACTTAAGCGGTTCCTATGTTCGCGACAAGGATGCGGTAGACGGAGCATTTTTGATCTGCGAGATGTTTGCTTACTACAAGACCAAGGGAATCAGCCTGATCGACAAGTTGAACGAGTTATATGCAGCCTACGGATATTGCCTCAACACCCTGCACTCTTATGAGTTTGACGGAGCCGCAGGCTTCGACAAGATGCAGAACATCATGAAAGCATTCCGCGGGGAGATCACCGCATTTGGCGGCAAGAAGATCACAACCTGTCTGGACTATGCAAAGGGACTGGACGGACTTCCGAAGTCTGACGTTCTTAAGTTCCTGCTTGAGGACAACTGCTCCGTTGTGGTACGTCCTTCCGGAACAGAGCCGAAGCTGAAATTCTACATTTCCGTAAGTGCGGCAGATGAGCAGGCAGCAGGCGCGCTCGAAGCTGCCATCAAGACGGAATTGGAGACATTCTTAGTATAGGATGACAAGGGGATAAGAACAGCATGGAAGAAATATTGGAGCAGTTCCCGACAAAGGAAGCATTTGAGGAGTTCTGGAACGCAAACTATGAGCCTCTTACCTATGATGAGGTAAAGGAAGCCTACGAGCAGTATGTGAAGGGTGCCGAAAAACATATTTTCCTGTCGGATTATGAGGCGGGCAACGCCATAAGCAGAGAGGATTTTATGGACAACCTTTCCGAGAAGGCAGCCTTTACCTTCCAGGATACCCTGACGGAGGCCTTTTACGATAAGAACCCCGAAGTGTACGAGGCAGCCTTTGCCTTGTTTGAGGCATCACAGATGGAGGGCAATGCCGCACTCGATGTGGCGGAGGCATTTCATCTGGAGTATAATCGGTTATACAAAGAATTTATGCTGCAGATGTTTGATGCATTTTTTTAGACAGAAGGAGACGCAAGATGGCTACGCTTGGCAATCCGAAGAACACCATAGAGGTGTTGCAGAAGTATCAATTTAATTTTCAAAAAAAATTCGGACAGAATTTCCTGATCGACACGCGCATTCTCGAAGAGATCATAGCGGCATCCGGCGTTGGCAAAGACGATTTTGTCTTAGAGATCGGACCGGGAATCGGAACGATGACACAGTATCTGTGTGAGACTGCGAGAGAAGTTGTCGCAGTCGAGATCGACAACAACCTGATTCCGATTTTAAAAGATACGCTTGCTGCATATCATAATGTAGAGGTGTTGAATGAGGATATCTTAAAAGTCGATATCAATAAGCTGGCACAGGAGAAAAACGGCGGCAGACCGATCAAAGTCGTAGCGAATCTTCCGTATTACATCACAACGCCGATCATCATGGGGCTGTTTGAGAGCCATGTGCCGATCGACAGTATCACGATCATGGTGCAGAAGGAGGTTGCGGATCGTATGCAGGTCGGACCGGGAACGAAGGATTACGGCGCGCTTTCGCTGGCGGTGCAGTATTATGCTAAGCCTGAGATCGTTGTCAACGTCCCGCCGAGCTGCTTTATGCCGCAACCGAAGGTCGGAAGCGCAGTCATCCGGCTGACGAGACACGAAAAGCCTCCTGTCGATGTCAAAGACGAAAAACTGATGTTTCAGATCATCCGCGCTTCGTTTAACCAGAGACGTAAAACGCTGGCAAATGGTCTGAGCAATTTCCCGCAGTTACAGCTTGGCAAGCAGCAGGTAACAGATTGCATCACGGCGCTCGGCGTGCCTGCAACGATACGCGGAGAGGCACTTTCCTTAGAACAGTTTGCGCAGCTTTCCAATATTATTTACGACTGCCGGCTGGCAAGTAAAGGATAATTTTTTTGGTATAAAATCACATAGGGCGGAAATACTGTTTTCAAAGATAAATTTGACAATGGAGGAATGCCCTATGAAGAAGAAGCAATGTGTGATAGCAATTTCCTGCCTGATTGCGGGACTTATCGGTTTTGGCGGCGTATATGCGACAGAGCGCGCCGCAGAAAAAAGACAGGAAGAGCAGCTGGCACAGCAGCAGGAAGTAACACAACAGACAGAACAGTCGGAGACGGTGTCGAGCGTGATCCCGCCTAAGACGACGAACCAGCAGAAGGATGTGCAGGTTCAGGAGCAGAAAGAGCCGCAGGTGGAGGTCACCCCGAAGCAGGAGATCGTAAGCCCGGATCTTGAGACGACAGATGAATATGTGGAAGAACCGGTGGAGGAAACGGTCGAAGAGATCGCTCCGAAAGAGACTTTTCGGGATACGTTACATTTTGCAAGTGAGGAAAATCTCGTATGGCCTTTGGAGGGGAACGTCCTGCTCGATTACAGCATGGATGCCACCATCTATTTCCCAACACTTGACCAGTACCGCTACAATCCTGCGATCGTGATCGGCGGCGAGGTAAACAGCAAGGTATATCTGGTAGCGCCCGGCGTGATCACGGATATATCCACCAATGAGGTGACTGGATGCACGGTTACACAGGATCTCGGAGACGGATATAGCGCGGTCTACGGACAGCTTAAGGAGCTCAACTTCTCCGTGGGAGACGAGGTTGAGGGTGGACAAGTGATCGGATACGTCAGCGAGCCGACCAAATACTATTCTGTTGAGGGAAGCAATCTGTACTTTGAACTTTTAAAGGATGGAGAATCGGTCAATCCTTTGGAGTATTTTGAATAATCGGTAACACTTACAGTTTGCATATCAATCTGATGTGCAAACTGCATTACATAATGGGGGATATCCTATGCAACTGGAAGATTACAATGACATTGTGCAATATTGGGTCGACTGTGTGATGCGAAGCCGTGGACGTGATGCGGAGCAGACACTTCGGTGCTGCAACGACATTATCGCTTACGGTGTGAAGGGCGGCGACTGCCATCTGATCGGGTTCGGACATTATTATATGGGCGAGACGTATTATTGCTTGAACGATGGCAACAATTTTTTCGATTCCGTCAGCAAGGCGATCCCTTATCTGGAGCGGGCGTGTGAGTGGGAGCTCATGGCGCGCTGCTACAATCTGCTCGGAATCTGGGCGATGAACCGTGGAAATGCACCGATTGCTCAGGACTACTATCTGAGCGGAATCAGCTATTGCAGAAAATATCACTTGAAAAAGATGGAGGTACAGATCAGCATCAACATCGGTGCGCTCAACATACAGTGCGGGCGCTACGAGGACGCGCTGAACTATCTCGAACAGGTGCTTTCTTATATGAAGCAGAAGACCGGGGATGAGGAATATCACGGACTTATGGTATCGACCTACCAGAATATGATCAAGTGCCTGATCCCACAGGGTGAGAATGAGCGCATCGAAGAGATCTTACAGCATATCTATAAGGATCACTGGGATGAGGTCGGGGATCTGGAAAAGGTGACTGTGCTCTGCACGGAGGCGGTATACTACAACACGATCCATAAACTGGAAAAGCGCGATCACTGCATCGGGTTGGTACAGAGCGGCATACCGGAAAACGTTGCGATCCTTGATATGTTTGACGATCTGTACGATTACGCATCGATGCTCTTGGAGAATGACAAGCAGGAGGAATTTTGGAAGCTGATCGAGATCATGGAACCGCTCATCCGATCCTGCAGTATCATCAAGATGCAGCTTCGGCTGATCTCCCTCAAGATCCGGTTCTACCGCAAGCATGAGCAGAATGCCGAATATCTGCAGGCGGCGGGGCTGTACTACGAATTGTCAGAGCTGATGGAGACAGAGACGCGCACCATGATGAACAATATCCTTTCGCTTCGGAGAAGTCTGGAGACTGCAAACCGTGCGCGCATCGAGGCGGAGCTGCAGAACCGCATCCTGCTGGAAAAGTCGGAGCTTGATCCGCTCACGAAGCTGGCAAACCGCTTCCGGCTGAACGATTACTCCGAGCAGATCTTCAAGCGAGTGAGCTCGGCTGGGGAGTCGCTTGCCGTTGAGATCTTGGATGTGGATTACTTTAAGGAGTTCAACGATAATTACGGACATCAGGCAGGCGATGAATGTCTGGTGCGCGTGGCAGCAGTGTTAAAGGAGATGGCATCTGCATATGGCGCTTTCTGCGCGAGATACGGCGGAGACGAGTTCGTGCTGATCTACGAGGATGTCACAAAAGAGCAGGCAGCCTCCTACGCGGCGGAGCTAAAGCAAAAGATCGTCTCGCTGGCGATCGAGCACAAGTTCTCAAAGACGATCCCGTATGTTACGGTTTCCCAGGGACTATGCTGGGGACAGCCGAAAGAGGATAACCGCATGTGGGACTTCTTATATACCGCGGACGAGATGTTATATAAGGTAAAAACAATTACGCGAAATAATTACTGTATCTGTGGGATCGCAGAGAGCGATTACACGATCGGAGAAACAGAAAACCCATCAAATCCTTCTTAACGGAAGTAATTTGATGGGTTTTTAAATGTAACTGTCCAGCATCATGCCGGAGTAGATCGAACTCATATAAGGAGCTGCAAAGGTGTGTCCCGGATTCTTGTATTCGACAACCACCTTGTCGACGTATTTCATAGGATTGACGGAGGCGTTGTCCGCCTTCTGACCGATCGCATCCTTGAATTCGCTTAGCCGCTGGAAGGTATCCTGTGTCCGCTGCGGCGTGATCGCCTCTGCGAGAACGCTGCTGTCGATGGAAATGTAACCGTTGTCCGCTACCATAAGACCGATCTCTTTTAAGGATTCCGAACGGTTCTTTGCAACGGAGCCGACATCGTTTAGAAGCCGTCCGCCATTGCCGCTGCCGGAGTCCTTGTAATCCTCGGCTACCGTGAGCAGTCCGTTGTAGGCATCCACCAGCTTCTGGATGTTGTCCGCGACAGCATCTGCACTTGCCTTAAATCCGATCGTGACCGGTGAGCCGCTTGTGGTCGGCTTTTGGAGCGTAAGCTCAAATGCGTTGTTGACCGTAAAGGTGTTGGAAAGTGAGCTCTGCTGGATTCCGTTGAGCAGGAAATCGGAATTGGCAGACGGTGTTGTAATGTTGTTTATTCCGAGCAGATCCATTGCTGCCATGGAATCCGAATCGCTTGACGGATTGATGGAAAACAATGCTGCTTCATTCTCTCCGAGTCCGGTCTGGCGTGAGGCAAGGGACAGTGCAATCTCTCCCTTGGAGTTGGTGAGCACCTCCGCGTCGATTCCGAGGTTGGAACCGTTTACCAGCCTTGACAGCTTGCCAAGTACATCGTTGTTGGATTCGCCGACACCGATATTATATTGAAACTCGTATGCACTGGAACCGATATTCAGGTCGAAGGAATAGGAGCCCGGTATAAAGGAAAGCGCGTTTGGCTTCAGATAGTTACCGGTATTGACCTGCGGTGATGCAAGCCGGTTGACCTGGATCTCAAAGCGGTTCGTCTGGTTCTTCTCTGTGCCATCCCCGACGTAATCGACAGAAACGGTATCCTCATCGGAGGAGACTGCAACCTTCTTCTGGAAGGAATCGGAGAACTCTCCGTAATTGTCCGAGAGTGATGCGACAACATTCTGGATGGACTTCGTCTTTTCCTTGATGTCGATCGCGTAGCGCTTGGCGCTTTCTAAATCCGAGATCTTGTACAGAGGGGAGTCTTTATTTGATTTTACAATGGAGTTGTATACTCTGCGCAGATCGCTCTTCTTGTGTGAATCGTAGCGTGTCGCTTTCTGATCGGCATACGTCATCAGATAGTAGTTGTAAGCACTATCGATCTTTGCCATGTGAATCCCCTCCTTTCATCCTTGAAATATGCTGACAGCATCGGGGTATAATAAGTCCATTTATACATATTTACTATATCATTTTGTTGTCAATACTTCAACTACAAATAATATCGGCAAAACATTTGAAAAATACAATATTTTGTGGTATATTTTAGAAAACAATCTATTTTTAAAAAATTGTTGACGAATATTTTGGATTATGTTATAGTGTTGAGGCTTGGAAATAGGTCTTTTTTTTATGCCCTTTTTTAGGAAGGGCGGCAAACACAAGAATTTAAAACGGAGGTGGAAGTTGTGCGCACAAGAATTACATTAGCCTGCACAGAGTGTCAGCGTCGTAATTACAACATGACAAAGGACAAGAAAACTCATCCGGACAGAATGGAAACCAAGAAGTACTGCAGATTCTGCAAGACTCATACAGTACACAAGGAAACCAAATAGTCCAAGTCGAGTAAAGGAGTGTAAGCATGGGACAAACTGAAAAAGTCGAAAAGGCTCCTAAAGCAAGCTGGTTTACCGGTCTGAAGGCAGAGTTCCAGAAGATCATCTGGCCGGACCGTAAGTCACTTGTAAGACAGACTATCGCGGTAGTTGCTGCTTCAGTAGTTACCGGACTTATCATTGCGGTATTGGATTGGATCATCCAGTACGGCATCAATTTCCTGATTGGTTTAAGTTTTTAACGGAGGCAGAGTGATTATGGCAGAGGCGAACTGGTATGTTGTTCATACTTATTCAGGGTATGAGAACAAAGTCAAAGCAAACATTGATAAGACGATCGAGAACAGACATCTTGAAGATCAGATTTTAGAGGTCCGCGTACCGATGGAGGATGTAACCGAAGTCAAGAACGGAGTGAAGAAGCAGGTTTCCAAGAAGATGTTTCCGGGATATGTTCTTATTCACATGATTATGAACGATGATACTTGGTATGTCGTTCGCAATACCAGAGGCGTAACCGGATTCGTTGGTCCGGGAAGCAAGCCGGTACCGCTCACTGATGCCGAGATGAGACCATTAGGTATCAAGTCCGAGAGTGTTGTGGTGGATTTCGAGGAAGGCGATATGATCGTTGTCATCGGTGGCGTATGGAAAGATACAGCCGGCGTGATCACTGCCATGAACCATCACAAGCAGACAGTCACTATCAATGTAGAACTGTTCGGTCGCGAAACACCGGTTGAAGTAAGTTTCGCAGATGTTAAGAAAACAAATTAAGGAGGCAATTCCAAATGGCAAAGAAAGTACAAGGATACATTAAACTGCAGATTCCAGCCGGAAAGGCAACTCCGGCTCCTCCAGTCGGACCGGCTCTTGGCCAGCATGGCGTAAACATCGTTGAGTTTACAAAGCAGTTCAATGCAAAGACAGCAGACATGGGAGACACTGTTATCCCAGTAGTTATTACCGTATATGCAGACAGAAGTTTTAGCTTCGTAACTAAGACTCCTCCGGCACCGGTATTGATTAAGAAAGCCTGCAACATTAAGTCTGGCTCAGGAAAGCCAAACAAAGACAAAGTAGCTAAGATCACAAAGGCACAGGTTCAGCAGATCGCTGAGCAGAAGATGCCTGACTTGAACGCAGCAAGCCTTGAGGCTGCTATGAGCATGATCGCTGGAACAGCTAGATCAATGGGCGTTGAAGTAGTTGACTAATTAGCAGCGACAGTTACCAGAAAACAAGTGGGAGGGCCCTCTCCCGATATTACCACCAGGAGGTTATTTTTTCATGAAAAGAGGAAAGAAGTATCAAGAGGCTGTTAAGGCATTCGACAAGCAGAGCCAGTACGATGTTGCTGAGGCTATTGACCTTGTAAAGAAGAATGCAACAGCTAAGTTTGACGAGACAATCGAACTTCATATCAGAACCGGTTGTGATGGCCGTCATGCAGAGCAGCAGATCCGTGGTGCAGTAGTTCTGCCACACGGAACAGGTAAGACAGTTCGTGTATTGGTTTTCGCAAAGGGAACCAAGCTCGATGAAGCACAGGCAGCAGGAGCTGACTACGTTGGTGGAGAGGAATTGATTCCGAAGATCCAGAACGAAGGATGGTTAGACTTCGACGTTGTAGTTGCTACACCGGACATGATGGGTGTTGTTGGTCGTTTAGGACGTGTCCTTGGACCAAAGGGCTTAATGCCGAACCCGAAGGCAGGAACTGTAACTATGGACGTTACCAAGGCTGTTAACGACATCAAAGCTGGTAAGATTGAGTACAGATTGGATAAGACAAACATTATCCATGTGCCAGTTGGAAAAGCATCCTTTACAAATGAGCAGTTGAGCGACAACTTCCAGGCTCTTATGGGTGCAATTAATAAAGCAAAACCTGCTAGCTTAAAGGGTCAGTATATTA